>DASTZQ010000001.1:0-20620 GCA_035764205.1 Gammaproteobacteria bacterium
CGCCACTTGAGCCATGTGAAATGGATGCATTCGTTTGTAGTATTATTAGGCCGCGAACGTCTAATTTGTTTGAAATGATCCCATCAGAAATTGTTTTTTCAATTCTTTCAGGGTTTCCAACAGCATAAACTTCTTCCCCAATTTCGACGGTCTTTGCTCTTCTCATTTTTACTGGGGTAAATGAAACTCCCTTAATAGAGATGATGCACAAATCATTATGTGCTGAATAAAGTTCAGCTTGTTTTTTTTCGTGATTGATTAACACAGAAATGTTTTTTGGATTTATAATAATGTGACAGTTCGTTGCCAGGTAATCTTTTGAAACCGCAACAGCGCCACCAGATGTAATGGTTTTATTCTTAGCATCTGTGCTTTTTATCGTATATATAGAACCAGAAACCAACTTGTATACGTTTTGCGCCGCATTTTGGTTTTCAGTGCTCAAATTGGTGCTGGTTGGTTCTGGGTGTGTCGCTATGTTATAGAGTTGGTTTGTTGCTAAAGCAATAATAATTAGTACCCACATGGTCCACCCTAAAATGAAAAATTTAGGTGGTTTCTTTATTTTCATAGCCCAGTAAATAATGCGTGGAATGGCTGCCAAAAAAAGGCTGATCATCATAAGCAAAAGTGAGTAACCTATTAAATAGCCTATGATATAAAAGAATGATTGATTGTTTGTATAGAGCAATCCCAAGTGATGAGATTCTACTATCAGGCTTACAAGCACACCTGCTAAAAACATCAATGTTAATTGCTTAATCATGATAGTTTTCCCGATATGTCGTTTTTGGGGTTATCACATGAAGTATAGACGATAAGATGAGTAGTCATGGGTCGTCACTAATTTATACAGTATTTTCTTTAATTTTCAAATAGTTATATAATTATTTTTGTCATGAGCCATAAAGTGACTTCTCGGAATCCATAAACAACTACAATATAATGTACTATACTGTATTATAGTGAAAAGGGGTCTGTGTGCGTAATAATCAACAAGAATGGACAATTAGATAAATCCGAAATCGCTGAAATTGAAAAATTAGCTAAATTGGAGATGGAATACTTGCAATCATTGCAAGAAGACGTTTCTAAAGCGGTCGCGCTAATTTAACATTAGCAACCATTGCGCATGTCTTTGCCTTGTTGAAAATGCGACCGCATCTTGTGGTAAATTAAAGGTTATGTTTTGGATATCTTGCTGCCGCATCATGATTTGAATGCCTCAAGGCTTAGCCAGTCATCTTTTCCGCTTCATCCACCCAGCCGCCACCCATGGCTTTATAAATATTAATCGCGCTGATTAATAAGGCGGCTTTGGTTTGTGCCGCCGTTAATTGTGCGGGGTAGAGTTGTGATTCCGCAAACAAGACCTCTAAATAAGGGCTGTAACCCTCGTTGTATTTATGCCAAGCCAAGAATTTATATTTTTTATAAGCATTCACCATGTTATCTTGCGCAGTCATTTTTTTATGGAATTCATAGCGTGAGGTCAGCGCATTATCCACATCGGCAAATGCTTTTTGTATGGTTTGTTCATATGAAGCCAAATTGGCTTGCATGGCGCCTGTCGCTTGAACCACTTGCCCGTGAATGGCGCCAGCCGTGAAAATGGGCCCAGTGATAGAGCCACTGTAATTCCAAGTTTTGCTCGAACCAGTGAATAAATTGCCCAAGGCTTCGCTGTTTTTACCAAGGGCGCCGGTTAATGAAATGGTAGGAAAATATAAGGCCCTTGCCGCCCCAATTTGAGCATTGGCCGCAATTAAATTTTGTTCGGCTTGCAAAATATCAGGTCGGCGCTCAAGTAACTGGGAAGGAATGCCAGCAGGAATTGCTGGTAAAGATAATGCCGTGATTTTTTTACCGCGTGGGATAGGCCCTGGGTTGCGGCCTAGTAAGACAGATAAAGCATTTTCTGTGTTAGTGATTTGCACGCGAATTTGTGGAATAGTCGCAGCGGCGGTTTCATATTGCGATCGGGCTTGTTCAACATTAATTAAAGACACTTGCCCGTATTGGTGTTGCAAGGTAAACAAGCGTAAGCTTTTTTTATAAGCACGCAATGTTTTTTTCGAAATTTCAAGTTGTTCATCAAGCGCGCGTAATTGAATATAAGCCGAACCCACTTCAGCAACCAATGAAAGCACCACGCCGCGCTTGGCTTCTTCGGAAGCTAATAAAACCGCATTAGCCGATTCGGTTTGCCTTCGAATGCGCCCCCATAAATCAATTTCCCAGCTGGCACCTGCCAAGAGTTGAAAATTATTATACGGGTTGGGGCTGGGTTCAGGGATGGCAATGTTTTCAGAAGACAAAGCACGCGTGCCATTCGCATTATAATTTATTTGAGGGAATAAAGCAGAGCGCGTTGTCATCAGCAAGCCTGAGGCTTGTTCAATGTTAGCCGTCGCAATTTTAATGTCTTTATTATTCGCCAAGGCTTCGACCATTAATTGGTTTAACACAGGGTCGTGAAATTGTTTCCACCAACGCATATCTGCTGCCTCGGCAACGGCATGTTGTTGATGGCGATAGGACGACGGTGTTTGAATGTGGGGGCGTTTATAATCAGGCCCGACCATGCAACCAGAGAGGGTCATTAATAAACTGGCTATCATTAGTTTTTTGTGCATATTAATTATTCTCAGGTTGAGGTGGTAATGCTTTTGCCTGGTTTTTTTTATGTAGTTTTTCAACCATGCTTTCAAATAACCAGAAAAATAAGGGGATAAAATAAATGGCGACGGTGGTTGCCATTAAGCTGCCGCCTATCACGCCCGTGCCAATGGAGTGTCGGCTATTGGCAGAAGCGCCGGAAGCGAGCGCCAGTGGAATGCAGCCTAAGATAAAGGCAAGCGATGTCATAATAATAGGCCTGAAGCGTAATTTTGAAGCCTCCAAGGCGGCGTCGTAGAATGATTTACCTTCACGGTGTTGCTCAACCGCAAATTCAACAATTAAAATGGCGTTTTTGGCAGAGAGGCCAACCAAGGTCAGTAAACCAATTTGAAAATAAATATCATTGTTGATATTGCGTAAAATAATCGCGAGCAAAGCACCAAACACTGCAAAAGGCACAGACATCATGACACTAAAGGGCAGGGCCCAGCTTTCATATTGTGCCGCCAAAATTAAGAACACAAACAGCAATCCAAATAGCAATGCAAGCGTTGAGGTTGACCCTGCCATTTTTTCTTCGCGTGATTCGCCCGACCACTCAAAACCGTAATTGGTCGGCACCACGGTATTGACGATTTTTTCCATGGCTGCAATCGCCTGCCCTGAGCTATAACCCGGTGCAGCTGAGCCGGTAATTTTCACCGCAGGGTAGTTATTAAAACGTGTCATTAAATCAACACCGCTGATGCTTTTTGTGTGAACAACGGAAGAAAGTGGCACCATAATGCCGTTGTGATTGCGAACATAAATTTGGCCGATGTTATCAGGCGACAATCGATAAGCCGGTTCCGCTTGCAAAATCACTTGCCAGAGGCGTGAATATTTCGGAAATTGGCTGACATAAAGAGAACCATATAAGGTTTGCAGGGTGTTATAAATTTCTTCAACAGGCACGCCTAAAATTTCAGCTTTTTCTCTATCGACATCAGCAAATAATTGTTGGCTATTCGCATTGGCGGTGGTGCTCACACCAACCAAGGCAGGATTATTTTTTGCTTTAGCGACAATGGCTTTAGCCACCTCCACTAAATTGCCATACGTGCCATCTCCTTTTTGTTGTATCCACAACTCAAACCCTGAGGTGACCCCTAAGCCAGGAATAGCCGGGGGGTTAACCGGCAGCACGATGCCCTCTTTGATGTTGCTATAGGCTTTTAATCCGGCGGCGATCACTGCCGGTGCTTGTAAATCGGAAGAAGCGCGTTCTTTGTAATCTTTGAAAGAAACAAATAATAAGCCATTATTCGTTTTATTTTGTTGATCAATTAAACTGTAGCCATCCACTTCGGTCACATTCGCAACGGCTGGGTTTTTACGCATGAATTCAGCGGCTTTTTTGCCTAAGGCTTCGGTTCTATCGAGGCTTGCTGCATCAGGTAAAAAGTAAGGAACAAAAATATACCCTTGGTCTTCTTGTGGAACAAAGGCCGTGGGCCAACTGGTGAAGGCCAGCAGCGTTGCGCCAATTAACACCACGAATGAAATTAAAGCCCATCGTGTGTGATCCATCACATATTTCACACCGCCGACGTAAATGTCAGTGATGCGATTAAATTTTTTATCAAAATAATCGAAGAAGGCGTGCTTTTTTTCGTGCTTCGGTTGAATCAAAATAGCAGCCAAGGCTGGCGACAGTGTTAAAGCAACAATGCCTGAGAAGATAATAGAAATCGCAATGGTCACTGCAAATTGTTTATATAGCTGCCCCGTAATGCCACCGAGAAAAGTCACGGGAATAAACACCGCATTCAACACCAACACAATGGCAATGACAGGCCCTGTCACTTCTGTCATGGCACGTTTAGCGGCTTCTTTAGGCGAGAGCTTGTGCGTAATCATATTGCGCTCAGTGTTTTCAACCACCACAATGGCATCGTCCACCACCAAACCTATCGCTAAAATCATGCCAAACAAGGTGAGCATGTTAATGGAAATGCCTAAAGCAAACATGCCTATCAGTGCGCCTAAAATGGAAACGGGCACCGCTAAAATGGGAATGAGCGTGAGCCGCCCGCTGTGTAAAAAAACAAACACAACCAAAACGACTAATAAAACCGCTTCAAAAAAAGTGTGTATCACTTCTTTAATAGAGGCGGTGACAAACGTGGTGGTATCGAGTGCAATGGAATATTGTAAACCATCGGGAAAACTGCTGGATAATTCTCTTAATTTGGCTTTCACTTGTTTTGCCACTTCAATGGCGTTGGCGCCGGGTTGTTGATAAACCACAATGAGTGTCGCATCTTTGCCTTGATAAGACGTGCGTATGGAATAATCTTTGCGCCCTAAATCGGCATAACCAATGTCTTTTAAGCGCACAATGGCGGCATCATCATTAGAAGCGCGCAGAATAATGTTTTCAAATTCAGCGGGCTCGGTGAAGGGGCCAGTGGTCGCAACAGGGTAGGTGAGCGTCACCGGGTATGGCGTGGGCGATTGCCCAATGCGCCCGGCGGCATATTGCTGGTTTTGTTGTTTAACGGCATTCGCAATGTCAGTGGTGGTGATGCCAAGTTGGGCCATGCGGTCGGGCTTTAGCCACAAGCGCATGGCATAATCAGGCACGCCAAAAATGGAAGCTTGGTTTGCGCCATTGATGCGTTTGATGGCATCCAGAACGTAAATATTCGCGTAATTAGCGATGTAATCAGAGGTGTAGCGGTTGTCAGGAGAGTAAAGCGCTAACACCATCAAGAAGGTTTGTGTTTTCTTTTGAACTTGTATGCCTTGATTCGTCACTTCTTTGGGTAATTGTGCTAAAGCCATGTTCACGCGATTTTGCACATCCACTTGTGCGAGGCTTGGGTCGGTGTTGATGCTGAAATAAATGGTGAGGGTGTAATTACCCGTTGACGTGCTGGTGGACGACATATAAAGCATGTTATCTGCGCCATTCACTTGCTGCTCGATGGGCGCGCCCACATTTTGTGCGACCACTTCAGCGCTGGCACCCGGGTAAGTCGCTGTCACTTGAATTTGGATGGGGGTAATTTGCGGGTATTGCGCAATGGGCAGCACGGCCATGGCCACGAGGCCTGCAATGCAAATCACAATGGAAATAACGGCAGAGAAGATGGGCCTATCAATGAAAAAATCCGTTATCATTTAGGTGGTTCCAGTGATTTTGATGGGGGCGTTTGCCGTGAGCCTGATCATGCCATCAACGACAACCGTATCCCCGGCGTTTAACCCTTTACTAATGAACCATTGTTTTTGATATTGAGCGCCAACGTCCACATTGCGAATTTGTGCTTTATGGTGCTCGTCGACCACCCAAACAAAGTGACCTTGTGCGCCTTCAAACACGGCTTGCTGGGGCACTAAAATAGCAGCAGGGCGTATGCCACCCAATAAGTGGACACGCAGAAATTGCCCGGGGCGTAGCAGGCTCTTGGGGTTGCTAATCGTGGCGCGAACGAGGAAGGTGCCGGTTTGTTGATTATATTCCGCGTCAGAAAATGTCAATTTCCCTTTTTCTGGATAAATACTACCATCTGCTAAGACCACTTCAACGTCATAAGCCTGGTCTTTGGGGGTGATGAATTGGCCGAGTTTCGATTCGCCGCGGTATTTCAGCACATCATTTTCAGAAACGCTGAATTTCACCCACATGGGGTCAATTTGATAAACATAGGTTAATAAGCTGTTGCTTGGCCCGACATAGGTGCCGTCTTGCACCCGCGCATAGCTAGTGACGCCTGAGATGGGGGAGGCAATGGCGGTGTAACCCAAATTGAGGGCCGATTTTTCCACGTTTGCCTTTGCCATTTCCACGGCGGCGGCTGAGGCTTCTTCGCGGCCGGTGGCATCGTCTAAGTCTTTTTGAGACAAGGCATCCAACTTAACCAAGGGTCGAATGCGAACCAAATTGGCTTTGGCGGTTTTCAAGCGTGCTTTTTCTTGGTTCAATGCAGCCACTTCGGCATTGAGCTGCGCTTGAAAGGGCTTGGGGTCCATTTGAAACATCATGTCCCCGGCATTGATGTAAGCGCCTTCGGTATAGAGGCGTTTATCAAGAAAGCCATTAACGCGGGCCCGAATTTCAACGGCGTGTGAGCTCTCGGTTTGCCCAACAAACTCAATGATGACGGGGGTGTCTTTGGGGGTGACCTTGATAACAGACACAGCAATGTTGTTATTGGTGGGGGCGTGGTCGCTGCAGCTTGCGAGGACGAATAAGGCAATAATCGTGACGCCAGCGAACCCAGCGGATAACCAAATAATGGGCGGACGGCGATAATTTGCTTTGATTTTCTCCTGCAGATCCTTTAACAAAGCCCTATCCTTGTCTCTTTGTCAGGAAGTTTTAGATTATCATAAAATCGTTTAATTGTTAACGAGCAGGGAGGGGGCTTGCTTCTTTTTGATGGGTCATAGTATGCTTTTGACGAGCTTGTATGATTACTAGAGGAAGACAAGGATGACTTCACAGCAATCACGTGTGCCTCGTAACGCCATACGCGGGCCAGTGTTAACCTTCACCGGCGACCCCTTCAAAGACGGGCTTGAAAAAACCATGGTGTATGAACCTGACGCCATTGTTGCCTTTGGTGATGGTTACATCACGCATTTTGGGCCAGCCGATAAAATTAAATCCCAATTGCCTGATGGCATCCCCATTAAAAATTACGGGCCAGATTCCTTAATCTCGGCCGGTTTTTTAGATAGCCACGTTCACTTTCCACAAACCACCATGATCGCCGCTTTCGGTGAGCAATTGCTGGATTGGCTTAACAAATACACCTTCCCAACCGAACGCAAATACGCAGATAAAGCGTTTGCGAGTTCCGTTGCCAGCATGTTCTTGGATCAGTGCTTGAAAAATGGTATCACCACCAGCTGTGTTTATTGCACGGTGTTCCCGCAATCCGTTGATGCTTTGTTTGAAGAAGCTGAACGTTTAGGAATGCGAATGGCGGCGGGCAAGGTGTTAATGAATCGCAATGCGCCCGATTATTTGCTGGATACCACGCAAACGGGTTACGACGATTCCAAAGCCCTCATTAAAAAATGGCATGGGCGCGGGCGTTTAATGTATGCCATCACGCCTCGCTTTGCACCAACCAGCACGCCTGATCAGTTGGAATCCGCAGGGGCCTTATGGAAAGAACACCCCGATTGCTACATGCAAACGCACGTGTCTGAAAATAAGGGCGAAGTGGCTTGGGTGAAAGAATTATTCCCTGAGCGTAAGAGCTACCTCGATGTTTACGATCATTATCACTTATGCGGCCCTCGCGCGGTTTTCGGTCATGGCATTTATCTGGATGATGAAGAAATGCAGTGCATGCATCGCACGGGTTCGGCCATCTCACATTGCCCGACGTCTAATTTCTTCTTGGGCAGTGGTGTTTTCAATCTTCAACGTGCAATGGAAAAAAATGTGTTGGTGGGGTTAGGCACTGACTTAGGCGCAGGGACATCCTTCTCCATTTTGCAAACATTGAATGAAGCATATAAAGCCGCTGAGCTTAGCAATTATCGCTTAGACGCGGGTCATGCTTATTACCTTGCAACGCGTGGAACAGCGAAAGCCATGTATATTGAAGACAAAGTGGGTAGCATTGCACCGGGCATGGAAGCTGACATTGTTGTTCTCAACCTAAAATCAACCCCCATCATTGATTACCGCATGCAATTTGTTAAAGACATTAATGAAGCCTTATTCATTCAAATGACTTTAGCTGACGACCGTGCAGTGAGAGCGACTTACGTTGCTGGGGAATTACGTCACAGTAAAGAACTTTAGCCGAACATTCACAAGGAGAAGTGTATGAGTAATTTTCAACTCGGTAGTTTAAGGGCGTGGTGGATTTGGGCGTTGGCCGTCACCTTTGTTGTTTTCTTATTTAGTTTTCAAACAGGGTATGCGATTGTCAATGCAAGTGTGCAAGGTGAGTTGGGCATTTCCGTTGCGCAAGTGGCGACGATTGCGGCGGTTTATACCTGGGCATTTGCCATTTTTCAATTCTTTGGTGGTGCGGCACTCGATAGATTGGGCGCAGGTAAAGTGTTGCCAGTGGCCATTGGTTTAGTCACCCTCGGGATTTTCACCTTTGCCAATGCGAATAGCTTTGAGATGTTGCTTTTGTCTCAAGTGATTATTGCCGTGGGTTCGTGCACAGGGTTTGTGGGTGCAGGTTATGTGGGTGGCAAATGGTTCGGCATGGCAAAATTTAGTTTCATGTTCGGTCTTGTTCAAATGATCGCTGCTTTAACCTCAGCATTTTCACAAAACTTAATTGGGCTCGCCTTGGATTCCACCACCTGGCGCACCTTGTTTAATTGCACCGCTGTGTTTGGTGTGGCATTAACCGTGTTGGGTTTTATGTTTATTAAAGACCCCGAACCCGTTGCTAGCGATCACAGGGGTGGCATCGGTGAATTTTTTGCTTCCGTGATTCACGATTTAATTCAAGTGTTTAAAAGCGGTCATGTTTGGTTGGTTGCGATCATCGGCGCATTAAGTTTTGGTGCTATGTTAGCTTTAGGCGTTATCTGGATGCCGAAAATTTTGATGGTGCATGGTTTAAGTGAAGGCACGGCTAATTTCGGTGCTTCCATGTTGTGGTTAGGCTTGGCTGTTGGCAGTGCAACGGTGCCGCATTGGTCTGACGTGGTGCGTAAACGTAAATTCCCTATTTTGGTTTGCAATGCAGGGCAGTTGCTGGTTTTCTTAGCCTTAATCAACATTGCTAATTTGGGTTCTGCAGCAGCCATGTTCTTGTGTTTTGTGTTTGGTTTTTGCAATGCGTCGCACATGTTGTCATTTAGTTCTTCCGCTGATGTTGTGCGTCCGCAGCAAATCGGTACAGCGGCCTCTGTCGTCAATGGTATTATGTTTATTATCGGCGGGGTTTTAATGAGCCGTCCGGGTGTGCGCATTGGTTGGGGCATTGATGAAGGCATCGATGCTGGATCATTAGACCTCGTTCAATATGCAGCCTTACCCATTACGATAGCCTTAGTGCTAGCTTTCGTGCTTGCCATTGTCATGCGTGAAAGCTATCCAAAAGAAGGGATGTCATCATGAGGTTTGGTTATCGAAATAAATTTGCATTGAGTTGTTTGACGGTGTTGCTTGGGTTTCCATTGGTGGTTCAGGGCGCGTCTTCTAAGAAGACGCCGCCTCCTGAGCGTGCAGATCAACAAGCGGTATCAGTGACGCCTGGCGCATCAGTTGATGCGCCACCGCCACCGGTGCGTGCTGACCAAGCATCCACTTCTAAGGCTTTTACAACGACCGATATTCAAGCCCTTTATGGTAATTCTTTCAGGGAGCCGGGGGTGTCGAATATCATCGCGCGAACGGTCACGCTGGAAAATTCAGCAGGGTGGAGTTGGGGCAGTAGTTATTTCTTCATGGACTATATCCGATATAATCAGTCTGCACAAAATGCGACGGAATTTTACTCGGAATGGTATCCATCTGTGAGTATCAGCAAGACAACCCATGCAGACTTTTCAGCTCGTCCGATTTTGGACGACATCTTGATTACCATGGGGGTTAATGCGGGGTCGAATAACACCGGTGCATCGCCTTTGGTGTTTTTGCCCGGGTTGACGTTTAACTTGAAAATTCCTAAGTTTCAATTTTTCTCCTTGGGTGCTTATGCTTACATGGATAAGGGTCGCATTGGCAGCACGGGCAATGGCTGTAACAATACCACTTATCAAATTACCCCTTCGTGGTCTTTGCCATTTGACATTGGCTCAGCCAGTTTTCGTTTTGATGGCTTTGTTGATTACATTGGTAGCCACGGTCAGTGTTCACATCAAATTGTGTCACAACCAACGCTTAAGCTCGATCTTGGCAATTTCCGCGGCAGGCCCAATCGCTTGTTTGCAGGTGTTGAGTGGTCTTATTGGCGTAACAAGTTCGGCATCAGCGGGCTTAACCAAACGGCACCGCAGGCGGTGGTGATGTGGGTGTTTTAGGGTTGGATTAAGCAAGCTTATCTCTAAAAGCGCGGTCTAGCGAATAGGCTGCGTTTTTTTTATTAAAATATTCGCATACCATTGAGTTGAGTTTTAATTATATTGCATGTAATTAAGGTGTTATTCTGAGGGCACACCGCTATCAAACCCACGTTTTAGAAAGCGCCCCAGCCACTTCAACCACTAATTTTGGCACCAAATACCCGGGTAAAACGCGTTTCATGCTGGCATGAAGTTGCTTTGCTTTTTCAGGCGTGCAATCGAAGTGCGCTGCGCCATTGACCTTATCAAGCATGTGTAAATAATAAGGTAACACACCACACTCGAATAATTTTTCACTGAGCGCTGTTAAGGTTGCTTCATTGTCGTTAATATTTTTTAATAAAACCGATTGATTCAAGAGTGTGACGCCTGCTTTTTGCAATAAAGCCAGTGCTTCTTTTACTGTGCCGTTAATTTCATTGGGGTGATTAGCATGTATCACAATGATGGGTTTCATGCTTAAGGAAGTTAACCACGCAAGAAGTTCAGGTGTCACACGTTCAGGCAGCACCACTAATAATCGGGTGTGTATGCGTAAGCGTTTAATTTGCGGTAAGGTTTTTAATGCCTTGGTAAATTCGTGTAAATAAGCGTCATTCACGGCCAGTGGGTCGCCGCCGCTTAAGATCACTTCATTGATGTTTGCATCTTGTTGAATATAGTCGATAAGCGCTTGCCAGCCCGAACGCCCAGGCGTGTTTTCATTATAAGGAAAAGAGCGTCTAAAACAATAACGGCAGTGAATAGCGCAAGCGCTTGTCAGGGTGACTAAAACGCGGCTTTGATATTTATGCAGCAAGCCAGGCACGGGGTTGGCGTTTTTTTCTTGCAGGGGGTCGTTGGTGTAGCCAGGGGTTGTTGCGAGCTCTTGCCCGAGCGGCAGCACTTGCCGCAAGAGCGGGTCGTTTAAATTGCCTTTTTCCATGCGGCTAATGAAAGAGTGTGTCACCCGCAGCGGAAATAAAGCGGCTGCAGCCATCGCGTCTTGCAGGGCTCGCTCGTCCAGTTCAAGCAATGAAAATAATGTTTTTGGGCAAGTGACCATGCGAGCGAGTTCTGATTGCCAAGGGGATTTTTGTGCGGACAAGATGGTTAACCCTTTGTTTTTATTGCAAGTTAATTTTTTGTTTAAAGTGACAGCCGGCTAAATTAACATAAGCATGGGCGTGAGTGCACTAAAAACTTTTATCGCCTATTTTTTAATGCCATTTCGCAACAGACCAGGATAGGTTGCGCTGTAGTTTATAAAGAGTCTTATCCTCAGGGTCAAGGCACATGAGGTTGACCCAGCCATTACCAAATAATTTTTTAAGCACCTCCTCTTGCTGAATGATGTTATCGAGCAGGGCTTTTTTTGCATGGACCATGGTTAATAAGCGCAGTGCTTGGTGATGCGTTGTGTGATCATTGATGGCAATCGATTGCAATGGCAACCCATGCATTAAATCGCTGGCATTGCCTTGCATGACCCCTATTTCCCCCGTAATGTTCTGTGTGATTTTACTGCCACTGCCGTAGGCAATGTTGTCTAGCGTTGAAAATAAATATTGAGCATTAATCCACTGTGCAACCACCATGGGCGCAGTAAGAATGGCTCTAAGCGCGCTTCCATCTTTGTCTTGTTCCCAGCAATAAGAATGTAAAAATGCACGCCCATCCAGGTTAATTTCTTTGCTGATGTCTCGAGGGCCAACAATAAATGCTGCATTTCGAGCTAGCCCCCATTCGGGTCGTGTTTCTGACCAGTCGCAGCTTCTTTGTTTGATCATCTTTAGTTTGTTGGCATGATTTGATGAGGTTAATGTAAGAAGGCGAGCCTTGCAATTGGCTTCTTGTGCTTTTTTCAAATCGGCATTAAGTTTTTTGATCAATGTGTTATTTTTTTCTTCTTCACAATACAAGGTGACCTGATCTGTGGTTGTGTTATGTAAAGCCGCAATGAAGGTGGTGTCATCGCTGATCGATACCCCCTTTTTTTTAAGGCCATTTTTAACCAAAGGGTTATTTAATAGCTGTGCGAGCAGTTTTGCATTCGCGGCGCCATCGTGGCCACCGCAAGCCCCGCAATCCAGCGCTGTCGCATAGGCATTATTTTCGCTTGAGCTTCCATGCCCACACAAGACAACGATGGGTGCAAAATGCAAGGTTAACCCCATGGTTCGTAGGGCGCTTTCGGCATATTCAATTTGAGATTCCAGTGGAATGGTGTGCTCGATAAGGGGGTCATGGCTTGTCATGTGATTGAGCGCTGAGTAAATATATTTACTTGCACTCGGGAGCAACATTCTGGCAGCCATCCATAACCCGCTAAAGGGGCCCATTGCTTCAGCCAAGGCAAAGGGTGTCACCACATTGTATTTTAAACGGCGGTATATTTTTTTTAGTAGCATTGAGGCGCCTGCATGAAATTGCTTGCTTGTATGGCGACATTTAATGGTGTGCTTGGGTTTCAGTAAAACAGGGCAGCTTGCATAGGTTTCCCCACGCATTTTGTCTTCTATTAATGCAGGGATGCCGAAAAAGCCAGCAAAGCCAAATGTTTCATAGTCTCCTTGGGCTTCAATGGCGCGTCTAAAAGGTTCCGACCTGACATCGATGCAGAAAACAAGTTGTGCGATCGGTTTTTTTTGTTTGTTGGTGTTTGTTATATTATTGGAGAATTGATTGGCAATATTTCTTTCGTATTGCATTTCATTGTTTCGAATAGCATTCAAGGTGGTGTTAACGTTTGTGGTGTCCATTTGCTCAAAAGCAGCAATCAGCTTGACTGCATCAGGCAAGTGCAAGCAGGTGATAATAATGCGAATGGCGACATATTCACTATTTGTCAGCGTGTGTTTGTCTTGCAGGTGTTGTGGTGCCCATTCGGTTTTATATTTAATATAGCTCGCCCAGCCGGGCAAGCTGGTTAGCAGAATGGATAAAAATGTTTTTTGTTGCTTAAGGGGGATGTTAAGCCTTTGAAGGCAATGTTGAATGACTTCTTCAGGGCAATGGGGTAGGTTATTTAACCATTCAATGTTATCAGAATTATTTTGATGTATTTTGTCATCATGGTGTACCAAGGCTCGCCATGCATGATAAATGCCATGATTTCGCCCTGGCATGTTGATAGCGGCTTGGCCTTCATCAAAAAACACTTGGCACCATTTAATGGTTTCGCGATTCACATTCACCATGTGTTTTTGAATAACGCGATTTTGAAAATAACGCATGCTGAGGTCTAGCGATTGCTCGAAGCTTAAATCTTCAAACCCTTTTAGGGGGTTGGTTGCAATGAGGTTTTTTAGTGGCCACCAGGGTGAGATGGTTTTCCAGGCTTCGTTAATCATGAAGGCGATATCGTCTGATTCATCTCGCTTTTTGTCGGGCATACTATCAAAAGCATTTTTTTCGAAAGTGTTGGCTTCGGCGTGCATATTAACCTCATTAATATTGATAGTTGTGACGATGTGTTGTAATTGTTTTTGGGTGGGGTTGGCTCGCATTGAGTGCTTTCACGTAGAGCCTGGACCGTGTTTTTGAAAATAAGGCGCTTAATTTGGGTTGATTGTTAAATGTGGTGATCACCCAGGTGCTTGTCAGCGCGATCATGGCGGTGATGTGTATTAGATTTAGAGGTTGTGGCTGAATTAAATGAAGTGATTTTAGTGCCGTATCAATGATAAAAACATTATAACCGTAGGCAGCACAAAAAATGGCCGTCATGGTGAGGCCAGTGAAAATAGTTTTTAATTTTACGTGCTCTAATATGCTTAAATTGAACTGGGTAGAAAAGAGTGTGACCATGAGCATCAAAAATGTGCTGGTGTTATTCGTTAGCCATGGTTGCTGGCTTGTTTTTGCAAAAATGTAGCTGCCAAAAACGCCGATTATTAAGCTAAGCATAAATTGCCTGCCAGTGACTTGATTCGTCACAGTTAAATTTTTTTGGCTTTTAGTTCCATAGGCGTGTAAAAATAAATTTGCTTTGAATAATCCGTGCCAGCATAAATGAGCAATGGCTGCGGCAAATAAGCCTAGCCCGCATTGAGCTATCATAAAACCCATTTGTGCCATGGTGGAGGCTGCGAGCATGCGTTTGATGTCGCATTGCATGAGTTTCCAGATTGAGGCGAGTATGGCGGTGCTGATGCCCATCACGAATAACAAAGTGAGCATCGGTGGTTGAGAAAAATAAAGTGGTGCGAATCTCGCGAGCAATACCCCGCCGCCGTTAACCAGCCCTGCATGCATAATGGCAGAAACGGGAGTGGGTGCATTCAATGAGCTCATCAACCACCGATGAAATGGCCAAATGGCTGATTGTGTCATTGCGGTTAAAAAAATTAACAAGCCTGAGAACAGTGCAACCAGGTGTGTTATTTTGCTGTTTGTCAGTATGCTGTGTATCGATGTTTGCCCTGTTGCAAGGTAAAGTGTAAAGAAAGCAATCGCTAGGCACAGGTAGCCAAACAAAAAGGTTTTTGCTGCCAGTTTTCCAGAGTGGGCGGCTGCGGCCCATTGCGGCTTGTGAATCATTAATTGAACGAGTGTAAAATTACTAATGCCCCAGGCAAGCAAAAACAACAGCAAGTGATCGGCGGCGGCCATGATGGTGAGGGAGGTGATTAATAAGCTTAGTAAGCAGAAGAAGCGAGTGTAGCGGGTGTCGCCTTCCAGGTATTTTCGTGCAAATACGGCGACCGTTATCCCTATAAACCCCACCAGCGCAATAATCATGAGGGCTAAGGCGTCTAAGTTAAATAATGTTAATAATGAATGCGTTATCATTTTACAGCCTCTTTTTTTTGTGGGGAATATCTTGCATTCAGGATATAAAACCCCATAAAATAAGTAAAATTAATATTAATAATTAAACCAATTAGGAATTCTTATTATGATCGATGGGGTGGCTTTACAGTGTTTTTTGGCGGTCAGCGACACGGGGAGTGTGACCAAGGCGGCGGATCGTGTTGGCCGCACGCAATCTGCTGTCAGCCAGCAGATTGCTAAGCTTGAAAGCGTGTTGGGCAAGTCTTTGTTTATCCGGGGGAAGTTGCTAACCTTGACCCATGATGGTGAGGTTTTTCTCGGTTATGCACGTCAGATTGCGGCACTTCAGCGTGAGCTGATGGACAGATTCAAAGAGCCAGCGCTTGAAGGGGAGGTTCGATTTGGCATGCCGGAAAATTTTGCTAGCATTTATCTTTCTGATGTTTTGGTTGATTTTACAAGGTTGCATCCGCGTATTTTTGTAAATGTTGAATGTGATCTTACCTTAAATCTTTTTGAGCGATTTAAACGCCGTGAATTTGACTTGGTTTTGGTGAAGATGAGTCGGCCAGAAGATTTTCCGAATGGTGTCGATGTTTATTCTGAAAAATTGGAATGGGTGGGTAACACGGATTTGGTGGTTGAGCAAAACAAACCCTTGCCTTTGGTGCTTTCGCCTCAGCCGTGCGTGTATCGAGCAAGTGCAATTAAAGCCTTAGAAAACGCAGGCATTCAGTGGCGTTGTGTGTTTTCGAGCCCGAGCTATGCGGGTGCGATTGCTGCGGTGAAAGCAGGGCTTGGTGTCACGGTGTTGCCACACACCATGATCCCTGATTATTTAAGTGCGATTAATCACCCTCGTTTGCCATTATTAGAAGATACGCACATTTGTCTTTTGAAGCATGATCGCGGCAATGCGGCCTTAATATCCTTTGAGCGATTTGTGTTAGCTAAGCTTAGGCGATAGGCTGGATATATACCGATTACACCTCAAGATGCTGATCTTGCAAACGGTAAAAAGACCCTGCATTATCATAAGCAACCATTGATCACGATAGGGATATCGGCATGAGTGAGCTTCAATCTAAACCCCGCTTGATTTACGACGGCGACTGCGGTTATTGCATTTATTCAGTGAATTATTGGCACGCGTTAACGAGGCAGGCGGTTGACTATCAGCCTTATCAAGCGGTGGCAGCTGAATACCCCCACATTCCCCTCGAGGCGTTTAAGCGCGCCGTGCAATACATCGCCCCCAATGGCGAAGTGTCTTCCGCAGCCAAGGCCAGTTTTTTAACGCTGAGCCATGCGCCTGGCCATGCGTTTTGGTGGTGGCTTTATCGTTATTTGCCAGGCTTTGCTTGGGTGGCTGAAATGGTGTATTGGTTGGTTTCTAAAAATCGCGATACCGTTTATTTTATGTGCCGTTTATGCTGGGGCAGTCATTTTCAACCATCCACTTATCAATTCGCAAGCTGGCTTTTTTTGCGAGCGTTTGCGCTTATTTTTCTTTCGGCTTTTGTGTCATTCAGTGGGCAAGCGGCGGGTTTAATTGGCAGTGATGGCATTACACCCATTGCGGCATTAATGCAGCTTGTGCGTGAGCAGCTTGGCGCTAGCGGGGTTTGGTTGTTCCCCAGCGTGTTTTGGCTAAACAGCAGCGATGTGATGATTAATGTCGTGTGCAAAGGCGGTATTCTTTTTTCACTCTTATTATTTTTTAATATTCGACCTCGCCTGTGTTTATTATTTTTATATCTATTTTATGTGTCTTTAATTTATGCCGGCCAGGCTTTCATGGCCTTTCAGTGGGATTTGCTTTTGCTTGAAATAAGCATGATAGCCATTGTTTTGTCAACCGAGCGCATGCTCGGCATTTGGCTGCTTCGGTGGTTATTGTTTCGTTTTATCCTCGCGAGTGGTTTGGTTAAATTAGTCAGCGGTGATTTAAGTTGGTGGAACTTCACGGCTTTGAATTATCATTTTTATACGCAACCCTTGCCCACGCCGCTCGCTTGGTACGCGCAGCAACTGCCAGAAACGATTAAACAGTTTTTCACCTTTATGACCTTGGTAATAGAAATTGGTTTAGTGTTTTTAATTTTCTTGCCGCGGCGGCTGCGATTTATTGGCGGTTTCAGTATTTTGTTGCTGCAAATCGTTATATTTTTAACGGGAAATTATAATTTTTTCAATTTAACCGCCATGGCTTTGTGTTTGCCGCTTTACGACGATGCCGCTTTAAAATTTGTGTTGCCTTCAAAGCTTACCTCTTGGTTAATGCAGCGCAAACCAGGGAGGCAAGCAGGTCATTTGGGGGTCGGCTTATCCGTTTTATTTGCCATCGTCACCGTGACGATAAGCGTGATTCAATTCGGTGGGCGTTTTGGTGTCGAGCCGCCTGCATTAGCCATTCAGGCAGAAAATGCCTTTGCGCCATTGCGTTGGGTGAATCTTTACGGCCCGTTTGCAAACATGACGAAAGCGCGCCATGAAATTATTTTGGAAGGATCATTAGACGGCATTCATTGGTATGCTTACGAATTTAAATATAAGCCGGGAGAGGTGAATGGCCGCTTAAAGTGGAATGTGCCATTTCAACCGCGTTTAGATTGGCAAATGTGGTTTGCGGCTTTATCAGAGCCACAAGACAACCCTTGGTTTTATCGCATGCTTGAACGGTTGTTACAGAACTCACCCAGTGTAAGCCATTTATTAGCTTATAATCCGTTTGCTGTCACAGGCCCGCGCTATATTCGCTCTCGTTTTTATGATTATGAATTTACGAATGTCAAAGAACGCCGTGAAACAGGCGCCATTTGGAAGCGAGCGTTGATGGGTGAGTATTTGCCGTCGGTGCAGTTTAATTAAAAAAACCCCTGTGCGACTGTGCAACAGGGGGTGGGCATAGCAAAAGTTATGATGATTGCCGAGGTCGTTTCGATTGATTAGGCGTTTCATTATCGAAGGCCTGTGCGTCTGTTGATGGGGGTGGATTTTTCAGGCGAGACAACAGGCCGTGAACGGCTTTTTTATCTAACGGGGTTCTTGTGTGTTGGGGGGCATTCATTTTTTTTGAGGCATTTTTCCTTAAAACGTGCACGAGCAGTGGTTCAGTTGTTAAGGGGGTGTTAAGCGTTTTCATGATATCTTGTGTGTTTGTGATGGTTTTAGTTGATCCTTGTGTGTTGCCTGGCATGTTGCTCACTCCCTTAAGTATGTTGGTTCTTATAGATTAAAGAACAAACCTTAAGGTAATCTTAAATCATGGGTAGGGGTTTTTACTAGGGTTTACTTAATTAGTTCAATAATAAAGAAATTTATTTTTAAGCCCTGCAAAAGACAGGCCCGTTTTATAGCCATCATCATTGCGCCTCATGAATGATGGGGCGACCCGTGAAAACACCATTCCTAGCCTTGCAATCTGGCTGCATTGCAGTGAGAATACCCCAAATTTTATAAGAAGCGGGGTATGTCATGTTTCGTCATCATTCTAAAAAAATGGAAGTATCGGTTTCTGTTTTGTCGAGCTCAGCAAAAGAGGTTGTGTCTGCTTATTTTCAAATCATGGCCGAAACGGGGTTGGGGTATTTTTTAATGAAGTTTGACGAGTTAAGTGCGTTGCCGCTTAATTCAACAGAATGGTTTGGCGCTTTAAGCCAGTTAAAGATAGCATGTGACCATTATGATCGGATGAGTGAGTTAAGGTCTTTTTTAAGTAAGTGTGGCATGCTGAGTGCTGATTCCATCATCACGATTAATGCTTCTTATCTTGAGGCTGTCAATTTTCGATTCATGATTGAGCCTGTTAAACGCTGTGAGGCCATGCTGAATGCGCACATTGAAGAATTGAATCATGAGTTACGCCGAGGAATAGCTTTTTTAGGGGCAAATCATTATCCTGATGATTATTATGTCATGATGAATTTTGATTTTTTATTATCGAGAGTGTTATATTGCTTAATCTTGTGTTGCTTATCCGATGTCGCCACTTCTTTTTCCAAAAACCAAAAATCACATAACGACGCCTCAGGCATGGGCGAGGCATTGGCGCCATATTTTTTCATTTTGTTTGCCATTAAATTTTTCTCAGATCAGCTGATGTTTTCTTCTTTGCGTGCAACGCTTGAGGAGTTGAAGTTAAGTAAAGCGCGTTTTTTTTCAGCCTTGTCTTTTGATGTTATCGAAGCCGCCTCTGAAAAAAGCGGGCCGCAATTTTATCACTTAACCTTAAGCAATGTGGAAGGTTTGTTTGGCCGTGGTCGCCGCCTTGCCATTGAAGCGCCTCAAGAAGAAGACGATTTTAAAGCTCGATTGTCACGGCAGCTTTCGCCTGTCAGGCCGCATCGTTCGTCGTTTTAAAGCCACTCCCAGATGTGCGGGTCTTCAGAGCCTAAATCGAAATAAGAAATACCGCGTAAGTGGTATTTCTTTGTGAGGCTATATTTAAATGCAAATGATTTTGCATCTTCAATAAACACATATTGGTTTAGCCAGTCACTCAAGAAAATGCTGTAATTGATTTTCGCATTATTATCCCAGGTGAGTTTGGCGTGGTGTTTCTCAATCAGTTTCATGGTGTCAGCATGGCTGAGCGCTTCCATGTTAACGTGGGTGCGTTCGGTGTGGTGTGCTTCGTGGCCTAAATACCAGTGCGTTGAATAGCCAGGAATGCCCAGCGATATTTTTTTAGCGGGCACAACTTTAAGTGCATTGATAATGACTTGATTCACCCAATCGTAGCCTGCGGTGGTCCCAGGTGTGGTGCCGCTTGCGTGTTGGTCGTAAGTCATGATGCTGATGAAATCCGCAAATTCACCCAGGGCTTTTAAGTCGTAAGCGCCTTCCCAGTTTTGATAAAGTTTTTTCTGGAAATAGGTTTGTGGGTCGTTGCTTGTGACTGGCGCCACCGCAAAACTGATGTGCAATTTGTTTTGGTGGAGCAAATCAGCGGCTTGTTTGAAAAAGGCCGTGAGCGCATCGCGATCACTGAGTGCCACCATTTCAAAGTCGAATTGCAGGCCGTCGAAATGTTTGGCTTTGCAATTCGTTAATAAAGTGTTTAAAGCCTTGGTTTCGGCAGATGGATCGTGAAGAAATTGATGAACAATAGTGGTATCAAATAAGCTGTTAGTGACGAGCGGCATGATTTTAATGTGATGGTGTTCAGCGGCTTCAATGATGTTGTCGTCGGTGGCGGCAC
>DASTZQ010000002.1:0-7969 GCA_035764205.1 Gammaproteobacteria bacterium
GCCCTTTCAATCCCGCACCTTGATAGGCGTGTTGGTCAGCCTCGAAAAAAAGTCTGAGCTGCCTTATGAAAAGCTTAAGCGGGCCCATGCCATCTTAGATGACGCACCCATTTTCCCAGAGGCTGTTCAAAAATTAACCGAATGGACGGCCGGGTATTATCATGCCGGTTTGGGCGAAGTTTACGCAGCGGCCTTGCCGGTGGCCTTGCGTAAGGGCGAAGCCTTAAGTGTTAAACCTGAGAAAAAGAAAGCCTTGCCACCCAAAGACACGGTGCCCGTGTTAAACGCCGATCAAGCGAAAGCCGTTGCGAGCATCACTGATGCTTTGGGTCGTTTTCAACCCTTTTTATTAGACGGGGTAACGGGCAGCGGTAAAACCGAAGTGTATTTGCGCGTGATAGAAACGTGTTTAGCGCAATCACAACAAGTCTTGGTGCTTGTGCCTGAAATCAGTCTAACGCCGCAAACCGTCGATCGCTTTCGCGCGCGCTTTCAAGTGGCTGTGGTGGCTTTGCATTCGGGCTTGTCTGATTCAGCGCGCTTGCGTGGGTGGTTGGCTGCAAAATCGGGTGAAGCAAGCATTGTCATTGGTACGCGTTCAGCAATTTTCACTCCGTTTAAACACCTCGGTTTAATCATCGTGGATGAAGAGCACGATGGCTCTTTTAAACAACACGATCGTTTTCGTTATCACGCGCGTGATGTCGCGGTCATGCGTGCGCATCAAGCTAACATTCCCATTGTGCTGGGTTCCGCAACGCCATCGCTAGAATCTTATTTAAACGTTGAGCGCGGTCGTTATCAACATTTAATTTTGAGTGAGCGAGCAGGCAATGCGGCTTTGCCGGCCTATCAATTGATTGATGTTCGTCATCAATACACGGAAGATGGCTTGTCACCCCGTTTAAAATCAGCGATGGAAAGTGTGTTAAGTCACGGCCATCAAGTCATGTTATTTTTAAATCGACGTGGGTTTTCACCGGTGTTTTATTGTGAAAGTTGCGGCTGGATGGCGGGTTGTGATCGTTGTGATGCACGCATGGTGTATCACCGTTCACCGGAGCGTTTGCATTGTCATCATTGTGATACACGTCGGCCGATTCCAGTTTCGTGCGCTGAATGCAAAGCGAATACGGTGAAACCCATAGGCTTAGGCACGCAGCGTTTAGAAGAAAGTTTAGCGCAACATTTTCCATCGGTGCCTATCATTCGTGTCGATAGAGACAGCACGCGCAAAAAAGGGGCGATGGAAGCTTTATTAAACGAAGTGCACGCTCATCCATCCGCCATTTTATTGGGCACACAAATGTTAGCAAAAGGGCATCATTTTCCGAATGTGACGCTAGTGGGCGTGGTGGATGCCGACAGTGGTTTATTCAGCGCTGATTTTCGTTCAGCAGAAAACATGGGGCAGTTACTCATGCAGGTGGCGGGGCGTGCTGGCCGTGCGGATAAACCCGGAACGGTGCTCATTCAAACCCGTTATCCAGATCACCCTTGGTTGATGGCGTTGTTGCAATCGGGTTATCGTGCGTTTGCATTAAACTTATTGCTTGAGCGCGAGGGCGCCGCTTTGCCGCCTTATGCTTATTTAGCAACCTTAAAAGCCGAAGCCTATACTGAAAAAGTGGCCGTGCAATTTTTAGAAAAAATCAAAGCGGCTGCGCGTGATTTATCAGAGGTGTTTGTGTTGGGCCCGCTGCCTTTAACGCTTGCAAAACGTAAAGGCTTACACGGCCAACAGCTTTTAATTAAGGCGAATCGGCGTGCGTGCTTGCATGCTTATCTTGATGCATTGTTAGCGAAATTGCAGCTTGATTTTGGCAGCACTCGGGTTAAATGGGCGCTGGATATTGATCCACTTCAAGTGTCATAAAAAAGGATAAGGTGTGATGCTTTCATTACATAGAAACGGAATCGTTGCTTATTTAGCCATCATGGTCGTGGCATTGGCTTGGTTTTATCAAGGCAGCATTTATTACGACAGTGATAACAGCATTTTATTGCACGAGGCCGCGAGGCTTTGGCAGGGTGGCAGCTACACCCAGCAATTTTTTGAAACCAGCCCACCCATGATTTTATATTTATATTTGCCGGTGGTGTGGTTGGCCAAATGGGTGTCTTTGCCCTTGTATCTTTTGTTTCGCGCTTATGTATTTGCAATCACCCTGATTTGTTTGGGTTTATGTTATCGTTTGAGCGATGTTTTATTTCATTTACAAGATAAGCTGATTCAGTCTTTATTCTTTTTAAGTTTATTAGCAATATTGCTGATTTTTCCTAACCATGAATTAGGCCAGCGTGAAGATTTATATTTTGTTATGTGTTTACCTTATTGTTTTTTAGTCGCTCGTCATTTAAATGGCGGTTCAGCTGGGTTGGCTTTGAAGGTCGTGATAGGCGTGTTGGCTGGCATTGCGTTTTCTATCAAGCCGTTTTTTGTGTTAACCCCGATCATGCTTGAAATATGGGTCATGTTAAGCGAGCAGCGTTTTTTCGCCTTTTTTCGCCCCGAAGCCATGGCTGCGTTTTTCACCATGTTGGTTTATGCCTTGATTAGCGTTTGGCTGAATGCAGATTATTATCACACCATCATTCCTTACGCCATGCACACGTATTATGCGGGTCTTGCTTTTTCTTTGCCGGCCATGATTTTCTACCCCATCAGTGTGTATTGTTATTTGCCGATCGTGCTGTACGCTATTTTTTATCAACAATTCACAGGCTATCATCGTTTTATTAACACCTTGTGCGTGGCTGCTTTGAGTTTTACGCTGGTTTATATTGTGCAGCGTTTACCTTATTATTATCACGCCGTGCCGGGTTTTTTAATGGCGGTGAGTTTGTTTGAATTATTAATCAGCTTTTTTGTGTTTCGTTTTAAAGAAATCCAGTTAGACGGCTGGCTGCTCGCTTCCTTCATTACCATCACGGTGTTTTTTGAATTTTGTTACCGCGAAAGTTTGTGGGGCGTGTTAGCCATTAGCCCGGTCTTGCCTTGGCTTTATTATTTCACGGTGCTGACCGTCTTATATTGCCTTTACGAGCAATCCTTGCAATGGCGGCGATGGGTGCTTGCCATGAGTGTTATTTTTGGCGTGGCAATTTTATCGGCGTATTTGTTTCCGCTAGCGTTTCCAGCCTATAAAACGATTTTTCAAACGCGTTTTACTTTAATAATGGTGGTGTTGTTTGGTTTGTTTATATTAGCCTTTAAGCACCCGACCATTGCAAAATCAAAATTACTGGGTTTAAGTTTGATGGTGGCGATGTGTTTTGATTACCCCACATTAATTGTGGCAACCATTTACGAGCGAGCCGTGACTTATCAAAAAAACACACGGCCCTTGCTTGCTTACATGAACCAGCATTTTTCAAATAAAACACTTTATTTATTTTCCAGCCGCGGCAACACGGTTTTTCCGTTAATTGATTACGCCGATGTGAAGGTCACTTCTGTCTCGCGCTTTCCATTTTTTTGGATGATGCCAGGCTTGGTGAAGCAATTAAACACCGACCCCAAAGGCGCGTATTTAAAAAACAGAGATTATTTAATTAATGCGATTACCGCTGATTTAATCACGAACAAGCCGGATTATGTTTTCGTGGATGTTTCAAATAAAAAAGGAAATTTACTTTACCCATTTGAGTATTTGCCTTATTTTTCAAAAAATCCTGCTTTTGTAAAAGCCTGGCAGCCTTATGAATATGTTACGCGTTTAGACGGGCAGCCTTTGCGTTTTGATTACACTTATCATGTTGCGGTGTATCGACGTCATTTAACGAGTTGAATGAGTTTATATTGCCACAGTTGTTTGACTTGCGTTAAATAATTCAGCATGACTTTTTTGTTGAGGAGTTTGCTTTCGCCGTGTTCACGTTCAGCGAAGTGAATGGGGATTTCTTGAATGTGTTTCAAGTGAGATTTAATAATCATTTCAAGCGCGAGTTTGGTGCCGATGGGGTTCCAGGTTTGGCCGTGCGAGGTGTAAAAGCGTTTTTGGGTGGCGATAAAACCCGAAAGTGGGTCATTAATTTTCACAGGTAACAGTGGTTTAATCACGAGTGTGGATAAGCGTGAAATGAGTTGTCGATAGAGTGGCCATTTTTTATCAATGCTCCCGCCTTTCATGTAGCGCGAACCAATGACGAGTTCGGTCGGTGTTTGTTGCAAGGCCAAGAGCATGGCCGGGATCATTTCGGGCGGGTGGCTTAAGTCGGCATCCATGAAAACCAGCAAAGGGTAGGTGGCGGCTTGTATGCCTTGCAGCACAGACCCTGCCCAGCTTCTTTCGCCCTGGTGTTGTATTAAACGCAGCCATGGGTGTGTGGGTGCAAGCGAGGCAATGAGTTCGGTCGTGCCGTCTTGGCTGTTGTCATCCATGAGAATGAGTTCAAAGGGGGCGTGGCTGGTGAGTGCGCTCGCAAGGCGGGTGATGAGTGCGGGTAGGTTTTTTACTTCCCGATAAGTGGGAATAATGATTGAAAATCCAGTGGCTTGGCTTTGCATGGGCAGTAGTCCATTTTGTTCCAATCATCTTATCCAGTTTAGGTTTAAAATACAAATGAGTTAAAAAAAGTGGGTGGGCTGGTTGACCTTCTGTTTGGGTCTGATATACTTCTCGGCTCTACTGATAGGCCGGGGTGGCGGAATTGGTAGACGCGCCGGTCTCAAAAACCGGTGAGGGTAAACCTCATGCCGGTTCGATTCCGGCCCTCGGCAAACAATATCGCGTTCGTGGTATTTTCTTTTTTTCAGCAAAAATTTTTGATTGCCCCGGTGGCACAGTGGATAGCGCGGCCCCCTCCTAAGGGGCAGGTCGCAGGTTCGATTCCTGCCCGGGGCGCCATGATTAATAGCGAAATTTAATAATGCGCTCTCGATAAATAATCTGATTTTTCCTACATGGCGCCTATAAATCGCACGAATTTGCCTGTTTATTCATTTGAGTTTTTAGGTTCTAATTCAGCCATTGCTTGTTGTATAAATGCTTCCATTTCTTCTTGATGCGGTAATTGCAATTGGTAATGTGAAACAAACAAACTATTCTTCATGCCAGCCAATGCAAACTTAACCATTTCATGGTTTTTCTGCGTACATAACAAAATGCCAATAGGTGGTTGGTCTCCTTCTGACATTTGATGTTCTTTGTAATAGCTTACATAGGCATTTAGTTGACCAAGATTTTCATGACGAAATGCATTATTTTTTAGCTCAACCAGAATATGACACTTTAAAATGCGATGGTAGAAAACCAAATCTATAAAACAATGTTCTCCGCCAATAATTAGCTTTTTTTGGCGCGCTTCAAAGCAGAAACCATGACCTAGCTCCAATAAAAAGTTCTGCAATTTATCAAGTAGTGCATCTTCCAGTTTTCGCTCCGTCATGACTTCTTGTTGTTTCAACCCAAGAAACTCAAACACATACGGGTCACGAATAACGTGTTGAGGATTTTGTTTTTCAGTTCCTTGATGAGTTAATTTTGCTAGAGCTTCTTTGTCTAGTGATAAACCACTTCTTTCAAAATATTGAGTACCAATTTGTCGCTTTAATTCGCGAACAGACCAATGTCCGCGGATAGTTTCAACTTCATAAAACAAGCGTTTGATAGGTGATTCAATCTGCAATAATTCGACGAAATGTGTAAATGACAAATTCTCGACCAGCAAGCGACCATTTAACCCAGAAATTCCTTCAAAAACAATAGGTTGAAATTTGGGAGTCGCTGACTCCCAAATCTGTGAAAAAGCGTGTTTTGAAGACAAAGGTAGGGCATTTAGTGTAGGAGTAACTATCTCCCTGATTTGAGGATAGCAGAGATAAAATTGACGAAAACGCCTTAGTTCCCTGGCATCCATACGCTTTGAATTCGTTTGATTCAATTTTTCAGATAAGGTGTTGTATAAGGAATCGCCATATGCGGGCCGATCCGCACCTTGTAGTTCGTATTCATCGATATAATGGCCAATTAACCAATTCCGTATCGTTAAGCAGACATTTACTGCTTTGCTTGCCTGAGTTGCAAAAGTTTCATGGGTATCTTGAATAGCAGTTACTAGGTTAGAAAAATCTAATTGTTTGGCGGTCATTATAGCGTTCCTTTTAGCAACTATTAAGAATACTTAATAGTTCAGTTTTATTTAGTTCATCCTGTGTTGGTTGTTTTTCAGTTAGCCGGAATTTCCGGCTAACTGGGTAGGTGCTAGATAGGCGCGTAAAAATAGTTGGATTTGAACGCATTCTAATGGACAACACCAAGCAACACAACAGAGTAATACGCTTATTTTTAATGGCGGCAAGTATTAGTTTTACTAATTATTTTGAAGTTTTGCAAGTTGCAATGCTTGCCATGTTCGAAATAGGTTATCACGCGAACCTGGATAAGTGTCATTGAGAATTTCTGCAGAAAGTATCCCTGACGTTTTGAAGTGACAGTAATTACGTTGTTTTTCGGACCAAGCCACTAGTATGCGACATTCTGTGAAATAACCAATCGTGAAAGGCCATATTATTTGTTGGGATGGTTTCCCTTGTTGCGACTGATAGGTTAAAAAAATTTTCTTTTGATGGCGAATAGCATCGCGAAAAATGGTCAGGTTTTCTTTAGCTAATGATTTAGGCATAGGTGGGCCCACCCTGAGGGAAAAAGCATTCATCCCATTTTTTATGTTTTTGGGAAGAACACTTACTATTTTGCTTAAAGCGTCTGCTGCTGCTTTTGAAAGTGGCGCATCTCCATATTGAGAAACCCATTGTGTTCCAAGGAGTAGTGCCTCAATCTCTGTTTGAGAGAACATAAGTGGGGGAAGAAAGAAACTGGATTTTAAAATGTAACCAATACCAGCTTCACCTTCAATATCAGCACCTTGTGCCTGTAAAGTAGCGATATCTCGATATAAGGTGCGCAAACTGATCTCCATGCGTTCAGCAAGCCTTTGCCCACTGACTGGGTGGCGATAAGTTCTGAGCACTTGAAGGAGCGCTAAAAGCCTTTCAGTTCTTGTCATGATTTAAACCATGCTGCCATTTTTTGTCAGTATAGCATGATAGGATGGCGGTGTCTTAATGAAATTTTTTGGAGGTTGAATAGTATGTTGGCACCAAATTTATTACTTTTTTATGTGAAAAACCCGATGGAAAGCGCAGTTTTTTATGAGAAAATATTTAAAATCAAGCCGGTAGTGTCTTTTCCAACGTATGTTGCTTTTAGTTTTGGAAATGGGTTATTTTTTGGCTTATGGTCCACTCAGGCAAATAATTTTGTTTCAGGGGGAGAAGGTCATCGTTCGGAACTGGTATTTATGGTTTCTGACGAGGAGCAAGTCACGGTTCTTAGAGGCGAGTGGAAAGCACAGGGTGTGCAACTCGAGCAAGATCTGCATGAGGCTGTTTTTGGGTTAACTTTTGTGGCCTTTGATCTGGATGGGCATCGTATTCGTGTGTGCATACCAGATAAAGATAAATAGCAAAAGCAGGGTGTTGTGATCCCATGGAAATTGGCCAACAGTCTGTTGACCAATTTCATCGTGGCCTTCGCGGCGGAATGGGTAGACGCGCCGGCCTCAAAAACCGGTGAGGGTAAACCTCATGCCGGTTCGATTCCTGCCCTCCGCAAACAATATCGCGTTCGTGGTATTTTCTTTTTTTCAGCAAAAATTTTTGATTGCCCCGGTGGCACAGTGGATAGCGCGGCCCCCTCCTAAGGGGCGGGTCGCAGGTTCGATTCCTGCCCGGGGCGGTTTTTGAAAAGGAGAATTCTTTTAAACATCACCTGCCCCTGATATCTATACCCATTACACCTCAAGGTGCGAAATTTTAATTTTCAGATTGCAAGAAATTTAAACGTTCTGATTGAGAAAAAGCGCAGGAATAGTTACTCTATTTCGAGCTTTTTTGATTGAAGAACGCTTAAAGTTCGCAGCAAGATGGAAATTAAAAATCGCATCTTGAGGTGTAATGGGTATA
>DASTZQ010000003.1:0-6448 GCA_035764205.1 Gammaproteobacteria bacterium
GTATTTGTCTATTTAAACATATTTTCGGGGTAGGGCACCAGAATATTGCGCGGTAAATATGTATAATTAATAACCAGTTAATCCCTATCTTATAACTTCACATCTGTACAAGTAATGGGTATAATCTCACCGCGTTTTTTAATTGTTGCCACCATAAGGATAAGCAAAACGTGAACCGTTCCAGACCCAAGAACCTGAATCTTCTGACGATTCGTTTCCCTCTACCCGCAATTATCTCCATCTTGCATCGCGTGTCGGGCGTTATTTTATTCCTTCTCATCCCTATTGCTTTGTGGGGCTTGAGCTTTACCTTAACCCCCGATGGCTTCGACGCCTTCCAAGACGCCTACGACAGCTTCTTCGTGAAAGCCGTGCTTTGGGTGATGCTGGTGCCTTTTTGCTACCACCTGGTGGCAGGCATTCGTCATTTGCTCTCAGACATCCACATTGGCGACACCTTAAAAGCTGGCCGCGCATCCGCCCGTTTTGCTTTGTTGGCGGCGTTAATCTTAATTATTTTGGCAGGGGTGTGGATATGGTAAAGTCAGTTTTAAGTGTCAGCCATCGCGGTTTGCGTGATTGGGTCATCCAACGCGTTTCCGCCATTGTCATGGCCGTGTTGTCTGTGGTGTTTGCGGCTTACCTTGTCACGCGCACCGATTTTTCTTACGCCGAATGGCACACGCTCTTCACTTACACCGGCGTTAAAATCATCACCATTTTCTTTTTATTAGCCATGTGTTTTCACGCCTGGATAGGCATGTGGACCATTTTCACTGACTACGTGAAGTGCTTTGTCTTGCGCGCTGTTTTGCATTTAGTGGTTTTGTCGACTTTAACCGCCTGCTTTATTTGGGGTGTTATGATTTTGTGGAGTGTTTAATTAATGAAAGTGCCTACCCATAGTTTTGATGCGGTGATTGTTGGCGGCGGCGGTGCTGGTTTACGTTCTGCGCTTGAATTATCACAATCTGGTTTGAAGGTTGCTGTTTTATCCAAAGTGTTTCCAACGCGCTCGCACACGGTGTCTGCGCAAGGTGGCATTAATGCGGCTTTAGGCAACATTGAGCCTGACGACTGGAAATGGCACATGTACGACACCGTTGTTGGTTCTGATTTCTTAGGCGACCAAGACGCCATTGAATACATGTGTAAAAACGCCCCGCAAACCATCATTGAGCTTGAACACATGGGTTTGCCATTTTCCCGTCTAGATAACGGTAAAATTTATCAGCGCGCCTTCGGTGGTGCCACGCGCGAATACGGCAAAGAACAAGCGCATCGCACTTGCTGCGCTGCCGACCGAACCGGCCACGCCATGTTGCACACGCTTTATCAAAAAAACCTTCAAGCCAAAGCTAACTTTTTTAATGAATGGTTTGCACTTGATTTGGTGCACACCAAAGAAGGCATCGCGGGTGTCACCGCCATTTGCATTGAAACCGGTGAAACGGTTTTCATTCAAGCCAAAGCCACCATCATTGCGACAGGTGGTGCGGGTCGCATTTTCCAATCCACGACCAATGCTCACATTAACACGGGTGATGGCTTCGGCATGGCATTGCGCGCGGGCTTGCCTTTGCAAGACATGGAATTCTGGCAATTCCACCCCACCGGTATTTACGGCTCCGGTTCTTTAATTAGTGAAAGCGTCCGAGGTGAGGGCGGTTTCTTGGTTAATAAAAATGGCGAACGCTACATGGAGCGCTATGCGCCTCACTTGAAAGATTTATCTTGCCGCGACATCGTTGCGCGTTCTTCCATGATGGAAATTCGTGAAGGCCGTGGTTGTGGCCCCAAAGGCGACTACGTTTTATTAAAAGCCGATCACTTGGGCGAAGAAATCATTAAATCACGCTTGCCAGCCATTCGTGAATTAGCCATGACTTTCGCCGGCGTCGACCCCATCAAAGACGCAATCCCTGTTGTGCCAACCTGCCATTATTTAATGGGCGGCATCCCCACGAATTATTTAGGCCAAGCCATCACGCAAAATGCGCAAGGCCAAGACGTGGTGGTGCAAGGGTTATATGCCGCCGGCGAAGCGGCTTGCGTTTCTGTGCACGGCGCCAATCGTTTGGGTGCGAACTCATTGCTTGATTTAGTGGTGTTTGGTCGCGCAGCAGGCATGCACGTGAAAGAAAGCATAGAGCAAGGCTTGCCACAAATTGAAGTCGATGGTGATGATGTTGAAAAAGCCTTATCACGTGTTTATCGCTGGAATGGCAATCAAAAAGGCGAAAGCGTTGAAACTATACGTCAAGAATTGCAAAAAATCATGCAAGAAGATTTTGGCGTGTTCCGCACCGAAGAAGCCATGAAATCTGGCTTTGTTAAGCTCGATGAATTGCGTAACCGCTTGAACTACGCTGTTATCAAAGATAAAGGCAATGTGTTTAATACAGCGCGCATTGAAGCTTTAGAATTAGACAACTTAATGGAAACTGCGATTGCAACGGCTTATTCCGCCGATGCGCGCAAAGAAAGCCGCGGTGCACATGCGCGCTTCGACTACCCTGAGCGTGACGACGTGCATTGGCTGAAGCATTCACTTTATTTCGGTGATGGCCAATTGAGCTTCCGCGAAGTGAATCGCCAACCACAACACATTAAACCGATTGAACTCACCAGTCGCGAAGAAAACCACTAACCAGAGGGCTTAACCCATGCGTTTTTCAATTTATCGTTACAACCCTGAGACGGATGAAAAGCCTTACATGCAAGACTTTGATGTCGACATCAAAGAACACAATTGCATTATGGTGCTGGACGCGCTCTTGATCATCAAAAACAAATTAGACGAAAGCGTCACGCTGCGTCGTTCTTGCCGCGAAGGGGTGTGTGGCTCTGACGCCATGAACATCAACGGCAAAAACCGTTTGGCTTGCATCACCAAAATTGAAAGCTTAGAAGAACCCATTGTGCTGCGTCCTTTGCCTGGCATGCCTGTGGTGCGTGATTTAGTGGTCGACATGACACAATTCTATGCGCAATATGAAAAAGCCAAACCCTATCTTCAAAACAATGAACCCGCACCGGCCACTGAGCGTCTTCAGTCTCCTGAAGAGCGCGCCAAACTTGATGGCTTGTACGAATGCATTTTATGCGGTTGCTGCACCACCTCTTGCCCATCTTTTTGGTGGAACCCCGACCAATACATGGGCCCGGCGGCGTTGTTGCAATCGTATCGCTTTATCGCCGATTCCCGCGACACGCAAAAATCGGAACGTTTGGCAGACATGGCCGACCCGTTCAGTGTTTTCCGTTGCCGTGGTATCATGAACTGCGTTGATGCCTGCCCCAAAGACTTAAACCCACTGGAAGCCATCAATCACATTAAAGATGAGATGCTTAAAGAATCTGTTTAACATTAACGCGCAACTTATTGATAAGAGTAAGAAATTAAAATGGCTACCCCAACCAAAACGATGAACGAGCTTTGGCGGAATTCCTATCTTTCCTCAGGGAATGAAGCTTATCTTGAAGATCAGTATGAAACCTATTTAAGCGACCCACAGGCGCTCACGCCAGCATGGCGACAATTTTTCGACCAAATTGCGAGCGCCTCTGATGTTTCCCACGCGGCGATTCAGCAACAATTTCTTGAGTTAGCCAAGCATTCGGCTCGCACCGTGGTGGTAAATGCCATGGCGGCTCCGCGCGACCAACAAGAAGAGCGCGTGCTTGAGCTCATTTCTGCTTATCGCCACCTTGGCCATTTAAAAGCAAAAACCGATCCACTCGGTTTGGCTAAGCCTTTGGGCAATGGCAGTTTATCTTTAAGTTATTACGGTTTAAGCGATGCTGATTTAAACAAAACGGTTAATCTCGGTTCTTACACTGCTTTAAATAAACCAACGGCCACCTTAGGTGAGTTGGTGAATTCCTTGCAGCGTGTTTATTCAGGCAGCATAGGCTTTGAATACATGCACATCAATCGCTCGGATGAAGTCGAATGGATACGCAAACGCATAGAACAAGATTACGCCAATTTCAAACCCAGCGCCGAAGAAAAGCGCCGCATCCTTGATCGCTTGGTGGTGGCTGACGGCCTCGAAAAATATTTGGGCTTTAAATACGTTGGGCAAAAACGTTTTTCACTCGAAGGTGGCGACAGCCTGATTCCCGTGATGGATGCTTTAATCAATCACAGTGTTGCTGGCGGCATTAAAGAAGTCACCATCGGCATGGCGCACCGCGGTCGTTTAAATGTGTTAATTAACGTCGTGGGTAAAGACCCTAAACAAATTTTCTCAGCTTTTGAAGGCGTTTATGCAAACACCACGACTTCTGGCGATGTGAAATATCACTTAGGTTGCTCTTCCAATGTGATGACGCCTTCAGGCAATGTGCACATTGCTTTGGCATTCAACCCATCGCATCTTGAAATTGTTTCACCGGTGGTGCAAGGCTCGGTGCGCGCGCGTCAACGTCGCCGCCGCGACACCTTCAAAAACGAAGTCTTGCCCATACAAATTCACGGCGATTCCGCCTTTGCAGGCCAGGGTGTCGTGATGGAAACCTTCAACATGTCGCAAGCGCGCTGGTTTACGGTCGGCGGCTCTATTCACATTGTTGTGAATAACCAAGTGGGTTTCACCACCAGTAACCCGCAAGACACACGTTCCACCATTTATTGCACTGACATTGCAAAAATGGTTGAAGCCCCCATTTTGCACGTGAATGCAGGCGACCCCGAAGCCGCTTATTTTGCTGCTTTATTTGCAGCGGATTATCGCAAAACCTTTAAGCGCGATGTGGTGATTGATTTAGTTTGTTATCGCCGTCACGGCCATAATGAAGCGGATGAACCCTCGGGCACGCAACCCTTAATGTATAAAGTCATTAAAACCTTGCAAGCGCCTTATGTTTATTACGCCGATGCCTTAGTGAAAGAAGGTGTTATTTCCGAAGGCAGCGAAAAGAAAATGGCTGAAGACTATCGTGCCGCCTTGGAAGAAGGCCGTTGCGTGGTTAATATCGACCCCAACCACGATGCTTACGAATTCAATGTGAGCTGGGAGCCGTTCTTAAACAAAGGTTGGCGTGAACCAGCTAGCACCGCGCTTTCATTAAAGCAAATTCAAACCTTGGGCCAGCGTTTGGCTCAGTTGCCTGAAGGGTTTGCCTTGCAAGCGCAAGTGAAAAAAGCACGTGAACTTCAAGAAAAAATGACAGCCGGTGAAGCGCCCATCAATTGGGGTTACGGCGAAACCATGGCTTATGCTTCTTTGTTGGAAGAGGGCTACCCCATTCGTTTATGCGGCCAAGACGCAGGCCGCGGCACCTTCTCGCATCGTCACGCTGTCTTGCACGATCAAAACACGGATGAGGTTTATATTCCGCTTAGCCATCTTTCTGAGAAGCAAGCGCAAATTAACATCGTGGATTCGCTCTTGTCTGAAGAAGCCGTGTTGGCGTTTGAATACGGCTATGCCACGGCTGAACCGAATTATTTAGTGATTTGGGAAGCGCAATTCGGCGATTTTGCAAACGGCGCGCAAGTCGTGATTGATCAATTCTTAAGTTCAGGCGAGCAAAAATGGTCGCGCTTATGTGGCTTGGTCATGTTGTTGCCTCACGGCTTTGAAGGTCAGGGTCCTGAGCATTCTTCCGCACGTTTAGAGCGTTATTTGCAGCTCTGCGCGCAAGACAACATGCAAGTCTGTGTGCCGTCCACACCGGCGCAAATTTTCCACTTATTACGTCGACAAATGCTACGCCCTTGTCGCAAGCCACTCATTATCATGTCGCCTAAGAGTTTGTTGCGTAATCCGCTTGCTGTTTCAAAGCTCAGTGAATTAACCGAAGGTGGTTTTGAGTTGGTGATTCCAGAAATGGACACGCTCGATGCAAAACAAGTTAACAGTGTTGTGTTTTGTTCGGGTAAAGTCTATTACGAATTGCTAGAAGCGCGTCGTGCGCGTTCATTAAATAACGTTGCTCTTATTCGCATTGAGCAACTTTATCCTTTCCCTGAACAGGAAGTCGCAGCGATTTTGGCCAATTACCCAGAAGCCAAAGACATCGTGTGGTGCCAGGAAGAACCGGAAAACCAAGGGGCGTGGCTCACCTTGCAACCTTGCTTGCTGCCTTTGTTAAACAAAGCGCAAAGCTTGCGTTATGCAGGGCGTGCTTCATCGGCCTCACCTGCCTCGGGGTATCATTCTGTTCATGAAAAAGAACAAAAAGCTTTAGTCGATCAAGCATTAACGAAATAAAGGAAACACCCAATGGCCATAGAAGTTAAAGTTCCAATGTTACCTGAGTCTGTTTCAGACGCGACGGTCTCCACCTGGCATAAAAAAGCCGGCGATCACGTGAAGCGTGATGAAAACCTCGTTGATCTCGAAACCGATAAAGTCATGCTGGAAGTGCCAGCACCGGCGGATGGGGTGATCAAAGAAATTCTTAAACCGAGCGGCAGCACCGTGAATGCGCAAGAAGT
>DASTZQ010000004.1:0-15967 GCA_035764205.1 Gammaproteobacteria bacterium
ACAACGGGGTTATTAGATTCAGGAAGGTGCCTTGCAATGGCTAAACGATCCCCAACCTCTAATTCACCAACGGTTACCCAGCCTTTTTCCCCATACAAACGATGCTCTGCCGTTGCCTTAATATGACGGCCGCTGCCAAGATGCACTTTATAAACAGGCTTGGTTCCCACTTTCCACACGCAATCACTGGTTGCTGGCACTAATTTGCCTTTCTCATTCATCGCAATAACTTCTGGCTTCGTCCCAACCAAGGTTTCAATTGGCAAACGCTCGCCTGATGTCAGACAAACCAAAGTGTCACCCGTTACGCATTCACGTAAATCCGACATCACTGGGCGTTTATCTGTGCGTTGTTCTAGGCCGCGATTTAGCTGCGATAACGCAATCACCGGCACTTTTAATTCTTTCGCTAAACTTTTTAACGAGCGAGAAATTTCAGAAATTTCAGCCGTGCGGTTTTCATTGTTGCCAGGCACTTGCATCAGCTGCAAATAGTCGACCACAATTAAACCCAATTGACCTTGTTCTTTTGCTAAACGCCTTGCACGCGCGCGCATTTCAGCAGGGCTCAATGCTGGGGTGTCGTCGATGTAAAGCACAATGTCAGATAACATGCTAACGGTTGAGGTGATGCGGGGCCAATCGTCTTCACTTAACTTACCTGTACGTAAACGCTGTTGGTCGATACGGCAAAGCGAAGAAAGCATACGCATCACCAAAGCTTCGCCTGGCATTTCCATACTGAACACTAACACCGGCTTACGCGTTGAAATAGCAACGTTTTCAGCGATGTTCATCGCGTAAGTTGTTTTACCCATGGAAGGACGGCCAGCGACAATCACCAAATCAGAAGGTTGCAAGCCCGAGGTGAGATCATCAAAATCATGAAAACCCGTTGGAATGCCGGTGATGGCATTCTCGGAATGGCTAAGCGTGTCTAGCTTATCCATGGTTTTGGCTAAAAAGGTTTGAATGTTAACCGGGCCTTCACCACGCGTGCCTTGCTCGGAAATGGAGAAAATGCTGCGTTCGGCGACATCGAGCAATTCCGTGATGGAGCGGCCTTGAATGTTATAAGCGCTTTCAGTGATGTCGCTCGCGGCCATCAATAAACGCCTTAAAACGGAGCGTTCTTTGACGATGTCGGCGTAAGCTGCAATGTTAGCCGCGCTCGGGGTGTTATTGGTGAGTTCGAATAAATAAACCTCACCCCCAACCTGCTCAAGCTCATGGCCTTCTTTCAAGGTTTCAGAAACGGTTAGCACGTCCACGGGGCGGCTTTGTGACACCAAGCGCGCCATGGCCTTATAAATGAGACGGTGTTCATGTTGGTAAAAGTCGTCTTCGGTGAGCTTATCGGCCACCTGGTCCCAAGCGCGCACATCCAGCATCAAGCCGCCCAACACCGATTGCTCGGCATCTAAGGAATGCGGGGGCACTTTGGCGCCCAAAGGCACGCTACGCGGCGGGGAAAAACGCTTTTTCTGGGTAACATCTGACATGGGCGGGGCTCTTTAAGCTGCTGACTATCCTGGATTTTCGCATTATTACGGGCGCAGTGCAAACCCCGTGTGAGGCACCACTCCAATGTAACTCAAATGAACAACGGGCATATTACTCTTAAAAATTCCGTTGATACACATACCACTAAAATTATACAAACCAAGCATTCAGATAAAAAAAACCCTGCCTGTTAAAAGGCAGGGGTTCTTTTTTTTCAAATCAAACTTAAGCTGAGGCAACAATGCTTAATTTGATGGTTGCTGTGACATCGCTGTCCAGCTCGATGGTGATGTCGTAATCGCCAGCCATGCGGTAGCCGCCTTGTGGCATCACAATTTCACTTTTTTCAACTTGAACGCCGGCCGCGGCTAAAGCGGCTGCCACATCGCGCATGCTGATAGAGCCGAACAACTTGCCTTCATCGCCCACTTTGGCGGTGATGACTAAAGCTTCAGCCTTGTTTAAGAGCGCTTGTCTTTCGAGCGCCTTAGCATGCTTTTCAGCCGCTAATTTTTCAAGCTCAGCACGACGCTGTTCAAATTTTTCAATGTTGATTTTGCTCGCGAACACGGCTTTGGATTGAGGAATTAAAAAATTCCGTGCAAAACCAGGTTTCACTTTCACTTTGTCGCCTAATGCGCCTAAATTACGCACTGTTTGTAATAGGATGACTTCCACCGCTTATCCCCCTCTAAATAAACAACTAAACTTTTCCGAATCGAGTTCTTATATCAAACCAGGTATCTAACAAGGCCACCATGGCTAATAAAACCAAGCTGGTGGGTAATGCTAAAATCAAGATGACATAAACCAATGACAACCAAAATAACCGAGCCGACGCTTGCACTAAAGACAACATATAGTGAATGACGCTTAACCCAGCCGCACTAAATAAGATATAAAGCACAGGCATTATATCTAAAACGACGCTATTACCCCAATACGACAACCCAAGGCTCAGCAAAAACAACACACTGGCCAATTTGCTAAGGCGAATGGCGTGCAATTCTCGCCTTAAAATGCCAGGCTGAAAAACCGCACTTTGCCACCAGCGCGCAACAATGAGCTGCATGATGGCATTCAGCAACACCGCCGCAACCATCATGCCGGTTGCGTAATATTTGCTGACATTTAAGGTGTCGAGCTGCACATCGCTAGGCGCAGCTGCTCCGGACACGACGCCCGAAACCGCTGCTGTCGCTTCAGTGTAATAAGTGGTTAAGGTTGATAACCACCATTCACTGACATTAGGGTAAGCCAAATGAACCACGCTAATTAACAACACGCCCAATAAAGCGACGGATTGCAAAATGGTGCCCCACCCAGCCTGACGCTGCAACATGACCGCAGAGCCGTAAGTTAACACATTGCTGACCATGGCGACGCCAACCGCTGCCCACACCATGAAGGGAATAGCCGCTTCGTGGTGCTCGGTGAAATATAAGCTACCGAGGTAGGGCAAGGTTGCCGCCAACATAAGCGCCAAACCTGCCAACGCCCCTTTACGTAAAGTCACCAGGGCGGCAAACAAGATGCCAAAAACACCTATCACAGGCACAAAGGTGGTCACGAAAACCACGGCCAAGGCCTGCCACGGGTTTTTAAATAAATAATGTGTTAAACGTTGCAGCCACATGAGTTATTTAGTGCCCGTCGGTGTAGTGCAATAAAGCTAACTGACGCGCGCGTTTAATGGCGGTCGTTAACATGCGTTGATATTTGGCTTTGGTTCCTGTGATACGGCTAGGAACGATTTTGCCGTTATCCATGATGAACTTTTTCAACAAATTCACGTCAGTGTAATCGACTTCTTTGATTTTGTTGGCCGTGAAATAACACATTTTTTTACGACGAAAATACGACATGAGTTAGCTCCTTATTCCGCTTCTTGAGAGGCTGAGATTTCTTTACGACCACGGCTTTCACCGTCGCGGCTATCACGGCCGGCGTCGTAATCAGAACGACCTTCTTTTTCACGCGCAATGGCGGAAGGCTCGGTGACCGCATGGTCTTTACGTAAAACCATGTTACGAATGACAGCGTCGTTATAACGGAAATTTTCAGTTAACTCATCAATGCCAGCCTGAGCACACTCAAGATTCATGAGCACGTAGTGGGCTTTCATTAAGTTGTTGATAGGGTAAGCGAGTTGACGACGGCCCCAGTCTTCTAAACGATGGACTTTGCCTTTGTGTTGCGTCATTAAACCGGTGTAACGTTCGATCATGGCGGGCACTTGCTCGCTTTGATCGGGGTGAACTAAAAATACGACTTCATAATGTCGCATCGCTTCAGCTTGCTTCATGTGAGCTCCTCACGGGTTAAAGCCTTTACCACCATTGGTAAGGGCAAGGAGTGAACCTTGTTTTAAGGTGGGTCATTCTACGCAAGTTGAGCCGGGGATGCAATGGGCAGATAACCTCCTAAGTACTTGAATTATTTGGTTATTTAAAATAAGGGTTTGGCTGGGTAGGAAAAAACGCTTGAAAACAGGCAAATAATGCAAATTATTCTGAGAGATCGCTTGACAAAAACCCGCATAACTTTAAGAATAGGCGCCTTCGCATGGCTATGTAGCTCAGCTGGTTAGAGCGCGGCACTCATAATGCTGAGGTCGGTGGTTCGAGTCCACCCATAGCCACCAATTCCATCCAAAGTGAGGCCCATCATGAATCTATTAAAAAAAATCGCCGCCCTTGGCTGCGCCCTGACACTATTTGGCTGCGCAAGCACGCAATCCCTAGACCCAAGCACTGACCTTCATCAAGGCTATTACACCGGCAAAATCGGGAGACAAGCCAATTTAGGCAGCTTTAAAGTTCGCGTGCCACAACCGCTGCGAGACGAACCCCCTGAAGTCATGAGACTCAATCTCGAAACGGGCAGCGACTACACCCAATTTAATGCGGGACCCACTTTCCTTAACCCCAGCATGTTCACAGCCAGGGTTGAATTAAAATCATCGCCAAACACCAGCTATCAACTACAATCTTTATTAAACCAACAAGCAAGAAGCGTTAAAATACTCCTTAAAAAGAAAGTGACCGTCAATGGCCACCCAGCAAGCTACACTGTCTTTGCTTCGCCACAACAAGAAGACACCTCCACCGATGGCAACGTCACCAATGTGCACATCACACCGGCACTAACCGACGGGGTTTATTTAGTTGATTACGGAAAATATAACGTGATTTTCTGGATAACCGCTGGCGCCGATCTTTATTCAAGCAAAGCAGCCAATACCGCGCTTCAAAACCAAATGATCAATGGCACGTGGGGGCCGGAAGTTGCGTTTGTGAATTCGTTTAAGTTGTATCAATAACAAAAAAAGATAGGTTATTTTTAGCGGTAGAGATAATTAACATTTAATTTCTCTAAATAAAAAGAGCTAGCATTTGCTAGCTCTTTTCGTCTATGCAACACACAGATTACTTTGTATTTTGCAATGCCAGACCACGCGACAGTTTATCTTCTAGCTGCCTTTTAAGTGGCGCATAAAGATTTTGGATTTCCCCATCCGTCACTTCAACTTGAAATTGCGCAGATGATTTTGATGCGGCACTCTGTTTAAGAGCACCATGCTGCGACTGAAATGTTTTTACATCATCAGCTGCGATTTCATCTGCCTTTTCTTTATTTGCAAGAACAGTATTATTTAACTGCAAAGCAAAAGGATGGAATAACGCTTGAGTTTCAAATATTGCCCCTGACGTTGGATCTGCATTTAATGTCTTCATTGCCGGCCAACCCACGCAAACCTTTAACGCTTCCAAACTTGCGTGCTGAAAAGCTACTTCATCAACGCGCTTTTTATCAACGCAAACGAATCCTTGTGGGAGCGCAACATCCATATTGTTTAGATTAATTTGAACGATATCTGTTTCAAATCTTCCGCCCTTATGTACCAGTTTCGCATCATAAGATTTCACAAACTGCTCCATCACAGCATTTACAAAAACCTTTTGGGTTTCATCTAGTTGTTCCATTAAAAACTCAACAGTAGAAGCAGCTCGCAGGTCAGATGCGTATTCACCATGGTTTAATTCAATGAATTTTAAGCATAGTTGCTTTTTTACATCATCCAATGGGTTGGGCTCATCTTTATGAGGCCAGATTGTGATAGACGTTAATGCATTAACCAAACTAAATACGATTTGTCCGGGCTTGGTTTTTTCATCTTCGTCGGTATACGGAGTTAAATAGTAATTTTTTTCATCTTGAATGAGCAAGCAGGTAGCACTTTTTAACATAAATCACCTGTATTAGTTGTTATTAAAATGATCGCATATTATACAAAACAACATACTAAATGCAACGAGCTGTAAAGCTCTCTAATAAAATCATCTATATGGGTTTGACATACCCTCAACCCGTGTAAAAAATAAATCATTTTTTTAGCGATCAAAAAAATTAGCGGGGCCGGAGGATCAGATGTCAAATGTCCGGACTTGACCCCTCTTACGACCGCTGGTCGAGTAAACATGCGCAACACCTCATATTTTTAGTTATCACGCATGTTACCGCCCAAACGCCGAGGAAACTACCGTAGCCAATATAAGGCCAACACCCGCCATTGTAATTCCAAAGTATCAACAAAATCATGCGGCAACACATTGATTAACATACGATCAATGCGGCACAAAGCGGCCAGCCAAACCAGGCCTTCCAGCGGCTCCATTTCAGTGGTGGGTTCGTGCATGGGTTGATATAAGTTCCAACGTGCAAAACTATGATCATTTAGCGCCGCTAATTGGTGCTTTAACCCATTCAATGGCTGCCCAGCGAGCAAAGGCAGGTGCTTCACCCACCAATCGCGGTCGTCTTTGATTAATTCCATTAAACTGGTGGTTGTCTTTTGAACTTCATTTTCAAGCTCGCTTAAAGCGAAGCTGGTTTCTGCAACAGTTTTATTTTTCTGCATCGTATTTTGTCCATAAAAGATGTTCTGTTAAAACGGGTTTTTGTGGGTTCGAGACCTCACAACGACCGAATATAGTCGTTACGATCATTTATGTAAATACTTTTTATTAAATTTTTTTAAATCGGCCATTTACACTCGCAAAAAAAGACCATATAATTCCCGACACAATCCAAGATGGCGCAAACAACATGCAAAGTAATTTAAGCGACACCCTTAACGTGCTCATGGCAAAAGCGCGTATTAACTCCAGTGAGTTGGCTCGGGCCACGGGCTTGCCGGCCACCACCATCAAACGCATACGCAATAATGAGCAGTGCAACCCAACCATCTCCACCTTGGCACCCATTGCGCAACATTTCTCCATTTCCATGAGTGAATTGTTGGGTGGCGGCATCAGCGCCAGTGAAGGCGCAAACACCTTGCCTTTATTAAGCTGGGCAAACGCCCCTTTAATCGACACCCTGGTTATGAGCGGCGCGCAAACCAACGTGGCCACCGAGTTGTCTTTATCTAAGCACAGTTACGCCCTGCCGATTGAAAGCAACGAGCTGCATCCTTTTTCATTGGGTGGGGTTATTTTAATTGACCGCACGCGCGAGGCGAAAACGCTGGATTACGTTGTGGTGGTTAAAGGCGGCATGCAGCAAGCGGTGTTAAAAAAACTTATCATTGAAGGAGATGAACGCTATTTAAAATCGTTAGTCGCTGGCATTAATTTATTGCCATTCACCGATGATTACCGCTTATTGGGTGTCGTGGCGCAATATAAACTGGATTTAAAATAAAAACTTGAAGGATGCTTATTATGACCAACACATTACCTTTATTCTATTTCAAGCCAACCTTATGTTGGATTGATGATGATCAATTATTTCTTGATGCTGTCTCTTTACATTACGCACCTGAGTTTCACAGCCTCACTTTCACCAACTCATTCGAAGCGGTTGAAGCATTAAATCAATACCAATCGCCTTTAAACACCGTCCAGTTCACACGCGAATTAACCGAAAGTGATTTATACGGAACACAAGAACATCACCCCATCAGCATGAATATTCCGGCGATTAAATCCCTGATGCAATCTGAAGAAAAACACAAAGAAATTGCGATTTTAGTCTCTGATTACAACATGCCGGGGCAAACGGGGCTAGAGGTGTTAGCTCAGTTAAAACCTTTACCTTGCCAAAAAATATTATTAACCGGTGATGCCTCTCATGACAGTGTTGTGAAGGCTTTTAATGACGGTTTAATTCAACGATTCATCCAAAAAAATAACGACACTGCTGATATTTTAAGAAAATATGTCTTTGATTTGGTTGAGCGTCACTTCCAAGAAAAATCTCGGCCACTGATGAACCACCTTGAATCTTCCAAACCATCGGCACTCTCTGACCCTATATTTATTAATGCATTCAACCAATGGCGTGAAAAAGAAAATATCGTTGAATTTTATTTAATAAACAAACAAGGTTGTTTTATTGCGAAAAACAATGATGGTGACATTTTACACTTTGTTGTTTTCAGCGAGCAGGATAAAAAAGATTTTCTAGCCTTGCATGATGAGGCACCTGAAGATGCTTCTTCGCTTCTAAAATCGTTTGAGGAAGGTGTGCATATTCCGTTCTTTGGTGTGGATGTAGAATCTTGGGACATTCCACACGCGGAGTGGGAGCAATACTTTTACCCAGCGCAAGTTTTGCAGGGAAGAGACGTTTATTATTGGGCGGTGGTGTAACAGGCGGGGCTTTTGCCCGGACGTGCTTCACAACGGCCGGGGCTGGTGCCTGAGCGGGGCAAGGGAAAAACAGTGATTCTATTTGAGAGATAAATAGTTAAGCGTGATATTCGGGGCTTTGTTCGAGGGCATGCAACACTTTCATTCGCAGGTGTCAGTGCGCATTGCTAACCGCGATTTACAAATGCAAATTAAAAATGATTAATTTAATATCAGTATAAATCTATTGAGTTTCATTGATAGCAGTGTAAAATATAATTTTTTAGAAGGAACCAGGGATTAAAAATCATGCATGAAAATAGAAAGTTAGTGACAAACTATTATGATAACTTTAACAAAAAAGACTGGGATGCTTTAACTAACCTACTCGATGAAAACGTCATTCACGATAGAAATCAAGAAAATCGAGTCATCGGAAAAGAAGCCTTTAAAAAATTCCTCCTGGCCATGGGTGAATGCTACGATGAGCAAATCAGCAACCTGACCATTCTACAAAACACCACTGGCGATAGACTAGCCAGTGAATTCACTGTCAGCGGCGCTTACATTAAAACTGACACCAACCTTCCGCTTGCCACCGGTCAAAAATACACGCTTGCCGCTGGTGCTTTCTTTGAAATTAAACACAATAAAATTTCCCGAATAACAGGTTATTACAACCTAAATGAATGGCTCAACCTCATTAAAGAATAAATAGACATGCCAAGCATCGAAATAAAAACATTAAAAGGCAAAATGATTTTGCCTTTTATTGAACAAATCGCAAACCTCAGAATAACCGTATTTAAAGACTACCCTTATTGCTATGATGGTGACATGGCTTATGAAAGTGAATACCTTCAAACATACACAAACTGCGAAGAAAGCACTATTGTGATTGCACTATCAAACCAATGCGTCATTGGCGCCTCTACCGCTATCCCACTTGAATTTGAAGTGGATGCGTTTAAAAAGCCTTTCGAAAAAGAAAATATCAAAAAAATATTCTACCTCGGCGAATCTGTGCTATTGCGTGAATTTCGCGGAAAAAACATATACCGCCACTTTTTTCATGAAAGAGAAAAAGCAGCACTTCACCATGGTTGCAACAGAACAACATTTTGTGCTGTTGAACGCCCTGCATCCAACACCCTGCGCCCATTAAACTATTACCCACTTGATGCGATCTGGAACCACTTCAAATACGAAAAAAATAATGGCCGTTATACTTATTTTTATTGGAAAGATATTCATGAAACTGTCGAAACAGCTAAACGGATGGTGTATTGGGAGAAGACGCTAGCGGAATAAAAATGGTAATTTTTGTTCCAAGCCCCTCAACAGAATCTAAATTTAAGCTACCCCGCCAAGATTCTATGGTTGCCCTAGCATGAGAAAGCCCAAGACCTGAGCCATTGACCTTTCCCATGCTTAAACCTCCTTTTGAAACATCTGAAAGTAAATGAGCTGGAATACCTTTCCCTGTGTCAGTAACTGTTAAATAAGCCATATTATTTTTTATATCTAATAAGATTGATACTGAGCCAGAACCAATAATAGATTCAACTGCATTGCTAACCAAGTTCGAAATAAGCCTTTCAAACTCAACCTCATTCATTATACAAAAAACTGACCTGCCTTTATCTGTAATATCCAAACTAAAAACAATCGGCTTATCAGAATATTGCGCCTTTTTTTCAAAAAAAATCAAGTCCACTAATTGTGGCAAATACTGAACCGTTGTAGGCGCCTGAAAAACACCTTCCCCTTTATTACGGTACTGAATCAAAAAACTATTGGCAATATCTTCGATACGCCTTGATGAATTTTTAATCAAAAGAAGAGAGGAATCTGATTTTTGCGTTATCTTTTTAATGGCCATATTTATAACTGATAAAGGTGACCTAATATCATGCGCTAATTGAGCCGCAATTTTTCCGAGGTTAACAGCATGCTGCTCTGCCAAATTTTTATTTATTTTATTGCGCCAATTTGATATTTCATTCACTAAATATTGGATTTCTTTAATATGATTGATATTGTCCATTGTTGAATCTAACTTAAGGCAACTTGTTAATTTAATCATCGGCTCCGATACATAATTATTAATAAGTGAACCTAAACGATACCAACTCCACAAGCCTAATAACAACAAAGAAAAACATAAAATAATATAGTAAAAATAGAAGTAATCGCTCTTTTCTAACACCATTAGTGATAACGAAATATTCGAAGATGACTTTACTGGAAAACTACCAAACATAGGCCCTGACAAAAAAGAAAATTTTTCACAACTAGGGCAATGTAAAATTGATTTATCTAGCGAAAACAACTCATTATAAATTTTATCTTTATCAAAAAAGAGTGTCCATGAAAAATAACACTCTCCCATCTTTGAATCCAAGGTTTGATTTAAATAACAAATATTAAATGTTACATAATCACGTGATTTTTCCCCATATGAAAATATGGCTCCCCCCCAATGATCACGGATAACCATCCCAACCACACTGTTAGACTTTAATGCGATCAATTGCGCCAAAAAATCCGGCATCATTTTTTTTCTAGTTATATCGCCTGAGCGCAAATAATCCATAAAAACATATGAGCTTGCTATAATGCTTAATTTTTCAGATAAGCCTGACTTGTAAGTATTAATAACCTGGTGAATTTCTTGTTGATTTAATAAACGCTTACTTTCGGAATATTTTTCATGCAAGGCTAAAAAAACAATAAGCGCTGTCAAAAAAATCCCGGAAAAAACGATTTGCAAAGATTGTGTTATGCTCGCCTTTAGACTGCTAATGTCATATATTTTTGATTTTTTCATGTCCGTTTACTGCGATTAATCCTTCATCATTCTGATTTTTGTTAATGCCCAAGCCACATTAAGATGACTAAATGTATCCATGTTAACAGAAGCCAGCCAAGGAAACAAAGGTAGATTTTTTACAAAATTAACATAAGCCGCACGGAAATTTTTATCAGAAACAAACTGATAATTTGCATAAGGCGAAAAATAAAAATAAAGGTTTTGTGTCACGCTCATGGTTTTTTTGCTCGTTAAATACTCAGCAACACAATAAGCCCCTGGTTTTTTACTTGTTTGCGCCAATAAATCAGATGTTATATGCGATAATTTAGGGTGCAGCAAAAATGTAAAATTATTATTTTTGTCATGACTCAATAAATTCATTGCATCTCCCGACCAGGCATAAATAAATGCAGTATTTGAACCGTTGTTCACCTCTGAAAAGTTATTTGTAAAATACATTTTTGTTTCTTTTTTAATGCTTTCAAGGTGATTAAAAAATTTATCCGTTTGATTGACGCTCAAAAAATTACCTTGGTTGTAGCCATCCTCTAAAAACTGACGAATTTCTGCAGGATCGTCTATTATTACAACCGTGTGCTTTCTTGCTTTCTCAAAAATAGATGATGCAGTATCTGACTCAGATAGCTGTATAAGCTGTTTATTCCAGAGAAACCCTGTTAATGCGTGTGAAAAATAAACAACATTTTTTGGAAAATGATTGGCTAAATAATGCGAACGAATAACTGGGTGATAATCCTCTGACTCTTTCCAAAGTGATGTATTAATATGAGGAAGATAAGGCATAATGGTTTTATAAATGGTTTCAGAAAAAATGATAATATCGTAATCATCCTCTGAACCACGCCAACGCCTCAGAAACTCCTCATTGGAAAAATAAATATCATGGGATATAGCAACTCCGCATTTTTTTTCTGCTTCAGCAATGAGCTTAGGATGATCCAAATACCCCCACCATGTTAATACATTTATTTCACTTTGAGCGGAAAATGCACAAGCAGGAATTGACGACATTAAAGCAAACAAAAGAATATAAATAAAGCAACAAAACAGCTTATTACACCTCATATTTAATTCCTTTTAACTCAGATCGTTGAGCTGCGCCAATTATCTACGACTCATTTCGTATAGTCAATAACAACATAAATGGCCAACCATTGTTCATCTGTATTTTTTATGAGGCACTAACAATATTGACACACTATAAACGCTAGCATAGGATGAGGCGACCAATTGCCCTAGATTACACGGACAGGCACCCAATGGAGAAAAACAATATGATCTACGACTTAACAGCCATCATCAACACATCAACCGTTGTCTATCCTGGCGACCCGGCTTACCGCTCCAATGATGTCTGCTCCCTAAAATCCGGCGATGCCTTCAACCTAAGTGAAGAACATTTTGGCAATCACACCGGAACCCACATTGACTTCCCCGCACATGTTATTTCAGGAGGGAAAACGAGTGATAATTTCGGTCTTGCATCACTCATCGGTGATGGCATTATCATTGAAGTTCCTAACGAACAACCATCCATCACAGCCCCATTTATAAAAAACCTATCTATTTTAAAAAATGACATTGTTTTCTTCAAGACAAGTAATTCGGCCATTTCCAAACATCAACCCTACACTGAAAAATATGTTTATTTAGAAAAAGATGCGGCCATTGCCCTTTTAGAAAAAGGCGTTAAAATTGTTGGTGTCGACTATATCAGCATAGATCACGCAAAAGCCGATGACCTGCCGGTTCATCACACACTTTTATCTCGTGACGTGTTAATTGTTGAAGGGTTAGAGCTGGCCAACGCCCCTATCGGCCGCTGTAAAATTTACATTATCCCCCTAAACATTCAAGCAAAAGACGGCCTCCCTGCGAGGGTGTTCTGTAAAAAATAATCTTAGCTGATGACGAGCTTAGCCATGAAAAAATGCGCATGCCAACCATCGTCAATCATTAAAGGCCAACATTTAATCGGCGCTCTTGATCGGCCTGAACATCAGCCTGTCGCTTATCATCCGCCCAATAAGAGAATGGGTTCAATGATTTCTTTGACAACAACCCCGACTTAAACACATCCAAATTCCCGGTGCTTTTTGGCTCAGCCGTTGTTTTCCCTGCACTGACAATGTGCCAAATGAGGTTTTGATTAGCCTCTTTAGTCTTTTTAGTGCAAAGCTCAGCCATCTGCTTACGCAAATCATCATCATGCAACAGCACGGACGATCTCACTCGCTGTTTAAACGCCTTCGCAATGTCTTCAGGTAAAAGCAAAAGCGCATCGATGACTTGCTGGTGTTCCTTGCTGGCAAGATCAAAATCTTTATTCAAATAACTTGTAAGAATGCGATGAAATTCATCAGCTGATATTTGATCAGCCAAGCTAGCCAGATATAGAATCACATCGTGGACTGAAGCATCCTTATAAGAATTAATTTTAGAATCTAAGCCCAATATAACATCCTTGGAAACAGGAGATTTTATTTGATGTATCAAACCTATAACGGTTTTATACGCATGAGTATTTTTCGATAGCACATCACTAGCATCAACAAACTGTAAAGTTAAAGATAAGATGCTGGACCTGTTTGAGTACAACTGATCACGCAACGCGACCAAAATCTCTGTATTATCTCTAATCTTCGAGATGATACAATCCTGAAGCGCCCTCACAAAGCTCACATTTGTCAATTGTGCAGGGTCATCTTTAGATAACATATAACTTAGCCTTTTCAGCACAGGAAAACGGTACGTTTTCTCGCCCTGATACCAGCGAGAGCGTACGTCTTGCATGAGAGTTTTCCCGTCAACAATAACCTCAGGTATCCACTCTAATTCATCAGGCTTAAGATAAGGGTTTATCATCCATTTGATAAATGATTCGACGGGTGAACTTAAGAAATTTATATTTCTTAATGGACGACAACTAGGATCTAATGCCATTACGCAAGCGCCAATAATATTCCAATACTTTAAAACTGAAGGGCTCCCAACATAGACTGAGTGCGATGCCTTAATATGAATATAGTAAGTTAGCTCATACAGAGAACTAGGAGTATTGTCAATATCCTCTTCGAATCGACGATCCAAGAAATCGCTTGTCATGAAACCGACTGATAGAGCAATATGATTATTCATTTTCGACAAAATACGATAAGCATGGTCGGTAGCCATCTGTGAGAATATTCCATCAATACCCAATTCAAGAAATTTTTCGTACGAACCAACGCGCTGAAGAAGACGCGTCTTGTCTGGCACCTCGGAATAACCATCGTAGTATTTCAGCCCGAAAGGGGGGGTACCCATAATAAAATCTCGCAGGTTAACGTTAAAACGGTGGCTGAGTGCGGTAGCCAACATTTTCTGTAATACCGATCGATGTGTAGGCGTTAGCATATCACCTATATTTTGATTATCCTTCTCGGCAATATCAAAGATGTAGTTCAACTCAAGTCCATCTTTCATGTTATCTGGCAATGCCAGATAAACGGCCGATTTAAAACAGCCATACTGGCAAACAAATTCATCAATAATATTGATAATCGCTTTGGTAACGATGGAATCCGGGATTTTTTTTACGGCATCTTCAAGATTTAACTCCATATTTTTTAGCTTGACAACACCTAGGATATACGCTCCTCTCGTAAAGCATTCACTCAAAGCGTTTTCACCCAAATCATTAATAAACTGCTGAAAAGAAAATTCTGAAATTACCTGCTCGATTGTGCAGTGAGTTTTTTCACGAATAACCCCTAATATAGAATTAAGACCTATTAAATCATCAAATCCACGGGAATATGAAACATATCTTACTCTGAGCTTCTCACCCCATTCATTTGCTAACCCATTCAGATGAGAAGCTGTTGATCTGCCGATTAACCATCTATAATTTCTCTTTAAAATTCTATCACGCTCTTCTTCTACCCTCTTCCGCTCACACTCACGATTCCAATCATCATACTGCTTTATATCTTCAGCCTCGACCAATGTAATAACCGGGTCTTTTTCGGCGAGCAATTCCTTCATAAGTTCAAACCCATTTTGAAGTTTCATGATAAACTGTGCAGCGCTCATTGGGTTACCGTCGGGATCAAACAATAGCGTTTTACATTCAAGATTCACGCCAAGGGCTTTGAGTTTTCTCAAGTCGGCCTTGAACCGATCCCTTTTTTTAAATAGCCAGTTCTCTCCGAAAATAAGCCTAACCTGAACAAAAGCAACCAGCGTTCTTTTCGTGCCCGCTTGATCTATCATCAAAGCGCTAGTCTGCGATTGACTAATTTGTCCGGACTCTAGCGCCTGAACATAACGGTTAAAAAAATCATACCGAATTAAATAAATGCCTACACGATCAATAATTTTTTGAAGGTTCATGCTCTGCGCTAATTTTTGTATATGTGCGAGCGTCAGTTGATCTTGAGTGAGGCGAGTTTCATACGTCCCGAGGGCTTGCTGATAGTGTGGAATTTTAAATTGATTGCGCAGCAGAAAAAACCGATGCACACATGCGCACAGACAAGAGAAATAATTTTCATCTTCAGTTTCTTTAAGGTGATCCAACAGGCAATCTATCACTGATTGGCGATTCACATTATGCATGTCAATTTGGTATTGGTCCAAAGCACTGGAAATCAAATCTTCCCAATCGTTGTCAGTGAACTCACTAGACTCGGGGGTTTTTAAGGTGTTACGAAATAAAGCAATATCCAGCTGATTGGATTCAATTATCCCCATCAAGTCTGCTTTCGTCATTTTTTGACCCCTCATTTTAAATATTAGTTGTCCGGAGTATATCAAACCATGCTTAAGGTTACCTTAAGCATGAATTTTATCTATACAGCCTAACTAATTGATATATACCCATTACACCTCAAGGTGCGAAATTTTAATTTTCAGATTGCAAGAAATTTAAACGTTCTGATTGAGAAAAAGCGCAGGAATAGTTACTCTATTTCGAGCTTTTTTGATTGAAGAACGCTTAAAGTTCGCAGCA
>DASTZQ010000005.1:0-18434 GCA_035764205.1 Gammaproteobacteria bacterium
CCTGCGTTTTTTAATTTCAAATATTGATGACATTGATAAAGATAAGCAGCCAAGCATTCTTTACGGTTATGAAACCTTTATTTTAGATAAAAAAGCAATGATGGAAATGCCGCAAGCATACGCATCATTATTCTTGGTTTACGGCAAAGCAGAAGAGCAATTAATACGAAAACATTATCCCGAAGAAATCGCTAACAAAATCATTGAAGTTGAACGGGCGCTCCCGGTTAAAAACACCACAAATTATTATTCCTATATACCACTTGCTATATTAGGCGGGTTGGGTGGTTGGGCGCATGCTAGCCACAACGCTGCCAAAAGAGCAAAAAAGCGGGTTGAAGCCACCCCTAAAAAAATGGAGGCCCCACAGACTGATACAAAAACACCGGCGACCATCACAGAAAAAGAAATCACGCTCAGCGATATTATATTAGGCGCCATCGCTGACTTGCTGGACAAAGCACCCAAAGACTGCCCAGCCATAAATGCTATTGATGAAAACAATCCGCTGTCGCTTAAAAAAACATTCACTTTTCCCGCCAGTGAACACAACGGCAAAACCGTTGACGTGCGCAACCCTGATCGCTTAATTAAAAACCTCATTCAATTTCATGAGCAACAACAAGAAGCCTTTAATAAAGCACGGGGACTTCCAGGTGTCAGAAAAGCAGAAGCCTTTAATGTCATTAAAACAAAATGTCGCCGCTTGGTTGCAAAGCACTTAATAAGCACAGAAGAAAGCACCTTAAAAATACAAACTCGAGTTGTGCTGACACCGAAAGAAAAAATTGAGCATTTATTAGGTAATGAAAAATTCCCACTAGAGGCAAGAAAACCCTGGGTCAAGCTACCAACCGCGACTTACGATGACTTGCTGGATGCAACTCAAAACCATGGTAGCGACCCTCAGATTAAAACACAGCTAACCTTGCTCGAAACAACAAACCAATTGCTTGAAGAAAAAAAATCACAGCTCAATGGGCTTAAGAAAGATTATCTCTCATTAAGTGCTGATTACGATGCCGCATTAAACCCGAATGATGTTGATTTAATCAGGTTTTGTGAAAAAATTTCTAGCCTGCAAGCCGAATGTAGGCCGCTATTGACTGACATTGCTTCACACGTCAAGCAATATGAACTCTTGGTTACAAGCATTCAAAAACGACACGATCAACTGATTAAATCAGAAACACCACCGCAAGAAACCCAAGAAGAACATGACGCCAGGGTTCAACGTATCCGGGATGAAAAAAAACGCAAAAAAGTAGAAGCTGAAGCCAAAGCTCAAGCTGACATCGAAAAACAAGCAAGGGAAAAAGAAATCGATCAAAAACGCCGGGCTGAGCGCGAACAAGAAAATAAAGAGAGGCAAAAAAATGCTTGGCTGACTCGCTGGGAAAAAACAAATGACCCCAAGATAATGGGTGCTCTGCTCTACGCAAACACTGCGCTGCTTATTTTAAATGATGTGGTAAACGCAAAAATAAAAGATGATGATTATTTGCGTGATGCTTGCATTTTAAGCTGCACACAATTGTATGAAGCATTAAAGGATTTAAGTCAGACCGTGTTCAGTGAACTCTTACCAAACACAGAAACACTAGCCCAGTATCGAAATGCCTTTGCACATGTGGCTATGTTTTCTGATTTTACCCCTAACGACTGGAAGAGAATGGCGCATGATACCTACCAACACTTTTTTGCCTTTGTTGATGCTTATCATCGAGTGAAAACATATGGCGACCCCATTTATATCCATGCCATGCCAGCGCTCCACTTTTTGATGCCGGACAACATTAATGAGCGAGACCAATTTCGAAACCTCTGCCAACGCTATTTAACACTCAAAGAAAAATTAAGCACGGCTTTAAATGATGAAAAAACACTTTATCAGCATGAGGCTATCAACCTGCTATCGATTGCGATGCGAAGCTTGGTTATGCAAATTGATGACATGGGTAATCGAATTGGCCTCAACGCAGCAAACAAAAATATGCAGCTGCTGGCGAGCGTTCGAAATGAAGAAGCTCACAATGGTGTGCGGGCTGACAAAGCCACGTTAATAAACTTGAGCACGCCCATCAAGGCGCTCTTGCGAGCCATTAAACCGGAAAATAAACCAGCGAAACCAAGCCAGGTGGGATTGTATCAAGACAATAAAAAGCACCCCACCCCACCCTCCCCATTTTCGCAAAGAACGCTCAAATAGGGAGGGAGCCCTGAAGGATAGACGCAAAATTTCAAGCAAACAACGTTGGCTGAAAGCCAACAACCCTTTAGCCCAGGGTTACGCCCAGTGCGTAGCACTGGCGTTACCCTGGGTAAATCCATTCTCTCTCTGCTCTTAGCGCCGAAGGCGCGTAACAAGCGCTCAGCATTTTTTATTACGCGCCTTCGGCGCTTAAAGCAGAGGGGTGGGGGTTATTTTCCTAGGGCGACAGTGTTCGCTACGCGAACACTTCTGCCCTAGGCTAAAGGGTTGTTGGCTTTCAGCCAACGTTGTTTGCTTGAAATTTTGCGTCTATCCTTCAGGAGGGAGCCTCCTGCGTTCCTTTTTACTTAAATTAAAAAACATCACTTCGTGAGCTTTAAAGCTTTTATGCTTTTATGTACACAGTGAATTAGATCGCCCCCTCCCTATCGAGCGTTCTTTGCGAAAATGGGGAGGGTGGGTGGGGAGGGGTGCTTTTAAGCGGAGTTCAATAAGCGCTGCGGTTTCACGCGGCCATCGGGCATCACTTCACCGACGCCTAAAAACTGCTGATTATCTGAAAACAACTGAACAAACGGCGTGTTAATCGGCAACTGCGTGCGCACCGATTGGCCTTGGCGTAAATAAAAGGTTGCAGAGGTTGAAAGCGTCACAATAGGAAAACCCGCCACTGAGGTTTGCACCGGCAATAAACACGCTTTCAAACCAGCGACACCGTCACTTTCTAAAATATTTTCTAACTCACCCAAAGTGTACATGCGCTTGTCTTGATAAGGTGTCACCGACGTGCGGCGCAACTCAATGACATGCGCACCACAGCCAATCATCTGGCCTATGTCTTCCACCAAGGTGCGAACGTAAGTGCCCTTGGTGCAATGCACACGCAAACTCAGCGTGTTTGCTTTAGCATCGTGGGACAACAAAGTTAAACCATAAATAGTAACCTGTCGCGAAGGCCGCTCAATTTCTATGCCTTGACGCGCTAATTCATACAAAGGACGACCTTGATGCTTCAAAGCTGAAAACATGGGCGGCACTTGTGAAATAAGACCGCGAAATTTTTCCAAAACGGCTTCAAGCGCATCCGCTGATAACGCGGGCACGGGGCGGGTTTCTATCACCTCACCTTCGCTATCGCCGGTTAAGGTGCGCTCACCTAATTGCGCGACAACCTCATACACTTTATCGGATTCCAATAAAAACTGTGAGAATTTGGTCGCTTCACCAAAGCACAAAGGCAACATGCCGGTCGCGAGTGGGTCTAGGCTGCCGGTGTGGCCGGCTTTTTTCGCCGTGAACAACCACTTCACGCGCTGAAGCGCGCCATTCGACGACATGTCTATGGGTTTGTCTAGCAATAAAATGCCATTGATAGCAATTCGAGTGCGCATGTTTATTTCTGTTCTTTTTTAATAGCGTCGTGGATGATTTGATCCATGTGCACGCCGTGCACAATGGATTCGTCGTAAATAAATTTAAGCTCAGGGGCAATGCGCAGTTCCACTTGTTTGGCCATTTGATAACGCAAAGATTTGGCCGATTCATTCAAGGCTTTCACCATTTCATGAATTTGCTCAACGTTATCAACCATCACGCTGATGTAAACTTTGGCGTAAGATAAATCGCGGCTCATGGTAACACCCGTCACCGTTAATAAACGGAAACGGGGGTCATTCATTTCTTGCGCAATTAAAGGAGCCAGCGTTTTTTGCAGTAAATCTGCAACACGGTGGGAGCGATCGTAACCTCGTTTCATGCGTTAAATCTCCCGCTTGACTTCAATCTTCTCGAAACATTCGATTTGGTCACCGGATTTAACATCATTGTAGTTTTTAACCGCAATACCGCATTCCATGCCTGCACGAACTTCACCGGCGTCGTCTTTAAAGCGACGCAAGGATTCCAGTGCGCCTTCAAAAATAACCACGTTGTCGCGCAACACACGAATAGGGAAGTTGCGCTTCACGAGACCTTCCAAGACCATACAACCAGCAATGGCACCTGTTTTAGACGAATTAAAGACTTCGCGCACTTGCGCCAAGCCCACAATGCGTTCATGAATTTCAGGTTCAAGTGCACCGTTGATGACTTTTTTCACGGCATCAATCACGTCGTAAATGATGTTGAAATAATGCATTTCAACGCGATTGGCTTCGATTAATTTACGCGCTTCTGCATTCGCACGCACATTAAAACCAACCACGTAAGCTTTGGAAGCAATGGCCAAGTTGATGTCGCTTTCACTGATGCCGCCAATGCCGCTTGAAATAACGTTTACACGCACTTCAGGGCCGCTTAAATCAGTTAAGGTGTGCTTCAAGGCTTCGACAGAACCCAAGACATCGGCCTTTAAAACCACATTAATGGTTTTGCCGGTTTTTTCAGATTCAATGCGCTGCATTAAATCTTCCATCTTAGGCACCGCTCTTGCCAAACGCACTTCACGGTGTTTTTCTTGACGGAACAAAGCCACTTCACGCGCGCGTTTTTCATCAGGCACCACGACAAAATCGTCACCTGCTTGCGGCACGGAAGGCATGCCTAACACTTCCACTGGAATGGAAGGGCCTGCGCTATCCACCGGCTTACCGGCTTCGTCAAACAAGGCACGAATGCGGCCGAATTCAAGGCCGGCTAAAATGATGTCGCCTTTACGCAGCGTGCCTTGTTGCACTAACACGCTCATCACGGCACCACGGCCGCGATCAAGGCGAGATTCAATCACCACACCACGCGCCGGGCAATCAACCACGGCTTTCAAATCGAGCACTTCCGCTTGCACCAACAAAGAATCCAGCAGGTTATCAATGCCCATGCCTGTTTTTGCAGAGATAGGCACGAACATAATATCGCCGCCCCATTCTTCAGGCACTAAACCATATTGCGTTAACTCGTTTTTAATGCGCTCAGGATCAACGCCGTGTTTGTCCATTTTGTTAACCGCAATCACGATAGGCACATTCGCGGCTTTCGCATGCTGAATGGCTTCAACGGTTTGAGGCATGACGCCGTCATCCGCTGCAACCACTAAAACAACGATATCGGTCAGTTTTGCACCGCGTGCACGCATGGCTGTGAAAGCAGCGTGGCCGGGTGTGTCTAAGAAAGTGATGGTGCCCTTTGCGGTTTGAACGTGATAAGCACCAATGTGCTGGGTGATGCCACCCGCTTCAGAGGCAGCCACTTTCGCTGTGCGAATGTAATCAAGCAGCGTGGTTTTACCGTGGTCAACGTGACCCATGATGGTAATGACCGGCGGACGAGGCAAGCCTTCACCGCTCACTTCAACCGTGCGAGCTAAGGCATGTTCAATTTCATTCACGCTGACCATTTTTGCTTTATGGCCCATTTCTTCAACTGCAAGCACCGCCGTGTCTTGATCGATGGATTGGTTGATGGTCACCATCATGCCCATCTTCATTAACACTTTCACCACTTCAGAACCTTTCACCGACATGCGCTGAGCCAATTCACTCACGGTGATGACTTCAGGCACTTCCACCTCATGGATGGTTGGCGCGGTTGGGCGAGTAAACGCTTGCGTTTTAATTTTTGATAAATGGTGGGCGCGTGCACGATTGACTTTGCGCATGGCAAAATCAGTGTCGTCGTCTTGTTGTTTAAAGACACGACCCAAGTCAGCACCGCGAGACAATAAAGCGGTAAAGTTTTTATCGTCAGAGCCGCCACCCGAGCGGGATTCCCGTGATTTTTTACGTTTTTTACCAGGCGCGCCTCTATCAGCATCAGGCTCGATGTTGACAACAGGCACGTGGTGTTTTTCTTTGCGTTTTGCAAGCGCTTCCGCTTCTTCGATGCTAGCGACGGGAATGGGTTGATCCGCGGCATTGCTCGCTTCACTCACCGGCACTTCAGCCACCATCACCGCTTCCACCACCGGCAAGACTTCAACCATTTCTGGTTCAGCCGCCTGAAGGGGGGCGGGCGCTTCAACCACATCCGCTTCCGTTGCTTGCAAGGCGGTGTTGGTTTCTGTTTCTTCGCGTTTTACGTAAGTGCGTTTTTTGCGAACTTGAATACTAACCGTTTTACGTGTGCCATGGCTGCCACCCAGTTTAATTTCACTGGTTTTAGCACGGCGCAAAACGATTTTATCGGGCACGGTGTCGGATTTGGCACCGTGGTGTTGCTGTAAATAACGCAACAATTGTTGTTTTTGCTCGCGAGACACGCCTTCATCGGCAGTGGCAAGTTGTATGCCAGCATCTTTGAATTGGCTAAGCAAACGATCTGGTGTGACGCCGATTTCATCGGCGAACTGTTTCACTGACACACTTTCTTTTTCGGCATCTTGTAATGTTTTATTGGACACGCTAACTAGCCTCCCAGAACCCGCCGTTTAGAACCAAATTTTACGCGCTGTCATGATAATTTCAGCCGCTTTTTCTTCACTGATGTCGCCAAACTCGAGCAGGTCATCAACGGATTGATCCGCCAAATCTTCACGAGTCACCACACCGTGGCTTGCTAAAATGTAAGCCAGGTGTTTGTCCATGCCTTCCATTTCAAGTAAATCAGCCGCTGGCTCCACCTTTTCAAGCGCTTGCTCATCAGCAATCGCCTGCGTTAACAAAGCCGCTTTCGCACGTTCGCGCAAAGCATTCACTGAGTCTTGGTCAAAGCCTTCGATTTCAAGCAATTCTTGCTGCGGCACATAAGCAATTTCTTCAAGTGAAGTAAAGCCTTCACTCACCAACACCTCAGCCACCTCAGCATCAACGCCTAATTTGTCTTGGAAGAGTATTAATATTTTTTCACCTTCGGCCGCTGACTTTGCAACAGCGTCTTCTTCACTCATGACGTTGAGTGTCCAGCCAGTGAGCTCGCTCGCCAATTTAACATTTTGACCGTGACGACCAATGGCTTGTGATAAAGCATCTGCTTTAACCGCAATGTCCATGGTGTGTGTGTCTTCGTCCACGACAATGGATGCGACTTCCGCTGGCGCCATGGCGTTAATCACCATTTGCGCGGGGTTGTCGTCCCAAAGCACAATGTCGATGCGCTCGCCGCCCAATTCACTGGAAACCGCTTGCACGCGCGCGCCGCGCATGCCAACGCAGGCACCCACGGGGTCAATGCGGCCATCATTCGTTTTCACGGCAATTTTAGCGCGAGAACCAGGGTCACGTGCTGCTGCTTTAATGTCGATGAGTTCTTCACCAATTTCAGGCACTTCGATTTTAAAGAGCTCGACTAACATGGCAGGGCGTGTGCGGCTCACTAAAATTTGCGGGGTTTTCATGCCGTCGGTGTGGATGTCATAGAGATAAGCGCGCACGCGGTCACCCATACGGAATGCTTCATGAGGCACCATTTCACTGCGGTTTAACATGGCTTCCGCGTGGTTGCCAAGATCCAGTACCACAAAATCACGCGTCACTTTTTTAACCGTGCCATTGATCAAGGTACCGATTTTTTCACGGTAAGCGCTGACCATTTGATTGCGCTCGGCCTCTAAGACCTTTTGAATGATAATTTGCTTGGCTTTTTGCGCAGCAATGCGACCAAATTCGACGGATTCGATGGGTTCTAAAACTTCATCACCCACTTTCAAGGAAGCATCGCGTTTCTTTGCTTCAGCAAGGGTGAGCGTTGCCATGCCGCCATCGTCGTTTTCATCTTCATCTGAAATAACAACCCAGCGACGAGCGGTTGCGTAATCGCCGGTTTTGCGGTCGATGGTGACCTTCACGTCAATAGTGTCATCTGCTTTACGTTTGGTTGCCGTTTCCAAGGCTGCTTCAATCGCCTGGAAAATAACTTCTTTATCGACCCCTTTTTCGTTGGATACGATATCTGCAACCACTAAGATTTCTTTGTTCATAGCGCAACCTCACACATTATCCAGCCAACGATCATTAAAAAGTGACTTTACCGATGACATTGGCTTTATCAACCCATGCAAACGGCAAAACAACACTTTCACCCGATGCTAATTCCACGTGCAAGGCCTCGCCTTCCACACGCACCAACACCCCACGAAACTGGCGGCGATTTTCTAGCGGCTGGTGCAAACGCACCTTGACTTCGCTGCCAACAAAACGCTCACATTGAGCCAATGTAAATAATACTCTATCTATGCCGGGTGATGAAACCTCCAGCACATAACGCCCTTGGAAAGGGTCTTCCACGTCGAGCAAACCACTCACCTGGTGGCTCACGCGCTGGCAATCTTCAGCGCTGACACCTTGCGGCGTCTCTATATAGAGGCGAAGAATCACCTGCCGCCCCATTGGTTGCTGCTCACAGCCCACCAATTCCACGCCCAAGGCTGACACGCACTGGGCCAAACGTTCTTGTAATTCTGGGTTGATCTGTCTCATTGCATCCTCGTCGGATGCGTAAGTGCATCCATCATAAAGCAAAAAACCCCATAAAGGGGTTTTTGATTCTTGCTTTTATAAATTTGGTAGCGGGGGCAGGATTTGAACCTACGACCTTCGGGTTATGAGCCCGACGAGCTACCAGACTGCTCCACCCCGCAGTAACGGTCGCTATTCTATGCAATTTTTGCCATAGGAGCAAGCGATTAACTGACTGGTTTCATTAAAAACACGAGCTTTCCCAATCAGAGCGGCTATAATATGATAAACAACGCCAAAATCATAGAAGGATTTTCAAAATGAAAGAAAAAATGTCCGTCATCAAGAAAAAACACAGCCAAGTCATTGAAGGATTATCCAATTTACTGGCCGACACCTACATCCTCACGCTCAAAACCCAAAATTTTCACTGGAATGTCTCAGGCCCGCACTTTCATGCCTACCATTTAATGTTTGAAGCACAATACAACCAACTCTCTGATTCCATTGACATTATCGCCGAACGCATCCGCGCCCTCAAGGCCCCAGCGCCCGCCACCTTTCACGAATACCTGGAACGCGCCTCGCTGAAAGAAGCCGGCCGCCACTTAACCGCCGACCACATGATACGCGAGCTCGCCGCCGACCACGAAACCATGGCCAAAGCCATAGACAGCCTCTTTCACATCGTTGAAGAAGACAAAGACGAAGTGACCCTCGACCTCCTCATCCAACGCAAAGGCGAACACGACAAAACCGCCTGGATGCTAAGAAGCTCACAAGCGCGCGTTTAACCATGGGTGCCGAACGACTCACGCATAGTTTCAAAACCGCCCTGGCTGTCTTGCTGGGGTTTTTATTCACCCGTTTCATCCCCCTGCCTTCCGACCAATGGGTCATCATCACCATTTTGGTGGTCATGTGCGCGCAAGTGTTTGTGGGTGGGGTGTTGCAAAAATCCCTGCTGCGGTTTTTAGGCACGGTGGGCGGGTGTTTGTTTGGCATTTTCTTTTTGGTAACAACCGGGACCAACCCAATCATGATTGGTGCTGCCCTCATGATCAGCGCGTTTTTCTTTAGTTATCTTTCTGCAAGCCAAGAAAATTTGGCTTACGCGGGAACGCTCGGTGCCGTGACCGTGCCCATCATTTTATTAGGCCAACACCCTTCTGTGTTTCTTGCTGTCTCACGCTTTCTTGAAATCAGTTTAGGCTTATTGATAGCCACCTTGGTATCGCAATTTATTTTACCCATCAATGCACGCACGCATTTAAAACGCGCGCAAGTGTCTACCTTGCAACAACTCATTGCGTATTATCGAGAAGCCATTGTGATTGCGAACGACATTGACCGTGAAGAGCGTGACGAGCTGATTGCCAAATCTTTATTAAAACAAAGGCAACTCGCAAAAGATTCCGTGCGTGAACCCTTAGGCAAACGGTTTAATCCTGAACGTTTTGCTGAAATACTATATAGTGAACGTGAAATTTTACGCGCCATCACCTTCATGCATTTAGCACGCACGCATTTGGTGAATCACTCGGCGTTTCAAGATAAAACGTTATTGGCCTTTCATGAATCAGTCATTGCCGCACTCACTGGGCTTGCAAACGCCATACAGAACAAACCCGCACCACAACCTTTCACCTTACCTAGCATCACTACACTGCAACAACACTGGCAAACGCTTGCTCGAACACCGAATGATGCTTTGTATTTAGATGGGTATTTGTTTAATGCGGAAATTTTGGCGAGTAATGTGGGGAAGTTGATGGAGCTGCATCCTTAGGTTAAGCCTAAAAATCTTCTGTTTTAATTAAAAGAGACCCATCCAACTCAAATACACCCAAACTAAATTTCTTTTTTGCAATCGATAAAATCAACTGCTCATTTGTTTTAAAAACCTGCAACGGTTTTTTTGATGCCATCAATCCAAAATGATCTTGAAGTGCTTCTTTGCTAATGCCACATAAAACAACCTTATCACCCTCATGCCCTTTAAAAAAAACAGCCATCTTATCGGGGTGGTAATAAGCATCTAAGGTTTTAAATTGTAATATTCGATCATCGGTCATGCCAAGCACTGATAAAATACTCAGCGCCGTTGATAGCTGAATATCCTTATCCCCGTTTTCAAAATGAGAAACGGATGGCGCACTAATGCCAGCGAGCGCCGCCAAGGTTGCTTGCGTTAACTTCAGCTTTTTTCGCCGTCGCCGAGCTTCTTCGATAAGCGCTTGCCAATTAAGTCGAAACTGCCGTTCCATCGCTTCTCCATTTTCTTCATCAGTTCAGTGCATAGTTTTTTGCTCCCAATGGCAGAAGCCTCTATCGCAGCCAATGCTTTTGGAAGGTTTTTCTTTAATTCTTGGTAAATCAATTCAATGACATTTGCCTTCACGCCAAAGCCGGAAGCCATCATAATTAACTGTTTTGGATTAAGATCACCCAATTGCAAATTACGCAAGCCACAAACACGAAGGGCGATTGATTGATACTCAGGATAATAAGAAGAGGCAACAAGGTCGTAAAGCGGCGTTAAACTCAGCCCTTCTGCGGTGTGAAACATTGCGAAGTTTTTAAAATGGGCATCGGTGTTGCCGGTGAGTAAACACACCATAATACGGCGGTACAGTCGGTAAGCCTCCGTCATGGCACAATTTTTTGAGTTTAAAATAAATTGCCCCATGTCTTCATAATCACCTTCATATTTATCATCACCCGAATAGTGACCCAACAATTGATTAAATTCTTCAAAATGACGCTGTCTTTTTCCGGTTAAGGTGCGATCAAACCGAGGAATGATGAGGGCATTTTCTTTAAGGTCGGGAATGGTAATCAACGCCATATCAACCACTTCATCATCTGGCAACAAGGCTCTAACGGCCAGGGTTGTTAAATATTCAAGCTCCAATAATTCATGCAAATTTCCTGAAGCGAGCTTAGCAATATGTGTGCTTAATTCATTCGATTTGACCGGCCGAAAGTGATCGCCCTCTTTCACCATTAACAATTTTCGCTGTATTCCCGAAATCGATGCTCGGCTTCGCAGTGCCGCCAATGTCACCTCATCGGCATGATCTAACAAATGGTGCTTAGCCGGTTCAGGATCAGCAATGTGAACCATGCCCGCCAGATCAAACCCAAACCCTAATAATAATGCAAATCGATGATGCGGGTTAATGCCCAACGCTTTTGCTTGCGCATTACGAAACCACCCTTCCGCAACCAAATTATCGAAAAAAGGGTGCAAACCTCGCTCGGAAATATAAGGGTCAGCACTTAAAGGCAAGGCATACGAAATTGGCAGCCCTTTTGCCTCCAAGTAGCTTGGGTCATAAGTAAAAACACAACGGCCGCCTGGCCGCTCTTCCAAGCGGCCAGCGTAAACGTCATTATAATAAACATTGCCCCAGAGCTCTTTTGCCATAAATAACTCTTTATATTTTCGATATGTAGTTTATATTTTTAAATTATAATGCATATTATAAGAAAGATAAACAGATTTATAAAGCATATTTTATAATATAGCAAAAAATAACCCTGAAAATCATGCAAATCTGAAGTTGAACTTCATATTTGCATAAACCAACCCTACGTTATTGAATATAAATAAAAATTTTCCATGTGGGGTTAGGGGTGCTTTAATGCGGGTTATCTAAACTCAACACACCGGAGTTGTAATCGTAAGAGAACAGCTCGGCGTAGCGGCCCCACTCAATGACCGTGCGCAACACGCGGTCGGCTTCGGATTCGGACAAGTAATCTTCAAGCATGGATAAGAAAATATCTTCCAATGCGCGGTGACGAGGGTGGCGTATGAGTTGGTCGTAAATGTAACGCGCGAGTGGCACGTATTTTTTTAATTGCACTGAGAATATTTTTTTACGCTCTAACATATCCGCATCGACAAAAGATTTTCCGTCTTCAGTGATAGTGATATCCCCTTTAGAAATGTGTGCAAAACGTAAAATTTCAAGGAATTCAGTTAGCGGGAATAAGTCGTCGATGTCTAAGTTTAAGCTGTCTGCCACTTCTGGCAAATCCATGCGGCCTTGGTGTTCGGGCGCGTTTAATTCTTCTAACAAACCCGTCACTTCTGAAATGCGCGCTTCGGGCAAACGATAACCAATGTCTATCACCACATTTTTCTCAACGTCTTCTTTCATTTTTTCTTCAAGTGGTTGCGTCGTCATTAAAGTGTAGACTCTATCCACTTGATTACGAAAACGCGGGTCTAAATCACTGCGGGGGAAAGGCAAAGTGACGCGTAAATCCGAACGAATGGAGCCCGGATTGCTATTAAACACAATGACTCGATCAGCCATTTCTATGGCTTCTTCAATGCTGTGTGTCACAAACAAAATAGCATTTAAACCGGTTTTTTTGCTGCGCCATAAATCCATTAAATCGCTTTTTAAGTTATCAGCGGTTAAAACATCGAGGGCTGAAAAGGGTTCGTCCATTAACAGAATGTCGGGCTCAACCACCAAGGCACGCGCAAACCCAACACGCTGACGCATGCCGCCGGATAATTCTTTTGGCAATGCGGTTTCGAAACCATCGAGACCAATCATATCAATTGCTTTCAAAGCGCGCGCGCGCCGCGCTTCTCTGTCAATGCCTAAGGCTTCCAAACCCAATTCCACGTTTTGCAAAACGGTGAGCCACGGCAACAAAGCAAAGGTTTGAAACACCATGGAAATGCCGCGCACGGGGCCTGCGATGGGTTCACCGCGGTAACGCACCTCGCCACGCGTTGGGTCGATTAAGCCTGCAATAATACGCATTAACGTGGATTTGCCTGAGCCGGATTTACCGAGAATGGCAACGATTTCACCTTCAACCATTTTTAAGTTGATGTCATTTAAAACCAATAATTCTTGCCTATCGCCAGTGCGAAACGATTTTTGGATATTCACCACTTCAATAATGGGATTAGACATAAGGTTACTCCAACAAAAATCGGTTTTCAGCGTACACATAAAGTGGGCGCCACACCAAACGATTAAAAATTAAAACCAAGGTACACATCATGCCTATGCCAAGCGCCGTGCGAGAAAAATCGCCAGCGGTGGTGGCCTCAGAAATGTAAGCGCCTAAACCGGTTGCCGCCAAATGATGCGACCCCCAACTCGCCACCTCAGACACCACACTCGCGTTCCAAGCACCGCCCGAGGCGGTGATGGCACCGGTGATGTAATAAGGAAAAATACCGGGCAATAATAAACGGCTCCAGCGCAACCAACCCACGACACCAAAATTATCCGCGGCTTGCAATAAATCTTTGGGTAACACCGAGGCACCGGCAATCACGTTAAATAAAATATACCATTGCACGCCTAAAATCATGAGTGGCGTTAGCCAAATGTTAGCGCTTAATTGGTAATGCACAATGAACACGACAATGAGCGGGTAAAATAAATTAGCGGGGAAGGCCGCTAACACTTGCGCAATGGGTTGCGCGAAACTTGCGACACGCGGGCGCATGCCTATCCAGATGCCGATAGGCACCCACACCAACGAAGCAATGGCAATTAATAAGAAAACACGACAAGCGGTAATAATGCCAAGCACAAACACATGCCACACTTCACTGAAAGCAATATGATGCACGGTGTAAACGACGGCAAATAAAAACGAACCAAAAGCGAGCAAAAATAAACTGACATCCCAAACCGTTGCCCACACCGGTGTTGCATTCCATAAGCGAACCACGCTGTGATGCGCGCGGTGTTTGGGTTTCATGTGAAATAAACGGGTATTGACGAAGGCATCAAACCCACGCTCGATGTAATGGCCAATGTTGCGCATTAAACGCGTGCGCCTGAACATATCGATGACCCAAGATTCTGGCACTTCTTCCGTTGCTTGATGTTGTGATTTGAATTTATCAGCCCAAGCAACCATGGGGCGGAATAAAAGCTGGTCGTAAGCAATGATGACAATTAACATGGCAACAATTGCGCTAAAAATAGCATTCATGTTCGCTTGTTGAATGGCGACCGCAATGTAAGAACCCATGCCAGGCAATAAAATGGTTTGGTTAGCAACGGTGATGGCCTCGGCCGCCACCACAAAAAACCAACCCGCCGACATGGAAGCCATGGCATTGCACAACAACCCCGGCATGGAATAAGGCACTTCAATGCGCCAAAAACGCTGCCACGTGGACAAATGAAACATGCGCGCGGCTTCTTCCACTTCATGCGGGACGGCTTTCACGGTTTGATAAAACCCAAGCGCCATGTTCCAAGCTTGAGAAGTGAAAATCACGAAGATGGTTGCGCATTCGGGCCCGAGCATACTGCCAGGGAATAAAGCGATCCAACCCGCGACCGTCACCGATAAAAACCCCAAAATGGGCACGGATTGCAGCACATCAATCATGGGGATAATAATGCGTTCAGCCCGTTCGCTTTTGGCCGCCCAGGTGCCAAAAACAAAGGTGAAAATCAAAGACACCAACATGGCAATCAGCATGCGCACAACGGTTCTTGCCGCATACATGGGTAGCGCGTGTCTATCGAGGGTAATGGGAATGGACTGACCCAAGTGATAAGGGGTTGCCATTTGCTTGGCGGTCCAGGCGAAAAATAAAATGATGGTGATGACAAATAGCAGGGCGAGCACGTCCCAGTAGTTAGGGTAGAGCCTGGATCGATACGCTGTCATGAAAGTATTTCTAACAAAACTCATGCGTTTTCACTCGCGCTTAACACAAACGGCCGCCATCGACCACCAACACCTGCCCTGTCACATAGGGCGCCCCTGACGCCAGATAAACCACGGCACTCGCAATGTCTTCCGCGCTGCCGTGGCGTTTTAATAAGGTTTCATTAATGATCTTATCTTTCACGCCCGATGACAATGCATTTTCACCTTCAGGCCAGGCGATTGCGCCGGGGGCCACGCCATTCACCCGGACGTTTGGCGCCAATTCTTTGGCCAGCGCCTGAGTCATCATCCACAAAGCGGCTTTGCTCATGCTATAAACGGCGTAATCGCGGAGCGGGCGCTGGCCGTGAATATCGATGATATTGATCACCGCGCCATCGCTCGCCTTGAGGGCTTCACTCGCCGCCTGCGTGATAAAATACGGTGCTTTCACATTGGCATTCATCAAGTCATTAAAAGCCGCTTCCGTGGTGCTGCCAACGGCTGTTTTATAAAATTGGGAGGCATTATTCACTAAAACATCGAGCCGACCAAACGCGGCTAAGGCGGCTTTAATGATGTGTTCGCCTGCACCCGCCTCGGTCAAATCAGCGCGAACGCTCGCGCAAGAATGCGGGCGGGCTTGGTTAAGCTCGGCACACAGAGCCGCGGCCTCAACTTCGCTTTCGCGGTAATGTAACACAACTTGAAAGCCGGCACGATGCAAATGACGTGCAATCGCAGCCCCCACGCGCCTGGCAGCGCCTGTCACCAAAGCCACTTTATTTTGTTGGTTTTGCATTTTATTCACCTTTGGGAATCGGTATAGTATAGCCGCTTATGCCATTGGGTGCCAAAAATTATCAACCCGTTGATTAAAAAGGATTAATGAACCATGATTGCCAGGCAAAACACACCGGATGCGCTCTTTTGTTATTTTGTTGGTTTAACACGCGGCATGGTGACGATTGAAACCATGACCACTTATTCAGACCTAAAAATCCAAGCATACACACTCACCCTTTCAGAGGGCATGACACTGCCGGAATCACCTTATATTCAATTAAACGGTGTTTTATTTGAGGTGACCAGCCGCGAACCTGGCCAATTAAAAGCATCAACCACTTTTGAATTAATGCGAGGCACTAACATTCAAGAGGCTGACCTTGGTCATCAATTAAGCCTAGGGGTCTTGGCGCGATATGAAAGCCCAGAATACTATCCTTACCTCGTTCATCCTTCTGCAAACACGACCGCGAGGGTGTTGAGTTGTGGCATACAACCGGGTCATCAATATACATTACAAATTAATTTTGTGTGCAATGACGCTATTCCGCTTGAGAATGATAAACACCTTGGCCTGAATGGCAGCACCGTGCTTGCACGTGAAGTACGCCGCGAATCTGGCTTACAATATTTTTCTATTTATGCGGGGCGGCAAACGCGAGAAAACACTATCTTTAATGAAACCATTCAACCCGGCACACGTGTTAATTTAACGGCGCCTTACGAACCAGAACCAATAACAGAATACCCCAATGGTTATCGAAGCCCGAGTTAGTTTAACTCTATTTTTGCGCCGGCATTAAAACAATGTTGGCGCTCTCGTAAACACTGTCTTTGATTGCAACCTTTAATCAACCCATCAACTCAATATCAAAGCTTGCCAATCATCGCGCAGCCTCAGCAAGACTGCAAAATGCCATCACCAATGGCATAATGAGACTCAAATTGCCATTAGCGTTGGCACTTTTACCGGGGGGCAAGCTATACCCTTGTTAAATATAGTTTTTAATCTGTCAACTCAATATCAAGGCCCGCCAATAATCGCATAGCTTCAGGGAGGGTGAATTTTGCTTTTTTAATGTCATTAAAGAAAATATCAATTTGATAATTGATAGCTTCGCGAAAATCGGCTTTGGTTAAATTAGTTTTATTAAATAAACTGCCTTCAAAATCAGAATAAGAAAAATTGGCTTCTGTGCAATCAGATTCTCTAAAATCCACCTCTTTCACTTTGCATTCTATCATGGAAATTTCTTTTAAACCCAAACCGAAAAAAGATGAATTATTTAAAATACATTTCACGAAATGCAGTGGGCTATTCAATTTAATTCTGGGCCAGGTTGCTCTTGTCCAATTCACGCCGACAATTTTACACTCTTCAAATGTGGTGTCGAAAAATGAACTGCCCTGAACGGAGATAAGGCTTAAATTACAATTCATAAATTTGCATTCATAAAATTTACATTGCTCAAAAATCGTATCGCTGAAATGGCAAGAATCAAACGTGCAACCATCGAATTCTTTGCCGCTAAAATGTTGTTCAGGTAAATCGAGCTTCAGAAACGTCTGCTCGACGAATAAATCTTGTTTTTCAATGGGGTTGGTCATGGTTTGTGCTGCGCAATGAATAGAATGGACGCATTGTACCACACTGAAAACTTTTTTAAGTAGGGTAATAATTACGGTAATGAGTGACGCACGAAAATTTTACTCGAGTGAAATTTTGAGATAAGCTAGTGCCATATTCCTCCAAGGGGCATATAATGAATCCACTCATAGGCCAACACATCACACTTGAACCTTTGAATGAAGCACATCGCGATGCGTTGCGCGAAACCGCCAACGACCCTGCCATTTGGTCCCATATGGCCACATCCGCTTTAGGTGATAATTTTAATCCTTGGTTTGATAAGGCACTTCAACCTCAACTTAACCAAGAATCCATCGCCTATGCCATTCGCGACAATGCTAATCAAAAAATTATTGGCAGTACACGTTTTTATTTTATTGATCTTAAGCATCGTCGACTTGATATTGGTTACACTTGGCTTCACCCCTCAGTCTGGGGCACCAAAATTAATTTAGAAGCTAAATACCTAATGTTAACCTTCGCATTTGAAACCCTAAACATAAATCGCGTTGAATTCATGGTGGATGCACGAAACATGCGCTCTCAAGCCGCTATCAAAAAAATCGGTGCGGTTCAAGAAGGTGTTCTGCGAAAACACCTGGTGCTTCACGATGGTTATGTGCGAGATTCCGTTGTTTTTAGCATTATCAAGGAAGAATGGACTGACGTTAAAGCGATGTTGGCATCGAAATTAAATACGCATCATTGAGACAATACACACACCCTAAGCCCTGAGGGATAGACGCAAAATTTCAAGCAAGCAACGTTGGCTGAAAGCCAACAACCCTTTAGCCCAGGGTTACGTCCAGTGCGTAGCACTGGC
>DASTZQ010000006.1:0-51560 GCA_035764205.1 Gammaproteobacteria bacterium
GAAAGCGCCTGGGTATGTTCATCCGTCACATTGCTATTTTGAGCGAGTAATCGCTTAACCTCTGGAAGGTTGTTGTATTCAACCGCTGAACATAAAGACCCTTGAAACGTCCAATTTCGCATGTGTAGACGCTTCATCCTCTCCTCATTCTCCCGTATCTCCGATGCCTCGCCATCAAATCTATACATATCCACCACCCTTTTTTTTAAAAATTAAAGCATTATAGCAACACCCGCGCTTAAAACATTAAGAAAAGCTTAAGAGCCACCCCCTTAAATAAGCTTTTCATTTCATGGGGTTAGGCGTGAGGCAAAAAGGGCATACCATACAGGCGTATTTTTTGAGCAAAAAAAAGCCCGCTTTCGCGGGCTTTTTCCTAACTGGCTAAGTTTAGCCAAATTTAACGCTGGAGCGAACAGACACGAGGTTCGTGTTGTTGTTCGTGCCACCATTGGAGGTGCTGTATGCCATGTCATGATCCCACTCAATACCGAGGGTGGTATTTTTGCCGAACATGTCGATGTCATAACCAGCTAACCAACGGCTCTCAGGCAAGTTAAGACCAGCGGCTTCGCGAGAAGCTTGGTAGCCTAAGTAGATGTTTTGGTTTTTGCCCCAAGCATCAAAGCCGTAACCAGCTTGAACGCCAGCAGCCCATGGCTTAGCACCAGAAGCGGAAGCAGCTGGTGTGATACCGGTGGTGGAGCCAATAGCAGCACTACCAACAGCTAAATCAGCCACGCCGTCTTGGGTCAAGTCGTTCACGTTGAAACGTTGAACAGCTTGTGTGTAGCGAGCATTCACAGTGAAAGGACCACTGTTTAAGTCACCGTACAGAGCCACTGCGCCAACACGGTTGTGATAGGTGTTGGAACCGGTGAAGTTAACAACATCGTAAGCAACGTTGTTAGCACCGATCATGTTGTACAAGTAACCTAAGCCCACATCCCAGCCGAAGTCGCTACCATTTTGGTCGTAACCTAAGGAAGCGCCGTAGTTGGTGGTTGGGTTGGAGTTGTTGTTTTTGTTGATTGGATCATCGAAGGCATAGATAGAACCGGTGAAGCCTTGGTTGATGAAACCAACTTTCAACGAGGTTGCCAACACTTCAGACATTTGCTGAGTTAAGCTCTCAGTGATCGGGTGAAGATCGTAACGGCTGAAATCTTGGAAGCTCTTACCCACTTGACCAAAGAACGCGCTGTTGTCGAAATCGCTAACGGTGACATAAGCTTGTTCAACTTGAACTTGGCTATTGCCCGCGCCGTTGATGTTGTTGCTGTAAGCAGCATCATATTCAGCAGAACCAACACCCTTAAAGGTTTCTGGGTTTGGGTTAACCGTTGCGGTGTTGTAGCTCAAGCTAGCAAACGCATGGGTCCAGTCGTTAACGTCGGCTGACAAGTTGACATAGACGTCGTTGATGGAGAAGCGCTGATAGTTTTCACCCATGTAGTTGGCATTACGGTTGCCGAACTTGCCGATGTCAAAGTTCGCGCCGCCGCTAAGGGAGATGCGCTTGTACCAATCTGGCGTGCAAGGGTTTGGCAAAGAGCGATTTGCGTTTTGCGTCATTTCAGCCATCATGACTGAGGTGGCGCTCACGGTGCAAATAACGTCTTTAGCGGGTTGAACAGGTAAGCTGCCCATGTCTTTGTAGTCATGGTGTTCTGCAGCCACTGCTTGGTGGTGTGATTTGTGCTTGTGTTTGGCAGCTAACACAGGGCAGCTGACTAACCCAAGTACGCTCATTGATGCAACAACGAGTTTTAAGTTCATAATAGAAATATCTCCTTGAAATGTTTAATCCGGACGAGTTTTAAATTAACTTAGTAGAGCCATGAATTGCAAGTAAATTTTCGCATGTGCGCTTTCAAAATGCACAGTTTAAAAAAATACAAACAACTTTTATACACTACAATTAAGAATGAACAAATTTAGTCATCAACTAACTGAGTTTGTTACGCATTCATTGATGGTAGATGATTTTTATATCAGACCTCTTGTGCATAAACAACTAAGAACTGTGATGACTTAAACAGCATTGCGCATTATTTAAATTGATTTTTAATTACTGTAAAAATAAAAAACCCCGCGACGATGGCGGGGTTTTTTGACTATATAAAGTCAGGATTAAAGCTGGCCGGATTCCGTTGCCAAGAAAGCAGCAATGCCTTCGGTGGTGGGTTTGATACCGGTTTTGCCTTTGCTCCAGTTGGCAGGGCAAACTTCGCCGTGTTTTTCGTGGAATTCAAGGGCGTCGACCAAGCGAATGAGCTCGTCAATGTTGCGGCCCAATGGTAAATCGTTAACGATTTGCGAACGCACAATGCCTTGTTTGTCGATGATGAAGGCACCGCGTAAAGCCACGTGTGCGGTGGGGTGTTCAACGCCGTAAGCTTGGCAAATTTGGTGGTTCACGTCAGCCAAGAGGGGGAAGTTCACTTTGCCGATGCCGCCGCTCGCCACATCGGTGTTACGCCAGGCGTTGTGGGTGAATTGTGAATCAATCGAAACGCCCATTAATAAGGTGTTACGTTTTTCAAATTCAGCAATGCGGTTGTTCACAGCAATGAGTTCTGAGGGGCAAACAAAGGTGAAATCGAGTGGGTAGAAGAATAAGATACCGACTTTGCCTTTGATGGCTTCGTTTAAGTTGAATTGGTTGTTAATGTCGCCGTTGGCAAGCACAGCGGCGGTGGTGAAATCAGGGGCTTTGCGGCCGACTAAAATGGTCATGGGTTGTCCTCTTTAAGACTGATAAAATCGAGGCGGCATTCTAACACAAAGAGCCGCCTCCCCCAACCCCTCCAGCGGATGGTTAATCATTTCATCGCTTAGCCTCGGGGCTGGAGGGGAGCAGTCCGCTGCCATACTGAAAGCCATGCCGCCTTGCTGGGTGTTTTAAATACAAAACGCTGCCACCTCTCCCACCCCCATCTACCCTAAAAATCACCATGAACGGCAGGGCTTGGCAAAAGACCGCTCGCCTGATCTTGGGGTAATGCTGGTTGTTTGGGACCAAATAAAATCGATGGTATTAATAAAAAAGTGAATCGCTTCTTTTCCTCCCCGCCGCCCACCTTTGCCTGCTGCTTGCTCACCTTATCATCAAAATCTTTCACCCACGTGGTATAAGTCGTCGTGTTTTGATTACGCTTACCACTCCCACTGGTTTTAAGCACTTCAACAAATGGCGAAGCAGGGTTGGCTAACTGCAAAGCCTGCGTCAAATCGGCTGCAATAAATTTTTCACTAATGGCAACTAACTGTTTTTTAAGCGCCTTGATCGTCCCTTCGCTTAATAAATTCAAGGCTCGATTTAATGCAACCAAGGCAGCTTCTGGCACGGGTTGCATCAAGTGTTTTGTCACAATGCTCATCAGAGCATCATCAGACACCTGATCAAAAACCGCATATAAAACCGCATCGCGCGGCGAAACCGGCGCCGCTGCATCCAGCGCACGATGTTTCAGCTCCGCTAATGCACTCGAAGAAATTGGCCAATCTTTAAAATAATGTCTAACTTTCTTAAATGTTTTCGTGTCTTTTAGCTCGGTAAGTTTACTGTTTGTGCGAAGAATGTTATCCAACAAAAATGGTTTTCCTAAAACACTGTTATCACGAAAAGCTTTTTGAAGGCTGCCGTGTTTTCGCACGTCAAAAGGAACATCTTTGGGGTCATCCTCTTCCGCAGCATAAAAATTATCTGTCCTTAAAAGACGCGCGCACATGGCTGGCTTTAGGTAAGCAATCAAGGCTACATCACTGTATTGTTCTGGAAGATGCTTTGATGAGAGGCTTACATTCATACGAAATTTACCCCCTGAAACATCGGCCGCCGCTTCAACCTTCCGCTTTGCATTGTCAAAAAGCGCAGCGACTGCATGAAAACACGCCCAGTGCCCCAGTGTTCTGTCCTTGCGCTTATAATCAACAAGCTCATGACTCAATACTGATTTGATGGCCCGGTAATAAGGCTCGGGCTGATCATAGAGGGCGTCCACCAAATAGGTTGTATCGTTTTCCGCGGAGAGTGAAAGATACAATACATTTCTCAAGAGGGCTGGCTCAGACAAATCAACCTGGTGTTCTTTCGCGCTAAAAAAAAGACGCCTCACAAAAAAAACGTTTGATTTCATATTGATTAAACCAAGCGCAGAGTGGCCATTCACTTTAAACGCAGGGTTGGCGCCTGCCCCACACAAGCTGGTTATCGTTGCACAATAACGTTTAAGCCGTTCATCATCATTCAGGGGGTCATCGACCAAGCGCTTAACGAGGGCGTGTAATTCAAGGCTTAACCGTGTGGTTCTATCTACTTCGGCTTCATTCGCCGTTTCTTTTTCTAGCGCCAAACAAAATGTATCATCTGCATAGCTTGAATGCTTAATGGCGTACATCAACATCACAATGGTGTCATAAAATTCATCTTTGGGTAAGGTGCTGTTACGGAGTAATATGAATAACAAATGAAACACCACGGTGCTATGTTGTTTTATTTTTTCGTGGGGCATGCCCATGCTAGACGGATAATGATGGATGTAATCCCAGATCATTAAAAGCAATTCGTGAACAGCGGCCTTGTTGCCCGGCAGGCTTAAATTAACGGGGCTAGAATGGAGAATAAGCGCAATCACCACACTTATATAGCTTACAGCCGCATCTCGATTATCCAATTGACAAATAATCTCAGGGCTGAGTTTTAATTTTGAGACAACACATTGCAATGGTGTTAGGGTTGTATTAGGCAGTGGCGCGTTATAATCTATCGCGTCTTCTTTACAAAAAAAATTACCCGCAAAGATTTTTCTCTCTTCGGCTTCATCAACAAGGATGACTGATCCTCCTTCTGAATAACGCGGCGTATAAAGCTTAAGTGGGTCATAGTTAATCAGCGCATTAATAAGCATTTCTTTGGTTATTGCTGCTATTGTCATGGCGCGCCCCTGTTATGGTTTTCAGGGAATATATCATGATTAGCTTAAGGTTATCTTAAGCTTAAGAGCATTAACTCAACACCATCCGATTCGCAATCGCACAAAACAATTCTGCTGTGCGATCAACATCGTAAACGGCTGAGTGGGCCTCAGCAATGTTAAAAGGAATGCGAGCGCGGCGGGCGGCGCGGGCAAGGACAGTTTCGCCGAAGGCAAGTGCCGATAAGGCTGCGGTGTCTAGGGTGGTGAAGGTGTGGAAAGGCAAGTGGCGTATGCCTGAACGCTTAGCGGCTGCCAAGAGGAAGCTTAAATCAAACCAGGCATTGTGGCCCACCAAAACCGCGCGGTAGCACCCCGTGCGCTCGAGCTCGGCCCGGACGACGGCAAACAAACGATGCAAAGCCTGGGCTTCGGGCAAGGCACCCCGGAAGGGGTGGGTGGGGTCGATGCCCGTGACTAAGAGAGCGTCAGGGTCGAGGCGCGCGCCAATAAAGGGCTCAACGTTGCTTGAAAATTTAGCGCCTTGAACCAATTTTCCCTCTGAATTCATATCAATAACCACGGCCGCCACCTCAAGCAAGGCGTCGGTCGCGGCGTGCAAGCCCCCGGTTTCCACGTCGACCACCACGGGCATGAGCCCGCGGAAGCGTCGTGACAGTGCGCTATTTTTTGTCTTAGATGTCATTATTTCTCTAGTCAAATGCTCAATTTTCACTACAATAGACGGATTGTCTGTTCTTTTTTAAACTAACCAAAACGAACTTTAGGTATCACATGAACAATTCTTTGCGCGATGCTATCACAAATGCTTACCGAATGGATGAGGAAACCTGCGTTAATCAACTCATTCCTAAGGCGACCCTTCCCAAAGCCATGCTAGGGCCCATCCTTGACACCGCCAAAAAGCTCGTCACGGAAACCCGCGCTTATAAGAAAAAACAAGGCAAACTCGACAGTTTGCTGCACCAATACGACCTCTCCACCGAAGAAGGCATTGCCCTCATGTGCATGGCGGAAGCGCTTTTACGGATCCCCGACACCGCCACCATGGACAAATTTGTCAGCGACAAGCTCTCCACCGCTGAATGGAAAAACCACTTAAGCCGCGAAAACCCTTTATTTATCAATGCGGCAACCATGTCCTTGATGCTCACCGGCACGGTTTACGCCCCGCAATTATCCAACGACGCCTCGCTAGCCTCGGTGTTTAAACGCGCCTTCTCACGCCTTGGCATCACCGTCATCCGCCCCATCTTACTTCAAATGATGAAGGCCATTGGCAACCAATTCGTGACCGGGCAAACCATTGACGAAGCCCTCGCCAATGCCCCTGCCCTTGAAAAAATGGGCTATCGCTTTTCTTACGACATGCTGGGCGAAGCGGCTCGCACCCCCGAAGATGCCAAACATTATTACGCCGCCTATGTCACGGCCATTGACGCCATCGGCAAAACCGCCAAAGGCCAAAGCCCGGCTGACAACCCCGGCATCTCCGTGAAATTATCCGCCTTGCACCCGCGTTACGACTACTTCAAACACGACCAAGTGCTGGCCGAAGTCACCCCTCAGTTACTCGCCCTCGCCAAACAAGCCAAGCAATACAACATAGGCTTAACGGTCGATGCCGAAGAAGCCGACCGCTTGGATTTATCCCTGGACATCATCGAAGCTGTTTTCACCAATGACGCCCTGAATGGCTACGAAGGCTTTGGTTTAGCCGTGCAGGCTTATCAAAAACGCGCGCCCTTCGTCATTGATTGGCTCGCAGACCTCAGCAAACGCCAAGGGCGCCGTTTAATGGTGAGGCTGGTCAAAGGGGCGTATTGGGACGCAGAAATCAAACAGAGCCAAATTCAGGGCTTTGAGGGCTACCCTGTCTACACCCGCAAGAACACCACCGACGTCGCCTACATTGCCTGCGCTCGCAAATTATTATCACAACCCGAGTGCTTCTTTCCGCAATTCGGCACCCACAATGCGTATTCAACGGCGGCCGTGATGGCCATTGCCGATGAACACCAAGCACCGTTTGAATTTCAATGCTTGCACGGCATGGGCCGACCGCTCTACGACCAGGTGGTCGACAAAGCCCAATATGCGAGACCCTGCCGCATTTACGCGCCCGTTGGCTCCCACCGTGATTTGCTCGGTTATTTAGTTCGTCGTTTACTTGAAAATGGAGCGAACAGCTCTTTCGTCAACCAATTATCAGATGAGAATACGCCCGTGGATAAAATTGTCTTTGACCCCGTTGCCCGCATCAGCGCCCTGGAATCTAAACCTCACCCTCGCATTCCTTTGCCCGTTAACATCTACAAACAATGGAAGAATTCTCACGGGTTTGATTTATCCAACCCCAAAGACATGCTGAAACTCGAAACCAGCATTCAAAGCCTGATTGCAAAACAACCGTGGGTAGCCGCCCCCATTGTGAATGGGAAAGTGCTAACCAAAGCGAATGCTGAAACCGTGGTTTCGCCCATCACCAGCAAAAAAGTCTTGGGCCAAGTGTCTAAAGCCGAAGCCGCTGACGTGGATCAAGCCTTAGCTGCCGCGCATCAAGCCATGAACACCTGGGGTCGCACCAGCGTTGAAGAACGCGCCGTGATTCTTGAGCGCATTGCCGATGCCCTTGAAAAACAAGCGACTGAATTTGCTGCTTTGTTAAACCAAGAAGCCGGCAAATGTTTATTTGACTGCTTATCTGAAATTCGTGAAGCCATCGACTTTTGCCGTTATTACGCCCACCGTGCTCGCTTAGACTTAAACCCGGTTGAATTGCCGGGGCCTACGGGTGAATCCAATGTGTTTTCATTACACCCCCGCGGCGTCATGGCTTGCATCAGCCCTTGGAATTTCCCATTGGCCATTTTCACCGGCCAAATTGTCGCGGCGCTTGCCACCGGCAACCCCGTTATCACCAAACCTTCTGAACAAACACCGATGGTCGCGTTTAAGGCCGTGCAGTTAATGCATGAAGCTGGCGTTCCGAAAGAAGCCTTGCACTTGCTCATTGGGCAAGGCAGCGTGGTGGGTGCGAAGTTAACCAGCGACCCACGCGTGGCAGGGGTGCTTTTCACGGGTTCCACCGAAACCGCGAAACTCATCGAAAAATCCTTAGCAAATCGCAACGGCCCCATTGGTTTACTGGTGGCTGAAACCGGCGGCCAGAATGCCATGATTGTCGATTCTTCGGCTTTGGCTGAACAAGCCGTGGTTGATATTGCCCTTTCCGCCTTCAATAGCGCCGGCCAACGCTGCTCGGCATTACGCGTTTTATTCGTGCAAGACGACATCGCTGATAAATTATTAACGATGTTGAAAGGCTACATGGGCGAGCTCACCGTGAGCGACCCAAGCTTTATCACCACCGACATTGGGCCGGTGATTGATGAAGACGCCCTGAACATGCTGAAAGCACACCGTGAAAGAATGGTGAAAGAAGCCGCATTGCTCGCTGAAATTCCTTTAAGCAACGCACCCGATGGGAATTTCTTCTCGCCTTGCTTGTTTGAATTAAAATCCATCGACCAACTCACGGGGGAAGTGTTTGGCCCGGTGTTGCATGTCATTCGTTACAAGGCGAATGAATTGGATAAAGTCATTGATAGCATCAGCAGCACGGGCTTTGGCCTCACCTTCGGCATTCATAGCCGCATTGATGCCACCGTCGATTACGTGACAAACCGCATGCCGGTTGGTAACTTATACGTTAATCGCAACATGATAGGTGCTGTGGTTGGCGTGCAGCCATTTGGTGGGCAGGGCCTCTCAGGCACAGGCCCCAAAGCCGGCGGCCCGCATTTCTTGCCGCGTTTGTGTGTTGAACGCACGGTGTCGGTGAATACGACGGCGGTGGGTGGGAATGCGAGGTTGGTGTCGTTGAGCGAATAACCTTGTAGACCCCCTCCCTAAGCCCGCCCTTTGGGCTTGGGGAGGGTTGGGGAGGGGTTTAAATGAAAGATAAACCGAGGTAACCAACACAATGCCCATGACGCCCACCATCACACACGTGATCTTCCTGATTTTCGCCGGCACGGCGGCATTGTCCACGCTCGCATTATTCACTCGCCAATCCCTGCTCGTGGCTTATATCGCCTTAGGCGCCATTGTTGGCCCGCACGCATTAGGCTTGGTCAGTAATTCAGATGTCATTAAACAATCCGGCGACATTGGCATCATCTTCTTATTGTTTTTATTAGGCCTGCACCTGCAACCACAAAGCTTACTGCATTCTTTACGCAAAATGAGCTGGATTACCCTCGCGAGTGCACTCGTGTTTTTTGCCTTTGGGTTTGTGTTAACCCGCTTGTTTGGGTTCACCAACGACGAAGCCTTGGTCGTCGGCATTGCCGCCATGTTTTCAAGCACCATCATTGGCTTAAAATTATTACCAACCACCATTTTGCATCATCAACACACCGGTGAATTGGTCGTTAGCATTTTGCTATTGCAAGATATCATTGCTATCTTTGTGTTGTTTATTTTAGAACTGCTCGCCAATCGCTCGGCCACCGTGTTGCACTTGCTCACCATTTTAAGCGCTTTCCCAACTTTATTAATCGTCGCTTACGTGTTTCAACATTTTGTTTTAAGCAAGCTGATGCGCCGCTTCGATAAAATTCACGAATATTTATTTATTTTATCCATAGGCTGGTGCTTATGCATGGCCGAACTCAGCCACGTGTTTGGCTTGTCCGAAGAAATTGGCGCCTTCATGGCGGGCGTTGCACTGGCCTCTAGCCCCATTGCTTTTTACATCGCTGAAAATTTAAAACCCTTGCGCGATTTTTTCTTGGTGATTTTCTTTTTCTCGGTCGGCGCATCGTTTGACTTTGGCGAATTCACGCAGGTGGCCATACCTGCATTCGCGATCGGCGGCTTCATGTTACTATTAAAACCCTTAGTGTTTAATTGGTTGCTAAGGCGCTCAGGGGAAGTGAGAAAAATCAGCCGAGAAATTGGCGTGCGTTTGGGGCAGCTCAGTGAGTTTTCTCTGTTAGTCATTTACATGGCGCTCGACACGCAACAAATTTCAAGCTTGGCGGCCAGCATGGCGCAAGGCGCGGTCATTATCACATTTATTGTGTCTTGCTACTGGACAGCCATGCGTTACCCAACACCGCTCGCTGCCAATGACAGATTAAGGAGAGACTAATGGGACACGACCATCACGGGCACGATCATCACCACGATCACGGCCACGGCGGGCATCATCACCCCGTTCCCACTTCCATGAATAAGGCTTTCTTCTTAGCCATTGTGTTAACGCTGAGTTACACCATTGCCGAAGCTGCTTACGGCATTGCAGCGCACGCCATGAGCTTGCTTGCTGATGCGGCGCATAATTTAGGGGATAGTTTGGGCTTGGTGCTCGCCTGGCTTGCGAATTGGTTGCTCTCGTTTCCAGCGCGCGAGCGTTACAGTTACGGTTTTAAACGCACCACCATTATTGCCGCTTTAGCCAACGCGTTTATTTTAGTGGCAAGCTCGGCGCTCATTGCTTATGAATCCATTTATAAATTATTACACTTGATGACGGTGGATGAAAAAGTTGTCATTGTGGTTGGTTTGATTGGTATTGCGGTGAATGCCGGCAGTTCGTTTTTATTCATGGCTGGCGCGAAACACGATTTAAACATACGCGGTGCGTTTTATCACTTGATGTACGATGCCGTTATTTTAGTGGGTGTGGTTGTCTCAGCCATTATTATCAATTACACCGGTTATGTGTGGATAGACCCGGTTGTTGGTTTAATTATTGTGGGCATTGTGCTTTACGGCACCCTGGGTTTATTGCAAGATTCCCTGCATTTAATGCTGGATGCTGTGCCGCGCCACATTAATCAAGCCGGCATTAAAACTTATTTAGCTGGCATTGATGGCGTGACTGCCGTGCATGATTTACACATTTGGGGCTTGAGCACGCGTGAAATTGCGTTAACCGCGCATTTGGTGATGCCTGATAAAAAACTTAAGGATGAAGATTACAAGCGCATCAATGAAGCGCTGTTGCATGATTTCAAAATTAATCACGTCACCTTGCAAGTGGAAGGCGGGCATGTGGACCACCCGTGTCAGCAGTCGGAGCAGTGTTGAAATTTTTCAAACCACGCGCGGCTGAACCAAACGAGCGAAGTCTTCGTAAGCCACTTGCATGAGCTCCGCATGCGAGCCCGCATTAAAGACAATGTGGTCAACTTGCGTCAGGGGCTCGGCAACAAAAACAGGAAGGTCGTATAAATTGCCAAAGGGTGGCATGGCACCCACTTCGCAGCCCGCAAATTTATCCCGAAATTCCATTTCACCCGCCAAATCCACGCTGTTTGCACCCGTGACATCACGAACATGCGCTAAATCCACGCGGTCATTCGCAGGCACCACCACAAAGGCCATGCGCCCATCAATTTTCACCACCACGGTTTTCGCCATGATGCGCCCAGACACATGCGCACTCGCGGCCACTTCCGGTGCGGTAAATGCCGGGGAATGCATCATCACCACATATTTAACATGATGTTTATCAAGGAATTCTTTCAAGGATTTGACTGGCATACCCACCCCCTACTTTCGAGTGCTTATAACTTGAGTATAGTTCAATTTCATTGTTAAATAGGCGAATGATAAAAAATGATAATGTGAATACATTCAAAGCCGAACCTTGGTTCTGGCTGTTCTTAAGCATCCATGTATTGGCCTGGACGCTCGCCCCCGCACTCATACGCAAAAACCTGCCGCTGGATTCCATTGAAGGCACGTTATGGGGCCAGCAATGGCAGCTCGGTTATGATAAAAACCCATTTTTAAACGGCTGGCTCACGGCCATTGCCGGCAACCTAAGCCACCCCTCAGGCTGGATGATTTACTTGTTTAGCCAGCTTTCTGTTGGTTTATGTTTTTGGGCAGTGTGGCGTTTGGGCAAGGCGATGATGCCCGCCGCTTATGCCTTGGTTGGTGTCGTGTTACTCGAAGCCGTTCAATATTACAATTTTCACGCGATTGATTTTAACGATAACACCCTGGAACTCAGCACCTGGGGCTTGGCGACTTACGCGTTTTATTTAGCGCTAAAAAGCGGGCGCATTAAACATTGGGTGATGTGGGCCGTGTTTGCAGCGCTTGGCATGATGGCGAAATATTACACCTTGGTGTTGCTGGCTAGCATGGGGTTGTTGTTACTGCTTCATCCTGCTCATCGAAAACAATTGGCAACAACAGCACCTTATATTGGCGTGTTTGTGTTCGCTGCGCTTTGCGCACCGCATGTGTGGTGGTTGTTTCACCACGACTTTATCACCGTGCGTTATGTGTTTGAACGCGCCGACGCCGTGCCACATTGGTCTAATCACTTTGTTTTCCCTTTAAAATTTATTTGGCAGCAAGTGGAAGTGTTTTTGCCGGCTTTATTTATTTACGGTTTATTGTTTTTAGGTAAACGGCCTTGCCGCGAAAAATTAATGATTGCGCGTGATGATCGTTTATTTTTGTGGGTGCTTGGGCTGGGGCCAATAGTATTAACCGCCTTGCTTTCTTTAGTGTGCGGCACGATGTTGCGCGCGGGTTGGGGCATGCCACTGCAATCCTTGTGGCCGCTGGTGTTGTTAAGTGTGCTGGCGCCGCGTTTATCACGTTTTAAATTAATCAGTTTCATGTGTGGCCTGTTTTTATTAATTGCAGCAGCCGTCGTGTTTTATCGCGATTCGCTGGTGCACTCCCCCGATGCGTCCAGCGCTAATTTCCCCGGGCAAACGATGGCAACCCTGTTAACCGAAGAATGGCACACGGCGTTTCATCAACCTTTGGTTTATGTGGCGGGGTCGAGGTGGATAGGTGGGAACATTGAATATTATTCTTCTGATCACCCGAATGTGTTTGTTGAATGGGATATCACGCGCGCGCCTTGGATTAACTTGAATGATTTAAATAAAAAAGGCGCGATATTTGTGTGGGATGTGACGGGTGGGGAAACGCTGCCACCAGACGTGAGAAAAACCTACCCACGTTTACGGCCTTCGTTTATTTTAGAATTTCAATTGCGGAGGAATGAATATCACTTGCCACCGCAAAAGGTGGGAGTGGCGATTTTACCGCCGGAATGAAAAACTTTATTTCGGGGCTTCGTTCAAGGACAGTTCCCGGCCGCTGTGAAACGCGTCCGGGCTACGCATGTTTTTTACACATCGTTAGAAAAAACTAAACCAACACCGGCTTCATCGTCTTCAACATCTGCCTCACCAAAATAGGATTGGCCCCTAAGATATTGCCCGATTTAAGATAGTTTTCACCACCATCCGTGTCAGTCACCATGCCGCCGGCTTCTTTGATAAGCAACACACCCGCCGCCATGTCCCACACCTTTAAGCCATGCTCCCAAAAACCATCGAGACGGCCGCAAGCAACATAAGCTAAATCGAGGGTGGCCGCACCAGCGCGACGAACATCGCCGCACGTGCCTAACAAATTTTGCAATAATTTAGGGGCGATTTCGTTGTCAGGGTCAGTGTGGCGATAAGCAAAACCCGTGCCTAATAAACACGTTTCCAATTCTTTGCGCGGCGACACACGAATGCGCCTGTCATTAAGTTTGGCACCCTTGCCACGGCTGGCAGTGAATAATTCTTGGCGCAGCGGGTCGTAAATGACAGCATGCTCTAAACGGTTTTTAACCATCACCGCAATCGAGATGGCAAAATGCGGAAAGCCGTGAATAAAATTACGCGTGCCATCCAGCGGGTCGATGATCCAGACCGTTTCGTCGTCGCCGGATTCGCCGCTTTCTTCCGCCAAAATGGCGTGATTGGGGTAAGATTTATGAATGATGTCTATAATTTCGCGCTCAACGCGTTGGTCCACTTCAGTCACGAAGTCGTTATGCCCCTTTTCGGAGATTTGCACCGTGTCCATGCGCTTCATGGCACGCATGATTAAATTGCCGCCGGAACGGGCCGCTTCAATGGCTATGTTAATGAGTGGTTCGCGCATAAGTTTTATAAAGAGCATCAATAATGAGGAGGCCGTATCATAAACGCTCAGCCGGAAAATTACCAGCCGTTCCCATGAAAAATGCAGATGTGATAAGCTATGCGGCCTGTGACCAGCCAAAATTGGATAGTTTATGCTCAGCCGTATCCGCATCGTTTTAGTGAATACCTCCCACCCGGGTAACATCGGCTCGGCCGCTCGCGCTATGAAAACCATGGGAATCAACCAGTTAACCTTGGTTGCCCCTGAGGCTTTCCCTCACCAAAAGGCGGTGGAGCTGTCGGCTGGCGCAACAGACATTCTAGACCAGGCCGTGGTCGTGAACACCCTGGAGGAAGCGGTCGCGGATTGCACCCTGGTGGTCGGCACCAGCGCCCGCTTTAGGCGCATCCCCTGGCCCTTGCTAACCCCCCGCCAAATGGCTGATAAGGTCAAGGCCGAGCCAGAAACGGGCTTAACGGCCATTGTCTTTGGGCGTGAGCAATCCGGCCTTACCAATGAAGAACTCGAGCGCTGCCACTGCCACATTCACATCCCGGCTAACCCCGATTACAGCTCTTTGAATTTAGCCATGGCCGTTCAAATTGCCGCTTATGAATTACGAATGGCAAGCCTGGGTGAGATTGACTTCAGCCAAGACTGGGATTTCCCGCCGGCCAGCGCTGAAAGCATGGAACAATACTTCGAACACCTTGAGCGCGTTTTCACCACACTCGATTTTATTAAAACCAATGCACCGCGCAAATCCATGACGCGCTTACGCCGATTATTTTATCGCGCTCGACCAGACATCATGGAAATGAATATGTTGAGAGGCATGTTAACCTCAATAGAAGACGCGACTAAAAAATGAAAAACCGCCCCGCTTATTTTGATTACGCTGCCACCACCCCACTCGACCCGCGAGTGCTTGCGGTTATGCAGCGTCATTTAACGCTGGATGCCTGCTTTGGTAACCCCGCGTCTTTGCACGCTTACGGGCGAGAAGCCATGCAAGCCGTGGATCACGCGCGCTTACAAGTAGCAACAAGCATAGGCGCCCTGCCTTCTGAAATTATTTTTACCTCAGGCGCAACGGAATCTAATAATTTAGCTATCAAAGGTGCGATGGCTTTATATCAACGCAAAGGCCGCCACCTCATTACGTTTAAAACCGAACACAAAGCCGTGCTTGACCCTGCGCAGCAATTGGAAAAAGAAGGATGTTTAGTCACTTATTTAAATCCACTGCCTGATGGCTCACTTGATTTTGACGCTTTGCAAAAAGCGATTACGCCTGAAACGGTCTTGGTTTCTTTAATGCATATTAACAATGAAACCGGTGTCGTGAACGACATTGCACGCGCGGGTGAATTAACACGACGTTTGGGCGTGTTATTGCACGTGGATGCAGCGCAAAGCATTGGTAAGTGTGTGTTGAATGTGAATGAGGTGCAAGCGGATTTAATTTCATTATCCGCGCATAAAGCTTACGGGCCAAAAGGCGTTGGCGCTTTATATTTACGTAAAAAACCACGCGTGCGCGTGCACCCTTTCATTCAAGGCGGCGGGCAAGAGCAAGGCATGCGCTCTGGCACGTTGGCAACGCATCAAATTGCAGGCATGGGAGAAGCGTTTGCGTTGGCGGTTGCTGAACGTGAAACAGAGTGCGCGCGTATTCAAGTTTTTAATGATCACTTGATGGCGGTGGTGAATGGAAATCCGCGTTTACATTTAAATGCAGCGAGCGCTTTACGTGTGCCACATATTTTAAATATTCAATTTGAAAGCCAATTAGCCGATGCAATATTAGAAAACTGGCCTGACATTGCAGCTTCCACGGCAGCGGCATGCCAAGGGAAATCCATTGAAGGGTCGCACGTGTTGCGCGCAATGGGTTTGACCGCCGAGCAAGTAAAATCGTCCATTCGTTTTTCGATGGGGCGGTTTACGACAGAAATAGAAGTGAATAAATTAAAACAAGCGCTCATGCTGGCCGTCAGTTGGCACCGCACAATGCCAACCTAATTCAGATTCAATGCGCGTTTTTAAGGTGGCCGCTGATGCTGGCTCACCATGCGTGATAAACACTTGCCGAGGCGCGCGCTTAAATTGCTTTAACCATTGAATGGTTTCATTCGCATCCGCATGCGCCGATAAATTTTCAAGCACAGCCACTTCTGCGCGAACAGGCACCATCTCACCCAACATCTTCACCTGTTTTTCGCCACCAAGCATTCTGGCACCACGCGTACCTTCCGCCTGATAACCCGAAAAAAGAATGGTGTTTTTCGCATTGGGTGCAAAATGCTTGATGTGATGCAAAACCCGCCCGCCAGTGACCATGCCACTCGCTGAAATGACAATGATTGGTGTTTTCATCGTGTCAATTTGTTTAGATTCTTCAGGGGTTTTAACATAACGCACGTGACGGCACATACCCCTCACCACCTCAACGCTTAAACGATGCTCGTTTGGGTATTTCATGAAAATGTCTGTCGCATTTTCGGCCATGGGGCTATCTAAATACACGGGTAAATCAGGAATCTCGCCGCGCTGCTTTAATTCATAAATAAAATATAACAACGCTTGCGCACGACCAACGGCAAACGAAGGCACGATGATAGAACCACCGCGATTGACCGTGCGATTAATCACTTCTGCCAATTCAAGCAAAGGATGCGCGCCGGGGTGCGTGCGATTGCCGTAAGTGGATTCAATCACCAACGCATCCGCCTCTGTGACACACTCAGGGGCTCGCATCACCTCGTCTTGCGGGCGACCTAAATCGCCGGAAAAAACCAGGGTTTTTCCTTCATGTGTGATACGAATCACCGAAGCACCAATAATGTGGCCAGCGTGCAAAAACTCAAGCGTCGTGTTCTGATCAAGGGCGATGGGTTGATGAAAAGGATGGGGGCTAAATTTTTTTAAAACGAGCAGCGCATCATTCATGGTGTAGAGGGGCTGCGCGGTGTGATGCTTGGAATAGCCGTACTTGTTGGCATAACGAGCTTCTTCTTCCTGCAAATAGCCAGCATCAGGCAACAGCACACTGCATAAATCATGGGTGCCATGGGTGCAAAGGATGTCGCCTTCAAACCCCTGCTTGTTTAATAAAGGCAAATAACCAGAATGGTCTATGTGCGCATGCGTTAAAATAACACGACTGATGGCACCGGCATCCATGGGCAAGGCTCGCCAATTACGCAAGCGTAGCTCTTTTAAGCCTTGAAATAAGCCGCAATCGACTAATATTTTTTTATGATTGAAGCTGAGCAAATATTTTGAACCGGTGACCGTTTGCACTGCACCCAAAAACGTGATTTCCATGTTGGCATCCTTTCCTATCCCTCCTTAGCATAGCACCGATGACAGGGGGTATGCTATCCTATGCCCCTTCAATGAAAAGGATAATCACATGCAATATAAAGCACAGATTGAATGGCAGGGCAATGGCTTGCCTTTCACCGCAAAAACCTACGATCGCACGCACGGCATTACGTTTGGTGGTGGGGTTCATGTGCAGGCGAGTAGCGCGCCGGAGTTTTTAGGGAAGGCGGAGTTAGTTAACCCCGAAGAATTGTTTACGGCGTCGCTTAACAGTTGTTTTATGTTAACGTTTTTGTATGTGGCTTCGATGAGCCAAGTGTCGATTGAGCGTTATGAAGCGGAAGCGGTTGGGACCTTGGCGAAAAATGAAGAAGGGAAGATGGCGATGACGGAAGTGGTGATTAAGCCACGCATTACGTTTGTTGATGGCAATGCACCCGATGAGGCCGTGCTGCAATCACTTTATAAAAAAGCACATGAGACGTGTTTTATTTCGTGTTCAGTGAAGACAAAGGTTAGTATTGTTTAAAAGCACCCCTCCCTAACCCTCCCCAAGCCTAAAAAACAGGCTTAGGGAGGGAACCTTCTAAGCACCCTCTTGCAAAAATTAACGGCCTCACTTCGTTAGCTTTTAAATTTTTCATGCACACTGCGAATTAGATCGTCCCCTCCCTATCGAGCGTTCTTTGCGAAGATGGGGAGGCTTAGGGAGGGAACCTTCTAAGCACCCTCTTGCAAAAATTAATGGCCTCACTTCGTTAGCTTTTAAATTTTTCATGCACACTGCGAATTAGATCGTCCCCTCCCTATCGAGCGTTCTTTGCGAAGATGGGGAGGGTTAGGGAGGGGTATGTTTTACACTACGGCCGGTCGTCAACCACCTTCAATTCCGGCACCAAATGCGAACGATCTAAACCCAGCATAATGGTTAAAGTGCCGGCAACGTAAATGGAGGAGTAAGTACCCACCACAATACCAATCATCAAGGCCAAGGCAAACCCGTGCAACAAACTCCCGCCCATTAAAAACAAAGCCAAGACAACCGTCAGTGTTAACACCGAGGTCATGATGGTTCGAGATAAGGTTTGATTGATCGCTTGATTCATCACTTCCAATGAAGAACCCTTACGAATTTTACGGAAATTTTCACGCACACGGTCGAAAATAACAATGGTGTCATTCAAAGAATAACCAATGACTGTCAAAACCGCCGCCAAGGCAATTAAATTAAACTCAATGCGAAAATAAGAAAACACCCCTAAAATAATAACCGGGTCGTGAATTAAAGCCACGGTTGACCCCACCGCAAACCGCCTGTCAAAACGCATGGCAATGTAAATCATGGTGCCTAAGAGCGCGACAATAATGGCCATTAAGCCCTTGCTTGCCATCTCTTGCCCCACTTGCGGGCCAATGTAACTCACTTGGTCCATTTTCGCATCGGGCAACACCGCCAAAACAGCACTCACCACCTGCGATTGCGCTGCATCACTCATGTTAGCCGCGGTTTTATCTTTAGGCACCAAACTCACCAACACATCGCGAGACGTGCCGTAACTAATGACCACGGCATCGGTGAAGCCTGAATCCACCAATTTGGTTTGTATTGCGGATGGGTCGGCAGGATTCGGAAACGTCAGCTGGACTTGCGTGCCGCCCGTAAAATCTAAACCCCAATTTAAACCATACACCGCCAAACTTAAAAAAGATAAACTCATTAACACAATGGACAACACCGCCGCCCATTTGCGTTGGCCCATAAAATTAATGTTGGTATTTTGCTTAAAAAATTCCATGGCACTTAACTCCCAATTGAAATGCGTTTCACGCTAGACCGACCGTAAATTAAATTCACAATCGCACGCGTGCCCATGATGGCCGTGAACATGGAAGTTAACAAACCAATGGTCACGGTGATGGCAATGCCTTTAATCACGCCCGACCCCATGCTAAATAAAATCATCATCACAATTAAGGTGGTGACATTCGCGTCAAAAATAGTGACAAACGCACGCTCGTAACCCGCATAAATGCTGGCCTGCACCCCTGCGCCTCGGCGCAACTCTTCGCGAATACGCTCGAAAATAAGCACATTGGCATCAACCGCCATGCCGACGGTTAAAACAATGCCCGCAATGCCAGGCAAGGTGAGGGTTGCACCAAGCAACGATAACACGGCAACAATTAAGACCAAATTCATGAGCAACGCCACATCAGCCAGCACACCCATCAAACCGTAATACAAGGCCATGAACACCACCACCAAGGCCATGCCCACCTCAACCGACATTATCCCCATGCGTATGTTTTGCTGACCCAAACTCGGGCCCACTTGACGCTCTTCAATGATGGTGACAGGCGCAGGCAGCGCACCAGCGCGCAATAATAAAGCCAAGGTTCGCGCTTCATCACCACTGCTTAAGCCCGTGATTTGGAAACTGCTGCCCAAAGCGCTTTGAATGGTGGCCACACTAATGATGCGACGCTCAGTTTGGTAAGTGATGCTGCGCTTGCCGCTTGCGTCTTGTGTGGGAGTGGATTTCACTTCAATGTAAACGACAGCCATGGGTTTACCCACATTTTCTGCGGTGGTTTTCGTGAATAAGCTGTCGCCCGCCCCACCTAAACGCACTTGCACATTGGGGCGACCATCGTCACCAAACCCAGACGTTGCGGCCACAATGGAAGACCCGCGCAAGATGATTTGGTTTTTTAATAAAATGGGTTGGTCGTGATAAAGGTATTGATGCGAACCGCCGTCTAAATCAGCATCCGCGTTGCTCGCACCGGGGTCAGTATCCACCATGCGAAATTCAAGCGTGGCGGTTTTGCCCAAAATGTTTTTTGCTTCAGCCGTGTCTTGTATGCCAGGCAAATCAACAGAAACTCGGCTATCGCCTTGCTGCTGCACCACGGCTTCAGACACACCCAATTCATTCACGCGATTACGAAGCGTGTTCATGGCTTGTTCGAGAATGTCTTTTTTCGCTTGGAATAAAGCGGGTTGCGACAAGGTGCCGACCAAGGTTAAGCCTTGCGCTGTGTTGTTTTGTGTCCATAAAAATTCGTTATAGCGTGAGCTCACAAAACTGAGCGCCGCCGCTTGTGCGTCTTGATCACGGAATTGCAACACCACTTGATTGCTCGCTTGACGCGTGATGCCAGAATAACGAATGCGCTCATCACGCAAAGCCTGGCCGATGCCGCGTGTGTCGCCATCAATGCGTTGCTTGATGACGGAATCGACATCCACTTGCAGCAAGAAATGCACGCCACCGCGTAAATCGAGGCCTAACTTCATGGGGGTTGCATTAATGGCTTGCAACCAAGCCGGTGTTGCGGGTGATAAATTTAAAGCGACCGTGGCTTTATCACCCAAGGCGCCTGCCAGCATTTCTTTGGCCTTGAGTTGGTCGTCGGTGGAATAAAACCGAATTAAAATGCGCTGGTGATCAAACCGACCATCGCGCACGGGAATATGACGCATGGTTAACATTTGCTTGGCATCAGAGAGCGTTTGCTCATCCACCACGGCGCCATTTGCCCCCATGATTTGCACGGCCGGGTATTCACCGTACAAGTTAGGCATGGCGTAAATAAACGCGCCTATCAAGACCACCACAAGCAACACATACTTCCAAAGCGGAAATCGATTCATTATCACGGCCATGGGTCACACATCCTTGTATTATTCGAGGGTTTTTAAGGTTCCTTTGGGTAACACACTCACCACCGCTGTTTTTTGCATCACGACTTCAACGTTATTCGCAATGCCTATGGTCAAGTAAGCGTCATTCAATTTCACAACACGACCTAATAAGCCGCCGGCCAACACCACTTCGTCGCCTTTGGCGAGGGCATTCATCATGGCGGCTTGTTCACGCGCGCGCTTGTTTTGAGGGCGCCACACCGCAAAATATAAAAAGCCGAAAAAAATGGCAAACATCATGAGGAATGAAAAACCGCCTTGTTGCGGCGCAGGAGCTGCACCCACGGAATCGGCGTAAGCGCTAGGAATGATGGCGGATAGTAAAGACATGCGTTTCACCTTATCGGGACAAAAGAATAGCAAGGATTATATGCGGTTTTGGAGCCAGCTCCAAGCGTCTTGAATGGATTTTCAAGTCAAGCAGCCCATGCCTCGCAAAAAATGCACACCTAGCAATAAATCAACAAGATACACATCGACTGATGACGACAATTTCCTACCCATGATTCGGATTTGGCGGACAATTTCGAATTAGCACCCCTTAAGGTTTCCCTAAGGTTTCCCGTGTATACTACAAAAAACGAGAAGGGGTTGATATGTTTAAATTTGCCGCGCCAGGCATCATGGCACCAAAAGAAAAAACCATTACCCGAGATGAGCGTGATGCCGCGAAAGCTGCAGCCAAGCAAGCCACGCCTCGCGTTTATACACTCACAGGATTAAAATCTCACCAAGGGAAACTTCGCTTTGTTGCGTTTGGCTGCCAAGGCAGCGCCAATGAGGCACAAGCCGAAGTTGGCAAGGCCATCAATGAATTCATACGAGCCCATCAGGGTAAGGAGCCTGACTTCATCTTGTTGCTGGGCGACAACCTCTACCCCAAAGGCGTAAAGAGCCCACGCAGCAGCGAATTTGAAAAATCCTTTCAAACCCCGTACGCCCCCTTGATCAAACAAAAGATTCCGTTTTTTATTATCCCGGGCAACCATGACTACAACATGCGGGATGAAGCCAAATTTATCCCTGCCTCTCAAGAAGGGAAAGACCTCATTTTAAATGAAGTGGCCTACACTTATTTACCTGATGGCAAACGAACCACAGAAGACATCGTTGCACTTTTTGAAAGTGACACACTTGATTTAAAAAACCTGCCCGCTTGGAACATGCCAACGCGTTATTATGCCATTGACGCAGGCGACACTCGCATTATCTGCCTTGACTCCAGCACGTATATCGCCGAGTATTTAATCAAAGATCAACCTGGTCAAACCCCTGAAAACAACCAAGCGCTTTGGCTTGCTAAGGTAACCACTGAGGCAAAACAAAACGAGAAACAGTGCATGCTTGCCATGCATCACCCAACCTACTCACCCGGCAGGCGAGCATTTAAAAATGATTTGAGTTTATATTTGAATAAAGATCAAAGAAACGCCATCCGAAACACATTCAGCGACTTTGATAAATCCAGCACGCCTTATAATATTTATTTAAAAGCCTGCCTTGAAGAGCAAGGCTTACAGTATGATTTAATTCTCACCGCTCACGACCACAACCAATATTATTATAACGATGGCGAGGTCAGACAACTCACGGCCGGTGGTGGCGGTGGCCGAACCCAGCCTCGCGCTGAATTTGCAAAACAAGCCAATCTGGGCTGCTTTTTCAAAGATTACGGCTACAGCGTTGTGAAAACGCCACTTGAAAACCCAGAAAAAATTGACTTTTCCATTCGCCCTTTAAGAAGCAGCCCGCTTTTCTTTTCTAATGACAGTGTCACTGCAAAACGCAAACAAGGTGTGGATGAAAAAATCATTACATTAATCACCGCCACGGAAGAAGCGGTCAAGGAATATTTTGCTTTTATTGCCACCAAACAAACCGCCGATAGAAAAAACTTCTTATTGAAAAATTTGGCGCACGGAAAAAGCGAAATTAAATGCGCGCATCAAGCATGGGCCTTAATCAATCAAAAAGAAATTAGCGATTACGCTAGCCTGGTAAAAGACTTATACAACATGGTAAAAAAAACCATGCCTATGTTTGGTCAAGAAGCAGAGCATGCGTTCAGCCGAATATTAAATGAAAAAATCTCAGAAAAATTTCAGGGCGCTAACACACTGGAAGATTTATTTAAGGATGAAGACTCAAAAAAACGCCCACAAAAACCTTAAGCACTCGCCCGTGCTATCCACATCGCATCGCCGTAGCTGTAAAAACGATAGCGGTGCGATACCGCTTCGCGATACGCCTCCATTAAACGCTCGTAACCACCAAAAGCACACACCAACATCATTAACGTGGATGCGGGCAAATGCAGGTTAGTGATTAACACATCGGCGCAACGGAATTGATAACCCGGGTAAATAAAAATGCTGGTTTCGCCTTGATAAGGCGCAATGTCACCACCTTGGCATGCAGTTTCTAACGCACGCAAGCTGGTGGTGCCAACCGCAATAACACGCTTGCCCGCCGCTTTCGTCGCTTTGATTTTTTCACACAAGGCCGGCGAGACGTCTAAATATTCCGGGTGCATTTGGTGGGTTTTCACATCTTCAACACGCACGGGGGCAAACGTGCCCGCCCCAATGTGCAAGGTTAAATAATCGAGTTGAACGCCTTTTTCACGCAAGGCATCTAACAAGGCATCGTCAAAATGCAAACCTGCGGTCGGTGCAGCAACTGAACCTTTGTGTTTGGCATAAACGGTTTGATAGCGTTCGTGATCGCTTGCTTCGGGTTCACGCTGCATGTAAGGCGGCAGCGGAATTTTGCCTATGGATTCAATGACAGCTAAAACATGCCTGTCGTCTTGGGCATAATGCAATTCATAAAACTGCGCTGAACGGCCTGACACTTCTAAAACAACACCATCGGCAAAATACAAAGCATCGCCGATGCGCGGTGGTTTACTCACCCTCACCTGCCCCAAAATGGTTTGACTGTCTAGCACACGCTCAACTAATAACTCCACTTGCCCGCCCGTGCTTTTGTGGCCGTGCAAACGCGCAGGGATGACGCGTGTGTCGTTAAACACCAACAAATCGCCGGGGTTCACTAAATTTAAAACATGCTCAAAATGCGCGTGCACCGGAAACGTGTCACCCTGGCTTAAACACATTAAACGGCTTTCCGTGCGCTTAGCGGTTGGGTAACGCGCAATGAGTTCATCCGGTAAATCAAATTGAAAATCAGAAAGCTGCATACTAACCCACAGAAATTCGACAAAGATCAATGATGGAGCTAGGCAACACACCTAACACTAAAGCCGTCATGCCATTTAAGCTGATAGCGACTAACATATCGCGCGGGATAGCAATGCGGCTGTGATACCCTTCTTCAGGCTCTTCAAAATACATCAACATGACAACACGCAAGTAATAATAAGCGCCGATTAAGGCAAACACCAAGGCAAGCACCGCCAACCAAACATGTTGCGCTTGCACCAAGGCTTCTAACAAGCCTAATTTAGCAAAAAAACCAACCGTGGGTGGCACGCCCGCCATGGAAAATAAAAGCAATAACATCATGAAGGCAAGCCAGGGGTTGCGTGCATTTAAACCGCGGTATTGCACCAAATCTTCGAATTCATCACCGTCTTTGCTTAAAATCGCGATGATGGCAAAACCACCCGCAGCGACTAACACATAAGTGGAAATGTAGAACATCGCCGCAGAATACCCTTGCGTGGAATTAGGCCCGGCAATGATGCCCAATAAAGCATAGCCTATGTGTGCAATGGACGAATACGCCAGCATGCGTTTTAAATTGGTTTGCGCGATGGCTAACACATTGCCTAAAACCATGCTCAAAATGGACGCGGCCATTAAATAATGTGTCCAATCAACCGCGAGTGACGGCATGGCTGATGCGAGCAAACGCACGGTGATTGCAAAGGCCGCAATTTTAGGGGCGCTCGCAATAAATAAGGTGGTGGGTGTCGCGGCACCTTGGTAAACATCAGGCACCCACATGTGAAAGGGCACGGCACCAAATTTAAATAATAACCCGGATAAGACAAAAATAAGGCCGACCACTGGCACCATGTCTTGGTGTTGGCGAACCGCTGCTGCAATCACGCCTAAATCTAAGCTGCCAGAAATGCCGTAAAGCAAAGACATGCCATATAATAAAATGCCTGAGGCTAAGGCACCGAGCGCAAAATATTTCATGGCCGCTTCAGGAGCACTCGCGGCTTGTTTGTTTAATGCCACCATGGCATACAGCGGCAGGGATAATAATTCCAAGCCTAAATAAATGGTGAGCAAGCTGCCGCCCGACACCATCACCGACATACCAAGCACGGCAAATAAACCAAGCACCGCCACATCATTGCCGGTTTCACGGCGCGCACGGCTGTAAGCATTGGCATAAGCGAAAGCAAATAAGCTAAACACATATATGAATAATTTAGAAATGACGGCCAATTTATCGAGCAAGTAATGCCCGCTAAACGTCGTTAAAATACCGTTGGTTTGTGAAAACTGCGGCAAAGCAATTAAGAATGCACCCACCACACTCGCTTGTATAAAATAATACGTGAGGTGTTGTAAACGCGGTGGTAAAAAAGCATCAATTAAAAGCACCACACAGGCAGCGCATAATAAAAAGATTTCCGGGAGCGCCATCCACCAAGACTGCATTAAAAAATTCATCCGAGACCTCGCCTTTATAAATACAAGAGTGACGAGCTACCGGCACTCGCCACTAATTGACTAGGAATGCTTTGCAAGAGCAAATGCCCGATGGTCACACGCAACACATGCACAATGGGCTCGGGGTAAAGCCCTAAAGCAAACACACCTATCGTTAATAAAATGTAATTGGTCATTTCAGCACCGCTGATGTCTTTAAACGCCGCCACGTGATCATTCGCCACGGGGCCAAAGAAAATGCGCTTGACCATCCAGAGGGTGTAAGACGCACTTAATATCAAGGTTAACGATGCAAACAAGGCAATTAAGAAATGAGATTGGAAGGCACTCATGATGATCATGAATTCACCCACAAACCCAGCCGTGCCCGGCAAGCCAACATTCGACATTGCAAACAACATGAAAAAAGCCGCAAACACTGGCATGGTGTTAGCCACACCGCCGTAATCTTTAATGAGACGGCTGTGGTTATAAAAGCGATCCGCCAACATGCCAACGCCTAAGAACATGGCGCCAGAACCAAAGGCGTGTGCCACCATTTGAATGACCGCGCCTTCTAAGCTCATGTAAGCATCTTGCAGCGAACCAATGGAACCCACAATGTCGTAAACCATGAAACAACCGAGGGTTGCAAACCCCATGTGCGCAATCGAAGAATACGCAATCAATTTTTTCATGTCGGTTTGCACAATGGCGATCATGCCGATGTAAATAACCGCAATCAGTGAAAGCACGACCATGAAATCCGCCATCGCAATGCAAGCATCGGGTGTGATAGGCATGCTAAAACGCAAGAACCCATAAATACCCAATTTCAACATCAAGGCAGCCAACACCACTGAACCACCGGCAGGCGCTTCGGTGTGGGCATCCGGCAGCCAGGTGTGCACCGGCCACATGGGCACCTTGACGGCAAAAGCAAATAAAAAGGCAAAAAACAGCCATTTTTGCGTGGTTAAATCGAGGGGCAGCCCGTAATAATGTTGGATCATGAAGCTGCCGGTGATGTTATATAAATAAATCAAACCGACCAACATTAAAATAGAACCAAAGAAAGTAAATAAGAAAAACTTGATGGACGCGTAAGAGCGATTTGCGCTGCCCCACATGCCTATGGAAAGGTACATTGGAATCAACATGCCTTCCCAGAACACGTAGAATAAAATCGCATCCATGGCACAAAACACACCGATAATCATGCTCTGCATCACTAAAAATGCAGCCATGTATTGCGCCACGCGTGTTTTAATCGAATGGCAACCAGCAATCACGACCAACAAAGACGTGAAGTTGGTCAGCAAGACCATCACCAATGAAATGCCATCGATGCCTAAGGCATAATGAATTTGATAAGCCGTAATCCAAAGCACGTTTTCCGTGAATTGCATGTCGTAACGCGACGCGTCAAAGCCCAAACACAAAGGGATAGAAATCACTAAATTTAAAATGGTAAATGCAATGGCGATGCTTCGCGCATGTTTGGCTTGTTTATCGCCACCGGTGAAGAGCACCAACACAGCGCCCAGCAAGGGCAGCCAAATCAGTAAGCTTAACCAGGGAAGTTGTTGCAACATTTAAAATCCCCCCACTGACCACACTAATAATGCCACCATGCCCAAAACCATGGCCAAGGCGTAATGATAAAGATAACCGGTTTGCAGGCGCCTTGAGGCTTGCGCCACCCAGCGCACAAAACGCCCCGAGCCATTCACAAAAAAGCCATCTATCCACTTCACGTCGCCAACGTCGTAAAGAAAATAGCTGGTGTCTTTGGTGCCATCAACAAACACGCGTTGATTGAAATCATCGAAGCCGTATTTATCAACCAACATGCGATTCAAGCGAGGAAAGCGCGCTTGCATCCAAGCGGCCCAGCTAGGGCGGAACGCCGTGAATACCCAGGCGGTGATGATGCCAGCAATCGCCAACCAAAACGTAAGCGTGCGGCCAGCCTCAAGCGACATTAAATTTGCGCCTGAAAATTCATGGCCGAGTTTAGCAATGACATTATGCTGAGGCAGCACAAAAGTGGAGCCCGCTAACAAGGAATGGCTGGAAAACAACATGGGCCCGACCAACACCTGTCCTGCGAGCACGCTGGGGATGGCTAATAACACCAAGGGCGCCCACACCACCCACGATGCTTCTTTGATGTGTGGTCGCAATTTAATGTCTGTGCGTTCTTTCGTGTGAAAGGTCATGAATAAACAACGGAAGGTGTAAAGCGGCGTGATGAATGCGCCGATTAACACACACCAATACGCATAACTTGCACCCGGTATCGTGGATAAATGCACGGCTTCAATGATGATGTCTTTGGAATAAAACCCAGAAAATGGCGGGATAGCACACAAGGCCAAGGAACCAATTAAAAACGTTGCGTAAGTAATGGGGAGGTAACGCGCGAGCCCGCCCATTTTACGCATGTCTTGTTCGTGATGCAGGGCAATGATCACCGAACCCGCCGCTAAGAATAATAAGGCCTTAAAGAAAGCATGCGTGATTAAATGAAAAATAGCCGCATCGTAAGCAGAGGCACCCAAAGCCACGGCCATGTAGCCTAATTGCGACAAGGTAGAATAAGCAATGACACGCTTAATGTCGTTTTGAACAATGGCTAACAAGCCCATGAAAAAGGCGGTGGTGCCACCAATCACTAAAATGAAACTCAAGACAGGTTCTGCGTATTCAAACAAGGGTGACATGCGTGCCACCATGTAAATGCCGGCCGTGACCATGGTGGCCGCGTGAATTAAAGCGGAGATGGGCGTTGGACCTTCCATGGATTCTGGCAACCACACGTGCAGCGGCACTTGCGCCGATTTACCCATGGCGCCTATGAATAATAATAAGCTGATGCCTGAAATCATGGAAACGTGATAAGAACCGATTAAAGGCAAGGTTTTATCAAGCATGCTAGGCACTTGGTGAAACACTTCTTGATAATTCAAGCTGCCAAAGGTCATTAAGATAGCGCCAGTCGCTAAAATAAAACCGATGTCACCCACGCGATTCACTAAAAAGGCTTTTAAACCACCGGCGGTCGCGGCATCGCGCTTGAACCAAAAACCAATGAGTAGGTAAGACACCAAACCCACGCCTTCCCAACCGAAAAATAACACCAAGAAATTATCGGCCAAAACAAGCGTTAACATTGCAAACGTGAATAAAGAAACGTAAGCGAAAAAGCGCTGATAACCAGGGTCGTCTTCCATGTAACCAATGGTGTAAATGTGCACCATCAAGGAAACAAACAACACAATGAAACACATGGTCGCGCTCAGTCTATCGACCAAAAACGCAACATCGAAGTGCAACACGCCGGCTGTTGCCCAGGTGTAAAAAACGCCATCAACCGCTGGGCGGCCTTGAATGACGATCATGTTAAACAACACCGCCGATAAGACAAAGGCTGCGCCCACGCACAACACGGCAATGCGGTGGCTTAAGACTCGGCCGACTCGATGGCCCAATAAACCGGCAAACAAAGCGCCCATTAAGGGCAGCAAAGTCATCACTAACGCCAATTGAATTAATGGATTGTCCACGTGTTTACCCTTTTAATGCGTCTAAGTCTTGAACTTCGATGGTGTGCCGCTTGCGATAAAGCACGACTAAAATCGCAAGACCGATGGCCGCTTCGGCCGCTGCCACGGTTAAAATGAAGAACACAAACACTTCACCCATGGCATTGTTTAAAAATGCAGAAAACGCAACAAAGTTAGTGTTCACGGCCAATAAAACCAATTCAATGGACATGAGCACCACAATTAAATTTTTACGGTTTAAAATAATGCCGGCCATGCCTATGCCAAACAAACACGCCGCAAGCATGAGATATTGTGATAATGAAATCATATCGGGTTTCCCTGTTTGTCCATTTTAATCAAGCGCAACCGGTCTTCGGGGCGCACTGACACTTGTGCATCAATGTCTTGACGACGGCCACGCAAAGGCGTGCGATGCGTTAAGCTGATAGCCGCGACAATGGCAGCCAGCAAAATGACGCCGGCAATTTCAAAGGGGTAAACAAAATGCGTGAACAAGGCCGAACCCAGCACTTTTAAATTGCTGTAATTTTCAGGCACGGCCTGAGGCGCCGGCATGGCATCGAGGCCAAACAAAGAGCCACCGGCACTCATGAATAATAAAACGACTAAAATAAAAAGCAAAATGGAAGCGAAAGGCCAATAACGCACGAAACCGGCGCTCGCTTGTTCGCGATTCACGTTCAACATCATGACAACAAATAAAAACAGGGTCATGACAGCGCCGACGTAAACTAACAATAACACTAAAGATAAAAACTCAGCGTGTAATAGCATCCAGATGCCGGCCATGGCGAAGAAAGTGATCACCAAAGAAAGCACGCTCCTCACCGGGTTTTGCACGGTGATAACAGACACCGCCGAACCGACAGCCAAGGCGGCGAAAAAATAAAATATGACTTGATATAAGGTCATGCAATGCTCCACTAGCGATAAGGCTGATCTTCAGCACGGTCTTTCGCGATCTCGGGTTCGTAACGGTCGCCCAAGGCTAATAATTTCTCTTTGGTCATGATGTTTTCACCCCGATTTTCAAAGTGATAATCATGCAAATTGGTTAACACAATGGAATCCACCGGGCAGGCTTCTTCACACATGCCGCAATAAATGCACTTGAATAAGTCGATGTCGTAACGCGTGGTGCGGCGCGAGCCGTCTTCACGTGGCTCGGAATCAATGGTGATGGCAAGCGCCGGGCAAACGGCTTCGCATAATTTGCAAGCAATGCAACGCTCTTCCCCGTTAGGGTAACGGCGCAGCGCATGCAAGCCACGAAAACGCGGCGATACCGGCGTTCTTTCTTCCGGGTATTGAATGGTCACTTTCTTTTTAAAGAAATATTTCCCAGTGACACCCATCCCCTTTAATAAGTCAATCAGGGAAAACGTTTTCCACCATTGTGTCAATCGTTGAAACATAGTTATCTCACTTTAAGCTGCAAACCACGGTGCCACCTGACATTGCACGGCAATGGCAATCACCACCACCCAGACCAATGTTAAGGGAATAAAAACCTTCCAACCTAAACGCATGATTTGATCATAGCGATAGCGTGGAAAGGTTGCTCGGAACCATAAATAACAATATAAAAAGAAAGCCATCTTAATAAAGAGCCAAGCAAACCCTGGCACCCAAGCAAACCAATGATCAAGCATAGGCATGCTTTGGAAAGGGGATAACCAACCGCCTAAAAACAACAAGGCAATGAGGGTGGAAATTAAAACCATGTTCGCGTATTCCGCGAAGAAGAATAAAGCGAAAGTCACCCCTGCGTATTCAACGTGAAACCCAGCCACCAATTCCGATTCGCCTTCAGCCACGTCAAAGGGCAAGCGGTTGGTTTCAGCCACGCCTGAAATCCAATAAACAATGAATAAAGGGAACAACGGCCACACATACCAATGCCAAATGCTGCCGTTTTGCGCCGCCACAATGTCTTGAAAATTTAAAGAGCCGGCCGCCATCATCACGCCGATTAAAGCAAACCCCATGGCAATTTCATAAGAAATGGCTTGCGCCGCCGCACGCAAAGCCCCAAACATGGCATATTTAGAGTTAGATGCCCAACCCGCAATTAAAATACCGTAAACGCCTAAAGAAGAAATGGCGAGGGTGTAAAGCAAACCCGCATTCACATTCGCAAGCACGGCGCCCGGGCTAAATGGAATGACGGCCCAGCCTATCATGGCCGTGCCAAAACTTAACATGGGTGCAAAAATAAATAAGTAACGATTGGAAGCCGTCGGCAAAATGATTTCTTTGCTAAGCAATTTCAGCATGTCTGCCAAGGGTTGCAACAAACCGCCCGGCCCAACACGGTTAGGGCCCAAACGCACGTGCATGTAGCCTATGACTTTACGCTCTAAATAAGTCAGGTAAAGCACCACCACGACCAAGCCAATGATGATGCCTATGATTTTTAAGAGCGTGATGATTAAATAAATTAAGCCAGGGATCATGAGTTACGCCTTCTCCAATACAATGGCATCAAACAAACCACCCAAACCTTCAGTGGCGTCCACCGCACCGGCTGCCCAAACGGCATTGGGAGCGATGCGCGTATTTTCATGAAGAATCATGATAGCGTGATGTTCGCCCTGTTTCACTTTGACGCGATCACCCGCTTTAAAGCCCGCCTGACTAAGGGTGTCTGGGTGCACACGGCATTCGCCCACATCGCCTTCGGTGATGGCTTGCGCAGTTTGCAAAGGTTCAGCGCGGCGCACCAGCGAATCCAATGCGTATAAAGGAATTTCACCCACGCGCGACAAACCCGCGTTGGGTTTTTCAGCGGATAAAACCGGCGCAGTGTATTTCGGTTTTGGCATATCGTGATGAGCGATCTTTGCTTTTAATTCATCACGCACTGCTTCTGCGCTTTCATACGTGAGTGGCGGTAAATGTAAAAAGTGTGCTAACACACGAAGAATTTTCCAAGCCGGGCGCGCCTCACCCACGGGTTTTGCAAGCCCTTGAAACGATTGCCACTGGCCAGAAGCATTCACAAACGTGCCTGCGGTTTCAGCAAAGGAAGCGATGGGCAAAATGACATCGGCGTGCGCTTCTAAGACAGGGTTACGATAAAGCGAAAGCGCCACCACAGTCGATGCTTGTTTCAAAGCATTAATGGCCGTGCTAGGCACTGCAAAATCACGCTCGGGATCAATATTAAGTAACACATACGCTTTTCGCGGTTTTACTAACATCTCATGTGCATTTAAACCTGGCTGATTAATCAACAAACCATCGCGCAAATGAGGTACCATGCCAGCCAACCACGCACCGGCGGCATTCGCGCCATCGGTCATAATACCAAAAGCCGCTTGCATTTCATCAGCAATTTGTTTCGCTAAACTGCGAATGACGGCTGCTTCTTTGTGATGATTGGTTAACGCACCGACTAACACTAATGCTTTTTGTTTATTTAAACAGGCTGCCGCCAAAGGATGAGCGCCATCTTTATTTTTAAGCGCTTGCAATAAAGTTTGCAGCGTGTGCACGCATTCATGCGGTGCCACAATATTTTTAGCGCTGACTTTAAAATTGAAATCGTAATCAACAGGGTTCACGACAGAAACCACCGCACCCTTAGCAACCGCTTGACGCAAACGCACGGCAGCCATGGGCTGTTCTTTTTGCAAATTCGAACCGATTAATAAAACTGCATCTGTGTTAGCGAATTCAGCCAAAGACATGGGCAAACCAGGGAAGGTGGAAAAACCCGCTTGATCGCGCGTATCAGATTCACGCAAACGGTGATCCACGTGCGCCACGCCCAATTCACGCATGATTTTTTGCAACAAATAATGCTCTTCTAAGGTGCTATTCGGTGAGGCTAATGCACCCACGGCATCCACACCCGCGCTATGAATAACGGATTGCAAGCCACGCGCAGCGGCTTCTAAGGCTTGCTCCCAATCCACGACCTGCCATTCACCATTGATTTTAATGCGAGGCACGGTGAGGCGATCTTGGTGCGCTAAACCGGTGTAACTGAAACGGTCACGATCGGAAATCCAGGTCTCGTTAATCTCCGCGTTTTCACGCGCGACCACACGCATGACTTCACCCGTGCGCGTGTGCATGTTTAAATTCGAACCCAAGCAATCGTGTGGGCTGATGGAAGGCGCTTGTTGCAACTCAAACGCACGCGCAGTGAAACGATACGGTTTAGACGTGAGCGCACCCACCGGGCATAAATCAATGATGTTGCCAGACACTTCTGAACGAATGGCGTGGGCAACAAAGGTGCCGATTTCTGTGTGCCCACCGCGCGAAGTGGCACCCATTTCACGCATGCCAGCGACTTCTTCACCAAAACGCACGCAACGCGTGCAATGAATGCAGCGTGTCATTTCAGTGGCAATTAAAGGGCCTAAATCCATGTCGCCAACAGAACGCTTGCATTCGTCGTAGTTAGAATGCGTGGCGCCGTAACCCATGGATAAATCTTGCAGCTCGCATTCACCGCCTTGATCGCAGATGGGGCAATCGAGCGGGTGATTGATTAATAAAAATGACATCACCGCACGCTGCGCTTCTAGGGTTTTTTGCGATTTTGTAAACACCTTCATGCCAGGCATGACAGGGGTTGCGCACGCCGGCAAGGCCTTGGGTGATTTTTCAACTTCCACCAAACACATGCGGCAATTCGCCGCGATGGATAAATGTTTGTGATAGCAAAAACGCGGAATGTAAATGCCCGCCGCATCCGCCACTTGAATCACCATTTGATTCGGTTGTGCCGTGAGTTTCTTACCGTCTATTTCTATTTCAATGTCGGCCATGCTGATCTCACTCTTAACCGTTACACGTTTCAGGTAAACAACATCCGTGCTCAATGTGATGCACGAATTCATCGTAAAAATGTTTTAAACACCCACCCACTGGCCATGCGGCTGCCTCACCAAAAGCACAAATGGTGCGGCCTTCAATGTTTTTAGCGGCGGTGCGCAAGGTTTCAAGGTCGGCCATGGTGCCCTCGCCTGCTTCAATTTTGCTAGCTAAGCGATATAACCAACCCGTGCCTTCACGGCAAGGCGTGCATTGGCCACAAGATTCTTCCATGTAAAATTTAGAAAGACGCGCCAACATTTTCACGATGCACGTGGTTTCATCCATCACAATGACCGCGCCCGAGCCCAAGCCCGAGCCTGCTTTTTGGATGGAATCGAAGTCCATGTCGAGTTGCATCATGGTTTCTGCTGGAATGATAGGCATGGAAGAGCCGCCCGGAATAACGGCTTTTAAACGATGCCCCGTGCGAACGCCACCGGCCAAGGCCAGTAAATCTTTAAACGGGGTGCCGAGCGGCACTTCATAATTACCGGGTTTATTCACATGCCCCGTCACAGAAAATATTTTGCAACCGCCATTGTTAGGCTTGCCTAACCCCAAAAACCATTCCGCGCCTTTTTCTAAAATGACCGGCACCGACGCATAAGTTTCGGTGTTATTAATGGTGGTTGGTCGGCCGTATAAGCCTTTTACTGCGGGAAACGGGGGTTTATAACGCGGCAAACCACGCTTGCCCTCTAAGGATTCCATGAGTGCGGTTTCTTCACCGCAAATGTAAGCGCCCGCCCCTAAATGCGAGTGCAATTCAAAATCGAAACCCGACCCTAAAATATTTTTACCTAATAAACCCGCTGCGCGCGCTTCATTTAAGGCTGCTTGAAAGCGTTCATACGGCTCCCAATATTCACCGCGTATGTAATTATAACCAACGCTTGCACCCATGGCATAAGCGCCGAGTATCATGCCTTCTATCACTTGATGCGGATTAAAACGCAAAATATCGCGGTCTTTACACGTGCCAGGCTCGCCTTCATCAGAGTTACATAAAATATATTTTTGCCCAGGCAAATCGCGTTTGATGAAACTCCACTTCATGCCCGTTGAAAACCCAGCCCCCCCTCGACCACGCAGTGCAGATAATTTCACGGCTTCCACCACGGATTCCGGTGCGATTTTTTCAGTGAGAATTTTTCTGAGTTGCGCATAACCGCCCGCGCTTTCATAAGTGGCGAGTGTCCAAGGGCGGTCGAGGTGCAGCGTGCGAAAACAAACAGCGTTTTGATTCATGCCTGCCACCTTAAGTTAACGATGCCACAAGGGCATCCAGTTTGTCGGTGGTTAAATGCTCGTGATAAGTGTGGCCAATTTGGCAAACCGGCGCATTCACACAAGCCCCTAAACATTCCACTTCTCGCAAGGTCACCCGACCATCGGCCGTGGTTTCATTAAAATTAATCCCTAAGATTTTTTTCAAGTGCTCGGCTGCTTTTTCAGCGCCGTTTAATTGGCAAGGCACATTGGTGCATAAATCAATTTGATGTTTGCCCACTTTATTTAAATTATAAAGCGTGTAAAACGAAGCCACTTCATAAACCGCAATGTGCGGCATGCCCAAGTGATCAGCCACGGCATTCATTAATTCAATGCTTAAATAACCGCCGTTTTCGGCTTGCACGTAACGCAGGGCTTCAAACACACCTGAACGTTTTTGTTCGGGTGGATAACGCAAGACCCATTCATTAATGTGGTCGATTGCGGCTTTAGATAAGGTTGTCATTGTGCTCATCGGTCTATCTCACCAAAAACAATGTCTAAACTGGATAAAATGGAAACCACGTCGGCGATCATGTGGCCTTGCACAAGTTCATTCAAACCGGCTAAATGCGGGAAGCCAGCAGCACGCACTTTTAAACGATAGGGTTTATTCGCGCCATCCGACACTAAATAAACACCAAACTCGCCTTTAGGGTGCTCAACAGCAGCATAAGCTTCACCGACTGGCACGTTGTAGCCTTCGGTCATGTTTTTAAAATGATGAATCATGGCTTCCATGCTGATTTTCATGGTTTCGCGATTAGGCGGTGCAATTTTGTAATCGTCTATCATGACAGGGCCCGGGTTTTTCTTGAGCCATTCAATGCACTGACGAATGATGTGGTTCGATTGACGCATTTCCGCCACGCGCACTAAATAACGGTCGTAGCAATCGCCGTTGGTGCCGATGGGAATGTCGAAATCGAGTTGATCGTAAACTTCATAAGGTTGTTTTTTGCGTAAATCCCAGGCAACGCCCGAGCCACGCAACATGGGGCCCGTAAACCCAAGCGCAATTGCACGCTCAGCACTCACCACGCCAATGTTCACCGTGCGTTGTTTCCAGATGCGGTTGTTGGTTAACAAAGATTCGTATTCATCGACACATTTAGGGAAACGCTCAGTAAAATTCCAAAGAAAATCTAACAAAGAACCTTCTCGCGTTTCATTCAGCGCCGCAATTTCTTTAGCGCTTTGCCATTTATTGGGTTGAAACTTAGGCATGCGATTGGGAAGGTCGCGATAAACACCGCCCGGGCGATAATAAGTGGCGTGCATGCGCGCACCGGAGACGGCTTCGTAACAATCGAGTAAGTCTTCGCGTTCGCGGAAGCAATATAAAAAGGTGGCCATGCCGCCGTTATCAAGGCTGTGCGCGCCTAACCACAACAAATGATTTAAAATGCGCGTGATTTCATCGAACATCACGCGTATGTATTGCGCACGCACGGGCGCTGTAATGCCAAGTAATTTTTCAATGGCAAGCACATAACCATGTTCATTACACATCATGGAAACATAATCTAATCTGTCCATGTAACCAATGGAGTGATTAAACGGCTTACTTTCAGCGAGTTTTTCGGTGGCGCGGTGCAACAAGCCAATGTGTGGGTCAGCCCGCACGATGGTTTCGCCATCGACTTCTAAAATTAAACGTAACACACCGTGAGCCGCTGGATGCTGCGGGCCGAAGTTAAACACATAATTACGAAATTCAGGGGTGGTGTTAGCTATTTCCACGGTTGACGTCCCCTTCAGCATAACGGTTATCGAAACGAATGACTTTTGGTTCCAGCACGCGCGGCGTAATGCTCACGGGCTCGTAGATAACCGCTTTTAAAGCGGCATCGTAACGCACTTCCACTTTGCCTATCAGCGGGAAATCTTTGCGGAAGGGGTGGCCGGCAAAACCGTAGTCGGTTAAAATGCGGCGTAAATCCGGGTGGCCGTGAAAGAAAATACCGAATAAATCGAAGACTTCGCGCTCGTGCCAATTGGCCGAAGGCCACACGCTTTCAACGGAATCAAGGAGTAAATCCGTGTGGTCAGGCAAAGACACGCGTAAACGCAAACGCCAGTTGTGTGTTAAAGACAACAAATGATAAACCACGGCAAAACGTTCAGCAGGTGCAGCTTCTTCACGCAAAGGTGCAGCCGTCACACCGCGACCAAACCCCGTTAAGGTGGCACTTTGTGTTTGCCATTCATCGAGGCCGTAATGCAAATAATCAAGGCCGACCACATCGATTAACATTTTAAAGTCGAAGGTGGGTTCGTCGCGCAATTGCTGGCAAAGCGCTAGCAAGTGTTCACGCGGCACATCGAGGGTGAGCTCATTCAAAGCGTGTGTCGCTTTGGTGAATAAAGTGGCGCACCGTTCGGTCAAAGCAGTTTCGAGGGTGGATAATGCATTCATGCCGTTGCCCTTAACGTTCTATCGTGGTCGTGCGACGAATTTTGTTTTGAAGCTGAATGATGCCGTACATCAAGGCTTCAGCCGTTGGTGGACACCCAGGGACGTAAACATCGACGGGCACAATGCGGTCGCAACCGCGCACCACGGAATAAGAATAATGATAATAACCACCGCCATTAGCACAAGACCCCATGGAAATCACCCAACGCGGCTCGGCCATTTGGTCGTAAACCTTACGCAAGGCCGGCGCCATTTTGTTGCAAAGCGTGCCAGCCACGATCATTAAGTCAGATTGGCGGGGGCTGGGGCGAAAGATAACCCCGAAACGGTCAAGGTCGTAGCGCGCGGCCGCCGAGTGCATCATTTCAACCGCACAACACGCCAAGCCAAACGACATGGGCCACAGCGAGCCTGAACGCGCCCAGTTAAATAAAGATTCGACAGAGGTGACCACAAACCCGGGTTTCATGATGTCGGTCATTCCCATTCGAGCGCCCCCTTCTTCCACTCATAAACAAACCCAACGGTGAGCAAGCCCAAGAAGATGCCCATGGCAGCTAAACCGCCCCAGCCGAGTTCACGAAAAACCACCGACCAAGGCACTAAAAACGCCGTTTCAAGGTCGAAGATAATGAATAAAATGGCCACGAGATAATAGCGAACATCAAAGGGGGAGCGAGAATCATTGAAGGCCTCAAACCCACACTCGTAAGTGGAGTTTTTGGCAGGGTCAGGTCGCCTTGGGCCGAATAAATAGCCAAGCGTTGGCGCAATCAGGCCAACCACGACACCAACCATCATAAAAATGAGTACGGGTATATAGTTTTGCAGCAAAGGCCTGCCTCCTGTCCCACATTCTGCACAAAACGAAAGCGGTGACACAGTCACCGCTTTTAAAACTTTGCCGACGGACGGACTCGAACCGTCACAGTCTTACGACCACTACCACCTCAAAGTAGCGTGTCTACCAATTCCACCACGTCGGCTATTCATTTAATTACTGCTTACCAGGCACATTCGGCGTGCTGGGAATACTATCGGTTAATGCCTTGTCTGGCAAGGGCTGCGTTGCAGTTGGTGCCACTGGCAAGGTGATGACACGCTCCGCTTTATAAGCACGCATGGCGATATTGTTTAAGGCAATACTCGTGATAAAAAACGCGGCGGCAAAACCCATGGTTAAGCGGAACAAAAACGAGCCCGACCCACGGCTACCAAACACCGTTTGCGAAGCACCGCTGCCAAAGGCTGCGCCCATGGTGGCGCCTTTGCCTTGCTGCACCAACACCAAGGCAATGATGCAGACGGCTGAAAGCACGTGAATAAGCATGATGAATTGAAACATTGTTTAATCCTGTTTAATTAAGCAAGCACGGTAGCTGCTGCGCAGATGGCCAAAAAACCATCAACATCTAGGGAAGCACCGCCAATGAGGCCGCCGTCAATATTGGGTTGCGCCAATAAAGCAGGGGCATTATCAGGTTTCATGCTTCCGCCGTACAGTATACGAATTGCGGGGCCGAGATCAACCTGATTTTTCGAAATTAAAGCGCGAATAAAGCCATGCACAGCTTCGGCTTGCTCGGGGGTCGCGGTTAAGCCCGTGCCTATGGCCCAAACGGGTTCGTAAGCAATGACAGCATTCGCAAAGGCCTGGATGCCCGCCGCCGCAATGACGGTGTTCAATTGTTCAGCAACCACGGCTTCCGTGCGGCCGAGCTCGCGCTCTTCTTTGGTTTCACCCACGCATAAAATGGGGATGAGGCCGGCAGCCTGCGCCGCTTGGAATTTGGCTGCCACGGTTTTTAAGTCGTCGTGAAACAAAGCACGGCGCTCGGAATGGCCGACCAGCACGTAATCACAGCCTAAGTCTTTCAGCATGCGGGCAGACACTTCACCCGTGAACGCACCCTGCTCACCCACGTAACAATTTTGCGCGCCCAAGCGCACGGGGCTGCCAGCGAGGCTCGCTTTCACGGTGGTTAAATGAACCAAGGGGGGTAAAACCAACACATCAATGTCTGAAAATTGATCGGCGCCGGCTGCAATGCCAGCAGCGAGCTTGGTTGCCGCAGCCAAAGAGCCGTGCATTTTCCAATTACCTGCAATTAAGGGTTTACGCACACATCACCGTAGGTTGTTGATTTGAGTAGGGAGATTGTATGCAAGAATGCGGCAAGGCGCAATGAAAAAAACCCCTCCCCCGCTTCACAAAAACGCTGGCCGAGGAGGGTGAATTTTTATGGTTGCAATGCGGGTGGCTGCGGTGGATTAAATACAGCTTGCACACAGCCTAACCCACAGTCGGGATTCAATACCAAAGCCTCATCCCTGCGTTGGAATGCCATGTAACCAAGAGCCAACATTGCACGACGTGTGTTACCATCTTTTGCTTCTGCGTGCGCAACAATTTCCTCAAGGGTTGCGGTTGCCATATCAAACACCGCGCGCCTTTCTGCGCTATCTTTATAAAAAATACCACGCTGATTATTATAAGCCTCAACAATCTTTGCTTTAACGACCACCGATGGCACCCTAAGCTGATTGGGCACGCCTTGCAATGCCCGACGATACGTTTCAGTCAACTGAAGCACATCAACTGCCGGCTCTATTTTAACATAGCCAAGGTTAATCAACACACGACGCACCTCATCGTTATGTGCTTTAGCGTGGCCAAAAATAGCTTCCAGCGTTGCGCTGTAAATATTAAACCCGCCTGCTGCTTGATGATTTCGAGCAAATAAACCCTGTGTTTTTTTATAGGCTTCAATGATGCGATCCTTCACGCGCACGGGTGAAGCTTGGTCTTGCGCTTCAGCATGCGCCTGACGCACTGGCGCTGGGACGTCGCCTGGACACAGCACAATCTCACCCTGGTCATTCAGCTGCAAATAGTCTAACGCCATTAAAGCAGCCAGTGTTTTCCCGCGCTTTTCAAGCGCATGGGCAATAATGCCAGCAAGCGTTTTATTGCCAAGATCAAGCTGACGGCCGTGTTGCTTTTTATACGCTTCAACAATGAGCTCTTTAATTTTAATACACGCTACAGCTTCTTGGTTTTGCGTGAGTGCGTTATACGCCTCTTGCACTGGCTGCGGAGCATAACCATTCAGCGCAAGCTGACCGTGGGCATCCATCGAACAGTAACGCAGCGCAATCAAAGCCTCACGTGTTTTTCTTGGTTTCTGAAGTGCATGGGCAAGTATTTCAGGCAATGTTTTGTTTTCGATATCAAACTTTTTACCATTCAACTCGCGGTATTTTTTAGCGATGATCGCGCAACAAGATTCGGGGGTTCCGCCCTCGCAATCGGTACGATTCGGCTGTAATTGTACGTCATTCAGCGCTTGACTATAACGCTCATAAACTTTTTCCATGTCATAAACAGGGAAAATAAGCTGTATTCCCTTTTGACGCAAACGATCTTTCTTTTCGCTGAACGCGACGGCAAAGCCCTGCGCACTTGCTTCTGTAAACTGCGAGCCATCCGATGGGTCGAAGGCACCACAACCCACTGGGTTCAACACAAACACCTGCACATCCGATGCGAGCACCGCATCAAAAGAAGCCATCCATTGCGCTGCATAGAAAGTTTTTGCTTTATCCAAATCAAACGCATGGTTTTGATTGAACCCATGTTGATCTTGAAGGTCTGAATCAGCAAACGCAACTTGATCAGCGAATGAACCCGGACGACGACACCTGCCATCAATGCCAACCATGCCAACCACACTCACTGAGCGCACCACGCCTTGTGCGTCTAAAAATTTCACGCGAGGCGTAAGGTGAGGTGTTGTTTTATACGACGGGTATTTGTCATTTTCTTCGGTTGCCATTTCACGCGCCAAATGCAAAGCATTATAAGCAAACTCAGACACCGCTTTGACGTTTTCCCTGGCAATGTATTCAGGGATGGTTTGACCTTCCAGGTGATAAACACCACAGGCTTTGCCCAAGGTAAGGCTTAGGCCGGTTGGTTGCAGGTGGGAATACAAAGAACATAAAACCGCTTGCGGGTCAGATGGATGCAGTTCTGCTTGCGCTAACACGCAAGGAATGTAGTTGCTAACCCGCGCAATGCTTTCCTCAAGGCTGCCCTTTCCGCCAACCAATGCCGCACTGCCCGCACGAAATAAATTATCCGGGCTAACAAAAGCCAAGTTCAAATCAGGCTTATCTTTCAGCAACTTGGAGACTTCATAAAACATATCGCCGTGGTGAATGAATTTCAATAAACCATCTTCAGTGGTTTCAGTGATGCGAGCACGCTCATCTTTCGCGCTTATTTTATCAATAAAACCATCAACCCGTGAACCCACTTCACCTAAATGATAGGCGTGCACTAACGCATTCAAACGCTGATAAAGCTCCTCTTGACTGCTAGCAGAATGATTGATTTTTTTGAAAAGCGAAACCCCCACCTCAGCACCATTGCCTCGATGAGCAAGCGCCATGATTCGAGTTTGCATTTTTTGGCTCAAGTTATAAACCTGATGAAGCTCATTATACTTCGCATTCAACAACTCTCTTAACTTTAATTCCTCATCAAACTTTACCTTTGCTCGCTTGCCCTCAGGGCCCACCAAATAAAAATCGCGAACCAAAGAATAGGAATAATCATGGTGGGAATAAAGCATCACCCCACGGAGAATTTCATTTAAAAAACGAGGAATATGAAGATGCGGAATAACAACACAAGCAACAATCGGCTCGGCTTTATTTTTCTTTGTGATCGCACGAGGGTTTTTTGATAAGACAGCCGTATCCAGATAAATCTGATTTTCATCAGGCTGGTTCTCGTTATGAAAATAGTTATTTAACAAACGAGCCAGTGTATCACAAAGCTCACGATTGCTAATGCCAATAGATAAACTTAAGTGTTTTTCTTGATAATGCGATTCGGATTCAAACAAACTTAAATAACTAACGCGAATATTTATTTTTTCAAGCGGCAACCCACCGTTTGCATCAACCAACAATTGCCTGACCCCTGTTTCAATGGTCAGCAAACAATTTTGCTGGTAAGTCATTTGAATGTTTGGGTTTAATGTTAATGGCAATGCTAACGCGTTATCTGCAGCTGGCATACTCACCTCGTTTTTTTATTCAATGATAGGGATAGTACCTCAATGACCTTAAGGTAACATTAAGTCTAGAAAAAATCACCGATAATTAATGGCCATTTTGGGTAAAAAAAGCACAATTTCTAGCCTTGGATGCTAGACAGCCAAGCGTTTCAAAAAACACATAGGTGATGTACAAGATCACGGTGGTGAATCGGTAGGGCTTGCCGTAGTGCCAAACAGCACGAATGAGGTCGAAATAAGGGTTTTTCATTGTAAAATCCGGGTGATATTTAGCTAGTGTTGCAAAATATCACCGACAAATCAAGTTGCGGGGTTGATGCGCTTAAGCATCCTTGGGTTTCGGCCCACCGTGAATATCGAATGGGTTCATTTTACCGCGCTTATTGGCCTTGACCTCTGCTTCATGATGCGGTTTTTTATGCCCGCCCTGCACCGGCTTGGTTGAAAACGGTGTTGGGTTGAAGTGGTTGGTGTTGGCCGGATAAACCGCCTGCGTGGCTTGGTTGATCGCTTGCTGTGGCAATAAATTCATGGCAGCGAGCTTAGCAATGAATTTATCATAAAGCCCTGGTTTTGGTAGGCTAATAATAAACTCATCACGACGAACTTGCACACGCGCGCCATTCACTTGGTTCTCATCTTTAAACTGCTCAAACGCACGCAATAACGCATTCAAGTATTTATCTAGTTCTAAATGTTGGGATTTAGATAAATGTTTCAGCAAACAAGTAATTCGCAACATGCCCAATTCAGGGTTATTATCAATCACTAATGTTTTATTCGCCAACATGTCAGAGATGATGTCTTGATTGAATTTAATATCGAGTGGATTTAAAGTGAGTGTTCGATCTGCGTTTGCTAACGCACCATCAGCAGATGCTTTACTGGTGTTCTCAGGACGCGCTGAAAAATTCACTTTTTCATGTTTGGCTGAACCACTCACGCCATGCGTTTCACCAGCGCTTTCACCCGAACCACTGCCACCGCTACCACCGCCAGTTTTACCGTGCCCACCGCAAAAAGGACCCACTGGCCCGCCTTTATTCTTGAAGCAAATATGGCATTTATTTTTCTGTTTTGCTGACATGCGTGCATTCCCCTCGGATGGTCTAGTTATGATCATTATACGCTTTTTTATGGATAAAAACAGGGGGATGTTACCCTAGGCTTAAGCCTATCTTTATATTTGAATTTTTACATTACCACAATCCAGACAACCGTCGCCAGCAGCATGATCAATTTAAAGTTTTTGATTAAAAATCAACGAACAAAGCACCACCACCGCCCCGACAATCACAACTCAATATTTCCTAATTTTCTGTTATACTGACAGAACAATATCAAAATATACGAGGAGAATGCCCGTGCCATCGATTATTTTCAAACAAAACAATCACCATATTGAAATCAACGATAATGATAAAAAAATATTCTTATTTGAAGGCGAACACTGCCTTTTACAAGCCGATTTTAAATTTGATCAAACAGACAATGCCGCTATACTTAGCCATGTTACACCCACTGAAAAACAACACGAACAATATACGCCTCTCCTTTTAGAAATGACAAACGCCTTCCTTTCGACAACACCTATGCCTTGCTCCAAATTATATTGCTTTGCTAATGACGCGACAAATAGCGCCCTCAATGGCTCTGACACATTTCGGTCAGTCAACCTTGAACGATTCATGTTGAGAGAAAAAACCATTTACCCCAAAAACCCTGGCATCCTACCTGAAGGCGTCACCATCAGCGCACTTGACCCCTCGCAAACAACGGGCGCTGATAAAGAGGCGCTGCTTCATTTATTGCATCAAACGTACTGGGCTGATAACGCTAAACCTAGCTATATTAATTCAGCATTAGCCCACTCCACCATGGTAGTGGCTCGCAATGAAAAAAACACCATCATTGGTTTGGTTCGCTACATTTCTAACAACCACATTGCCTATATTTCAGACATGGCCGTTGATTCAAACTATCGCAGAAAAAACATTGCCACCGGGCTTTTATCAAGCGCGCTTGAAATCATCGACCGTTCTCATGAATTTTCAGCCCTCATCAGCGCACGTGAAGGTGATGGGAAAGAGGCGAGCGAAAAACTTTATGGCTCAAAATTTGGGTTTGTTGACTACGACAAACAACATGAACACACGGCACAGTTTTCTTATGTTAAGAAAAATGCTGAGTTAACGGCGTCTGTGACTGCTAATTCTATCTTTAAAACTAAGCCTAAACCGATTCAACCAACACGTCCGATAGAAAAACATCAACCGAATCGAAAATAAAAATGAAAACACCTCCTTTGTCTGCAAACAAAGAAAAACGCCTTCATTCACTTATGGATGATGCCTATATCCCCGGGCTGACGATTGCTACCATCATTCGCAGCCAAATTAAATCGAGCCAACTAGGCGTCGCCGACACACAATCCAATGAGCCAGTCAACCAAGATACTCAATTTTGGGCATGCTCATTGAGCAAGCCCGTGTTTGCCTTTTTAATTATAACACTCATTCAAAATAAAGTATTACCAACTCAATTTTTAGATGAAGCCTTGCCTTGGGATGAAAATATTCTCGGAAAACAAGGGAAGAAAAAATCACTCACTCCAGGAATGATCTTATCCCATCAAACGGGGTTGCAAAATTCGGGGCCTACTGATTTTAAGTTCAATCCTGGTGAAGGATTTCGCTATTCAGGCGATGGCTATATTTATTTACAAAAAATGCTTGAAGAAAAAACCGGCGAAACCCTTGAAAGCCTTGCGCAAAGAATGGTGTTTGAGCCACTCAAGATGACAAATACCAGTTTTTTATACCCCAACGCTAACACCCCTAGCGCAACAGCGCACGATGAAAGCTTAACTCCCAACCCCTTACCCAAAATGCCGGCGAATAATGAAAATGCAGCCGCTTCATTGCACACCACCGCTGTTGATTATGCTAAGTTTTTATTAGCATGCATTCAAGATGCTAACTTTATTGCCTTAATCACCCCTCAAATTCACGATATGAAAAAAGATGTGGATGCAAAAGAAAAACACCTTGATGAAGACACATTAAATCGCATTGATTGGGGCTTAGGGTTTGGTTTGGAAAAAAATCAGAACGGCGAGGTGGTTTCACTGTTTCATTGGGGGCACGGCCCTGGCACACGTGCATTCTTTAATGTGAAAATAAGCAATCCTCATAACCCAAGCACTGCCACTGGGTTTGTTTATTTAACGAATAGTGAAAATGGATTGGCGATTGCAAATGAAATCGGCGCATTAACCAGCGGCGATGTCACCCCTATCATGCGCTTTCTATCCTTAAAATATGATTATAAAGATATTCACACACCGCATTGGCATGATTACCATAACCACATGATAGCGGCGAAACAGGCGGAAAATAATGGGGATTATGCCTCAGCAATGAAGCGCTACCAACAAGCCATGGACATTCGACCCGACAAACAAGCCGAGCTTCGATACCGCATTTTCAAAATTGAAATTCATCAATTAAAAAAAGAAATGCCTGACCTTGCCTTGCTCACGGGGCAATATGGGCCCATTCAAATTACTCAAAAAAATTCACGCTTACAAATTAATGATGGCGACCCAGACGGGCCACGCAATTTAGAAACTATTAACAATCATCTTTTTCTTGATGGCGCTGTTATTTTAGACTTCAAACGTCAACCCCATAAAAAACCAACGGCTTTGTCGTGCTTTTTTCCGAATGGAGATAACCCTTCATTTAATGCACTCACCAGCACGGCCAGCATTGCTAAAACCATGGGCGTGCCTGCTGCCGCGTTGTTAACACCGAATGAAGCCACGCCCGAACCCACATCACTCACAGCAAATGCTATTCAACCCGATGCTTTTACTGAGCCAAAAAAACCAACGAGCTTTGGTGCAGGTTACAAACCAAAACAAAAGCGATAAATAAATGCTTATTACATGGCCAGGTTTTTATCTACCTATCGTTAGCTCATCCATGCCGGCCGTTTGCCTCCCCAGCCCTCCTGGAAGCCTGCCCTCACTTCGTAGATGAGACGCGGGCCAGGAGGGTGACCCTCTAAGTTCGCCTGTGCAAATGCCAGCTTAGAAAGCACCCCCCCTATCTACATCTTTTATCTAGTTAACAACACAAACCGCACTGCCGGCCCTCGGCCAACGCGTTCAATTTTTCCATCTGCGATTAATTGGTTTAAACGCCTGGTTGCGGTATTTCTTGAAACATTCAAAATGCTTGCAACATCATTCAAGGTAATCTCGGATTTTAAGTTAAATAAGGCTAATAAATCTTCTTGATCCATCATTAGCTTGCCCTTGCCAGGCAAAAATTTAAATACCACCTTCACACTGTCTGCGCCTTCAATAAACACTGGCCGAATTAAATTAACTTTATCACAACTCTCAAAAATCATGCGTATTCCTGTTCCTAACTTTTCAACCAACCCCGCTCGTCTTGCTAAATGGGCAAGATGAGGGTTTCTTAAATAAGTGGTTCCATCACCCAAGGTGTTAACATCCAATAAACCGGGGAAATTTCCTGGACTAAACACTTCTAATCGATCATCATACAAGGCTATTTTAACCGCACCCGAAATCCAATATTTACGATGAACCAACGCATTAACAATCACTTCTCGCAAAGCAACTTCAGGCACCATACTTTCGCCTTTCATCACCGTACCAAATAATCGAGGCTCTCTCATTAACCACGACCTCACCAACTGATAACTTAAATCTGCTTGCTTCAATAAATGGCCTGTGATTGCTTCTGTTTGTATAATATCTCGGCCTTCCACGCCTCGAAAACGCGTACAATACACCAATGCTTCTGGTATATAATTTTCTGGCGCCTCAGAAAACATCAACACGCCCGCAATGGTCGGCGCAACACGGCTACTATTTGCGGATAATCGCGTTATTATTTTTTCTGACATTAAGCGTGATTGATCATGTTTACCCAAAAGCGCATCCAACAAAGAAGGGTTTAATATATCCACCCCTGCATGAACCGCTTCTTCATCGTAATGAATACGCTTATTTTCACGCATTAAAGCCTCCACCGCCTCTCGATTGGCTTTACGCGTATTTGCACCAGCGCGCAAGTACACGCCATCAACGGAACCTTCTGATGTCACAAAAACTGGTTTTTTGTTACCACCAAACACTTCAATAATGACAACACTTTTATCATCTATTCGTTTTTCATAAATTTCTGGCAATAATCCTGGGCTGGTTGAATCATACAAACTATTGGGAAATTCATCATAAAGACGTTTGCGTGTTGCCTCATCAACCCCCAACACCTGCCGTGTTTTATCATCAATGCCAACCATAATTTTCCCGCCCAACCCATTGGCGAAGGCAACACAGGTCTTTATCAAAGACGAAAAATGGGGTAATTTTGACTTAAATTCCAATACCTTAGACTCAAATGCCTCAATCACAACCACCTCCTAATTGCACCAATTGCACCAATTGCACCAATTGCACCAATATTACCATAATTGCACCAATTGCACCACACCTTCCGCTATTGCACCAATTGCACCAAATCATAGAGATGGTGCAATTTAGACGATAACCGCCGACTGCCCCATTAATTCACAAGCCACGGTCTATAACGTAACTCGCTTTAACATTAAGTAGAAAAGCATAGACCACTCCAGTACAATTTAGGCCATTCAAATGGAGTTCCCCCATGCCCATCAAACTGCCCTTCTTCACGCTCATATTCCTTATTTCATTTGCCTCCGTGAATGCCACCTTATTCACCCCGGCCCTGCCTAACATTGCGGAATTTTTTAACGTCACCAATAATGCCGTTCAGCACACCATCACTTGGTTTTTAGTGGGTTACGCCCTGGGGCAACTCATTTACGGGCCACTCGCCAACCGCTTCGGTCGCAAACCTGCTTTATATGCAGGCATCGGCTTGCAAATTGTCAGTAGTTTGCTGTGCGTGTTTTCAAGCGTGGTGCCGAGCTTTTGGTTATTAGTCTTTGCGCGTTTTATGTTGGCACTGGGTTCAGGCGTCGGCCTTAAAATGACATTCACCTTAGTCAACGAATGCTGCGATCAAAAAACAGCGGGCAAAACCACTTCTTATTTAATGCTCGCTTTTGCTGTCACACCCGGCTTAGGCGTTGCCCTGGGTGGTTATTTAAATGTCCACTTTGGCTGGGTCAGCTGTTTTTATGCGGGGGCAATTTATGGTTTATTACTGATGTTGCTCGTCACACAACTCCCTGAAACACTGAAAACCGTGAACAAAAATGCGCTTCAATTAAATTATTTAGTCGATGGGTATGGTGCGCAATTTAAAAATTTTAAATTGGTGGTGGGTGGGTTATTGATGGGCGGCGCCACTTCGTTTTTTTACGCCTTTGCAGCACTCGCCCCTTTTATTGCGATTACCATTTACGGATTAAACAGCGCCGAATATGGCGCAGCCAACATCATCCCTTGCGTTGGTTTATTCATGGGCTCGCTTTTATGCGCGCAACTTACCAAACATTACGAACTGAAATCGCTACTCCGCCCTGGTTTATTCATCACCTTATCAGGCATCATCAGCATGGCTGTGATGATGTGGCTTAAGTTATCCGTGCTATTTGCTATCTTCCTCCCCATGGTGCTCATTTACTTTGGCCTGAGCTTCATCATGGCTGTCACCTCAACAATTACCATGGCTAAAGCGAACGACAAAGCCTATGGCTCGGCTGTCATGAGCTTTTTAAACATGGGGTCAGCAACCATGGTTGTTTTAAGCGTAGGCGCGTTCACCGTTCACGCCATGCTTTTACCGGCTGTGTTTTTGGGCTTGTGTGTGGCGATGTTTGGGTTGGTGTGGTTGATTTAGGGTGTTTTTCATTTTAAGCACGAGGCACCAACTTATCTCATTCATTTTTATAAGTTATTTTTAAAAACCTCTCATTTCATGAGGTTTTTAAGCTTGACTTTTGTCAGAAAATCGTCTATATTTTCTGACAGAGGAGAACCCAATGAGCGCCACTCAAAAGATTCAAAAATACATTCAAAAAACCCCGCACGGCCAGCCATTTGCTAGCAGCGCCCTGATGCAGTTTGGCACACGCGCCGCGGTCGATCAGGCCATATCAAGGCTAACAACCGCAGGGAAAATACTAAGAATAACGCGGGGCATTTATGTACGCCCTGAAAAAAATCGTTTTATTGGTCTGCTGCTGCCCGAACCATTCAAAGTAGCTGAAGTCATCGCAAAAAAAACAAATGAAGAAATCCAGATAAGTGGGGCAGAAGCAGCGAGGCAACTCGGGCTATCAACGCAAGTCCCTGCTCAACCCGTCTTTTTAACGACTGGGCAATCACGACAATTCAACCTGGGCTCTTTAACAGTCACCCTGAAACATGTCAGCAGAAAAAAAATCCCGCCGCTTGAATCCAAAGCAGGAATAGCCATCCTTGCATTATGGTATCTCGGAAAAAATCTAGTCACCCTGGAAGTCATAAAAAAAATAGAGCAAAAACTTACCGCGAAAGAATTTAAAGCGTTTATTACATCAACAGAGTACATGCCCATCTGGATGAGCACTATTATTACGCAACACAAGAAAGGAAGTAATAATGCCTGAAGCCTACTTAACGCTCTCGCCGAAAGAGCAATCTCAAATACTAAGATCGCTATCCACCAACCCTGAAATTAAAAGGGACGCCCTTCTTCTAGAAAAAGACATTTGGATATGCTGGGCATTATCAGTTTTATTCAACATGCCAAATCGACTACCGATGGCATTCAAAGGCGGCACATCCTTGTCAAAAGCCTTTCATGTTATCGACAGATTTTCAGAAGATGTGGACATCACAATCGATTATCAATCATTAAACTGTGGCAATCCGTTTGAAAACAGCCTCAGCAAAACCAAATTAAAAAATATAAGTCTTGCTCTTAAATCAGCATTGTCACAATACATAAAAGACACTATTACTCCACACTACGAAAAAACAATACTAGAACAATTCAAAGAAAACCCACCGATCATGGAAATGCATGACGATGGCGAAACACTTCACCTTCGCTACCCTTCTGTCATCGAACAAAAAAGTGGGTACATCATTGATAGCATACGCCTTGAGTTTGGCGGCCGAAACCTAACCACCCCCAATGAGCCAATAGTCATCTCTACTGACATTTCTAAGCATATAAAAAACTTAATTCTTCCTACAGCAGAAGTAGCCGTATTGTCGCCTCAAAAAACTTACTGGGAAAAACTCACATTAATTCACTATGAGTGCAATCGACCAACATTAAAAGAAGATGCCAATCGCATTTCGCGCCATTGGTATGACGTTGCAATGCTATCCAAACACCTCATTGGTAAAGAAGCATTAAGCAACCGATCACTTTTGCAAGAGGTGATAAAAATAAAGAAAACCTTTTATGACTCCGGATTTGCGAAATATGACGAATGCATTAATGGAAATATGAGATTAATACCCAATAACGACTACCTTAAACTGCTTAAAGATGACTTTGATAAAATGTTAGGCAATAAAATGTTTTATGGTGAACAACCTGATTTTTATCGAATTATTCATGAAGTAAAACAGTTGGAAACCATAATTAATCAAAATTAAAAAATGCGCTTCATTGGGCTCATGAAAAATTCAATATATTTCATATATACCCATTACACCTCAAGGTGCGAAATTTTAATTTTCAGATTGCAAGAAATTTAAACGTTCTGATTGAGAAAAAGCGCAGGAATAGTTACTCTATTTCGAGCTTTTTTGATTGAAGAACGCTTAAAGTTCGCAGCA
>DASTZQ010000007.1:0-69189 GCA_035764205.1 Gammaproteobacteria bacterium
GTTTTTGAAGGTCAACCAGGTTGTTTTCAGCGAGCAGCTTGTGGAAAGCGTCGGTTTCCGTTTTTAGCTCGGCAATAAATAAACTTAAGATTTCATCCGCAAAGGCTTGATTGTGGCCAGCCAAGCGCAGGCCGTCTTGCCTATCAATGATAGGCAATTGATTTAATTCGATAGAGTTAGCTGAGTTCTCCATGTTTTTCGCTCCGTTCAAATACAGCCATTGCTTCAATGTGCGCAGTATGCGGGAACATATTCATAATGCCAACAGATTTTAAGCAATAACCGTACAGATGGACAAGTTCGCCTGCATCTCGGGCTAAAGTCGCAGGGTTGCATGAGACATAAACGATACGCTTGGCTTGAATTTGACCTAATAAGGGCAGAATTTCTTTGGCGCCGGCCCGGGGTGGGTCGAGTAAAACTTTGTCGTAGGCTTGCTTGGCCCATTCGCCGGTTTGGGTTTCAGCCATTAAATTGGCCGCATAAAAAGCCACATTGCTGATGCCGTTTAACGCTGCGTTTTCAAAACCCCGCTCAACCATGGCTTGCCCGCCTTCCACGCCCGTGACATGCGCTGCGTGTTTGGCTAAAGGGAGGGTGAAATTGCCGATGCCGCAAAATAAATCGAGGACGCGTTCATTGGCCTTGGGTTCAAGCAGGGTGATGGCTTGTTTCACCATCAAGCGATTCATTTCAAGATTCACCTGGGTGAAATCCAAGGGGTGAAAAGCGTAGCTCAGACCAAAATCGGGCAGGGTGTAGTGCAGGCGTTGATCATCCCCTTCCGGAAACAGGCGGTGAACCGCTGCGGGTGGGTTGGGCTGTAAATAAATATGGAATTGATGTTCTTCGCCAAAGGCGGTGAGCTTGGCAAGGTCGGCTTCAGGTAGGGGGGTGAGGTGCCTAAACACCAAGGCCACGGTTTCATCGCCAACGGCCACTTCAATTTGAGGAATGGATTGGTATTGTTCTAAAGCGCGCACCAGCGCGGCCAATGCAGTGAGTTTTTCACCAACGGCCGGGTAAAGCACGGGGCAGCTGTTTAAATCCGCGAGGTAACGCCCGGCTTTTTCGCGAAAACCAACCAGCATTTTGTCTTTTTTGATAACGAATTTAACGCCCAATCTTGCCTTGCGTCGGTACCCCAACGCAGCGGTTTCAAGCGCGGGTAAAATGGATTCGGGGGTGACTTTGCCAAAGTGTTTGAGTTGGTCAAGCAGGGTTTGTTGTTTTAGTTCAACCTGCATGCTTGGGTGCATGTGTTGCAAGCTGCACCCGCCACACACGCCAAAATGGCTGCAGGGGGGTGTGGTGCGCTGAGGGGAGGGTGTTTGCACTTCCGTCATGACGGCTTCGTGGTGGCTGCTTCGTTTTTGGGTGATGCGGTAAGTGACGGTTTCGCCTTTCAGCGCGCCCGCAATAAAGGTGGTGATGTGGTTGATGGTGGCGATGCCCCGGCCGTCGTGGCTGAAGGCGTGGACCTTGGCGCTGGGTGCTTCTGTTGCTTCGGGTGTTTTGTTTAAATTAGTCATGGTGTTATCAATTTTCGCTCAAGTATAGCATAAGAATGCAAAATATAGGGTAATTTGAAGAAAAATACAAATCTTGTCTCTTTCAAAATGTGCACTATACTGAGGGTAGGAGTACTTTATGTGGGAATGTTGTCCAAAACCTTACATTGAATGACCAGGAGACGGATTTCGGCGTGGTGTGCAAGTCCTCCTTGAGAGGAAAGCCTAAAGCCCCGATGAAGTTTCCAAAATTGGACTTAGAGGTTTCTTGTGACTTTCCTTCAAAAGTACTCTTTCTTTTTGTCTGGGTTTTGTGGGTAGAGCTGTGGGGCACCCGTTTGCACCCTCACCCCTACCCTCTCCCGCGAAGCGGGAGAGGGAGTGTTTAAAGGACTTAATCTATGTTTGAATTTATGGAATTGGAACAACAATACGGTGCTAATAATTATTCCCCTTTGCCTGTGGTCTTAAGCCACGGTGAGGGGGTTTTCGTTTGGGATGTTGAAGGGCACCGTTATCTTGACATGATGAGCGCTTATTCTGCTGTCAGTCACGGCCACGCACACCCGCGATTAGTCAAAGCATTAAGCGATCAAGCTGCGCGTTTGGGGGTGGTGTCACGCGCGTTTTATAATGACAAATTAGGCTTATTTTTAAAGCGTGCCTGCGAGCTTTCCGGGTTTCAGCGTGCCCTGCCCATGAATTCCGGTGCTGAAGCGGTTGAAACCGCATTAAAAGCCGCGCGCAAATGGGCTTACACCGTGAAAGGCGTGAAAGAAGGCGAGGCTGAAATCATCGCCTGCCAACATAATTTTCACGGCCGCACCATTGCCATTGTGGGTTTATCCACCGAGCCACAATATCGCGCGGGGTTTGGCCCATTTCCACCCGGGTTAAAAACCATTCCTTACGGTGATGCAAAAGCGCTGGAGCAAGCCATCACGCCTAATACGGCTGCATTCATTGTCGAACCCATTCAAGGTGAGGGCGGCATCATTGTGCCGCCTCTGGGTTATTTAAAAGCCTGCGAAGCCATTTGCCGCAAGCACAATGTGTTGCTGATTTGCGATGAAGTGCAAACGGGTTTGGGTCGAACCGGTAAATGGTTTGGTTTTCAGCATGATGATGTCAAACCCGATGCCATTATTTTAGGGAAGGCTTTAGGCGGTGGTTTATTGCCTGTGTCTTTGTTTTTAAGCAGTGAGGAAGTGATGCGTGTGTTTACACCCGGCGATCACGGCAGCACTTTTGGTGGCAACCCCATTGCCGCAGCGGTGGGCTTGGAAGCGTTAAATGTGATGGTCGATGAAAAGTTGGTTGAGTGTGCGGCGCGTCTGGGCGATTATTTTGAAACGCAGTTAAACACGCTGGATTATCCCTGCATTGCTGATATTCGCGGGCGTGGTTTATTGCGCGGCATAGAAATGAAACCGGGTTACGATGCGCATGAATTTGTTTTAGATTTATTAGCGAAGGGGGTGTTGACGAAAGAAACGCATCAAACCGTGATCCGTTTAGCGCCACCACTCATTATTACGAAAGCCGAGATTGATTTAGCGATGAAGGCTTTGCATCAGGTGTTTAAAGCGGCGCAAATACATTAGCGCCGCTTTATGTTTTCGTTAAGCCGTTTGATTTTGTAATAAGTTTTTATAGATCATGCCGTAGGTGATGAAGGTGAACGGCAGAGCCCAGATCAAGCCAATGCCTAAAGGAATGGCGCTGATAATTAGAATGAGGATTTGTATTAGCGAGAGCAGCAACAAGCGTAATACATTACCATGGGTTAATTTAAACGAGAGCTTGATGGCTTGAATGGGGCCTAAGTCTTGATCAAGAATGATAGCCAAGCTTGGCAGCAGCCGCGTTACCAAATAAATGCCAGCGATTAAACCAAAGCAAAGCACCAAAATGCCAATTAAGCCAGCAACCGGGAAGCTTGCGGTCATGATAAACATGCCGCTAGCAGCGATTAATGCGGGAACGATTAAAATGACCATTTCGCTGAGGTAGAGGCCGGCAATGCGGAGTGCGCGTTGCAATGAGAAAGCGCGAAACATTTGTTGGTAGTGTATGGGGGTGTCTTTTGCGCGGCAAATACCGATGTAGAGCACGCCGATTTGCAGAAGATAACTCACGATGTTGGTGATGAGTTTGGCGGCGCTATATAAAGCGGTGCCTGCGATTTCGGCGATGCCTTCAATTAAGCCTAAGCAAAATGCAATGGCCAAGAGAATGCCGAATGCAATCCAAATGGTTTGTTTTGCGCCGTAGACTTTTGCCCATGCGCTGCGGAGGGTGTCTTCAACGGGGAGTGGGTAGCTCATGCTGATTTCCTTATTTATCGCCGGTTAACCATGCTGGATCCACTTCAAATTCGGATGCAATGCGGTCAATCAGGGGTTGATCGGGGAGGGTTTGTCCTTCCAATAAACTATGCGCTTGTTGTTTGGGAATATCTAGCATTTTGCTGAGGATATTCGCGCGTTCGCGAGGGAGGCTTGGGGTATCAGCGTCGTCGAGGCATTGATTTAAACGTTGAGCGAAATGTCTGGGTGTTAGTGGCACGATACGCCTCCTTGATCGGTTTCAGTTTCCATTGAGTATACTGATCGAGTTCCGGAGGGGCAATCATGAAAAACCCTATGATTATTCACCAAATCCTTAGGGGATGAGCTTGGCGGCGGTGAGGGTGTTTTGCATGAGCATGGCAACCGTCATGGGGCCGACGCCACCCGGCACGGGGGTGATCCAGGCGGCGCGTTTAGCGGCGTTTTCAAAATCGACATCGCCGACGAGTTGACCGTTTGCTAAGCGCGTGATGCCAACATCAATGACGGTTGCACCTTCTTTTATCCAGTCACCGTGAATGAGGCCGGGGTTGCCGGTGGCAGCGACGATGATGTCGCCTTGTTTAACATGGGAAGCCAAATCGGTGGTGGAGCGATGACAGAGGGTGGTGGTGGCACCGGCCATTAATAATTCGAGGGCCATGGGGCGGCCGACGATGTTGGAGGCGCCGATGATGACGGCGTGTTGGCCTTTGATGGGTTGTTGAATGTGTTGGAGCAGGGCCATGATGCCGAGCGGGGTGCAGGGGCGCAATAAGGGGCGGCGTTGTGCGAGGCGGCCTAAGTTGTAGGGGTGGAAGCCGTCGACGTCTTTGTGGGGGGTGATGGTTTCGAGGATGAGTTCGGTGTCTAGGTGTTTGGGGAGGGGGAGTTGGAGGAGGATGCCGTTGATGGTTTCATCGTGATTGAGTTGGTGGATGAGGGCGATGAGGTCGGTTTGTTGGGTGGAGGTGGGGAGGTGGTGGTAAGTGGAGTGTATGCCGATTTGTTCTGAGGTGAAGCGTTTATTTTTGACATAGACTTCGGAGGCGGGGTCGTTGCCGACGAGGATGACGGCGAGCCCGGGGGTGGGGCGGCCGGCCTTGGCTGCTTGTTGGACAATGGTGGTGAATTGGTCTTTGAGGGTGTTGGCGAGGGCTTTGCCATCAATGAGTTTTGCGGGCATGGGTGGGTTCCTAGAGTGATCTTGGCTAAATTTAACATAAAGTTAACGAAAAAGCCGCATAAGTGATTGACGATTTGGGTTGGGCTCAGTATTATCCACACTCGTTCGAAAGAACATGCGGGGTATAGCGCAGTCTGGTAGCGCGCCTGCTTTGGGAGCAGGATGTCGGGAGTTCGAATCTCTCTACCCCGAAGGATTTGTTTTGGGCTTATTGAGTCCGTAGGGTGGATTAGGTTCGCGCGTTTTTCGCGAACCGTAATCCACCTTCATATAGGTTTTTGATTTTAAGATTTTGAAGAGATTTAGATAGCGCCCGTAGCTCATTCGGATAGAGCATCGGCCTTCTAAGCCGAGGGTAGCAGGTTCGAATCCTGCCGGGCGCGAGGATTGCGCGCTCGCGTTTAAGTGTTATGGTGGGTGTAGCCCGGACGCGTTTTTTGCGGCCGGGAGCTGACCTTGAAGTGTTGTTATGGTGGCCGTAGCTCAGTTGGTAGAGCCCCGGATTGTGATTCCGGTTGTCGTGGGTTCGATCCCCATCGGTCACCCCAGATTGATGTAAGGTGTGTATGGTGTTGTAGGGTGGATTAGCGGCGTTCTTTGCTGCGTAATCCACCAACCTTTAAAAAATGTTCCTCTGCGTAGTACAATCTTTCAGTTTGGGCCGTTAGCTCAGTTGGTAGAGCAGCTGACTCTTAATCAGCGGGTCGTTGGTTCGATCCCAACACGGCCCATATATTAATCAAGTAGTTATCACCATCCTCTGATTCATCTAACCTTTCAGTGCTACCTTTTAGAGTGAATTTTGCATCTCTACGTATTGTTTGTGATCAGCTATAATTGACGACATTCCCTAAACTCGAGATAAATGTTAATGAAAATTAGTGCAGCGACTCCATCTTTAAGCCGTTTCCTGATAAACCTGGCCAAACCATACAAGGGGTTATTCACAGTCATCGCATTAGTCGGTTTGTTCTGGGCTTTTATTAATACTTTTTTACCTTACACGCTAAAACTTATCATTGACCATGTTGTTAGCTTTGAGGGCGATAAGGCTGATTTAGTTAAAACCACACAACCCTATGTTTTTGGGTACATCGCTCTTTGGGTGGCTCTTTGTTTGAATATGCGTCTTTTAGATTGGGTGAAGCTAAAGTTGTTCCCGAGTTTGCGGGAAGATGTCATGTCGAAGATGTTTAGTTATCTTAATCAGCACTCGCATCGTTATTTTCAAAATAATTTTGCCGGAAGTTTAATAAATAAAATTACGGACATGCAAGGTGGTGTGATTGATATCTTTTCGAACCTTGATGATATATATACGCAAACGCTTGGCTTAAGTGTCGCTATAATCACTTTATTATTTGTGCATCCTATTTTTGCAGTGATATTAACGGGTTGGGCCTTTGCATTTCTTTTGATCTCTTTTCTTTTTCTAAAACCCATTCAAAATCTTTCTCACGTTTTTGCAGAGAGCAAGACATCGGTGGTTGGACGAATGGTAGATAGCGTCAGTAACATTATCAATGTTAGGCTCTTCGTTAGACACGGAGATGAAAATCAATATATTTACCAGAGCATCAAAAGTGCCGTGCAAAATGATAGGGCTATGCAGGCTAAGATTATAAAAATGCGATTATTCTGGGATATTAGTATTATCGTTTTGATAAGCCTGAATATTTTTATTTTACTCCACATGTATAGTAAAAATTTTGTTTCTATTGGCGATTTTACATTTGTTATTTCTTTATCAATTAGCATTTTGTGGAATCTTTGGTTTATCGCGGGTCAATTTGTTTCATTTTCAGAGCAAATAGGGATATGTAAGCAAGCTCTTTCTATTGTTTCACTACCACATGAAATTACTGATGCGATTGATGCAAGACCGCTTATTATTTCGAGTGGCAGCATTAAATTTCATAATGTGACTTTTCATTATGATGAAGGGGCGCGATTATTCAGAAATAAAAACATTGTGATTGAAGCAGGTCAAAAAGTGGGTCTTGTTGGGTTTTCAGGGGGTGGGAAAAGTACTTTTGTAAATTTAATTTTACGTTTGTTTGAAGTTGAGTCAGGCGAAATTACGATAGATGATCAAAACATTAATCAGGTGACGCAGGAATCGTTGAGAGAGCAAATTGCTTTAATACCGCAAGACATCACGCTATTTCATCGCAGCTTAATGGAAAACATACGCTTTGGTAATATTCATGCTACTGATGATGAAGTGTTTGAGATTGCAAAAATGACTCACTGCCATGAATTTATCACTCAGCTTGCGCAAGGTTATGATTCAATGGTTGGCGAGCGCGGCATCAAGTTATCCACTGGGCAACGTCAACGTATAGCGATTGCTAGAGCTATGTTAAAAAATGCACCGATTCTGATTCTAGATGAGGCAACTTCTGCTTTGGATTCTATCACTGAGAAATATATTCAAGATGCGTTACATTTATTAATGCAAGGCAAAACCACCATCGTTATCGCTCATCGTTTATCTACGCTTTCTAAAATGGATAGAATTTTAGTTTTTGATAAAGGTGAAATTATTGAGGATGGCGCGCATGAAGCGCTTATCTCTAAAGGTGGGCATTACGCAAGAATGTGGCAAATGCAAGCCGGTGGATTTTTGCCTGAGACAGAAGAGTCTATGGTGGGTGATAAATGAATAAGTCGATAGTCATATCCGGTTGCTCTGGGGGTGGCAAGTCTACACTCTCGTGGTTGTTCACAAAATAAAAGCCACTTAGATAAAGAGGATTCTCATGAAGAAAATTGGCAATAATTTTTCATTTATTGATTTTGGCCCATTTGAAAAGATGGATCAATATTCCTTTAAACACCCCAAGCTGCCAGAAGATGTTGCAGGTAAACAATTCCTTAAAGGTGAACTTGATTTAACCGGCATGGAGGTGTCATTAAATAAGTTTCCCGCAGGAACTTCCATGCCATTTAGTCATAAGCATCGTGAAAATGAGGAGTTTTACATTTTTTTGAAGGGAAAGGGTGAGTTTTGTGTGGATGGAGATTGGTTTGATGTTCAAGAGGGATCTGCGATCAGGGTGGCCCCGAAGGGGGTGCGTACTTGGCGTAGCTCTTCTTCTGAGGAGCTTTTATTTATTGTAATCCAAGCGAAAGCAGGAAGCTTTGAAGGTGACTCTATTCAGGATGGTATTCCAGTGTTGTAGCATCGTAGCCCAGATCAAACGCCCTTCGTTTGATCTGGGATGGTGGTGACCGCAAAGATCCCGGATGAAGCAAAAGGCGCTTCATCGCGGGCTATAACGAGCTCACCGACAACCGATATAAAACATGCCTTCTCAATCGGCTGCTTTCATCTAAGTTGGGGTGGTCAAAATCATCTTTTGGGTTATGTTTAAGCCCAATTTTTTCCATCACGCGCTGAGATTTTACATTGGTGCTCGCAGTAAAAGAAATAATTTCATGAAGATTTAACTGCGTGAAAGCATAATTCAATACGGCTGTTGCAGCTTCAGTTGCAAAACCTTGCCCCCAATGTTTTGAAGATAAGCGCCAGCCAATTTCAACAATTGGAAGGTGTTTGGGTTTGAAGTGAGGGATGGTGAAGGTGGGTCTCATTAAGCCAACAAAGCCAATAAATTCATGCGAAGATTTGGTTTCAACAGCGTAAAGCGCATATCCAAATGCTTCATGGTGTTGGTTAATACGATTGATTAATGCTTGTGTTTCAACAGGCGTGGATGTTGATGGGAAGTGCTCCATCACTAAAGGGTCAGCGCTGATGGCTGTCATCATCGGTGCATCGCTCGCTTTCCATGTGCGAAGTATCAAACGCTCTGTCGTTAAAATAATTGTTGGGTTCATGTTAGGTCTTTTCTTAAAAAATAAAACACGGAGTCTTTGTCAAAGCCTGTTCGTTCAAACTCGACATAGAACCCTTGTTTTTTGTAGAAGTCCAGTGCCTCCCAGTCAAATGTGTTGACTGCCATAAAACGACACCCAATTTCTTTGGCGAGGTCCTCTGCTTTTTGCATTAAATTCTTGCCATAGCCTTTTCCACGCAGCGATTCGCTTAGCCAAAGTTGATCGATATACAGACACCCGTAAAGATGGCAGGTGTTGCATCCACCAATAATTTTCTTGTGTTGGTCGCGAATAAAGAAGGCATGAAATCCGAGTGGTTTCATTGCTTTTTTTTGCTTTGCTTGCTCAGAGATGCCGTCATTCAAAACCTGAATGTCTTTAGGTTTTGGGTTTGGTTCATTACTTATTGGATAGTCCATTATTATTGCCCAAGCGCTTTCATTGCAGCGTTGACATCGTTGTCGACAGTTGTGTCTGAGCAGCCAGTGGATTCAATAACTAAAGTGGCGATTTCTTCACAAAAAGCATCACGTTCACTATGTTGTTTTTCTAGGAAATTCTTCATGTTATCCACTGGTAGCGACGGAACCCGTCCATTCTTCATGCGTTCAAGCTGAGTTGGAATAGAGACTTTCAAATAAATAACATATTCAGAGGATAATAACTGTCGACATTGCTCGCTTGATACAACACATTCTTCTAATAAAACGACAACATTTTCTTTTTTGATAGAATGAGAGATGATGTCTGCTTGTGAGCGATTAAAAGCCGCTTCACCTTGCTCGCCCAGAATCTCACGCGTCTGTCGGCCAATGTAGCGTTCAATGCTTGGATTGGCATCGACAATCTGCCATCCTAATTTCTTCGCTAAGGCCTCTGTGAAAATAAACTTGCCTGCACCCATGTGCCCGACAATAAAAATACGTTTTGGTTGGTTCATGGTGTTTTCCTTTTATTCGGTAATTGATGGAATGCAGCTTTCTGCCTTGGCTGGTCAATATCGGTGCTTGCATCGGTGGCGATAATAAGCGATTTATTCATTTTTATCACCCCATGTCACATCCAGTTCAGGCAGGGCATTGCAGTCGTGACGCGCGTATATCAGCGTGTCACTTATTTCACCCGTAACAGGTTTTCTTCTGTTAGATTTAAGTGTTGCTTCTAATGTATACCCCAATCTTTCAGGGATCATTTTGCTGCGGATATTGTCCCGGTCGCAGGTGATCGCAATACGTTTTACTTTCAATTGATTGAATGCATATTGTGTGATGGCGTTTATTGCCTCTGTCATTAGGCCTTCATTGGCGCGAGACACTCTTATCCAATACCCAGTTTCAACAGAGGGTACCTGCCAGTCAATATGATGAAAGCTGGTGGCGCCAATAAATTCATTGGTTTTTTTGTCGATAATACAAAGCTGCAGCCAGGGTTCTTCAGATTTCATTAGAATCCAGTTGGCTGCCGCTAACCTAGCCTGTTCTTCGGATTCCTCAACGGATGGTTTTTCTTTTGCCCAATCCATGTATTGATGCAATTCAGTGAATGATTCTAAAATGGCAGCGTTAACTGTTGCCCCATCGCCAACGCTGAAGGGTCTGATTAATAAACGTGGTGTCCTGATGGGCATTGGTAGGTTAAGTAATATCGGTTTCATGTGTGGTTACCTGGTTTGCGGTATTCGCCTTAAAGTGGGTATTAATTAAGCACCATTGCGCTTCATTATCATTAAGTTTATTCAATAATGAACGCCTCTGCTACTATTTATTTGTGTGCTTCAACTGAGGCGCCCCTCGCAGCTTGGGTGGCTAGAATGCATTAGCGGCTTTTCCAAAAACGAAATCAGTGTTGTAGCCCAGATCAAACGCCTTTCGTTTGATCTGGGGTGGTGGTGGTCGCAAAAACCCCGGATGAAGCAAAAGGCGCTTCATCACGGGCTACATCGCTTCGTTGATGGTTGGTGGTGTTGTAGCCCAGATCAAACGCCTTTCGTTTGATCTGGGGTGGTGGTGAAGGCAAAGACCCCGGATGAAGCAAAAGGCGCTTCATCGCGGGCTACATCGCTTCGTTGATGGTTGGTGGTGTTGTAGCCCAGATCAAACGCCTTTCGTTTGATCTGGGGTGGTGGTAAACGCAAAGACCCCGGATGAAGCAAAAGGCGCTTCATCGCGGGCTACAAGAGCCTCAAACCATCAAAAACCGACCGAATTCAGCCGATTCATTCATCGCAATAGTTGCCGCCAGTGATTTAACGGCATCAGGGTAGGTGCTTTTAATGAGCGAGGGGTTGTTTTCTTGAATGGCTTTGATGAAAGCATCAGATTGATTGGCCAGCAGGCCTTGTTTTGATGTTTTGTCGGTGATGCAGTTCCAATCGGTATCGTGAGGTTCTTTGTAAAATACAGCACCTTCATTTTTATAGCGTAATTTATATAAATCAACTTTTAAAGCAAAATCCTGCCCGTAAACATGAAGCTCATCATTTCTCGCTTGAATTGTATTGAGTAAATGAGTCACACCAATACTGGCAATGTTTCCTGATTGGAATTTTAAAATCGCTTCCATTGAATCGTAAGTATCGCAATTGGGAATAGCGCTGCTTGCAAGACCAGTGGAGGTGACTGAAGCAACTGAGCTGATTTCTCCAAATAAATAACGGAGCAAATCAACATAATGCGTGCCAGACTCAACCATCATGCCGCCCGATAATTTTTCTTTGCGCCACCAGTGAACTTCCGGCATGTAAGCGTAGCTGCAAATCCTTGTGGTGGTGATTTTGTTTCTATCAATAATCTCTTTTATTTTTATAAAAAGAGGGTGATATCGCAGCAAGTAGCCGCTGCTGGTGATTAAACGATTTTGATTGATTTTTTCAGAGATTTTTTTGCAAATAGACAAATCTAACCCAAGGGGTTTTTCACAAAGAAAGGGGATTTGATTGTCAATGGCTTTTAATTCAACATGCCCATCGTGGGCAAATGGCGGGATGGCAATGTATAGCGCATCAATTATGTCTCGGGAGATGAGTTGAAGTGGTTCATCATATATTTTGCATTGAAATTCAGTAGAAAATGCGGCTGTTTTCTCTGCGTTACTGCCAAAGCACGCAACGATTTTTGCGCCAAGTTGGTTTAACACCTCGGCATGTTGTTTTGCGAAATTTCCTGTGCCTATTAATCCGATTCGTATCATAAGAGGTGTGTTATCCCGCGACAACGTTGGTGTCGTATGTGCATTACAGCAGATGCGATTAATGGAATCAAGCGATGTTGTTTTGTGAGCGTCGTAGCCCAGATCAAACGCCTTTCGTTTGATCTGGGGTGGTGGTAAACGCAAAAACCCCGGATGAAGCAAAAGGCGCTTCATCGCGGGCTACATCGCTTCGTTGATGGTTGGTGGTGTTGTAGCCCAGATCAAACGCCTTTCGTTTGATCTGGGATGGTGGTGAAGGCAAAGACCCCGGATGAAGCAAAAGACGCTTCATCGCGGGCTACATCACTTCGTTGATGGTTGGCGGTGTTGTAGCCCAGATCAAACGCCTTTCGTTTGATCTGGGACGGTGGTAAACGCAAAGACCCCGGATGAAGCAAAAGGCGCTTCATCACGGGCTACATCGCTTCGCTGATGGTTGGCGGTAAACATAAAAACCCAAGCAAAAACAGATTTGCATTTCTATCATTCTTTGATATTATTTTGTTGCTCAATCACCCCTCTCTATTTCCATTTCAATTATCTTAAATCAATCAAGGTGACCCTATGGTTAACTATCGCCGGTATTTTGTTCCGGGCGGGACATATTTTTTTACAGTGGCATTGCGAGATCGTCATTCGAATTGGTTGACGAAATATGCAAAGCAATTAGGTGAAGCAATGCGAAGAGTGTGCGAGATTCATCCTTATCGCACCATCGCTATTGTGCTTATGCCCGATCATTTGCATACAATATGGGAGCTTCCAGAAGATGATTTTAATTACTCATTACGTTGGCGGTGTATTAAAACTGCTTTTGCCAGAAATGTCAGGAAGCTAGGTGTTAAGGTCGAAAAAAATCAATTCAGAGAAAATATTATTTGGCAGCGTCGATTTTGGGAGCATACCATCCGTAATGAAAGGGATTTGAATGCTCACCTGGATTATATTCATTACAATCCGGTTAAGCACGGATATGTTGAGAAGGTATCGGACTGGCCTTATTCATCATACCATCAATTTGTTAAACGTGGATGGCTTCCTCGTGATTGGTGTTATCAAAATGATGATTTGAATGTTGAGTAGCAGAGATCAAACGCCCTTCGTTTGATCTGGGATGGTGGTAAACGCAAAAACCCCGGATGAAGCAAAAGGCGCTTCATCACGGGCTACATCGCTTCGCTGATGGTTGGCGGTGTTGTAGCCCAGATCAAACGCCCTTCGTTTGATCTGGGATGGTGGTGAAGGCAAACGCCCCAATGAACCACAAGCCATCCCATGTTACCTGAAGGATAGGCGCAAAATTTCAAGTAAACAACATGGGTGTCGTTTGTGTATGACAGCAAACGCAATTAATGGAATTAAGTGATGTTGTTTTGTATTGACCTTAAAGGCGCGACAACACCCAAAAGCACATTGCGAATTGCCGGAGCGTTACTGTGTTTTTCCTCGCTGAGTAATTCCATAAATTGACGGCATTGTTTAATGAGTTCATCTGATTCTAATTTATATAACTCATTAAGATGTTTGGCAAAGCGACCGCTATGCAGCTTGCCACTTTCGAAATAGCCTGCATTTTCTTTAGGTAAATACTTTAATCGGATAAGCAAGTCTTTAAGGCTTTCTTTTAATTGGTCGGGGGCACTAGCATTTTCCAGAATGACCTTCAGGACGTCTGCATAGATGGGTAGCTTGTGCTGCCCCTTACCTCTCTCACTGTAGATGTGTGGGGATTGATTGGCTATCGGCAGATAGGTTTCATAACATTGCCAGAATATGTTTTTGCATTTTTCACCCTCTCTTTCTTTTTCATTCTGATAATCGGGGTGGTGATCTAAAAGCGCATGCCTGACTTTGGGGTGTGTGGGATGTTTTTCTTCATGGAGCATTTTCATAAATGCCTTGTATTGCTCGATAAGGGCTTCACCCTCCAGGCTATACAAGGTCTTGAGGTGGTCTGCAAATTTTCCGCTATGCGTTTCTTTTCTTTGAAAAAATAAAGCGTTTTTATTAGCCAGATAACCCTTTTCGATTAGAAGTGCTTCCAATGCTTTTTTTAATTGTTCAGTGTTATTCAGGTTGTTTTGGATGGTTGTTAATACGTCTTGATAGGCCTTCATTTTTCGAGAGCCTTTTTCTTTGTAATTGAGGAATGCTGAGTATACGTGCTCACAATAAAATCCCCAGAATGGATTTTTCTTTTTTTCAGCTTCTGCTTGATAGCGGTTGAAAAAATTCCGAAGTTGTTCTTCTGGCCAAACAAGAAGGAAGTGGTTGATAAAATATTTTAAATCTTTGACGAGATCATCTCGTTGTGAAAATGTTTTCAAGGTGCTTATTATTGCACCGTCAGCGGCTTCGCTCAGCGTCGCCATGAGTGTTTGAAGATCGCCTAAGTTGGTTTTTATTTCGTCTTTATTTTTATCGGAGTCTAGATTTTTCAGGTAGTATTCGATATCGACAAATGGGTTGAATCGATGATTAGCAAGTGCCTCAATTAGTTTTGTGCGCAGGTAATCGGTTTCATAATATTCCAAGCGGTAAAGGTTATGACGATTTAGCAGGTGCTCATTGCGTGGGTCAATTGTTTTGAATGATTCCCGCTTAATCTCTATGGGGGCTTTAGCCATCGTGTTTTTAAATACACGATAAACTAATGCGCTTAAGTTAATAACGCTTCTGGTTGTGGCGTGAAGTGTTCTGTGTCGCTCCATGTTGTCAAGGATCGGGGGCCATGGATTATCTATATTATGTACGACTACTTTCCAGATCAGGCTCGCTAGATGAGTTTGCTCATCAGTGGTATCGGCAGCTTGCATGGGTTGCAATTCTAAGCCATCAATCGGCAAATTTTTCGTTATTTCTTCTTGAGGTTGAGCGTCTAGTATTAACTCTTTAAGTTTTTCAACTTCATCGGTATTTAATGACCCGCTGTTAATGAGCATTTCCTGGTATGCTTGTATCCATTCGTTTTGTGTTTTTTCGCCAGCATCAGAAAATTGAGACCGCAGCGTGTTTATTTGCTTATCGTTAGTATGATTGTTTCTTTTAAGTAGTAAGTCGAGAATGGCTGGTAATGTTTCACAGTAGCGATCTGCGAGTTCTGCACTCAAAAACTCAGAGTGAAATAGTTTAATTAAATTATCATGTAGTGAAATTAAAGGGTTTGTAACCCGGTTTTTTCTGCTGCTGCTCATGTGCACCCCGTTGCCATATTTTACGTGTTTTTGATTCTGGGAGTATAGCAAATGCTTCCCCCTTTGGTTTACACGCCGAAGGTGCAAAACCAAAAGGGGGTTAAACATAGTTTACTTTAATGGCTTGAACTGCATTCCATGCTTTATAATCGCCTTATTAGCCGTAATCATTGCTTTTGGTGCACCCTCCGTAAGGTCACCATTTTCATCGAGCCACCCTAGCGCTAAAAATGCTTTATTTGCATTAGAGGTTTTTTTATGACGCGCGTCCAAAATAAGCTCTTCCCAACTGCTCTCGTGCGTAATATTGGAGCGAGTGAAAAGTTTTGGCTTCCAGCCTGCGTTAGCAATTTCCGCGCGCTTTTCAAAAAACTTCTTGAGATTTTCTTCACTGGCACGATCAAATATATGCGTCGCTTTTTGAAAAAGGTTTTTGATTTCGAAGCTGAAATCTTTTTTTGCGCTGATCTCGCCGAGGTCGTAACAATTTTCTGTGGCAGCAATAAATTCAGCAATCCCCTTAGCAGCCATTGGCTCTGTACCTGGATCTGCTTTAGTTTGCAAAACAAAAATGGGCAAAGACGGATTATATTTTCGAGCCATGCCGGTGTAACGCTCAAGATCGGCTTTCGGGTTAGCATTTGTTTTTTCGCAGCAAATAATAGCAAAGCCAACGTTTTCTGGGGGGAGATCGGATTTCCCTGGTACATCCCATAATTGCAGGTTCGTTTTACGATAATAAGCACCCTCAAGGCCGTCTATTGTGAACGAACAAAGATCAGCGGTTTCTGTATAGTCATCGTTATATTTACCGGTGTTAAGCTTCTCAACGAGCTTTGTTTTCCCTACCTGAGGGGGGCCAAGTAAAAGCACTGTCATTAATCTAGTTCTAGGTTCTGTTTTTCGGCTTTTCATTGTATTTCCTCATAAGGCTAAAAATAAATTTTAATCAATATACTATAAAAAGCTTAAGGAAATCTTAAAACAGCAAAATAATTTATCTGGCAGTTAAAAGTGTAAAAATTGCATAATGCCTTGAAATATTGATGATTTCCTTTTTCTTTTTTTAAGATTTAGAAGATTGAGTAAACTTGCAGCCTGACGCCCTGACAATCTAAGGCTCTACCCCGCGTTGCCAACCCAAAACACATTGACAGCTCACCCTAACATCTTTTAAGTTATAACCCGGTTTATTAATCCAGCAAGGATCGCTATGATGATGATTTTTAAAAAAACTTTTGTTTGCGCCATGGTGGTGTTTGGTGCCAGCAGTGCGGTGTTTGCTTCCAATGTGCCAAGCGATGCGGTTTTGAAAAACCCAAGCATTAACCAAGTGTGGCAGCAGCACCTCAAGGGTCAAAAAACCGCATTGACTGTGTCTAACGTCGTTTTAGATAAAGCGAAAGAAATTCAGCAATCCCAAGCCGCTTTGGTCAATACGAATGCTATTAACATAGCAAAAGCATTAAAAAACCATGCGTTAAACCGCGTTGGCGTAAGTGATGGCGATAACGATTATTTCAATGCCTTGGTTTATCAGCTGGCGGATGGCTATGGCATCCTTGCCAATATTGCGAATGCAGCGAACAACACCCGGGCTGAATTGTTTCATTTGCGTGATCTTGCTGAAATGGCAAGCAGGGGCGCTTATTCGCAGGGTGAATTAAAAGACCTGGATGCGCAATTTCAATTAGGTAAATATATTTTACCCTACCTTCAAAGCGTTGATCTTATTGATGGGCATAAAATATTAAGCGGTGGCGCTGTTAAAATAAGCATCGGCGAAACGGAAACCAATGAAAACACCTTAATCTTAAATATCCCAGCTTTTAATCCAGCGGCGCTTGGCGTTGCTAATTTAGCGATTGATACACAGCAGGGCGCACAGCAAGCGCTGTATGCCATCGACAACATTGCTATGCCTCGTGTGACAAATGCATTAAACATCGCGGCGGGTGATAGGGTCAGTGATGCTGAAATCATGCTGCAAACCGTCGCTTTTCGATTGGCTTATAGTCTAATATTAATTGATAGAGAGCATGAGCTTGCCATGCAATCAGCGAATGGTATGCTCAGCAATGAAGATCGTCACTATTTAGACGCTAGTTTTACCGACACCAGAGACACCATGACAGCCATTCAGTCTTATGTTTCCTTATCGGGGCTTAAAAAATTAGGCGGTGGTGACATTCATATTCAAATTGGCAACCAGAACACACCTGAAACCACGCTCGCGATTAAACTGCCCGTCACTGATGTGCATTTAACGGGTTTTGATGCGCAAAACATCAAAACACAAGAAAATGCTTACCGTGCGTTAGACGCCGTTTATTCATGCAAGCATTATTTAATTTACGGCAATTAAGCATCCGGTTTTCAGGTTTTTCGGCCACATTCTACAATGGGCTGCGAGTTGAAAGGCTGCGCGGCCGGAGCTTGATTGGATGCAACGAAAAAGGTAGTGAACCATGCTAACAATAATCCCCATCAACGCCCTCAAAGATAATTACATCTGGGTTGGGGTGAATGAAGCGCTGGGCGAAGCGTTTGTCGTCGACCCGGGTGATGCCGCTCCGGTGCTGGATTTTCTTGCAAGCCATGCATTAAGGTTAATTGGTATATTGATTACACATAAACACAGCGATCACACAGGTGGCATCGGTGAGTTATTAGCGGTTTATCCTAATACACCGGTTTATGCACATGCGATAGAAAACATCCCATTCACAACGCATGATGTTCAGCACGATGAAATAATCACGATAGACCGCTGGAATTTGTCTTTCACAGTCATGCACATCCCCGGCCACACCTTAGGCCATGTGGCTTATTATGCGCACCCTGTTTTATTTTCAGGCGACACGCTTTTTGGTGCAGGGTGTGGACGTATTTTTGAAGGCACGGCAGATCAAATGTTTGATTCGCTGAATAAGCTCGCAGGCTTGCCGGATGATACCTTGGTTTATTGCGGCCATGAATACACCTTGGCTAATTTACATTTTGCGCAGCAAGTGGAGCCAGCAAACGAAGGCATTCTTCACCGTATTAAATTATCAGAAAATTTGCGCTTGAATAACCAACCCACGCTGCCATCAACGATGGCTCTTGAAATACAGACCAATCCTTTTCTTCGGTGTCAGCAAACGGGTGTTGCTTTGAGCGTGGAGAAGCACATTGGCCAGCCGTTAACGAACATGGTTGATGTGTTTTTTGAATTAAGACAATGGAAAAATAATTTTTAACGATGGGGCGGTGTTTAAAGATAAGCCGTCCCATCCACCGTGAATGTATATGTTTTTTTGTTGTCGTAAGTGACATCCCGTTGCGCATTTAAGCTTGCATAAAACCAATCGCCGAAAAAGTTTCGCGTCACGCTCGCCGCCCAGGAGTTTTGCAAGCCAACCGAAGCGTAAGGAATTTGGTCTTGCCCTGCCAACATGGTGGAAACGTCTTTTAAATAGATGGTTTTGCTATAGCTTAATCCCGCTGAATAATAAGTGTCGTTAAGGGTGGGTGAATAAGTGAGCGTTGTGCCAAACGCAATGGGTTTCGCGTGATTCATTAACACTTTTTCTGAGCCGCGCAACCACTCAGCGGATAAAGAAAAATCTTTATAACCAACATTGCCATTTAAATCAGCCACATTGCCTGCTTCCATGCTGGCATTTTCTTTGGAGATGTTGCGGTTCACATTGACATCGCCGGTGGTGTTTAAGTCCAGGTGGGTTAAATAGCCTAAGCCAAATCCGTAATTGATGAGATGATCGTTGTTTTGATACAGCAAATTATAAACCATGTGATTTTCATATAACACCTGATCAGTAAAAACCGTGGTGCTGACATTGATTTTTTTGTTTTGATAGCCAAGCGAAACACCAGGCGCAACTTGTGGTTGAAAATAAGTTGAGCTTAGCGGGTAATCCCAGCCGCCAGAGGTATTAAATTTTCCGAAACTAATCGCATTATAACCACCGTAAACATAAAGCGGGCATTGCTCAATGTTGCCGAATAAAAGAAAGGCGTAAGGTAGGTTAAGGTAATTCCCGCTTTCGCCGCCTTGCCCAATGCCGCTTAATGAAGCGGTGGTGAATAAGGTGACCCACGGCGTTAAATTCGCCATGACATCGAAGGTGGTTTGTGTGAAATAGAGCGCGGTGTCGTGTGTGTAAGTGCCGGCTTGGTCTTGTGTGTTAATGGTGTCGCCTTGCCAGCGTTGCAAATCAAGCTCTGCCATGCCGCCTAAAACCACTTGTTTGCTGCCAAAACTATTTTTAACGCCGAATAAGTTTTGTGTGAATGTGCTGACAGAATAATCTTCAAAAAAGACATTTTGTGAACGGTCGAGAATGAAGGGCGGCAGGTGAGTGTTGTTTTCAGCCTCAGCAGCGGCGCAAGCAGAACACAGGGTTAAAAGTAAACACAGGGATTTTAATTGCATGTTAAAGGGTTACCATCCTGGTGGCCGATTGTTTGTCCTATTGCATTCATTTTAGTGGTTGACACCCGATTTGGCAATATGTTAAATTGGCTCATCGTTGTGCTGATTTGATTTCTCAGATTGCAGGCACATTAAATAATTGCTAAAAGAGGTGTCACATGAAAACCATTATTTTTTCCCAGCCAATCTCCCTGAAGTTTATGCCCTCGGGCATCACATAATTCTTTTTTTTCAAAAAACTTATTTTCCGTAAAATTTAATTCCATTCAGGATTAACGGGGTTATTATGTATGAATTACATCCAGAAATCATCGCAGCGTTTCCAGCGCATTTTTCTTCAGCCAAGGTTGTTAAAGAGCGTGAACTTAAAACATTCACAGCACGCCAGTCTTATTTGTTTATCCAGTTTGACTCGGCGATAAAAATACCAGTCACCCAAGAAAGCATAGGCCCGGTCATTGATTTATTATTGAATGGCGACAAAGCATTGTCTCAGTGTTATAAGATTGGTGTTAATCAAAATGCGGCAGCATTGCGGTGGGTGGGGAATGACAAAGATCAAACCATTGACATTCACGGCCTTGCATTAAGTTTTTTTGTGCCGCGTGAATCGGCGCTTTGTCTTGATGAGGGCATCATTCAGCCGCTTATCGATTTTAACTTAATCAATCAAGCCATTGGCGAAAATTTGCTTCACCGCTTAAAGCAAGGCTTTGAGTCGTCACCACCTAAGCTTGTTGTTTCACCCCGGTCGTTTTTTTCGAGTGATGTTAGCAACCCACATCGAAAACTATCAGAGCAAGTTAAAGCGGCGATCATTCAAAGCCAAATTTCAACCGTTAAAAAAGAATCCAGTCCTCGCTCTTATGCGGGTGAAGGTTCGATTAATCCGGCTTATGAAAATTTATCACAAGTGAATTATCGATTGCACCTTAACGAAAAGCGCATTTGGGTATTGCGAAGTAACTTTGAGATAGCGATAGGCGTAAAAAACGCTTATCAGGCCTTGTGGGGTTATCATGGGTTTCACGACATATTTGATGAGAAAAGTTATCCTTATTTGAATTGGGAAGATAGAACGGGGCACCCATCCCTCGCGATGGTTGAACCAGAAAGCGGTTACGATGGCGATGTTTATTACGCAGGCCATTTTGCACAGCGCGAAGGTTATTTAGAAGTGGTGGATAATTCGGGAAGGTTTGATCGCTCTGACTTGCCGCACGCGCAGCTTCAGCTTTTGCAGGCGTATGTTGCTTTGCAATTTCAAAAAGCGTTTGGCGAGCAAAAAATTGTTTTTGTGCCGCGCCAAAGCCGAAACACGTATGATGCTGATTATTTCGAGCTTTCAGGGTTTTACAGCGACCATAATGTTTTAGCGGGGTCGGTGATCAGGTACGAATACGACAGCGGTACCATTGCGCGAATATTGAATGATGCAAAAGAGGTGAGGCCATCTTTTAGTAAAGTGCAATAAATAATAGGGGTGAAATGGTGGCTGACAAAAAAACGGCCGGTTATTCCGGCCGCTTTTTATTTGGATGGTTTAGCGATGAGCGCGAGCGGGTTTGGCTTTGGCGGCAGCGGGTTTGTCGTTGTTGCCTTGTGCTGCATCGGTTTGCATCATGGCTTTGTTGTCGCAGGTGCCAGCTTTGCATTGGTCGCCCATGTCATTCCACATTTTCATGCCGCTATTGATGGTGCAGGCAGTGGAAAGAATGGCAAGAATAATCACAATAACGGCCACTAATTTGGCGAAGCAAGAACCTTTGCAATCGCAGCGTGAAGCGCCAAACATGAATAAAGCGCAACCGGCGCAAAGGGCTAACAAATTAAGTGCGAACGCAGCGTGAAACATGAACATGGCGAACTCCTTGTCAATGAGGGGTGAACTGTAAAAGTATAACACGATTTGATCAGGGCTTGGCCTGATCACCCACATTGAGCCATTTCTGGGCGCAAAATACAAGTAGTTTGAAGGGCTTGAGGTGAATGAGTCGTTGGTGATCTTGCTAAGATGGTTTATAATCAGCGCCAATGTTGTTAAACGATAGGAAATCGATATGCGTATCGTATTTTTTTTGATCGCGCTACTGATTCTCACTTCCGCTGAAGGGGTTTATGCCAACACCACCCATAAACACGCCAGCACTAAGCACAGTGCCACTAAACACGCGCACAGCGCCCGCCGCCCCACGCATCACGCGAGTGCCTCCACCCACAAGGCGCCGCCACTTTCTATCACGCCCGATGATTTAGTGGGCTTTGACGACTACCCCCGCGATGTTAAAAAATTAATCACCGATGCCCTGGCCTTGGCCGACCAACACTTGCCTTATCGTTTTGGTTCCACCGACCCGAGTGTCGGGTTGGATTGCTCAGGCGCCATTTCTTATTTATTGAAAGAATCGGAAGTCGACGATGTGCCCCGCCAGGCCGACCAAATCTACCAATGGGCCTGGGAAAACGGCCAGTTCTCAGCAGTTAATAGCAAACGCATCAGCTCGTTTGAATTTGCTAAATTAAAGCCTGGCGACCTGCTGTTTTGGTCGGGCACTTACCCTGTCCAGCGCGACACCGACGTCACCCACGTCATGATGTACATCGGCCGCGACAAAGACAACCGTCCCCTGATGTTCGGGGCCACCTCTAACCGCGTTTACCAGGGCAAGCCTGATGGGGTAGGGGTCTTTAGCTTTAACATGCCCTCAGGGCGCACCAAGGCCCGATTTTTGGGCTATGCCTGCGTCCCTCACCTCAACTGCTAAGTTTGCCACCAAACGCAAATAAGAATCATTTGCATTTAGGATTTAAATTGACTACACTCCTTATTTAGTGGTGCTGGTGTATCATGCCGGCACAAAGCGAAAAGAGGGGAGTGGTCATGAAATTCAAAAAAATAATGCGTGGTGTCGGGGCGGGGGTTTTAACCATCGGTGTGGTCACCGCTTTTGGCATTTTAAGCGTGAGCGGCGCCATGGCGGCTTTAGCCAACCCAGGCGTTGGTATTTTAATCGCTTCTTTTGTGTTTGGTGGCATGGCCGAAGGTGAGGTTTATTTTTCAGGTATTTTTAATGGCTTGAAAGATGTTTTTAGTCTAGGTGAGCGTGGCAAGCAGCAGATGGTGGTGAAATCATTGCGCCGTCTTTTAAAAAAACATGAAAGCCATCTTCAAGAAAATTCCTTTTTATCAGAATACCAGCAATTGGTTAATTACCTTAAAGCCGCTAAAAAATCAAAATTAACAAAAGCGCATGAAGACGCCATTCGTTTTGCTAAGCAGCGTGTTGCACTCATGGAGGCTTATTTTGCAGATCGTGTTTTAAATGGAAAAGCAAAAGCTGATTTTGAAGGTGGTGATGAAACCACCGCAAGCATCATGAATGCTTTGATTAGCGAAAAATCTGCGATTAAGCATAAAATACGTTTCATGCGTTTTGGTGCAATACCCATTGCTTTAATTTGTGGCAGTGGGTTTGCATTTTGGGGTGCATCGCAATTAATTCCTGCCATTGCAGGTTCTGCTTTGCTCGCGTCACTTGGCTTCATGGGTTGGCCTTTGGTGGCCATGGCCGGTGTTGGTTTTACTTTTTTAATTATTAGCACCTTTAAAGCAATTTTAACGAGTGATGCTTTTTCACGCTGGAAAGAGCGTGTGCGTCGTTGGATTAAGCCGGGCGAGGCCATCACGCCTTTGCAGGTTTTTAAAGTGGCACTTAAGGGTTTGTTGGTGGCGGCTGTGGTTGGCATTTGTGTTGCTGGCATTGTTGCAACCGCACCGGCCATGTGGGTGTTTATCAAGCACGGTGCAGCCATTTTAACGAATTTAACGAAAGCAGTGACGTGGGTGTGTAACAGTGTTTCCATGGTGTTGGCCGCAGGCACGTTTATTTTTTCAACGTTTAATTCGTTGAAGAGTTTGGATGAGGTGATGGGGTTTTGCAAAAAATGGTTTACCGGTAATAAAATGGGTGACTATATTAAGCGTCAATGGCGCGGTCTGCGTGAACGAGAAAGCATGGCGCAAACGCTAGACCCTTTTCGCGCAACCGCGCGTTTTATACAGATGATAGGGAACCTTTTTGTCGCGCTTGCGCACCCAGCAGCGAATGGCTTGGGTGGGAATCAATCGGCTTTAATGCCGCCCATTCCTGCAACCATTGTTAATGCGGCTAATGAGTTGGCGCAAGATGCGAATTTTTTCATGGAAAAAGGGTCGCTGACTTCAAAGTTGATAATGGGGTTGGTTTCGCCCTTGTTACTTATTTCCGCGGCGTATCAAACCTTGGTGAGCCAAGTGTTTAACCCCTTAGCCGGTGTGGATAAACCAAAAATAAATATTTGGCAGGCGCTTAAAAATGCATTTGATTTAAATAAACCGGTGTTTGAAAAACCCTTGCCCGCAATTAGTTCTCAAGGGTGGCGAACCAGTGTGATTCAATCGTGTTTTGCGAAAGAAGAAGCGCGGTTGAAGGGTGTGAGTGTTGGTAAAGCAAAAGCCGCAGATAAGCTGACGGTGTTGAATGCCGTGAAAGAAAAATTGATTGACCCTCAAAAACCCGAGGCTGAAAATATGGATGTGTTAAATCAACATCGTTTATTTAATTCTAAAAATAAATTAACAAGCACGGAAAAATTTGTGCGTAGCATGCGGACGAATATGGCAAGATAAATGTGCATGAAGGTCGTTTGCCTCCCCCGGCCCCTCCTGGAATCCTTCCCTCACTACGTATCGTTGTGCGGGGCCAGGAAGGGTGACGCTCTAATTCGCTTCATCAAAGCGGGGTGACGCTCTAATTTACTTCTGGATGAACTAAGAGCCCTTGTAGCCCGGACGCGTTTCACAGCGGCCGGGGCTGTCGTTGAGCGAAGGCACGAAAAAGCAGGTGGTTTTGTTGAGGTGTTGGATGATTATGATAGCGTGATATCCGGGGCTTCGCCCAGGCACCAGCCCCGGCCACAAAAAACGTGTCCGGGCTACAAAAGCGCCGGCTTTCCTTTAACTAAGCGCGTGACAAATGCGCATTCAAATTGCGAGTGGCAGGGTCAATTTTGACTAAACTGCCTGTCGCGCCATCCACAATGATGCTAGGCCAGAATAAGATATCCAGTAAAGCAATCGGCTGGAAGGATGTGTTGACTTGCATGGCTTGGTCGTTATAACCCTTCTTGCGAACCACCACCGTTTTGCCGCCGTAAATGTAAGAAGGCATGGTGACAACGGTTGGCGTGGTGCCATATTCTTGGTTATCAACCAAAACAGTCGCGCCAGCAGGCATGGAGTTGACTTGAACAGAGCGTGTGTTGTCGCCGGCAATGCTTGCGCAGCCGGTTAAGCTAATGGCTGCCAATCCGGCAATAGCCAATTTCAAAGCATGTTTCATGTTAACCTCGTTTGGTTTATATCAGTTCGCAAGCAATCTTGCGGCGCGATGTTAGCAACTCTTTTGGGGGAAGTCTAGCGATGGTGGTTGGGGGCGAGTTTGCTGGCCAATTTTCTTTCAAGCATGAGGTTGAGGGTTTGCATAAAAAATGTCATGGAGGCGAGGGGGGATTTTATGAGTGTTTGAACAGGGTGAAAGTCGAGCTGAAGTTGAACCGGTGCAAGGGAGTCGTCGAAGTCGATTTGTTCGTGGTGTTGGTTGATGTTGTCCATCCGTGGCCTCATCTTGTTTAAACACGCTATATCAAAACACTAGACCACTTTTTCAAAAGATGCAAGTGTTTGTGATCAAACCAAAAACCCCGCACTCCGGCAGGGTTGACTTGGTGTTGGGTAGCAATACCCAGGTAGGCAAAACGGTTAGCCGATGCAGGCTGCACAGAAGCCGCCATCAATGAAGACAGTGGTGTAGTGCAAGTTTGCATGGTTTAAATTGAGTTTGGTTTCGGTGCTGGATAATGATTCCGCATCGTAAGTGATGGTGTGTTTTTTCATGTTCACGACGGGGTTGGAAAGTTCCATCACCACGTTCACATTTTTGCTCTTGCCATTGACGTTGGCAACACCGCTTACCACGGCATTGGGCGCATCTTTATCAAAGCTTTGTTTGCCGCCTTGATTCCAGGTTTGCAAATAAACAGCATTGCCAATTTGCCCAACCAGGCGTTCGGGGCGATCAGAAAAATACGTCACCATGGGGTTAACGCCACTCAGCGTGAGTTGATAGCTTTGTTTGCTTTTATTCAGTTGCGTTAAGCTAGCGTTGTTCGCAGTTTGAATATAAAGCACATCGGCCGGTGTTTTACTGGGGGCAGATGATTTTAAATTAAAGTAATGCTCAAAGCTCATGGCGGAAGCCAATTGCGTTGTCATGGCGAGTAAAGCGGTGGTGAGCATTAATTTTTTCATGGTCGTTCTCCTTCATTAATTATGACGCACTTAAATTTGAATATTGTTGTAACCAAGTAAGATATTCATCATCGTCGATAGGCAAGACATCTTCGCTTGATGTTTGTTTACTTGAATAGATTCCCAAATTTGAAACGGATGCATTCTTCGCCGCGGGTTTTTCCGCTGCATTCACAGGGCTGGATGAAGTGTCTTTTTCTTCATCCTTAATTGGAGCAAAAAACATTTCTTGATTGGCTGCTTTTTTGCGATGTTGATCTAAACCAAATTTAACGGTGCCGCCAACAATGGCAACCCAAGTGAGAATGGCTGCTAAGCTTTTACCGCTTGTGATTAAATCACTTTCATGATCAAGGTTAATGCTCGTGGCAAGGTCGGTGAAATATTCTTCTAAGAAGAATACGCCTGCCAATACACTGAACCCACGTTCAACCAATTCTTTCATGGGTTTTGATTTGATAGCCAGCAACATGGCTTCTAAGGCAAAGCCAGCTGTGTGGCCGCCAATAAAAATGGCAGTTCGTGTGTTGGCGGTAATATCCGTTAAGTTGATTTTAAGCCAATCTTGCATGATGTCGATGGTGGCTTGGTTGATGGTGCCGCCATTAAATTGGCTGCCAAACAAGAAGGTGCGAATGAAGGTGTAAGCTGCACCGATCACGGCTTTGGGTGTATCAGCAATGGAATTTCTTAGTGTTTTTGCAAAAACGCGACCATCCCTTTCGTGGTGACGAATGTATTCTTCGGCAAAGCTCATCGCGCTGACAACCAAACCAATGGCTGTGGAGGCGGAAAGAATGTTATAGAGTACGTTAATGTTGCTGTCGCTTGGTGTGCTGCCATTGGGGTCGGTGTTGTCTAAGCTAAAAGCAAAGACCGTGTCTTCTGTAAAGCTGGCTGAGGCAATGCCATTCAGTGCAGCCATTAAGAAGGTAAAGGTCATGAAGGCAGCCTTATTGCTGGATGAGCGTTTGTTGTTATCACGTGTTAAATGAAACAAGCTTGTTGCTAGCGTAAAGAGTAAGAAAGGCAAGACAAGCATGTCTGACCAGTTGGCAATGCGTCGATATTGATTTGGGAAGCCAGCGGCGTTATTCAAGATAAAGTCGTATAACGCTAAACCCATGAGGGTGTAGATGAGCGGGTCGCCATAGCTCATGGCTTCATTGAGTTTTTCAATTTTAGGTTCAATGCGATCAATGGGGCGGTTTATCGCCTCATGAATGTTATGCAAAACGCGGCCGGTGCTGGTTAAGCAGCTTGGGCGAGGCATCTCGCCATCGTTGATGGAGCTTCGTTGCGTCTTGAGCAATGCTGTTTTTTCAGTATTTCTCATCATGTTGGCCACCCTCGTTTTTTTCATTAATTTAGTGATGATGGGCTTATAGTACAAGCAAAGACTTAAGGAAACCTTAGGAGGAGAAAAATATTTTTAGAGCGGATGTAACTTATTGATTCTTGTATACAGCAACGCAGTGGCGTAGGGTGGATTAGGAGGGCGCGCCCTTTGCGCTCGACGTAATCCACCAACCTTAAAGCTACTTCAGCTTCATTTTTCGATCGTTAAACCAGCCCTCATCCCCGTAAGACACAAAAATTTCTTCCCCTTTTTTAATGGCGCTGCTGGCTTTAAACACCATGAGGTTGCGCTTTGGGTAGATTTTATAATCGGCGTTGGGTTCTTCGGCGTGGTTGTAGATCATGCCGTAGCCTAAAGGGATGCCGTTGGCGCTGCGCCCGACTTGGAAGTAATAGTCTTCCAGGGCTTTATCGCCGCCTTTTTTGCTGACCAAGAGGTAGCATTCTTCAATAATGTCGCCTTTTTTGAAGTTTTGCGCGGCAAACACACCGTAGCCGTGGATGGCCTTGGATTTCTTAACGATGACATTACCTTGAAAGAGTTCTTTTTTCATGCTGGCATTCACGTGAAGGTTATGATGAATAAGGCTTTATACACTAAAACGGGGGTAAAAAAAACCCTCTTGAGAGAGGGTTTGTTGGGGGGGGTGATTGAAGCCTCACCCCAGCCCTCTCCTTCCTCGCAAAAGGCGCTCGGTGGAGAGGGAGCCTCTAAGGTTAAGCAGCAGCCGTATGTAAAACCAACGTGGGTTTACGAGAGATGTCGTTGCCCGTGTAGGTCATGGCCGTTTTTTGGCCATTATGTTGAACGGTGGCTGTGTTTGATTTAAATGCGTTGCCCATCTCATTAAGCATAGGGGAATTTTTGGTGAATGAGCTTGTTTCTGCAAAACAATGGCTCGCTAGCAAACTTAAAACCAACAGCATGGTTTTTTTCATTTTATCCTCCCGGCAGTACAAAATGTACTAATAGATTCAAGCTCATTATACAAAATATGGAGGGATAAACCAAGGGGCGAGGGGGTTTATTATTTTATTATTAGTCATGGCCTTAGAGTGTGGCCATTAAATAACCAGCCGGTTTTATTTTTGTTCACTTAAGCTTCCCTTAAGGTTAGTCAGTTAAACTAGTGTTCACACCACCCATTTTAACGATAAGAGAGGGTCATGACATGGATGCGAGATCTCAGATCGATAGCGCCTTAGAAAAAAATAATCAAGCCATTGAAAATAAGCTTGGGATTATTCGCAATCTCATGCTTCATGCCCACCCTTTAAAGGCAGAAGATAGCAGCACTTTAACTTTTGCGCAGTCCGAGTATGAAAAGCATCGGCAGTTGAGCTTATCATTTTATTATTCGTTAATGTTGGCTTACCGCGACTTGGTCGCTGAAACCATGTTGAATGCGTTAGCCACGCCACAATCAGACCCCAGTGAGCAAGAAGCACTGGAAAGAAAATACCATCGATTTCGAGAAGTAATCACGCATCGTTTAACCCACCTTCAATTATTAATGGATGGTCAAGCGGCTCATCTTCACGAAAAAAAGAAATCCAGTCAGCGGGGGCGTGATTATCAAGCTATTGTTTCAGTGTTTAGAGAAGCCTTGGCTGTTGATCAAGTTAAATCCCCTGAATGGTTCTTGAATCATGTTCAGCTTATTAATGTTGCTTTCATGAAAATGAACTTTATTTTTTTGAAAGATAAGTGGGATAAGGATGTTGAGTTTCAGGCAGGAAAATCGGACGCGATGCTTTTATTCATTAAGCAGCAATTAAGTATTGTGACTGCCGTCGATTTTATTTTTCAATTGGAATACCTTGTTAGAGACCATGCCTTGGGTCAGTCTATTTCTGCCGTGCCTCCTTCCAATGAATTTATCGCATTACAGCAAATTTTTATTGACGGTGAACAAGCGGATGACGCATCCCCTTGTTCTTTGCGACCATTTTACGATGAATTAAAAGTGATGTTGGAAAATAATGACAAGGAAACCATCGATAGCAATCTTGATTGCTTCAAAGAGAAAATCCAGCATTATCAGCTCTTGGGTGGTGGCGTGGTTAGTCCGGAGCTCAAACTTGAGTTTGACCAAAAATTAGCGGAATTAAAAAATCGTTATCTCGATGAAGCGGGTGAGTTCTCTAAAATTAAGCATCTCGCACAGAAAATCCATAACGATGATAGCGGTCTTTTGTCAGGGGAAGAGAGCGAACGATTGGGTGTTTATGCCAAGGCCGTGAAAGATTTTAGAAAGTTCGTGCTCGCAAAGCGGCCCCGCATTGACACAGAAAAAGAGATGGATAAGCAAATTGATGATGTGTTAGCGTCTTTTAGTGACACAAGTGAGGCCGCGGGTGCAGTATTGACAAGATCAAGATCACGTTCGCAGCCAGAAGTGCCACCTTCTTCCGTGTCAGCCTCGCCAATTGCACGTGATCGATCGCAGCTCGGCGTACTAGCGCATTCAGCGAATCAAGCAAAAACAAGCATACCCCGCGTGGTGCTATCCGCTGTCAGGCAGTCAACGAAGAAAGCGGCGACAGCGCTTTATAACAAACCAAACCCTGCGAATTTTTTTACGCCCGACATTAAAATGCCTAACCTCGCTAAATATCTTTTAATCGGTATTGGCATAGGGTTGTTAGTGTCAGTGCTCGCGGCTAGTGCGGTGGCTTTGGCTTATTTTGCCATTCATGGTGGGGCGCCTCTTTTGGCTGTCGCTTTCTTGGGCGCCACGAAGGTGTTGGGTGGGGGTAGTCTAGGTGCTTGGTCGCTTGTGGCCGGGGTGTTAGCTTCTCCACCGGTTGTCGGATTGCTAAGCGCAATGAAGCGCTGGAGGCATGCGTGTCACTCTTTATTCTCACCAGCGTCCACAGCGACCATTGTTAATCAAACAACCGAAGTTAATTCAACAACCAAATCAGCCAGTCAGCCGGCATCCTTTATGCGCCCATTGCGGACATTGCCCGAGCAAAAGCTTGCAGGCGTAAACCTTGCCAATAACCCCAATACAATCTACGCCCGCAAGGGGAGTAACAAGCTTGTTGCGCCCCCAGTGAGCGAGCAAACTCGAGTTTATTCCAGTAAAAAGCTGAGCTAGTTCGCTTCACCCGTAGCCAAGCTTACAATGGGCGCCGCTAAAGACACCGGGTCGAGTTCGGCCCGTTCAATTTGCACAAACCGTTGTGAAATTTTTCGGGATGAAATGTGCACTTGCTCAACATCGGCATGGGTTTGCGCAATGCGTTTCGCTAAATTATCCATGCGGATTTGAAAGCGCTCAAAATCTTCGCTTAAATGGCGTAAATGTTTTTGAATTTCGTGCACTTGCTGGCGCGTGGCCGCGTCTTTTAACACGGCGCGTGCCGTGGTTAAAATAGCCATCATGGTGGTGGGTGAGACCAACCACACTTTGTGTTGTTGGGCGAGTTGCACCAAATCAGAATGGTGGGCGTGAATTTCAGCAAACACCGCTTCTGCCGGAATAAACATAACAGCACCATCAGCGGTTTCACCCGGGATGATGTATTTGTCAGCAATGTCTTGTATGTGTTTTTTAATATCGATTTTAAATTGACGCTCAGCCACCACACGCTCGGCTTCATTTTTGGAAGCGTCTATCATGTGCCTGTAATTTTCGAGTGGGAATTTCGCATCAATGACAATGTTGCCCGTGGGTTCGGGTAAAAACAGCATGCAATCCGCCCGTTTTTGATTGCTGAGCGTGTGTTGGAAGCTAAAATGCTGTTCGGGCAGCATGTTGTGGATGAGGGCTGAGAGTTGAATTTCACCGAAAGCACCGCGCGAGCGTTTATCACTTAAAATTTCTTGCAGGCTTACCACATTGGAAGAAAGTTCAGTGATTTTTTGCTGAGCCGCATCAATCATGGCCAAGCGTTTGATGACATCGTTAAAGGTTTCATTGGTTTTTTCAAACCCATCGGCTAAGCGTTTTTCCACGTGTTGGTTAATTTCTTTTAAGCGGTTTTCAGTGGCTTCCGTGAGTTGGTTCATGCGCGTGCCTAAATCTTTGGCGTAATCGCCCAAGGCTTCTTTCACTTGTTGGCGGCTGTCTTGCACACCTTTTTGCAAGGTGTCTTGTAAGAGTTTTAAGCTTTCAATTTGTCGTTCATCAAAGCGTGAACGATGCTCTGCAAACGTGGTTTTCAATTGTTCTTTTAAGTCGCTCGCTTGTTGGGCTTGGGCTAATTGGGTTTGGCCAAACTTTTCAGCTAAATTTTCTTTTAAGTTACCGATGTCGGTTAATAACAGTTCGCGTAAGTGTTGTGTGAGTTGTTCGTTGGATTTTTTTGTGCGTGAGTTTTGCAACCACGAGCGAATGAATAGTGAAAAAACCAAGACAAGGGTGGCTGCATTTAACGCTAAAATAAGGTTCCACATGGCGTATTCCGTTTAAAAAAGTCTGAGAAGGTCGTTGATGATGGCTTGTAACATGATAATTAAAATGAAAGCAAAACCAGCGCGATAAAGCAGCGCATTCACTTTTTCAGGCAAAGGGCGGCGGATGATGGCTTCAATCGCTAATACCACCCAGGTGCCGCCATCCAAACCAGGAATGGGTAGAAAATTAACGACACCCACGGCGATGGATAAAAAGGCCAGAAAGCTAATGAAAGGTAAAAAGCCGATATTCAGTGCTTGGCCTGCGCTGTCAAAAATGGAAATGGGGCCGCCCAAGCTTTGCAGTGATATTTTTCCGGTGATGAGTTTTTGAAAGAAAATTAAATTGAAGTGCACAAAGTCGCTGAGTTGCCTGGCTGCTTCAGGAATGGCTGCTATTGGCCCAAATTGGACGGTTTGCAAAACATCGTTGGTGATTTTGCGTGGCATGTAAGGGATGAAGCCGAGGCTTGCGAAGGGGTCGGGGTTGAGGCCGTCCAGGTTCCAGGTTTTTAAATTGAGCGTGTGTGTGCTCATTTTTTTGCTGTGAAAATCTTGTGTGGTTAAAATGGTTTGATCTTGATTGCCGGCGTGCACCATGATGCGTAGCAACACGCTGGTCCAGGTGCGGGTGGGTGTGTTGTCCACCGCCACAATTTGTTGGCCACGCGTTAAACCAGCATCGGCGGCTAAACTGTGTGGGGTGATCTCGCCTATGATGGGTTTGATGGCAACAAACCCGACAATAAACACCAGCCAATAGAGAAAAAACGCGCAAATTAAATTGGCGCTCGGGCCGGCTAACAGAATGAGTGATTTGCGCCAAAATGATTTTTTGTCGTAGGCTTGGTTTAAATCGGCGGGGGCGATGTTGTCTTCGGTGCTGTCTAGCATTTTGACGTAGCCACCCAAAGGGATGAGCGCAAAAATGTATTCAGTGCCGCGTTTATCGGTGTAAGAAAATAAGCGTTTACCAAAACCAATGGAAAAGGTCAGCACTTTCACGCCCACCATGCGAGCCATGTAAAAATGCGCTGCTTCATGCGAGCCCACCACAAAAAAAATAGTGAAGAGGATGCCAGCAATGGAAATGAGGGTGGCCAGCATTAAGCTTCTTTCCAGCTGCGTGTGCGGCGCGAAGATTTGCTGGGTTTGCTTGAGGCCATGAGTAAGGGGTGGTGGTAAGTGAGGGGGTCGATGGCCTTCACTTCAACGGTGGCGGTGCCATGCCCGAGCATGCCTAGTTTTTTGGCGGCGACGTAGGATAAGTCGATGATGCGGTTGGATGCAAACGGGCCGCGGTCATTCACTTTCACGATGACTTTGCGGTGATTTTTTAAATTGGTGACTTCAACATAGGTTGGCAGTGGCAGGGTTTTATGCGCAGCTGTCATGCCCAGCATGTTGTAACGTTCGCCGCTTGAGGTGCGTAGGCTGTGAAACTGCGTGCCATACCAAGAAGCCGTGCCTATGGCTTGATAGCCCTTGCTGGATTTTAAAGTGTAATAGCGTTTACCAAACACGGTGTAAGAAGGCAAGTTGCCGTATTTAGCGCGGGGTTCAACTTTGGGCGTGGCATTGGGGATTTTAGAGACATCGACGTAGTAATTGGGTGGGCCGTCTTTGTGGCGTGTAAAGGCGCAGCTCGTGAGTAACAACATTAAAACGATGGCAATGCTTGCTTTCATGAACTTAGTGGTGTGGGCCGTCATTGAGACGCTCCTGTACGCTGGCCATGGTTTGGCTTAATTGAAAGACCGCCATGGCATAAAGGTCGCTGCTGTTATAGCGTTTGATGACATAGAAGTTGTGATAACCCAGCCAATACTCTTTGCTAAAGCGGCTAGGCAGTTCTATTACCTTGACGCTTAAATCCGTGTGTTTAATTTTGGTTTTAGGGATGACGCCGTATTTCGCCAATTCAGCCACGGTGAAAGATTTTTTAAGTTTGTGTTTGGCAACGAGGTAATTATAGCGATTGCCAATGGTGAGTGCAGGTTGAGCAACGGGTTGATCTTTTTTCCAGCCGTGTTTGTGATAATAATTGGCGATGCTGCCGATGACATCGGTGATGTCATTGCTTAAATCAATGGTGCCGCTGTTAGAGAAATTGACGGCGTAGTAACGGTAGCTGCTAGGCATGAACTGAGGTTGGCCAATGGCGCCGGCGTAAGAGCCTTCAAATTTGAGTGGGTCGACGTGTTGTTCGCGTGCCAGCAACAAAAGTTGGGCGAGTTCGCTTTGAAAATAAGCCGCGCGAGGAGAATTGCTGAAACCAAGGCTAGAGAGGGAATCGACGACGCGGTATTCACCCATGGATTGCCCGTATTTGGTTTCAATGCCAATGGTAGCCACAATGATGCTTGCAGGCACGCCGTAAGTTGCTTCAGCGCGTTTCAAGGCTTCTTCGTGGGCTTTCCAGAATTTAACGCCGTGTTGAATGCGCCATTCATTCACAAACAACATTTGGTAAGTGCGCCAAGGTTCAATTTCCAGCGGTTTGTTGAAGTGGATCATGACTTGCGGGCGAATTTTAACGCTGTTCATGACGGCTGTGACATCACTTTTTTTGAAATCGTATTTTTTGACCATCATGTTGATGAAGGCTTGTACATCGGGACGGTTGACAAAGTTTTGATCTGCGCAAGCCCAGTTCGCGCTGAAGAAAAGCGTGATTAAGCTCAATGTTAAAAAAATCTTGCGCATTTTTTATCCCTTAGGTGGTGACTAGCCTACGGTGAGTTTGTATGGACATTAGGATACCGAAACTTGCCATGATCGTCACCATAGACGAACCCCCATAGCTTACCAGTAAAAGGGGCACGCCGACCACCGGTAAAATGCCGGTAACCATGCCCATATTGATAAAAAATGAAATAAAAAATGAAAAGGTGATGCTGCCAGCCACTAAACGTGAAAACGTGTCTTGGGCATTGATGGTGATGTAGATGCCGCGTGCGACAATCAGTGTAAATAAAGTGATTAAAATGAGGCTGCCGACAAACCCAAATTCTTCACCGCAGACGGCGAAAATAAAGTCAGTGGTGTGTTCAGGTAGAAAATGTAAATTGGATTGCGTGCCGTTCAACCAGCCTTTGCCAAAAATGCCGCCTGAGCCGATGGCAATTTTGGATTGAATGATGTGATAACCGGTGCCGAGTGGGTCGCGTTCGGGGTCTAGGAAGGTGAGCACGCGTTGGCGTTGGTAATCGTGCAGCCAATACCAGGCAAAAGGCACGAGCATGCTGATGCCAAGAAAGGTGCTCGCAATAATTTGCCAACTTAAACCCGCTAAAAATAAAACGCTGCCGCCGGCCATGACCAACAAAATGGCGGTGCCTAAATCAGGTTGTTTTGCGGTGAGCACGGCGGGGATTAAAATAATGGGAATGGCAGCCAGCACTGATTTTAAGGTGATGGGCAAATGAATTTTATGGTAGTAGTGTGCAAGCACCAAGGGGATGGCTAGCTTCATGATTTCAGCCGGTTGAAAGCGCATAAACCCGAGGTTGAGCCAGCGTTGTGCGCCTTTGCCTATGTGACCCATGATTAACACAACGACTAACAACCCAAGACCAAAAAGATAAAGCCAGGGTGCTGCGCGTTGCAGTGACATGGGTGGAACTTGCGCGATCATGAGCATGATGAAAAAAGCCATTAACATGCGCATGGCTTGGTATTCGATCATGCCTGGGGTTTCGCTGCTGGCGCTGTATAAAACCAACAAGCCAGCAGAGCAGAGCATAAGAATGAAAGTGAGCAGCATGACATCGATGTGCATGGCTTCCCAGGGCGTGCGGTAGCGTGCGTCTTGCGCTGGCGTGTTAATTTTGTATTTGAGTTGCTCCAGTAGCATCTGGTTGGCTTCCTAAATAATAATCAAAGATAATGCGTGCTGTTTTTGCGGCGATATTGCTGTTTTCGCTAATGATAGCCAAAGCCAGTTTAGGGTGGTCGGTTGGGGCGAAGGCAATGAACCAGTGGTGGTCGCGAAAACGTTCGGGCACGTTGTCTTGGTTTTCGATGCCTTCAATGCCGGCGCGTTTTGCAATGACTTGCGCCGTGCCTGTTTTGCCGGCGACCGTGTAAGTGTAGCCGCGGCCGTAATAGCCGTAAGCTGTGCCTTGTGGGTTGCTGACAACTTCTTGCATGGCGTAAATGACGGCTTCCCAATTTTCAGGGTCTTTCACGGGCACGGATTCCAGAGGAATGGGTTGTTGCACTTGATAAGGTTTGCCTGGTGTTTGTTCGCCCATTAATAAATAAGGCATGAAGCGTTTGCCGCGGTTAGCAAGCGTTGCCACGGCTTGAGCCAGTTGCAAGGGTGTGGTTTGCATATAGCCTTGGCCGATGCCGGCGTTGATGGTGTCGCCTGGGTACCAGCGTTGTTTTTGCGTTTTTTGTTTCCATTCGGGTGAGGCAACGACGCCCGCTGCTTCGCCGTCGAGGTCGATGCCGGTGAGTTGGCCGAAACCAAAGGCATTCAGGATGTCGTCCATGCGACGTATGCCCATGCGATAGGCGAGGGTGTAAAAAAAGGTATCGCAAGATTGCATGACGGCTTTTTCCATGTCGACCGTGCCATGCCCGCCTTTGCGCCAATCGCGAAAGCGTCGAGAATAATTGGGCAGTTCAAACCAACCTGGGTCGTAGATGGACGTGAATTCAGTAATCACACCGGTTTCTAAGCCTTGTAGCGCATAAAACGGTTTAATGGTGGAAGCGAAGGGGTATAAACCGCGTAAAGCGCGGTCGTAAAGCGGGCGATCAGGCGAGGATTGCAGGGCTTGATAATCGGGTTGGCTGATGCCAGTCACAAACACGTTGGGGTCAAAGCCCGGCTGGCTCACCATGGCGAGCACCTGGCCGGTGGCGGGTTCAATGGCGACAATCGCACCGCGGTGGCCGTCTAGTGCTTTTTCAGCTAAAAATTGCAAGCGGCTGTCAATGGTGAGGTAGAGGTTGGTGCCTGGCTTGCCTTTAATTTCTTTTAAAACGCGCAGCGGTTTGCCACTGGCGTCGTTTTCAACTTGTTCGTAGCCAACGCTGCCGTGCAGGTCTTCTTCGTAATATTTTTCGATGCCTTGTTTGCCGATGTAATGGCTCGCGCTGTAATTTGCCGTGTCAATTTCTTGTAATTCTTTCATGTTAATTCGGCCAACATAGCCCAAGACATGGCTAAAGCTTTCACCGTAAGGGTAAGAGCGCATGAGTCGCGCTTTAATTAAAACACCGGGGAAGCGATATTGGTTTTCTGTGAAGCGCGCGACTTCTTCTTCGCTCAGTTTTAACTTGAGTGGAATTTCGTCAAAGCGGCGGTGTTGCCTTAATTGTTTTTGGAATTGCAGGATGTCGTCGTCGGAAAGATTCACGATGCTTCTAAGGCCTTGCAAGGTGGAATCCATGTGCGGCACTTCGTAGGGGATGATGTCTAAGCTGAAGACGGGGGTGTTTTCAGCGAGAATGACGCCGTTTCGGTCGTAAATTAAACCGCGGGTGGGCTCGATGGGCACTAAATCTAGCCAGTTGTTGGTGGCTAAGGTGGTGTACATGTCGTGTTTGACGATTTGCAAATAACCAAGGCGAATGATTAAGCCAAATAATAAAGTAAACATAATGAGGGCAGCCATTAAGGCACGCCTGGTGGTGAGTTGAATTTCACGATAATGGTTTTTTATGGCAATCCGTTTTTGCATGCCCGCTCTCAGTTTTGCTGGATTTAACGCTAACACTATACACGGAGTTGGGGTGGGTGGCCAGATGCGATGGGGGTTGATGTGAATTCGTTTTTTGTATTTAAGTGTTGACAATACTATTAATTATAATAACATACGCGACTGGAAGGATAGGTTTTTTTGTGAGGTGTGTGGTGGGTTGCTTTGTGAAATATATCATTATTTGGAATATATCAAAATATGAGCTATACTATGAATAAGGCTTGGATAGTATTGCCAACGAAAGCGGTAGAGCGAGCTGCTTTAAAGTTACCACAGAGGGCTTTACTGCAGTTTCGATACCTCTTCAATGATCTTGTCCATCGGGGGCCTGCATTACCAGATTGGCCAAATTATGGAAGGTTTGGCGGTGTAAAAGGTGATAAGCGTCATTGCCATCTTCAAAAGGGCAGGCCAACCTATGTGTGTTGTTGGGAATTGAAAGATAAAAATAGAAAACTGATTGAGGTGTACTATGTCGGAACACATGAAAAAGCACCCTATTAGCGCTCATGCGTATGGCAGTGCATTAATTATTTCGTGTCATCACACGACTTATGCTATTCCTAAAAAAATTGCTGAGCGTTATGTTGTTGAAGAGCCAAAAACGCGCGAGAAAAAACGCGATTCATCTATTTCATTAGAGCGTTTATTTGGTAAATTAGACGAGCAATATACAAAAGCTGGCGCCTTGTTAAAAGGCCTGCGCTTGCGTGAAGGTTTAACTCAAGTTGAATTTGCAAAACGAATTGCAGTGACACAAGCTAATTTATCCAACATGGAAAACGGGCATCGGCCTATTGGAAAAATAGTAGCAAAGCGCATTCAGAAAGTGTTTGGCGCGAATTATCGGTATTTTCTTGAGTGATTTTTCTAAAGTAGTGTTGTAAATTTTAGGGAGAAAATAATGAAGCAATTTAAATTTACAATTTTGCTTAAAAATGCAAATGAAAAGACCCCCAATCTAGAAGATCGCCTTTACGAGGCTAGCTGTGGTGATGCATTGATTCATTTTCGTAGTGGTGCAGTCTATCTTGAGTTTAGTCGTGAAGCCGTTACGCTGGATGAGGCGGTTGCATCTGCTGTTAAAAATATTCAGCAGTCAAAATTTGTGCCTGTGATTGTATAAAGATAAGTAAAAGGTTGTAGGCTTTAAAACCGATACCCGACATCTAACACCAACGGAATAGAAATCCCTTGGTTGTGGTCTGATAAATGCGCGTTAGAATAATGCACGGCGTGCACGCCGAAAGAAAGTTTTTCAGACGAGCCAATGAGGGTGCCAACGCCCATGCGGTCTTGAAAAGCAAAGTGGATGCCCAAGTTGCGGTTTTCAAGCCGGGTTTGGTTTAAATAAGCGAGGCCAACGCTTAATTCGAGGTAGGGGTGCAATTCCCAGTGTTTTTTGAAGGTGTAACGAATGACCGGCGCCATGGAATAAATATTAATGGTGCTGTTATGGGCCGTGTTTACGTAAAAATGTGAAAACCCGCCATCAAAATAAACATTAAACTGCCGCCATTGGTAGGCGTCTGGGTCGTAGTTCAGCATGAATTGGTAGCCGTGGGTGGCTTTGGGTTCGGTGGCGTAAACCGGCAGTGAGAAGTTGGCGCCATACGAAGGCTGATTAGCCAGGGCCAATATTGGGTTAGTCAAAAAAAGTGCAAACAGTGCAAATTTTAATCTATTATTCATGGCGCGAGGTATCTTCCTTTATACCGTCATAAGCTTAGCTTAGCACAAACTTAGGTCAGGCGGCAAGAAGAGCTGGTTATATTTTAATCAATCGAAGTGCTTGAAGTATACATTTATTATATATATAATAGTTATATATTAAGGAAGGTTTGAATGCTTGAAATTGTCCCTCTGGAAAAGAGCCCAACGAAGGCAGAGGTTAAAGCGATTATTGATCATCTTGTAAAGACAGATAAAATTTCTTGGACGAAACACAGTAAAGCGCGAATGAATGAGCGTGATATTGCAATTCCAGAAGTGATTAATTGCTTGCAAAAGGGTGTCGTGATGGACGAGCCATACCAAATTCATGATCACGGTGGTGGGTATCGTGTCACACTAGAAAAAAGAACGGCAGGCAGACATTTAAGAGTGGTCGCGACTTTGAAATATACACAAAGGATTTTAGTCATTACAGCAATATGGGTTTAGTGGGAGAGAAAAATGAAAACATATCATTACACCGAATCAGGCTTAGATAATATTTATTTAACCAATGGCTTTGAAATAACCCCCCTTGATGATGGCGATGAAGAAATTTTTATCCACGATCTTTCGGGTTTGCATAAAGCCATAGGCTTAAGTTTAATCTATAAGCATGGCTTGTTAAGCGGCAAGGAAATTAAATTTATTAGAAGCATGCTTGATTTTTCGCAAACAGCATTAGGAAAAATGCTGGGCTGTGACTATCAAACCATACTTTTATGGGAAAAGGGTAAGCATGCTATTTCAAAATCAGCTGATCACTTGCTTAGAATTATTTTTCATTCTTTTCTTAACCCTGAGCAGGATAATTTAATTTTTAAGTTGGTTAATGACATTGCAACACTGGAAGCCATGGCGCATCAAGATGAAGTGATGCAATTTAGAGAAGAAGGTCATCAGTGGTGTAAGGTGGCTTAATTTATTATCCTAGCTAATGCCAATACTTGCCCTGTGCTCGCATTCAAAGCCGGAATGTAATGCAGGGTTTCGCCACCTGCTTTAATAAAATCTTCCTGACCCACGATGGCAATTTCATCCAGGGTTTCTAAGCAATCCACCGAAAACCCTGGGCAAATTACATCGATCGTTCGCACCCCTTTTGAAGGCAAGGTGTTAAATAAATCTTGGGTGGAAGGCTGCAGCCAGGCATCGTAACCAAATTTGGATTGATAGCAATGCGTGTAGCTGCCAGGCTGTAAATCCAGGGCTTTCACTAAGGCGTGTGTGGTGGCTTCGCATTCGGCTTGATAAGGGTCGCCTTCTTTGACAAACCGTTCGGGAATGCCGTGATAAGAAATAAGTAAATGCTGCGCGCGACCGTGCGTTTCCCAGTGGGTTTCGATTTGGTTAGCAAGCGCTTGAATATAAGCCGGGTGAGTGGCATAAGAACGAATTTTTTTGATGGGGGGTAGGTTGGTGTAGTTTTTAATATAGGCTTCAACACGATCAAAACTGGAAGCGGTGGTGGTGTCGGAATATTGGGGGTATAAGGGCAAGACGATCAGTTCATCAATCGCAGCGGCAAATAAGGTTTTTAAACCATTCGCCATGCTTGGGTTGCCGTAATTCATGCCGAGTGCAACCACCACTTCCGTGTTTTCATTTTGCAAATAATGCGCTAATTTTTCACCGAGTGCCTGCATGTGTAAACGCATGGGGGAATCGGTCGTCCAAATGTGTTGATATAAAGCGGCTGATTTTTTTGCGCGAAACGGCAAAATTAAACCATATAAAATGGGCAGCCAAATGAGGCGTGGCAGATGCACAACACGTTTGTCTGATAAGAACTCGCGTAAATAACGCCTGACAGCACTTGTCGTGGGTGCATCCGGTGTGCCTGTGTTGGTGAGCAAAATGCCGAGTCGTTTCATTATTTATCGTCTTTGGTTTCAAAGCCTAAGGCTTTTAAGCGCGCGCTCAAGCTTGGGTGAGTGCTAAACACATCACTCACGGAATTAAAGCTGCTGATGCCCGCTTGGGAAGGGTCGAAAATATAAGCTTCGCGTCTTACGTTTTCATGCGGGGTTTGTTGATATTGTTTGGTGTAAGCGCGTTTGTTTTGCTGGTGATCGCCGCTGATTTTTAATAAGGCGCGCGCGAGCGGTTGGTTGTCACGCGTGATGGCAACGCAGCCGGCATCGGCCATGAGCTCGCGGCTGCGGCTTAAATAAAGCAGCATGATAATGTTCACGACGGGCAGCAAATAACGCAAAATAATTAAAATGGTGGTGAGGGTGTTGCGTGAGCGGCCATCTTCGCCATCGGACGAACGGCTGGAAAAAATAGCGTTATAAAAAAAGACATCGAGCACCATTAAGGTCATGTTCGCGAGCAGGGATGCCGTGATGGTGATTTTAATATCGAGGTGACGAATGTGGCTTAATTCATGCGCCATGACGGCTTGCAATTCATCGCGGTCTAGCTTTTCAATCAAGCCACGCGTGATGGCCACCATCGCGGATTTTTCGCTAAAGCCGCTGGCAAAGGCATTCATGTAGTCAGCGTCAATTAAATAAACCTTAGGCATGTAACGCAAGCCCGCGGCAATTTTCATTTCTTCAACCACATTATAAAGCTGTTTTTCTTGCAGGGTTTTGGCCGTGGAGGGCGTAATTTCGTGGTAATCGGTGCCTAAGAGCATGAGTTTATCAGCGAGCAACACAGCCACAAACAAAGACACAAACGCAACGCCTAATAAAATAAAGGTTGCGATGGGGAAAATTTGAAAGTGAATTAAGGCGTCCGCAATTTGTGGCAGGGTGGCTTTGGGGTAGCGCGAAGCCACCATCACCATGTCTATCAAAAAACCGATGCCGGTGTAAATTAAAAAAAACAGGCCGACCACAATGATCGTCCTGCGATTGTTTTGCTTGAGCGTTTTACGCCAATCTGGGCTGGTGCTGATGAAATCAGATAAGGCGTCGCTCATTATAATTTAACCGTGTAATTTTCTTGTTCGGCCACTTTGCCAGCAGCGAGCTGCCAGTAAGTGAAATCCATGTCGAGTTTGGATTTAAAGGCGCCGACAATGACATTCGCCGGGAAAGATTTTTTGTCAGCGTTATAAATTTCAATGCTGTCGTTGTAAGACTGTTTTGCAAAAGCCAATTTATTTTCAGTGCTGACAATTTCTTCTTGAAGTTGTAAGCAGTTTTGGTTGGCTTTTAAGTCAGGGTATTGTTCAAAGACTAAATTTAAGCCATTGGCAATGGAGGAGATTTGGTTTTCAGCGGCAAAACGGCCTTGGTTGTCGCCATTGGCTTTCGCTTGATTGGCTTGGTTACGAAGCGCGACCACATCTTTTAAAGTGGTTTGTTCGTAATCCATGTATTTTTTAACAACGCTGATTAAGGATTCAAAGACTTTGAAGCGACGATCGAGCTGGATGTCGATTTGTTTTTCGTTATTTTTAACGGCTTCAATTTGAGCAATCAGGCGGTTGTAAGTGATGATGCCAAAACCAACAATGACGGCGAGGACGATCAGTAAAATCATGGACATGGTAAACCTCCGGTTAGATACACTGATGACACTAGGGTAACACTTTCGCGAGTGTATAATCCACCCATTTAAGGCTCAGCACCGCTTGCAGGCGGTTTTGGTGTTGGCGTGCCTCGAGGTGGTTTAAATCGATGATTTCAAGCGGCTGGTCTTGCCACGAACAGGCAAACACGGCCTTGGTGCGAAGGCCAGTGTCAGGGTCGATTTGCCATTGCAAGCATTGTGCGCACACGCCTTTTAACATGCACTGCATGTGCCCGTAAACGGCGCCAACCACGGCTGGGTTTTTCAGCAAATGGGGTTTTAAGGTGGTGGATCGAGCCGCTTGAAAGCGCTTTAGAAGGTCGACGTTGGTAATGACGTAAACGCGGTCAACGTCGTGCAAAATGGGTTTGCCATTGCGTTGGATGTGGCTGTACGTGAGCAGGGCATCCATCAGGTCGTTGCCACGGTAGAGGTAGTCGCTGTTGCGTATGGTGAGCGTGCCTTCTTTTAATTGCCAAACCACGGTGTCGGCTGAGGCTTCCAGTGCGGCTTTTGAATAAATGGCGGCTGGATTGTCAAATTGCGCAATGATTAAAACGTGGTTGCCCGCCTCACGGCAAGCTTGGCCGTAAGCTTGCACAAAGGCTAAATTGCTGGTGTCTGCTAAAATGAGCACGGTTTCATGTTCATTCGGGATTTTGGTTCTGACGCCGGTTGGGCCCATTAAAGCAACGGGTTGATTGGGCGTGAGGGTGCGACATACTTTGGCGCTCGCACTGTTTTCATTCACCAAAAAGGTGAGGACGCCATGGGTTTTATCAACGGAAGCGGCAGTTAAGGCCAATGGTTCCATTTGCAATAAGGTGTCATCACAAGGCAGGGCTTCGGTTTCTAAGTTTTGTAAGCGATAAAATTGGCCGGGTTGGTGGTGTGACGCGGCAAGTGGCGCTTGTATGCTGAGCTCGAGTAAATGCGCATGTTGCTTGATGTGTTGAACGCGCGCGGTAAACAAATGGCGCATGCGTTCAGAAAATAAAGCGTATTCGCTTTCATTGCCGATGGATAATTTGTTTTTAAGCAAGGCTAAAATTTTAGGGTAAGTTCGCATGCCTGAGGCAATGGCTTTTACCACATTGCCATGAAACACGGGGTGAGTGTCGCCAATTAAACTCACGCGTTTGTCGTGCTCGTGATAAGAAGTGAAGGGGCCGAAATGCGGTTCTTTGCAGTGCTGAACACCGTGCGCCGAGGTGAGCTCACCAGCCGTGTCTTCGTAGTGTTGATATTGTAAATTCACGCGATTAAACGTGCCTTTGTGTTCAAATTCATAAGCGGTGTTAGGTTGTGTGCCGGTTGCAATTAATAAGCTGCGCGCGGGTAGGCGCTGTTCTTGCTGTGTTTGCGTGTGTTTAATAATGAGCGCTTGTGTGTGGCCGTGTTCATCGAGTTCAGCTGACACCGGCTCAACATTTTCGAGGTAAAAAATGCCTTCTTCTAAGGCTTTAATCAACTCTTCGTGATTGTTAATGTAAGCCGGCGAGGCTTGCATGGTTTTGCGATAAGCAATGGTGACGCCGCCCCAGGCATGGATGAGTTTAATGAAATTGGGTTCGCGATTTTCTTGTTTTGCGCGTGCGCGTTCTTTTGTGATTTCATCGTTGTGCTTTAAAAAGGTGTGTAAGGTTTCGCGTGAGCTGATATCGAGCTCATTTAAAATACTCGCTTCATCAATCGCGCTCACTAAGGTGCGATAACGATATGCGATTTTTTCAACTTGCGTGATGTAATAGGCTTGTGCTTCGGTCGCGGTATCCACACCCGTTAAGCCGCCGCCGATGATAATGGCAGGTAATTCCAGCTGTAAATTGGTGAGGCTTTCAGGTTTCACCGCATTGCCCAATTGCAAGGCCATTAAAAAATCATTGGCTTGACGCATGCCAGGCGCCATGCTGTTAGGGATGGGTAAGGCTTTTGGTAAACCCGCACCGACGGCAATTACAAAATGATCAAAGCCCAAGGCCCAAGCATCATTCACCGTGATGGTGCCGCCAAAGCGTATGCCGCCAAACACTTGAAAATGCGGGCGACGCATTAAACTTAAATAAATAAGTTTAAGAAAATTTTTATCCCAACGCACCGTGATGCCGTATTCAGCCACACCACCAAAGCCCGCCATGATGCGTTCATCGAGGGACTCTTGCAAGTCAGCAAAATGTTTAATGGGGTTTTTAATCAAGGTTTCTGGCAGCGGTTCTATTTTTAAGCCATCGAAACCAACAATCGCAAAGCCTTCTTGCAACAAATGGTGGGCAAGGGTAAAGCCCGCCGGCCCCATGCCGGCAATCAACACTTTTAAGCCATTGTAAGGTTTCATCACCCATTGTTGTTGACGCAGCGGGTTCCAGCGCGTGAGCAAGTCGTAAATTTCAACACCCCAAGGTAAATTGAGCACATCTGTCAGTGTGCGCGTTTCAACTTGTGGAATGTTGACAGGTGTTTGTTTTTGATAAATGCAAGATTTCATGCAGTCATTGCAAATGCGATGCCCGGTGGCGGGGCACATGGGGTTGTCGACCATGACCATCGCGAGTGCGGCAAGGGTGTAACCATCGCGTTTTAAAAACTGCATTTCAGAAATTTTTTCTTCGAGTGGGCAGCCAGTCAGGGTGATGTCCAGCGGATTTTTTTTGAAGCCTTGTGCGGGGTCGCCTTTTTTAACCGGGAACCCTTTAGAGCAAAAATCCCCGTCGTGATCGTGGCAGTAAATGCAATAATTCACTTCGTCTTGCACTTCGCGCGCGCTCATGCGGGCATCGGTGAGTTTAAAGCCATCGCGCTCGCGCCATTCATTTTCGGGTGCGCTTAAACGACCGAAGGCATCGTCTTTCACGGGCACGGTTTTGACTAAAGCGTGATAATCTAGGCGTTCAGGTAAAGTAAAACTGACCCAATCATGGGTGTAAGCTTGCCCTGCTTGCGAGGCGAGTGCTTGTGTGCACCATTGCACCAAGGTTTCAATGCCAGCTTCGTGTTGTTCAGCGTGGTTTAAGTATTCCATGCCTAAGAGTGCAATCGCGAGTTCTTTGTCTTCGGTTTGTAAGGCGGCTTTTGCGAGTGCTTTTTCAATGAGGGTGTTTAATTCCTTGAAGGATGGAAAGGTCGCGGCCTTGTTAATTTCTTTTTTGGCGCGCTTTAACACATAATATTTTTTAAAGCTGGAAATTGGGTTTTCGCTGGTGGTGAGCACTTGTTGTTGCTCTACCGCTGCTTGAATATTAAATAAATCGGCTAAAAAAGCCTCTAAAACCACACCCACGCGTATGAGTAATTCACTTTGTTCAATCGGGGGCAGCGTTGAATGATTGTTACGATAAAGTAAAAGTTGCGTGTGCCATTCAGCATTCACGCTGTGTAAGTGTTGAAGAAAAGCAGCATCGAGCGCATGCAGGCCGTCACTCGTGAACAGTGATTCGTAGGTTCTGCCTTTTAATGTTAATGCGCTCGATGTTTGCATGTGTTTAGCCTTGAAGTTTTTTCTTTAAGATTTCGTTTAGCTGACCTGGGTTCATTTTGCCACCCGATGCTTTCATGGCGAGGCCAACAAAAAAGCCCATGAGTTTGTCTTTGCCAGCGCGGAAATCTGCGACTTGTTGAGGGTTGGCAGCGAGCAATTCATCGACCAATTTCTCAATGGCGCCGGTGTCGCTCACTTGCTTTAAGCCGCGTGCTTCAATGATGGCATCGACTTCACCTTCTTGATTCCAGAGGGCTTCAAAGATGGTTTTGCCTATTTTACCAGAAATGGTTTGATCAGCGATACGCGTGACCAGGTGGCCTAAGCGTTCGGTGGAAATAGGGCTTTCCGTGATGTCTTTGTTTTCGCGGTTCAAGGCACCCAGCAGTTCGCTCATGATCCAGTTCGCAGCGAGCTTAGGCTGCTTGGAAACGGCCACCACACCTTCAAAGTAAGCGGCTAACTCGCGGTTGGCAGACAGCGTGCCGGCGTCGTAAGCGCTTAAACTGTATTGCGAGACAAAGCGTTCGCGTTTTTGTTGTGGCAGTTCAGGCAAATCTTGGCGAACGCGTTCGATATCAGCTGCGCTGATGACCAGCGGGAGTAAATCGGGGTCGGGGAAGTAGCGGTAATCATTCGCTTCTTCTTTTGAGCGCATGGAACGCGTTTCGTTTTTGTCAGCATCGTAAAGCCGTGTTTCTTGGATGACTTTGCCGCCGCCTTCAATGAGGTTAATTTGTCTTTCTACTTCGTAATTAATCGCTTTTTCAACAAAGCGAAAAGAGTTAATGTTTTTTAACTCAGCGCGTGTGCCAAATTTCGTTTCGCCTTTGGGGCGCACAGAAACGTTGGCATCGCAACGGAAAGAGCCTTCTTGCATGTTGCCATCGCAGATGCCTAAATACCGAACCAAGGTGTGTATCGTTTTTAAATAAGCAACGGCTTCTTTGGCAGAGCGCATTTCAGGTTCAGACACAATTTCAAGCAAGGGTGTGCCTGCGCGGTTTAAATCGATGCCGCTTTGACCGTTGAAATCTTCGTGCAATGATTTGCCGGCATCTTCTTCCAAGTGAGCGCGCGTGATGTTAATGCGTTTCATGCTGCCATCGTCAAGCAATACATCCACATACCCTTTGCCAACCACGGGCAATTCATATTGGCTGATTTGATAGCCCTTAGGTAAGTCAGGGTAAAAATAATTTTTACGTGCAAACACTGAACGAGGTGCAATTTCTGCATTCGCGCCTAAACCAAAGCGTATGGCCATTTCAACCGCTTGATGATTTAACACGGGTAAAACGCCAGGCATGCCAAGGTCAATCGCGCAGGCTTGGGTGTTGGGTTCTGCGCCAAATTGCGTGGAAGCGCCGGAAAAAATTTTACTTTTCGTGAGTAATTGTGCGTGGACTTCAAGCCCAATAACGACTTCCCATTCCATCTTAGTAGCCCTCCGGATGACGTTGATGCCAATCGGTGACCGATTGGTATTGATGTGCGATGTTTAGTAATTGTGCTTCTTGAAAGTTGTTGCCAATGAGCTGCAAGCCAACGGGCAATTGATTAATAAAACCGGCAGGCACTGACATGCCAGGCAAGCCCGCTAAATTCACGGCAATGGTGAAGATGTCGGAGAGATACATGCTGATGGGGTCGGCGCTTTTTGCACCAAATTCAAATGCAGGCGTTGGTGAAGTGGGGCCGGCGATGACATCGACGTGTTTAAAGGCTTCTGCAAAATCATTGGAAATTAAACGGCGCACGCGTTGGGCTTTTAAATAATAAGCGTCGTAATAGCCGGCCGATAAAACATACGTGCCTATCATGATGCGGCGTTTCACTTCGCTGCCAAAACCTTCAGAGCGTGAACGTTGATAAAGGTCGAGTAAATCAACGGCATCTTTGCAACGGTAACCGTAACGCACGCCATCAAAACGCGCGAGGTTGGAAGAGCATTCCGCCGGTGCAATCACGTAATACGTGGGCACAGAAAGCGCTGTGTTAGGTAAGCTCACTTCATGCAAAGTCGCGCCCAGTTTTTCTAATTCATGGATGGCTGTTTGCAACACCTTCGCCATCTCAGGGTTTAAGTCACTGCTGAAATATTCTTTGGGCAGGCCTATGCGCAATCCTTTGATGGATTTTGTTAAGGTGGCCGTGTAATCGGGCACGGGCACATCAAGGCTGGTGGAATCTTTGGGGTCGAAGCCAGCCATGGCATTTAACAAGATGGCCGCGTCTTCCGCCGTGCGTGTCATGGGGCCGCCTTGATCGAGGCTAGAAGCGTAGGCAATCATGCCGTAGCGTGAAACGCGGCCGTAAGTGGGTTTTAAGCCGGTGATACCCGTGAGCGCTGCGGGTTGGCGAATGGAGCCGCCGGTGTCAGTGCCCGTCGCTGCAAAGGCAAGGCCAGCCGCCACCGCGGCGGCAGAACCGCCCGATGAGCCGCCTGGCACGGTGTTGGTGTTCCAGGGGTTTTTTACGGGGCCGTAGAAGCTGGTTTCATTGGAAGACCCCATGGCGAATTCGTCCATGTTGGTTTTGCCGAGCATGACAGCACCGGCTGCATTTAAGCGTTCAACCACGGTGGCATTGTAAGGGGCTTTGAAATTATCGAGTATTTTTGAGCCGCAAGAGGTGCGCACGCCGTCGGTGCAGAAAATATCTTTTTGCGCAATTGGGATGCCGGTGAGCGGTGTGTGCTTGCCAGCGGCACGGGTGGCATCGGCCGCTTTTGCCGCCGCCAAGGCTTGTTCAGGCGTGATGGTGATATAGCTATTTAGGGTTTTATCATGCTTAGCGATGCGATCAAGCATGTGTTGGGTGAGCTCAACGCTGGTGAGGGTTTTGTCAGCGAGGGCTTTGGATAAGTCAGCAATGGTTTTGTAATGCATAGGGCTTAGGCCTCATTTAGTCTATCACTTGGGGGACGAGATACAGGCCGGCTTCAACGGCGGGTGCAATGGCTTGGAATTTTTCACGTTGGTCGTGTTCGGTGACCGCATCCAGGCGCAGGCGCTGTGTCACATCCAGGGAATGGGACATGGGTTCAATGCCGGTGGTGTCTGTTTGATTCAGTTGGTTGATCATAGACAGCATGTCTGCAATTTGTGGCGCAAAGGTGGCCAAGTCTTGCTCACTCATATTTAAACGGGCAAGGTGAGCAACTTTTTTAGCATCTTCAGGGGTAAAGGACATGGGTAGTGCTCCCGCAATTTTCTTGGAATGAAAAGAGCGAGGATTATACACGGAACGATTCTCGGTTGCGATAGTAGGATAAATTGAATATTGCTTGGCTTCGGTCTAATGAGTGATTAGAATGCTATGATAATTCGTCTCTGATTTAAGGATGTCACACTCTCATGTTTAAACGACTACGTGGTTATTTTTCGAACGATCTTTCCATCGATTTGGGCACCGCCAATACCCTGATTTACGTCCGCGGTAAGGGCATCATCTTAAATGAACCCTCAGTGGTTGCCATACGTCAAGCCAATGAAACGGTCGGGCAAAAGCACGTGGTGGCCGTGGGCAGTGAAGCAAAGCTCATGCTTGGCCGTACGCCTGGCAACATCAGCGCTATTCGCCCAATGAAAGACGGCGTCATCGCCGATTTTTACGTTACCGAGAAGATGTTACAGCACTTTATTCATAAAGTTCATGAGAATCGCTTTTTGCGTCCTAGCCCTCGCGTGTTGGTGTCGGTGCCTTGTGGCTCCACGCAAGTTGAGCGCCGGGCTATTCGCGAATCGGCGGTCAGTGCTGGTGCGCGTGAAGTCTTCTTATTAGAAGAACCCATGGCCGCTGCAATGGGTGCTGGCATGCCAGTGGAAGAAGCCCGTGGTTCCATGGTGGTTGATATTGGTGGTGGCACGACAGAAGTCGCCATTATCTCATTGAACGGCATTGTTTACTCAGCCTCCGTCCGCATTGGTGGCGACCGTTTCGATGAAGCCATTGTGAGCTATGTTCGCCGCAACTACGGCATCCTCATTGGTGAATCCACCGCTGAGCGCATCAAACACGAAATCGGCTTGGCTTACCCGCTTAACCAAGTGTTGCAAATGGAAGTCCGTGGTCGCAATTTGGCCGAAGGCATTCCCCGCAGTTTTACCATTAGCAGCAACGAGATACTCGAAGCACTTCAAGAACCACTTTCAGGTATTTTGGGTGCTGTGCGTGCCGCACTTGAGCAAGCCCCACCTGAATTAGCCGCTGACATTGCTGAGCGTGGCATGGTCTTAACGGGTGGTGGCGCCTTGCTTCGCAACATCGACCGCTTGTTCATGGAAGAAACGGGCTTGCCTGTGATCATCGCTGATGAACCCCTCACCTGTGTTGCGCGCGGCGGTGGCAGAGCGCTTGAAATGATAGGCTCATCCAATATGGACTTTTTACTTAGGGAATAACGGGGGTTTGACTTATCCGTTCCATATTCACACATGAATCTCAGCCGGGGTTGCGCGCGCTGATATTAATCGCCTTGGCTATTACGCTAATGGTGCTTGATAAGCGCGTGCCTCAGTTTCGTGCCGTGCGTGAAGCCATGACCATTCCCATCACACCCATTCAAGCCATGGTCAGTTGGCCTACCGATTTAATCGACGAAGTGAAAAATTTGCTCACGTCTCGCGATGCCTTGGTTCAAGACAACGACCAACTCAAAGCCAATCAATTACTCCTGCAAGCGCAATTGCAGCGCTTGGTGGCCATCGAAAATGAAAATAATTATTTAAAAGCTTTATTGCAGTCTTCTAAGCAAGTGAAGGGGCGCACCCTCATTGCTGAATTATTAGCCGTCGATGTTGAGCCTTTTGTGAATCAGGTCATCATTGATAAAGGCAGGCAAGACGGTGTTTATTTGGGCCAGCCCGTGCTCGATGCTTACGGCATCATGGGTCAAATCATTCAATTGGGGCCTTATTCTAGCCGTGTATTACTGATCAACGACCCGCACAGCGGCATTGCGGTGCAAAATTCGAGAACGGGCATGCGCTCGGTTGCAGCCGGTGACAGCTATTCTGGCAAGTTACGCATTCTTTACGTGCCTAAAACCGCCGATGTTGAAGTGGGTGATTTATTCCTCACCTCGGGCCTTGGTGATCGCTACCCCGAAGGCTTTCCGGTGGGCAAAGTGGTGAGTGTGAATAAAGACCCTGCGCATCAGTTTGCAGGCATCATGCTAGAGCCGAGCGCGCGTTTAGGCAGCAGTCGACAAGTCTTACTCATCTGGACACAGGGGAAACCATAAGGCATGGGTATTTTAGCCACCTTGTTAATCGCCATGGCTTTGGCCATTCTCCCCATGCCTGCTTGGACAATCTGGTTTAGGCCGGCTTGGGTCTTGATGGTCTTAATTTATTGGGGCATGAGCGTGCCACATCGGGTGAGCGTGGGCGTGGCTTGGTTCACGGGTTTGGTGGTTGATTTAATGTCAGGCACGGTGTTGGGCGAACACGCCTTGGCTTACACCGTGGTTGTTTATTTGGTTGGGCGTTTGCACATGCGTTTACGGCTTTACCCCTTAACGCAACAAGCGCTAACCGTTTTTATGTTAGTCTTATTATATCAACTCATTATTTACATTGTTCAAGGGTTTGTGGGTGAGGCGCCATCGCATCACTTTTACTGGATGGCTTCTTTGTCTAGCATGTTGCTCTGGCCTTGGCTTTACATTATTTTGCGTGATTATCGCCGCTGGTTACGCATTGCTTAATTGGGAGGGGTGCGGGTGAAACACATCGTATTCTCCATGACAAAAAAAACAGGTTATTTACTGTCAGTGTTGGTGATTCTTGCGGCCATCGCGATGGTCGTGTTAGGCATATTAACGCCTTATTTGAATTCGCGCCTGCCTAACATTGAAGCGTGGGCCAGTCAGCTGCTTGAGCTGCCGCTCACCATCGAAAGCGTGCACTTGTCTTGGTACAAATACGACCCTGAAATCACGCTAAACAAGGTTACCTTCTTAAGCCGAGATTCAAAAAAGCCCACCGTGCAAATTGAGGCGGTGCGAGTGTTTTTTTCATTACCTAAAAGTTTGTGGCAGCGTCAGTTGGTCTTAGACGGCGTGATGGTTAAAGGCGCCGATTTAATCGTCAAGCAAGATGCTAAAGGCGAATTTGTCGTGCAGGGGTTCCCGGCGATTGGTGGTTATCAAAATCAACCTTATGCCAGGGAATCCAAATTTACCGATGTGGTGACATGGCTCACCTTGCAACCACATTTATTTTTACAAGACATCGATCTTCGCTACACCGGCATGCACGGCCAAGAGCGTTATGTCACGCTTTATAATTTAAGTTTAAAAAATGAAGGGGAAAAGCACACCGTTTTAGGCAGTGCCATTTTACACCAAGCTTTGCCAACGAAAGTCACGCTTGCCATACAATGCGTGGGCAATGTGATGGACCCCGCTACCTTAAATGCCCGCATTTATGCTTATGTGTCTGGCCTTGCTTTAAGCCAATGGTGGAAGGGCCTGAGCTATCAAGGTTGGCAGGTGAACGATGGTTTGGTGAGCGCCAAAACGTGGGCGGTTTGGAATCAGGGTGCGTGGCAGCGCGTGCAAAGCCAGTTGTTATTGTATGATGCGAATCTTTATTCCAACGCCGATCATTCCGCCCACCCCATTGATCGCTTAAGCGCAACCGTGGGTTGGATGCAATCAGGCAACCAGCAAATCATTGCAGGCGATGATGTGCTCTTGGATTTACCTAAGCACCTTTGGCCGTCCACCAGTTTTTATGTTGCTTTAACGCCATCGGCGAATCAAACCTGGGTGCCAACGCGCATACGCACGGGTTACCTTAACGTGAGCGATGCCTTGAGTTTTGTTTTGTCGTCATCGGGCGGCTTGCCGCCATCGCTTCGTCAATTTATCACGCAAACTAAATTGCAAGGGGATGTGACGCAGTCTGATATCAGCTTAGCGGCTGCGCCAACGCTTCAAAACACCAAGCTTGCGATGGGCTTATCGCGCCTTCAATTCCAACCGTATCAAGCTTATCCTGGGGTGGATAACATCTCAGGTCAGCTCACTTGGGATGGTCAAGCTGGCCAATTGCACTTAAACAGTGAGCATGCCGTGCTCACTTTAAATGCTGTGTTTGCACAACCCGTGAATATTGGCAAACTCGTGGGCGATGTCACCTGGCAGCAAGATGCTAATGCGCATTGGCAAATCACCATTCCGAATTTAGGCATCAGTAATGATGCCCTTGCTTTATCTTTCAATAAAAGCACGCTGATTTTCGATCAAGCCATGCCAACGGTGGATATTTCTGGCGACATCACGGTGGCAGCGGCTGAAAAAATTGCGCCTTATTTGCCTTTGCACGTGTTTAGCCCTAATTTAGGCCACTGGTTGAGCACGGCTTTTTTATCTGGCCAAGCGGAAGACGGGCATTTTGTGTTGCGCGGCAAAGTGGATGATTTTCCGTTTGATAAAAACAACGGTGAGTTTAGTGTCATCGCTAAAGTGAAAGGCGTGACCTTGCGTTACGCCGATGATTGGCCGCTGGTTGACAACATCAACGCATCACTGAGTTTTGCTGGCCGCAACATGACGGTGAAAGCGGATGAAGCGCACGTGCTTTCCATTCCGGTGTCCGGGGTGGAAGCGGTGATTCCTAATTTGGGCAGTGACGACCCTAACCTATTGCAAGTCACTAACATTCAAATCAACACCGATTTTTCCAAGGGCTTGGCCTTTGTTCAGCAAAGCCCCTTGCAAAAAACGATAGGCCGCTTGTTTAAAGATGTGGCGGTGAATGGCCCGATGACACTGCGTTTAAAATTAACCGTGCCACTTGATAACCCTGATAACACGGTGGTGGATGGTCAAATTGGTTTATCTGAGGCGCGGCTCAACTTAGTGCCTTGGCGTTTGAACATTGATCATTTAAACGGCTTGGTGAATTTTTCTGAAAAATCGACAGATGCGAATGCCTTACAAGGCCAGTTGTTTGGCGAGCCCCTCACCTTATCTTTGGCGACCATTGCACCTTCTAAAGCCCCGGCTTACGTGCAAGCCAAGGTGGCAACGCATTGCCGTTTGTCTGACTTGGAAGATTGGCTGCACGTGCCGGTTTCGCAATTCGCAACAGGCAGCACGGATTTAACCGCGACACTAAATTTAGGCTTCGACCAACCAGTGCAAGTGAATTTACAAAGTGATTTGCAAGGGGTTGCCATTAAATTGCCAGCACCTTACGGTAAGCCAGCAAACACCGCCGTGCCATTTTCAGCGGATTTAACCATACAAGACAATCAACCTTTAAAAGCGAAAGTGTCTTACGGTCAGTTGGTGCAAGCGGCGCTTTTTCTACAAGCTAAAAATGATCGTTTTGATTTAACCGCAGCGAATGTGATGCTGGGTCAAGGCAACCCGGATTGGCCAAGTGGAAAAGGCCTGAGCATCACCGCAAATTTCGACACCCTGGATTGGGACACCATTAAAGCTTATCAAGCACAAATGAGCGGTGGCAGTGTTTCTTCGGTGTTGCCACTGAAAAGTGTGAATATTAACGCGAAGAAAATTGCTTTATTGAGCCAAACCATGACGGCGGCTTCCATTAGTGCGGTGCCAATGGCGTCGTTTTGGAATGTCACGATCAAGAGCAACCAATTATCAGGCGCTTTGAAAGTGCCGATGAATTTAACATCGCGTTCAGAAATCACGGCTAACCTTGATTATGTTAATTTACAAACGAGCTCAACCAGTCAGGTGGACACTTTAAGTGCGCGTGACATTCCATCACTTTCCATCAGTGCGGCCAATGTGGCTTGGAATGGCATGCAATTGGGTGCTGTGTCTTTGCAGACAGCGCCAACGGCTTCGGGCATGGCCATCAAGCAGCTGCAGTTGCGCGCGAATGGCGTTAGCATGGATAGTGCCGGCAGTTGGGTGCAGTCGGGCTCAAGAAGCACCACGCAACTTGATGGCTCAATCACCGCCACATCGCTTAGCACTTGGCTTGCGCAATTGGGTGTGGATGCACACAATTTAGTGGCCACTAAAGGCCAGGCAAAATTTAATTTGCAGTGGCGAGCCGCTCCTTCTGATTTATCGTTAAAAGCCTTAAATGGGAGCGTAAACATTACGCTTGGTCCAGGTCGCATTGTGGATGTGGGTGACACCAGTGGCGCTAAAATGGATTTCGGTAAAATGCTTAGCATTTTCAGTTTGCAAACCATTCCTCGTCGCCTCAGCTTAGATTTCAGTGACGTGTTTCAAAAAGGGTATAGCTTTGATTCGTTCAAAGGCGATTTTAATTTCGTGAATGGCAATGCGGTGACTAAAAACACGCGTTTTGATGGCCCGGTTGCGCGCGTTGAAATTAATGGCGCCATTGGTTTGGCTGCAAAAACCTATGATTTCACCTTGAGTGTGACGCCTTATGTCACTTCCAGCATCCCGGTTGCTGCGGCCATTATTTCTGGGCCGGTGGCGGGCATTGCGGCTTTGGCGGTGAATAAAATCATTAGTTCACAAGTGGCGAAAGTCACCACTTATTATTACGCAGTGGGCGGGTCTTGGAGTAATCCAACGTGGGCGGAAGTTAAAACTCAACCCGCCACTTAGCGGAGGCGAAAACTTCTACTTTCGATGTGGATGTCGGGGCGTCTTTCGAGAGACTCTTGAAAGAGTTTCATGGGGTTGCGTCGAGAGGCTTGAATGTTGGTTTCCACACACCCTTTCTTTGTTTTTTCTTCTTTTTTGGGCGCAATGGTTTCTGTTGGTTTGCAGTACATGGCTTCAAATAATTTCATTCTCTTTTCTTTTGCTTCCGGGGTGTTGTCTGCTTCGCTGATCACCACGCTTGTTTTGGCTTCGACGGCTTTGGGTGGGCTCACTTTATTTTTGATGAAAGAGAAAAGGTGTTTAAATGGGTTCATGTTATGGCTGTCAGCTAAGGCGTATATAGCAGAGCCAATTAGCAAGCCTGCACCTACAGGCATTAATGGAGAGAATAATAAAATGGTACCGGTCAGTGAGATGGCTGACATGATGAGCGTTTCTAATTTGAAAAAAATACGTATTCGTGCTTCTGATTTTTCTGTGATGGGCGCATCTTTCGGCATCGTGAAATACTGCAGGAGTGATTTCCCGAATTTGATAAGGCGGTTTAGTGTATCCACTGCACAGGAGGCGATGGTAAAGGGAACGGCTAAAGTTGCAACAAACATGCTTGCTAGCCCTAGTGCAATCGCTGAAATGCCTGTGGTGGTCAGCCAAATGCGTTGGCTGTAAACACCAATAGGGCCGAGGTTACCATTTTTTTTGTTATCGGTTTGCTTGATTACCAGTGAGCGTATTGCTCGGAAGATGCCGTTTAATACGTTTAAAAAAACGCTAATCCAGGGGATGCTATTTAGGGCGTGCATTAAAAAATTAATGCTGATGTGAAGAATGGGTTGGATGCCTGCAACGAGATTGGATAAGTTGGTGAGGGTGTTATCCGTGTAGTTAAGGAGGTTGTTGATGGGTTCTGCAGACTCAGCCATAGCCCTTCTTTGGGTTTGTTTCTCTTTGAGATTCAGCCCCCACCGAATGAGTTTCTCGTCTTTGAATGTGTTTTTTTCTCTTGTTTTCATTTTATATTCTTATACTTTAGCTATATTTTTTATTATATACAAGAATTCTGAAGGTTTTCTTAAGGCGCGCTTTTTTTTGCCTTGGCGCGGGCGAGGGCGGCCATGAGTTGTTGTTTTTTGTCGTTCAGAGGGGTGATTTGGTTATTTTTTGGACTATTCTTCGCGATTCTGGCGTTTCGGGTGTGTAAGCGGTCTCGCCTTTCATTGATTTTTTCAGGTGAAGGCGCGGGCGTTTCGAGCAGGCTGATGCAATCCACAGGGCAAGGCGGGATGCAAAGCTCGCACCCGGTGCAGGCATCGGTGATGATGGTGTGCATGAGTTTGGCGCTGCCCACGATGGCGTCCACCGGGCAGGCTTGTATGCATTTGGTGCAGCCTATGCATTCCGCTTCGCGAATGACAGCCACGCGCGGCGGAATGGCCTTGGCTTGCATGTCGGCCACATAGAGTGAAGAAGGCAAACCCAGGCAGTCTCCCAGGGCTTGTAGCGTGTCGACGCCGCCCGGTGGGCAGAGGTTGATGGTGGCCTCACCCTCGGCCAAAGCCGTGGCATAAGGCAGGCACCCGCCGTAGCCACACAACCCGCATTGGGTTTGTGGCAAGAGGGCATCTATTTGTGCGGGCGTGGGGCGCATTATTTAACCGTGGAAGCTTCAATGTCAGCGATAGCCGCCGCTTTTAAGGCGGTGATTTGGTTGGGGTCTATGCGTGTCATGAGTGGCTGATATTCATGAATGCGGTGATTCACTAAAGGCTTGTCTTTATCAGCCCACAAGAGCGGTGAAATATTTAAAAAGCGCTCAACACCTTCAGCGGTTTTTGGCAGCACCGGTTTTAAATAAAGCGTTAACCATCGGAATAAGTTCAGTGCGGTTGAACAAATGGCAACCACCTCATCGTGTTTGCTCGGGTCTTTTGCGAGCGTCCACGGTTTTTTTTCATCGATGTATTGATTAGCGAGATCAGCAAGCCCCATGATTTGTCGTATTGCTTGGCTGTCATCGATTTGATTAAACTTTTCAGCAATGTCGTCGCCGGTTTTCATGAAGTGTTCGTAGAGTGCGGGTTCGGTGATGGTTTTAGCGAGTTTACCTTCCCCAAATTTATGGATGAAAGGCGAAGTGCGGCTTGCAATGTTGATGTATTTGCCGATTAAATCTGCGTTCACGCGTTGTGTGAAATCGTCGAAATTTAAATCGAGGTCGTCGGTGCCATCGCTTAATTTCGCGGCAAAATAATAGCGTAAATATTCGGGGTTGCAAAAATCAAGGAAGGTGCGCGCTTTAATAAAAGTGCCGCGTGATTTCGACATTTTCTGGCCGTCAATCGTTAAAAAGCCATTCGCAAAAATAGCGCTCGGGGTTCTAAAGCCCGCGCCGTGTAACACGGCAGGCCAAAACAAAGCGTGAAAATAGACAATGTCTTTGCCGATGAAATGATAGAGTTCAGTGTTGCTGTCGGCCTTCCAGTAGTCGTCAAAGTTAAGGTCTTTGCGTTGTTCGCATAAGTGTTTAAACGCAGCCATGTAACCGACAGGTGCATCTAGCCACACGTAAAAATATTTTTCATCGGTACCGGGAATTTTAAAACCGAAGTAAGGGGCATCGCGAGAAATGTCCCAGGGTTTTAAACCGGATTCAAACCATTCGCCGAGTTTGTTAGCGACTTCGGTTTGCAAATGCCCGTGTTTGGTCCAGGTTTTCAAGAAGGCTTCAAAGCGCGGTAAATCAAAGAAATAATGCTCAGATTCTTTTTCGATGGGGGGTGTGCCGGACAAGGTGGAGTATGGGTTTTTTAATTCAGCGGGTGTGTAAGCGGCGCTGCACACTTCGCAATTGTCGCCGTATTGGTCTTTGGCGCCGCATTTCGGGCATTCGCCTTTGATGTAGCGGTCGGGCAAGAACATGTTTTTAACGGGGTCGTAAGCTTGTTGTATGGTGTGTTTGCTGATGTTGCCCGCTGCTTGGTGGCGTTCGTAAAGGGTTTCAACCAGTTGTTGGTTTTCGGGGGAGTGCGTGGTGTAATATTCATCGAAGCTGATGAGGAAGTCGTTGAAATCGGTTTCGTGACGTTGTTGCATGTCAGCGACGAGCGCATCAGGGGTCATGCCTAATTTTTCAGCTTGAATCATGATGGGCGTGCCGTGGCTGTCGCTGCCGCAAATGTAGGTGCAGTGTTGCCCTTGCATGCGTTGCAAGCGCACCCAAATGTCGGCTTGAATATAGCCGACCATGTGGCCTAGGTGTAGCGGGCCGTTGGCGTAAGGTAGGGCGTTAGTGACCAGAATGTTTCGTTTGGCAGCCGTCATGAAGCAAGTTCCTTGTTTAGCGATGCGCAATTGTTAAAAAGTGGTAAAGTATACCAAAATCCCGCCCTTGAGGAGAGTCTTGTGTTGCAAAAAACGATAGAAAGCCGGCTTGATCAATTTATAGACCCTTGGTTGATGGTCTCCCTGGCGGAAGCCAAATTAACCCGGCGTGTCACGGCCTCCCAAGACCGCATCCAAGTCGACCTTCAGCTCGGTTACCCCCACGTGGCGCGTGAAATGGACCTGGTCGAGGCCATCAAGCGCTGGTTATTGCCGGTCGCTGAGGGGCGTGAAGTGGCCGTTTTGCTCAGCACCCGCATTCGTCCGCACGCAGGCAAGCTCGGCCTTCCTGCCCTGCCTCAGGTCAAAAATATCATTGCCGTGGCTTCAGGCAAGGGTGGGGTGGGTAAATCCACGGTGTCGGTGAATATGGCCCTGGCGCTTGCTAAAGCCGGTGCCAAGGTGGGCTTGTTAGACGCCGATATTTACGGCCCCAGCCAGCCCTTGATGTTTAATGCCGTTGGCAGCAAGCCCAAAGTGAAAGACAAAACCTTTATGCCTGTCGTGAGTCACGGCATACAAACCATTTCCATGGGTTATTTGATAGAAGAAGGCACCGCCATGGTGTGGCGCGGCCCCATGATAGGCAAGGCCTTGCAGCAACTCATGTTTGACACTGCCTGGGATGCGCTCGATTACCTCATTGTGGATTTGCCGCCAGGTACGGGCGATATTCAACTCACCCTGTGTCAAAAAATGCCTTTGGCCGGCGCCATTATTGTGACCACGCCGCAAGACGTGGCTTTGTCTGATGTGAGGCGCGCGTGTGAAATGTTCACCAAATTAAACGTGCCCATGTTGGGTGTGGTTGAAAACATGAGTGTGTTTCATTGCACGCAATGCGGCCATGCCGAGCATTTGTTTGGCGAGGGCGGCGGCGTTAAATTGAGCGAAGATTTTAATCTACCATTGCTAGCGAGCATTCCGCTTGCGCGTTCCATCCGTGAAATGACGGATGCCGGTCAGCCGCCAGTGTTGCAAGCCCCTGATAGCGCTTACGCTAAGGCTTTTGATGAGGCGGCTTATAAAGCGGTCGCTTGGCTCTCTTTACAGCCTGAAGATTATTCTTCAAAATTCCCCAATATTGTTGTTACCCCTCGCTAAGGAGTCAGTATGAGCATTAAGTCAGATAAATGGATACGTCGCATGGCCGCCGAGCATCAAATGATAGACCCTTTTGTGCCTGGCCAGGTGAGGGAAGGGGCGAGTGGCAAAGCGGTGTCTCATGGCACGTCAAGCTATGGTTACGATATTCGCTGCGCGCCGGAATTTAAAATTTTCACTAACATTAATTCAGCGGTGGTCGACCCTAAACATTTTTCACCCGATAGTTTTGTGGATGTGAATTCAGATGTTTGCATTATTCCACCCAATTCATTCGCGCTTGCTCGTAGCGTTGAATATTTTCGCATCCCGCGCAATGTGTTGGTCATTTGTTTAGGTAAATCCACTTATGCGCGCTGCGGCATCATTGTGAATGTCACCCCGCTTGAGCCTGAGTGGGAAGGTCACATTACCCTTGAGTTTTCGAACACCACCACCTTGCCAGCGAAAATTTACGCGAATGAAGGGGTGGCGCAGTTGTTGTTTTTAGAATCGGATGAAATGTGCGAAACCTCATACCGCGATCGTGCTGGGAAATATCAAGGTCAGCGAGGGGTGACGTTGCCGATTACTTAATTTACAACGGGTTGCGATAGATTGCATTCTTTCGCAACCCTGCTATAATACAACGTATACGATGAATACGAAAAGGGGGTTGTTATGTCCCATGCCTTACCTGCGGCGGCTGTCACACTCAGTGTGCGAGTGACGCCTAAAGCAAAAAACCAGCTTGATGACCTTGCGGAAGCAACGGGTCGTACCAAATCTTATTTGGCGTCTGAGGCGATAGAGCAATACCTTGAAAATCAATCATGGCAAATTGCTGCCATTGAAAAATCGTTGAAAAAAGCGAAAGATAAGACCAAATTTATTGATCATGACACCGTTACTGATTGGTTAAATTCATGGGGTGACGATCAGGAACGGAAGCCGCCTAAATGCAAATAAGATGGTTGGAAGATGCTGTTAATGATCTTGTTTCTCTTCGGCAGTACATTGCAAACAATAACCCTCGAGCGGCTCACCGCATTGCTAATAAAATATTAAGCAGTGTTGATCACCTTTCCTTGCACCCAGGCTTAGGGCGATCGGGGCGAGTACCTGGCACGCGCGAGTTAATTATTCCCTCAACGCCTTTCTTGATTCCGTATCGGGTTGCACAAGATACCGTGGAAATACTCCGTGTGTTGCATGTTGCGATGGAGTGGCGGGTGTAAGCCAGGGCGGGAAGAAGCGCATCAAAAAAACGGCCCGCCATGCGAGCCGTTTTATGGTGTTGGTGGTGATTAATCGTTCTCATCTTCCATGTCAGCCTTAGACACTTTTTCGATGGGTTTGTGTCGGTTGGCATTCACATTCTCACGCATTTCTTTACCGGGCTTAAAGTGCGTGGCATATTTAGGATTGGTGATGAGTTTTTCACCCGTTTTAGGGTTGTGAGCACGACGGGGTGGGCGGAAGTGTAAGTTGAAGCTGCCAAAACCGCGAATTTCAATGCGGCCACCGCTGCTTAATGTGTCGCTCATGCACTCAATGATGTGGTTCACCGCGAGAGCAATATCTTTCTCGGGGAGATGGGGAAACTTTTTACTGAGCTCGCCTATTAGCTGTGATTTGATCAGCATGTCCGTTTCAGCCGTGCTGCCTCCGTTTATATGCTCAACTTCATTTATATAACTTAAAGCCATGCTAAGTCAAGGGGTTAGCGGGTTTTCCCCTATGCCAGTAGGTGAAGATTTTATCAGTTTGACTTATTTGTGATCACAGCTGTGTTGGTGGTGGTGGCCAAAACCTTGGCGTTTAAGTCAGGGTGTGTTGCTTCAAGTTTAACCAATTCCTGGAGGTTGATGAAAACGAAAACACGTTGTTGGCTGCGCCAGCGCTTCCAAAATTCAGCGTCGTTGATCATGAAGGCGCGCGTGTCTTGGTGGGCCATGCCGTAGGTGAGTTCATTGTGCCAATTTAAAATGCTGACCTGCCTTTGCAAATAAAATGGGAGGTCTTGGTAGTATTGGTCGTAGGTGATGACATCGTCGTTTGGTTTTAGGATGGGCTGCAAGGCTTGAGTGAGGGGCAGGATGGTGCGGCTGTCCATGTCAGGGAAGGCCGAGAAAGCCATGATTAAAAATAAACCACTGCTGAGCGCCATGAGGGCTAAGGCGCCGGCGCGTTGCCGCTTTAGCGTGAGCAAACTGAAAAAGGTGCCAGTGATGAGCAAGCCTAAGGCCAGGGTGATGATGTGCGCTGCGGCAAGGGGGTTAGGTAGGCTGGCTGATTTTAATAAATTGACACTAATGATAAGGACAGCCACGGCCAAGACCATTAGGCTAACCAAGGCGGTTTTGAGCCTGGCCTTGCGTAAGGCGGCGGCCATGAGGATGGCCAGGGGTGGAAATACCGGCAAGATGTAAGGAATGAGCTTGGATTTAGAGAATGAGAAAAAGGTAAAGATGATCACGGCCCACACGAGCAAGAAGCTTGTTAAAGCCCGCTCAGGGTTGGGTTTAAACACCTGTTTGCAAGCCTGCACCAGCGTTTGGGGCAAGAAAACGACCCAAGGGAATAAGCCTGCCAAGAGGGTGGGGATAAAGAACCACACCGGTTGATAATGGCCGATGTCTTTCATGGTGTAGCGTAAAAAATGCTGCTCAATAAAATAAAAATAAAAGAATTCAGGGTGGCGATGATTCACGATCACGTGCCAGGGCGCGGCGATTAATAAAAACAGACAGAAAGAGGAGATCAAGGGCAGTTGCCACAAGCGGCGCCAGCCGTGGGTGAGCGCAATGAAAGCGAAAAAGACGAGCCCCGGAAAGACAATGCCAATGAGGCCTTTGGTGAGCACAGCCAAAGCGGCGGCAATGGCGGCCAGGGTGAGGGCTAAGCGTGTGCCGGCTGGGGTTTTGGCTTGATAAGCGCAAAAGGCTGCCATGAGGGTGGCGGTGTTAAAAACGGTGACGGGCAAGTCGAGGCTGACCATGTGGCTCATGACGAAATATAAGCTGGACGTGGCCAAAATGCAGGCGGCGAGCAAACCGGTGGCGCGGTCGTAAAACCAGCGTGTCCAGGCGTAGGTGAGGAGGCAGCCCACTAAACCAAGGATGGCGTTAATGCTGCGCAGTGACCATAAATTTAAACCACCGATTTTAATGGCGGCGGCGCCTAGCCAATAAAATAAAATGGGCTTTTCAAAATACCGAATGCCATTTAAAGTGGGGGTGACCCAGTCGTGGCTTGCGACCATTTCGCGAGCGATTTCAGCATAGCGGCCTTCGTCGGGCACGAATAAAGGGCGCGACCCAAGAAGAACAAAAAATAAACAACCCAGGGTGAGGGTAAGAAAAGCGAGATCCAGCCACCAAGTGAGGCGGCTTTGTGTGTGATGATGTTGTGTGTTTTGCATGCTAAACCGGTGCTTGAAGAATGGGCAGATGTTAGCACAGGACAAATAAAGAATGAAGCAGGTTGTTCGCTAAATGGGTGATCTAACGGTATAATGTATCCAATTTTGTGTGACAAGGATAGGCATGGTAATGATGAAGCGTTTACGTTTTTTAGGCGGCCTGTTGGCGGCTTTGGTGATGGTGCCTGCTTACGCAGTGAAAGTGGGCAGCTTATATGAAGCGGAAGTGGCCGTGCCCTCGCAAGCGCCCGAGGTGCGTGCTGAAGCCATACGTCAGGGGTTTAGGGATGTCTTAATTAAGGTGAGTGGCAACCAAGACATCATTAACTTGCCGGTGATCAAAACCAATTTAAAGCGTGCTGATTATTACGTGCAAGAGTTTGGCTATTCGCAGCCAACGGTTAACACGTCCACCTATACCTTGAAAGTACGCTTTGATGAAGACGATGTGAATCGCTTATTAAAAAGTGCGGGGGTGGTGTATTGGGGTGAGACGCGGCCATTAACGTTAGTGTGGTTAGCGGTCACCGATGCTGATCATCAAACCAATATCATTGGGGGTGAGACCCCAGGACCCATTCTTGAAACCATGAAAAACGAAGGTAAACGCTATGGCTTGCCTTTAATTTTCCCTGTGATGGACATGGATGACACCAATCTTGTTTCACCAGATCACGTGAATGCAGCTTCTTTGCCTTTATTGCAAGACGCAGGCAAGCGTTACGCCCCCGATGCCATGTTAATCGGCAACATACAACCTGGCGATAAAGGCTTTAATAGCCAATGGACACTCGCTTTAAATCAACAACAATGGTCTTACACCATCCCCGGCGATTCTTTGCAAACCATCATGACATCAGTCATGCAACAAGTGAGCCAAACCTTGTCCACGCGTTACGTTGAAAAACAAGCCGTGCCTGATAACCAATGGATTAAGCTCACCATTTATAATGTTTCTGAAGACCACGACCTTGAGCAACTCATGGCTTATTTAAAGCAATTGACACCGGTGCAGCAAGTGGAGCTCTCACAAGTGAACGGCGACACCGTTGAATTGCGTGTGTTGGTGAGCGGCACGGTTTCCACTTTCCAACAAAACGCGACCATTGGCCAGCGTTTAACCTTCAAAGGTCAAGATGACACGGACAACAGTTTAACTTACACGTGGGTGCATTAATGCAGCATAAATTGATGCAAGTGCCATTGGGTTTGCAGCTGAACAAACAAGCCACCTTTGAAAATTATTACATTGGTGAGCATGCTGAAGTGATCACCGCTTTAAAAAATGCAGCGCGTGGTGAAGGTGAAGCCATTATTTATTTATGCGGCCCGCGCGGTCAAGGCTTGAGCCATTTATTGCAAGCCGCGTGTTACGAAGCTTCTTTGCATCAACGCACGTCGGTTTATTTACCATTAAGAGAGCTCATTGCTTTACCCTCTGACATGCTGTTAGGGCTTGAAAGTTTATCTTTGGTTTGCATCGACGACGTTCAAGTGTTAGCTGAAAACAAAGCCTGGGAAGAAGCGGTGTTTCATTTGTTTAATCGCGTGCGTGACAGCGGCGGCACGCTCATGATCACCGGGCAGGTGCTGCCAAAAGAATTGCCTTTAACTTTGCCTGATTTAATCTCGCGTTTAAGTTGGGGTGTGGTCTATGCGCTGCACCCATTAACCGATAATGAAAAACTCACGGTGCTCATCATGCGTGCGCGTGAGCGCGGTATCACGCTGTCAGAAGAGGTGGGTAAATATTTATTATCCCATTGCCCTCGCCACATGCGAACCTTATTAGCCGCTTTAGACACGCTTGATAGAGCTTCTTTAGCGGCGCAACGTCGTTTAACCATTCCCTTCGTCAAAGAAGTATTACAAATTTAGTTGAGGTGTGATTATGCAAATCAGTGAAATACGTGCCCGTGAAATTTTAGATTCACGCGGCAACCCCACCGTTGAGGCCGATGTTATTTTAAAAGACGGCACCTTGGGGCGGGCTTCTGTGCCTTCGGGGGCGTCTACCGGTTCGCGTGAAGCCATTGAAATGCGTGATGGTGTTAAAAATCGTTATTTAGGAAAGGGCGTGCAAGCAGCTGTTTCAGCCATTACAAATACCATTCAACCAGCTTTAATTGGAAAAAACGTGACTGAGCAAGCTGCCATAGACCATTGCATGAATGAACTGGATGGCACACCGAATAAAGCAACTTTAGGCGCGAATGCCATTTTAGCGGTTTCTTTAGCGTGTGCAAAAGCCGCGGCGAATGCAAAGCATGAAGCGCTTTATTATTATTTGGGCGGAGAGCCGGCGAATGTGTTGCCCGTGCCCATGATGAATATCATTAATGGCGGTGCACACGCTGACAATAACATCGATTTTCAAGAATTCATGATTTTGCCTGTGGGCGCGCCTTCGTTTAGCGAAGCCTTAAGGGCCGGCACGGAAGTGTTTCATGCCTTAAAATCCTTATTAAAAGCAAAATCGTTTAACACGAATGTGGGTGATGAAGGTGGGTTTGCACCAGACTTGCCTAACCAAGACGTGGCGGTTGAAATGATTTTGGAAGCCATCACGAAGGCCGGTTATCAAGCTGGGCGTGATGTGTTGTTAGGGTTGGATGTGGCTAGCAACGAATTATATCGCGATGGTCACTACCATTTAACAGGCGAGGCTAAGCCCTTAAGCTCAGCGGGTTTCATCGATTATTTAACGCATTTTGTCGACCGCTATCCTGTCATTACCATCGAAGATGGCTTGGCTGAAAATGATTGGTCGGGTTGGCAGTTGTTAACCAAGCAATTGGGCAAGCGCGTGCAATTGGTGGGTGATGATTTGTTTGTCACAAACACGGCATTATTGCAACAAGGCATTAACACACAAACGGCGAATGCTATTTTAATTAAGCCAAATCAAATTGGCAGCTTAACTGAAACCTTGGCGGCCATTTCGCTTGCGAAAAAACACGGCTATAACACCATCATTTCACATCGTTCAGGTGAAACCGAAGACACGAGCATTGCAGACATTGCGGTTGCAACCAATGCTGGCCAAATTAAAACGGGGTCTTTGTGTCGCACGGATCGTGTCGCCAAATACAACCAATTGTTGCGCATTGAAGCGGCTTTAGGGTCGCGTGCAACATACGCAGGGCGTGCGGTGTTTGCGCATTTTCAAAAAGAGTCATTGAGCCAGGCTTAGGAGTTGCTGCATGCGTTTTTACATGATTATTGCTGTGATGGCGAGTGTGTTTGTTTTCTTGCAATATCATTTGTGGTTTGAGTCGGGCGGCATACGCGATATGATGCGTTTAAAGCGCCAGCTAGCCTTAGAAATGAAAACCAACGATGAAATTAAGCGCAGCAATGAGGCGCTGCTCGATCAATTAAAACGTATGCAATACAGCCAAGATGCCACTGAATCCCGTGCGCGTAATGAATTGGGCATGGTTAAGCAAGGTGAAACATTTTATCAAGTGATTAAATAGCGGTTAGGGAGCAAGCAATGAAAATTTTAATTAGTAACGATGATGGCGTGCACGCACCAGGGCTTGCGCGTTTGGCGGATGCCTTGGGTAAAATTGCGGATGTCATCGTGGTTGCGCCTGATCGTAATCGAAGCGGGGTGAGTAACTCCTTAACGCTTGAAAACCCTTTGCGTGTGATCACTGCGGTGAATGGGTTTTACAGTGTGAATGGTACGCCAACGGACTGTGTGCACATTGCGATTACGGGCTTGTTAAAAGAAATGCCCGACATGGTGGTGTCTGGCATTAACGAAGGCAGTAATTTAAGCGACGATGTGCTTTATTCGGGCACGGTGGCGGCAGCAACCGAGGGGCGTTTTTTAGGGTTGCCAGCCATTGCCGTTTCATTAGCGGGACCGCGTTGTGAACATTACGACACAGCAGCCATGGTTGCCAAACAATTGGTCGAGCAATTGCGTGTTTCACCTTTAACATTTGACACCATCTTAAATGTGAATGTGCCTGATGTGCCGTTTTCAGAATTAAAAGGCATACAAGTTACGCGTTTGGGCACGCGCCACATTGCAGAACCCACGATTAAATCACTCGATCCACGCGGCCGTAAAATTTATTGGATAGGTCAACCCGGCCCAGAGCAAGATGCAGGCCCAGGCACGGATTTTTACGCCGTTAATTCGGGTTATGTTTCTATCACGCCTTTGCAGCTCGATTTAACACAATATAAAGTGTTAGATGAATTGTCTTCTTGGGTTGAAACCGTTCAAATCGGTTAGGGTTAACCCTTTTTCTCATACAAATGAAATGCTTAAGATTCACGTGTTGGCGAGCGCTGACACGTTGGATTTTGCCGTGAAAAATATTATTAATGATTAATCAAAGTGTTAATGCGGTGAGCCAACATGGCGATTTATTTTTTTGATATAATGGACTTCTGGTCGATAAGAACATTGAGATACTTGTGTTAGATGCATTAAAACGACAATAGACAATAACAACATAGGTGATGCCATGAACGAGGTCAAGGATAATATCGTTGATGAAGCAAGCGAGCCGACGCCTGAAGAGTTATTAAGGGTGGAAGCAGAGCAGGGAGTGGATGAACCGCTTGATAGCGCTTCATCGAACAAACGCGAAACGCATGCGACGGCAATAGACCCCACTTACCTTTATTTAAAAGAAATCGGCATTTCACCTTTATTAACCGCCGATGAAGAAGTTTATTTTGGCCGCTTGGTGCAAAAAGGCGATGCCAAAGCGCGCGACCGCATGATAGAAAGCAATTTGCGTTTGGTCGTTAAAATTGCACGTCGTTATTATAATCGTGGTATGGAATTTTCAGATTTGATAGAAGAGGGAAACATTGGTTTAATGCGTGCGGTTGAAAAATTTGACCCTGAACGCGGGTTTCGTTTTTCGACTTATGCCACGTGGTGGATACGTCAAACCATTGAACGCGCTATCATTAATCAAACACGCACCATTCGTTTACCCATCCATGTTGTGCGTGAATTAAATAGCTGTTTAACAGCCACGCGTGAATTACGTAAAACGCAAGAACGCGAACCCACGGCAGGTGAAGTGGCGGATGCCTTGGATAGATCAATTCATGATGTTGATGCCATGCTCGGGTTGAATGAACACATGGTGTCTTTGGATTTGCAAATTTCATCGGAAGGTGGGGTGGGTAAATCATTGGCTGAAGCCATTCCTGATAAAAATGCGGTGAACCCAGAAGATGCCTTGGCGGCTGAGCGCATGCAAGAAAGTTTAATGGCTTGCATGAAATCATTGAATGAAAACCAACGTGAAGTTTTGAGCCGTCGTTTTGGCTTAAGTGGTTTTGAACGTCACACGCTGGAAGAAGTGGGTGCTGCTTTAGGGCTCACGCGTGAACGCGTTCGTCAAATTCAAATGACGGGCTTGAAGCAGTTGCGTGAGATGATGCATCGTTTGGGCTTGGATTGGGAAGGTTAAAATTAAGAGGGTTAAATCAAGAGCCGCC
>DASTZQ010000008.1:0-26232 GCA_035764205.1 Gammaproteobacteria bacterium
TTGTCAAAAGAAGAAGGTGGTCGTCATACCCCATTCTTCAAAGGTTACCGTCCACAGTTCTACTTCAGAACCACCGACGTGACCGGTGAAGTTCAATTGCCAGATGGCGTTGAAATGGTCATGCCAGGCGATAACATTAAAATGGTTATCACTCTCATTGCACCTATCGCGATGGAAGAAGGCTTACGCTTTGCTATTCGTGAAGGCGGCCGTACCGTTGGCGCAGGTGTTGTTGCGAAAGTGGTTGAATAATCAACCACTTGAAAATTAGGTCAGTAGCTCAATTGGCAGAGCGACGGTCTCCAAAACCGTAGGTTGGGGGTTCGATTCCCTCCTGGCCTGATAATTACTTATATAGAGCGAGAATGCCGTGAAGTCATCCAAGGTCAATATCGTGCCTTTAAAAGCCGCCGAGCCACCCAAGCCAAGCTTGGATTGGTTGAAATGGTTGGTCGCATCTATTTTAGTGCTTGCCGGATTGTTCGGAAATCATTACTATAGCGAAGTTTCTATGCCGTTGAGAACCCTAGGCTGGCTGGCCTTGCTTGCCTTAGCCGCCGTGGTGGCTTCTCGAACCGAAAAAGGCAAGTGGGCTGTTGAGTTTTTTAGCGAATCCCGCGCTGAATTGCGCAAAGTGGTCTGGCCAACCCGAGAAGAAACCATGCAAACCACGATGGTCGTGGGGGTCATGGTTGTTGTGCTTGCCCTGGTTTTGTGGGGCATGGATGGCATTTTAGTGTCGCTCATTGGCTGGTTAACTGGCCAACGCGGGTAAGTTTATTGAATCGAGGAACATAATGATGACAACAGATCAGACAATGCCAAAGAAGCGCTGGTATGTTGTGCATGCCTATTCTGGTTTTGAAAAGCTCGTCATGAGTGCGTTGCGTGAACGTATTCAAACCGAAGGCATGGCTGATAAATTTGGCGAAATTTTAGTCCCCACCGAAGAAGTGGTGGAGCTTCGTTCTGGCCAAAAGCGCAAGAGCGAGCGTAAGTTTTTCCCGGGCTACGTCCTGGTTGAAATGGTGATGGACGAGCAAACCTGGCACATGGTTCGCTCCACTCCTAAGGTCTTGGGTTTTATTGGCGGCACCAGCGACAAACCTGCCCCCATTACGCCCAAAGAAGCCGAAACCATCTTGCAGCGCATGCAAGACAGCAGCGAAAAACCCAAACCCAAGGTCTTGTTTGAAGTGGGTGAAGTGGTTCGTGTGACTGACGGCCCATTTGCTGACTTTAACGGTGTCGTTGAAGAAGTGAATTACGAAAAGAGCCGTATGCGCGTTGCCGTCATGATTTTCGGTCGTTCCACGCCGGTTGACCTGCAATTCGATCAAGTTGAAAAAGGTTAAGTTTTTTTGTTAAACGGGGAGCCCTCAACAGGCGTTACTACCCACAACCACTGAGGTGACATATGTCAGCACCAAGAAAAGGTAAAGCCATCACTGGCTTAATCAAGCTACAAATCAAGGGTGGCGCAGCCAACCCAAGCCCGCCAGTTGGTCCAGCATTGGGTCAAAAGGGCGTAAACATCATGGAATTCTGCAAGCAGTTTAATGCTGTGACGCAAACCCCTGATAAAGCCGGCAAGCCATTGCCTGTCGTTATCACGGTTTACTCCGACAAGAGCTTCACTTTTGTTATTAACACGCCACCCGCCACTTACTTAATCAAAGATGCGATTAAGCTTGATAAGGGCAGCAGCACGCCCAACACCAACAAAGTTGGTAAAATCACGCGTAAGCAATTGGAAGAAATCGCAAAAATTAAAATGAGCAACCTTACCGCAGGCAGTTTAGATGCCGCCGTGCGTTGTTTGGCTGGTAGTGCCCGCAGTATGGGCGTTGAAGTGGAGGGTCTCTAATGTCTAAAGTTTCTCAACCGATGGTGAAAAAAGGCATTTCAAAGCGCAGACGCGCCATCAACGAATTGCTCACCCCTGGCAAGCTTTACACGGCCAGTGAAGCGTTTGATCTATTCAAGAAAATGCAAAAAACAAAAAAACTGCGTGAAAACATCGACTTAGCCGTTAATCTCGGCGTTGATGCTCGTAAATCCGACCAAGCCATTCGTGGCTCGGTTGTCTTGCCTAACGGCACGGGCAGAACGGTTCGCATTGCGGTCATGACCGGTGCAAACCACGCAGAAGCAGCCACCAAAGCAGGCGCTGATATTGTCGGCCTTGAAGATTTGGCTGAACAAATCAAAGCGGGCAAATTTGACTTCGATATGTTGCTTGCCACCCCTGATGCCATGCGTGTGGTTGGTCAATTGGGTCAAATTTTAGGGCCTCGCGGTTTGATGCCTAACCCAAAAGACGGCACCGTCACCATGGATATCGCCAATGCGGTGAAAAATGCAAAATTAGGTCAAGTTCGCTATCGTACTGACAAAGCAGGTGTGGTACATTGCACGATTGGCAAACTTGATTTCGACGCTAGTCATTTGACTCAAAACCTTGATGCGGTCTTAGCTGCGCTTAAAAAGTCCAAGCCAGCCACCTCTAAAGGCATATATTTCAAAAAAATTACGCTCTCAACGACCATGGGTCCGGGATTAACGCTAGATATTTCAGCGCTCGCTCTGTAGTTAGTTGATTGCTAACACCCGTGCCGGGGTTTAATGATAGAACCCTGGCATGGGTGCACTGCCTTGAAGCAGTAAAGTTTGACGTGGCTTTGCTTACGCCTATGCCCGTCAGAGACCGTGGGTGCGACAGCTTAATCAATGGCTTAGGCCATTAACCTACGCAGACGGTAACACCAACGGATTGGCGTTGCTGTTTTAAAACGGTACCTCGCCGCGCTGTCTTTAAGTGCGGGTGGAATCACATAACATGGCACTGTCCGATTGTGGAGGTTTTAAAGTGGTACTCAAGTTAGAAGACAAAAAGACCATTGTTAGTGAGGTTTCCAATGTTGCCAAGCAATCGCTTTCCGCCATTGCGGCAGAGTACAGCGGCATTACGGTCGGTGATTTAACCGCGCTCCGTAAAACCGCAAGAAACTCAGGCGTTTACATGCGTGTTGTTCGCAACACCTTGGCTCGCCGCGCCCTTGAAGGAACGCAATTCGCTTGCATGCAACCATCGCTCGTTGGTCAGCTCTTGCTCGCCTTTTCTAAAGACGACCCAGGTGCTGCCGCGCGTTTGATTAAAGAGTTTGTAAAAACGAATGACAAATTAGTGGTTAAGGCCTTAGCAATTGATAACCAATTGTTGCCACCTTCTGGTTTGAACACGTTAGCAAGCTTGCCAACGCGTCTTGAAGCGATTGCAATGTTGATGTCTGTCATGAAAGCACCGATCACGAAATTGGTGCGCACCCTGGCTGAACCTCATGCGAAGTTGGTTAGAACCGTGGCTGCTGTTCGCGATGCGAAACAAGCTGCCTCCTAACATTTTTACCTTAAATTTAAGTTGGAGTTATTAAAATGTCCGTAAGCAAAGATCAAATTTTAGATGCAATTTCCAATATGTCTGTCATGGATGTCGTTGAACTCATCAAATCCATGGAAGAAAAATTTGGCGTTTCCGCTGCTGCCGCTGTTGCTGTTGCTGCGCCTGCCGCTGCTGCTGCCGCTGCAGAAGAACAAACCGAATTCAACGTTGTGTTAGCCAAAGCCGGCGAAAACAAAATCAACGTGATTAAAGTGGTTCGTGAATTAACCGGTTTGGGCTTGAAAGAAGCTAAAGACTTGGTTGAAGCCGCTCCTAAGGCCGTTAAAGAAGGTGTGGCCAAAGATGTTGCAGCTGATATCAAGAAGAAGTTGGAAGAAGCGGGTGCCACCGTTGAAATTAAGTAGTTTCGCGGTTTTAAGTTAGTGGTCAGCCGGTGATGAATAGTCGCCGGCTTTTCCTTTATTTTGGCAGAGGTATCATACATGGTTGCAACAACCTACTCCTACACTGAGAAAAAACGGATACGCAAAAATTTCGGCAAGCTTTCCAGCGCCATTGAAAAAATGCCGTCATTGTTAGAAATCCAGATGGCCTCCTACCGTCAATTTTTAGAAGCGGATGGCAAATCGGATAAATTAGGCAGTAGCGGTCTCGACGGTGTGTTTAAATCGGCTTTCCCCATCGCCAGCATGTCGGGAAATGCAGTGTTAGAGTATGTTAGCTGTCGATTGGGCGAGCCCATTTTCGACGTAAAAGAATGTAAAAGCCGCGGCATGACGTACGCCGCCCCCCTGCGCGGAACCTTCCGCTTGGTTCACTTTGATCGCGAGGCTGAAGGCCCAACCAAAGTGGTGAAAGACGTCAAAGAACAAGAAGTTTATTTAGGCGAAGTGCCGCTCATGACTGAGCACGGTACCTTCGTGATCAACGGCACCGAGCGTGTTGTCGTTTCTCAATTGCATCGTTCACCGGGTGTGTTCTTCGAGCACGACAAAGGCAAAACACACTCTTCCGGTAAGTTGCTTTTCTCTGCACGTGTGATTCCTTACCGTGGTTCCTGGCTTGATTTTGAGTTTGACCCCAAAGATTGCATCCATGCGCGTATTGACCGTCGTCGTAAATTACCCGTGACGGTGCTTTTGCGTGCCTTGGGCTTGTCGGTTGACGACATGCTTTCCACTTTCTTTGAAAACAACACCTTCGACTTAAAAGATGGCAAGTTTACCTTGCACTTGATTCCTGAGCGTCTGCGTGGTGAAACCGCTGCGTTTGAAGTGAAAAAAGCAGGCAAGCTCATCATCGAAAAAGGTCGTCGTATCACCGCGCGCCACATTGCCCAACTTGAAAAAGCGGGCGTTAAACACATTGAAGTGCCAACCGAGTATCTCTTGGGTAAAGTCTTGGCTAAAACCATCATCAATCCTGAAACGGGTGAAGTGATAGGCAATTCCAATGACATCATCACCGGCGACTTAATTAAACAAATGTTAGTCGGCGGCGTTAAACAGTTCGAAACCCTCTATGTGAATGACATTGATCGCGGTTCTTATATGTCTGACACCTTGCGCATTGATTCCACGCTGACCCAGCAAGATGCCTTGGTTGAAATTTATCGCATGATGCGCCCAGGCGAACCACCCACCAAAGAAGCGTCTGAAGCTTTATTTAAAAATTTATTCTTCACTGCTGAACGTTACGATCTTTCCGACGTTGGCCGTATGAAGTTAAATCGTCGTGTGGGTCGCGAAGAAATTGTTGGCCCTGGCGTGTTATCAAAAGAAGACATTTTAGAAGTCTTAAAAACCTTAGTGAAAATTCGCAACGGCCAAGAAACCATTGACGACATCGACCACTTAGGTAACCGACGTGTTCGTTGCGTGGGTGAAATGACCGAAAATCAATTCCGTATTGGTTTGGTGCGTGTTGAGCGTGCTGTTAAAGAGCGTTTGAGCTTGCCTGATGTTGAAAACACCATGCCTCAAGACATCATTAATGCCAAACCCATCTCGGCGGCCATCAAAGAATTCTTTGGTTCCAGCCAATTGTCTCAGTTCATGGATCAAAACAACCCACTCTCTGAAATCACGCACAAACGTCGTGTTTCTGCGCTTGGGCCAGGCGGTTTATCACGCGAACGCGCGGGCTTTGAAGTTCGTGACGTGCACCCAACGCACTACGGCCGTGTTTGCCCAATTGAAACCCCTGAAGGTCCAAACATTGGTTTAATTAACTCATTGGCCGTTTATGCGCGTACCAACGAATATGGTTTCTTAGAAACCCCTTATCGTAAAGTCGTGAACCATAAAGTTACCAATGAAGTCGTTTATTTATCCGCCATTGAAGAAGGTGACTTCATCATTGCACAGGCCAACGCCGGTGTGGATGAAAAAGGCCGCCTGACAGACACCTTGGTGCCTGTGCGTCATAAAAACGAATTTACTTTCTCAACCCCTGAACTCGTTCAATACATGGACGTGTCACCGAAACAAATCGTTTCTGTGGCAGCAGCCTTAATTCCTTTCCTTGAGCACGACGACGCTAACCGTGCCTTGATGGGTTCTAACATGCAACGTCAAGCCGTTCCAACCTTAAAGACGGAAAAGCCTTTGGTTGGTACCGGTATTGAGCACTTGGTCGCGAAAGATTCCGGTGTGGCTGTGGTTGCAAAGCGTAGTGGTGTGGTCGATTACGTGGACGCTTCTCGTATCGTGGTTCGTGTGAACGACGACGAAGCAGAAGCCGGCGTGATTGGTGTCGACATCTACGGCTTAACCAAATACACCCGAACCAACCAAGACACCTGTATTAACCAGCGCCCCTTAGTGAGCCGCGGCGATGTCATCCGTAAAGACGACATCTTGGCCGACGGTCAATCCACCGACACCGGTGAACTTGCTTTGGGTCAAAACTTGTTAGTCGCGTTCATGCCTTGGAATGGTTATAACTTCGAAGACTCCATTTTAATCTCTGAGCGTGTGGTGCAAGACGACCGCTTCACCAGCATTCACATTGAAGAGCTCACCTGCGTCGCGCGTGACACCAAGCTTGGGCCTGAAGAAATTTCCGCTGACATTCCTAACGTGAGCGAAAGCGCATTGTCTAAATTAGACGAATGCGGGGTCGTTTACATTGGTGCTGAAGTCAATTCCGGTGACATTTTAGTCGGTAAAGTGACGCCTAAAGGCGAAACGCAACTCACCCCTGAAGAAAAACTCTTACGAGCCATCTTCGGTGAAAAAGCATCCGACGTGAAAGACACCTCCTTGCGCGTGCCAACGGGCATGGAAGGAACCGTCATTGACGTGCAAGTCTTTACCCGTGAAGGCGTGAAGAAAGACGCACGTGTCCTCGAAATTGAAAAAAATGAACTCGCTCAAGTTAAAACTGACTTTGGCGATGAAATGCGCATCAAAGAAGACGACATCTACGACCGCGTTGAAAAACTCTTGTTGAATCGCACCGCAGAAGGCGGCCCTAATAAGTTGAAGAAGGGCAGCAAAATCACGAAGGCCTATTTGACAGAAGTGTCACGCGATAAATGGTTTGAAATCAACTTGAAAGATGCAGAAGCCAGCAAGCAGCTTGAATCTGCCGCTAAACAACTGAAAACCATTCGTCTTGAGTTTGAAAAAGCTTATGAAGCCAAGCATCAAAAAATCACACAAAGTGATGATTTGGCGCCAGGCGTCTTGAAAATTGTGAAAGTTTACATGGCGGTGAAACGTCGCGTGCAACCCGGTGATAAAATGGCCGGTCGCCACGGTAACAAAGGTGTTATTTCCATGATCGTTCCTGTGGAAGACATGCCTTACCTTGCCGATGGTACGCCCGTTGACGTGGTTTTAAACCCGCTCGGTGTGCCTTCACGTATGAACGTCGGCCAAGTGTTAGAAACTCACTTAGGGTGGGCTTCTAAGGGCTTAGGCCGTAAAATTGGTGAAATGGTGGATGCAAGACAATCCCCAGCGCACGTTCGTAAATTCTTAAATACCATTTACGGCGTCGGCAAATACAAAGAAGACCTCACCAGTCTGAACGACGATGACATCATGACCTTGGCTGGTAATTTGCGTGAAGGCGTGCCTTTTGCAACACCGGTCTTCGATGGTGCCACTGAAGAAGAAATTAAAACCATGTTGAAGTTGGCTGATTTGCCTGAAACCGGGCAAGCCATTCTTCACGACGGCCGAACCGGCGTTCAGTTTGATCGCCCAGTCACGGTTGGTTACATGTACGTGATGAAATTAAATCACTTGGTCGACGACAAAATGCATGCGCGTTCCACCGGCTCTTATAGCTTGGTCACGCAGCAACCTCTCGGCGGTAAAGCGCAGTTTGGTGGTCAGCGTTTTGGTGAGATGGAAGTGTGGGCACTGGAAGCTTACGGTGCTGCTTACACGCTCCAAGAAATGCTCACGGTGAAGTCTGACGACGTCACTGGCCGTACCAAGATGTATAAAAACATCGTGGATAGTGAACATTACATGGAATCCAACATGCCGGAAGCCTTTAATGTGTTAATTAAAGAAATCCGTTCCTTAGCCATTAATATTGATTTTGAATGATATTGACCCCCCTCAATCGAGGGGGTTCAGAATGAAGCATTCTCATTGGGGGGAGTTACCTTGAACGATATAGTGAATCTAGTCAAGCTGCCTGGTCGCGTTCATGACGTTGGTTTAAACGCCATTAACATTGCGTTGGCCTCACCCGAAGACATTTGGTCTTGGTCTTACGGCGAAGTGAAGAAGCCAGAAACAATTAACTACCGTACCTTCAAACCTGAACGTGACGGTTTGTTCTGCGGAAAAATCTTTGGTCCAACTAAAGATTACGAATGCTTGTGCGGAAAATACAAGCGCTTGAAACATCGTGGTGTGGTTTGCGAAAAATGCGGCGTGGAAGTCACCCTCTCACGCGTGCGTCGTGAACGCATGGGCCACATTGAATTGGCAAGCCCCGTTGCACACATTTGGTTCTTGCGTTCCTTGCCATCTCGTATTGGTTTAATGCTAGACATGACCTTGCGTGATCTTGAGCGCGTGCTTTATTTTGAAGCGTATGTTGTCATCGACCCAGGCATGACCAAGCTTGAAAAAGGTCAATTGCTTTCTGAAGAAGCGTATTACGACGCCATTGAAGAACACGGCGATGAATTCGTTGCCGACATGGGTGCAAGTGCCGTTCAGCAATTATTGCGTGAAATTAACCTCGAAGCCGAAGTGCCACGCATCCGCGAAGAACTTTTAAAAGCCACTTCCGATGCGAGACAAAAGAAATTATCTAAACGCTTGAAGTTAATGGAAGCTTTCCATCAATCAGGTAACAAACCTGAGTGGATGGTGTTAACCGTGTTGCCTGTCTTACCACCGGATTTACGTCCTTTGGTGCCTTTGGATGGCGGCCGTTTTGCAACCTCCGACCTCAACGATTTATATCGTCGCGTCATTAACCGTAACAACCGTTTGAAGCGTTTGCTTGATCTCAGCGCGCCTGACATCATTGTCCGCAATGAAAAACGCATGTTGCAAGAATCGGTTGATGCCTTGTTAGACAACGGCCGTCGTGGTCGTGCTATCACGGGTTCCAACAAGCGTCCATTGAAGTCCTTGGCCGACATGATCAAGGGTAAGCAAGGTCGTTTCCGTCAAAACTTGCTCGGTAAGCGCGTTGACTACTCCGGTCGTTCCGTGATCGTGGTGGGTCCAACCCTGCGTTTACACCAGTGCGGTTTACCTAAAAAAATGGCGCTCGAACTCTTTAAACCTTTTATTTACAGCCGCTTACAAATCTTGGGCTCAGCCTCAACGATTAAAGCCGCCAAGAAAATGGTTGAGCGTGAAGAGCCAGAAGTCTGGGATGTCTTGGAAGAAGTCATTCGCGAACATCCAGTCATGTTAAACCGTGCACCTACCTTGCACCGTTTAGGCATTCAAGCCTTTGAACCTGTCTTAATTGAAGGCAAGGCCATTCAATTGCATCCGCTCGTTTGTACAGCGTATAACGCTGACTTCGACGGTGACCAAATGGCTGTGCACGTTCCTTTGTCACTCGAATCACAACTGGAAGCCCGCTCGTTAATGATGTCGACCAATAACGTGCTTTCACCTGCCAACGGTGAACCGATTATTGTCCCGACACAAGACGTGGTCTTGGGTCTTTATTATTTAACGCGTAAATGCATCAATGCCAAAGGTGAAGGCATGACCTTCGCTGACGTGGATGAAGTGCATCGTGCTTATGAAAATGGCGCGGTTGATTTGCATGCCACCATTCGTGCGCGCATTAAAGAGTTCCCTTACAACAAAGAAACGGGTCAATACGAAAAGAAAGTTCGCTTTGTTGAAACCACTGCTGGGCGTGCCATTTTATCGGAAGTCTTGCCTAAGGGCTTGCCCTTCGATTTAGTGAACGTCACCATGACCAAGAAAACCATTTCAAGCTTAATCGACGCGGCTTACCGTAACGTCGGCTTGAAGGCGACGGTCATGTTCGCCGACCACTTAATGTATACCGGGTTCCATTATGCAACGCGTTCTGGTATTTCCATTGGTGTGAATGATCTCGTGATTCCACAAAAGAAATCTGAAATCATTGAACAAGCGGAAGAAGAAGTCAGCAAGATTCAAGCGCAGTTTGCATCGGGCTTGGTCACGCAGGGTGAACGTTATAACAAAGTCGTCGACATTTGGTCACGCACGAATGATTTAGTCGCTGATGCGATGATGAAAGAATTGTCCGTCGAACACGTGAAAGATCGCGATGGCAATAAAGTGAAGCAAGAGTCTTTCAACTCCATCTACATGATGGCCGATTCAGGCGCGAGAGGCTCAGCCGCTCAGATCCGCCAGTTGGCCGGTATGCGTGGTTTGATGACTAAACCAGACGGCACCATTATTGAAGCGCCAATTACGGCGAACTTCCGTGAAGGCTTGAACGTGTTGCAATACTTTATTTCAACGCACGGTGCACGTAAGGGTCTTGCCGATACCGCCTTGAAAACCGCAAACTCCGGTTACTTGACCCGTCGTTTAGTCGACGTTGCTCAAGACTTAGTGATCACCGAAGAAGATTGCGGCACCACCGCTGGTATTGTGGTCACCCCATTGGTTGAAGGCGGCGACGTTGTCGAACCTTTATCTGAACGTGTGCTTGGCCGTGTGACGGTTCAAGACATCTTCGATCCTAAATCCAATGATCTTGTCATTCCACAAGGCACCTTGCTGGATGAAAACTGGATTAAGCGTTTAGAAGCCTTAACCATCGACCAAGTGTTTGTGCGTACAGCCATCACTTGCGAATCCCGTTACGGCATTTGCGCGGCTTGCTACGGCCGTGATTTAGCGCGCGGTCATCGTGTGAACATTGGTGAAGCGGTTGGTGTGATTGCAGCGCAGTCCATCGGTGAACCGGGTACACAGCTCACCATGAGAACTTTCCATATCGGTGGTGCGGCATCCAGAACCACAGCGGTCAACAACGTGCAGGTGAAATACCCTGGTACCGTGAAGCTGCATAACGTGAAAATCATTGAACGCCATCAAGGTGGTAAGTTTATTGTGGTTTCACGCTCAGGCTCCTTGGCTGTCTTAGACGACCACGGCCGTGAACGTGAACGTTATAAACTCCCTTACGGTGCTGAATTAACCGTGAAAGATGAATCCCGTGCTGATGCAGGGCAAGTGGTTGCCACCTGGGACCCACACAGCCATCCTGTTATCACTGAGGTTGCCGGTAACATTAAGTTTGTTGACTTAATCGACGGCAGCACCATGCACAGGCAAACCGATGAATTAACCGGTTTAACCAGCATTGTGGTCACCGACCATAAAGCGCGTGGTGCGAGCGGTAAAGAATTAAAGCCCATGATTAAATTGGTCGACGACAAGGGCAATGATTTGTTCTTGGCCGGCACGAACTTAGTCGCGCAATATTTCTTGCCTGCAGATGCCATCATTAACTTTGAAGACGGTGCTAAGGTGAATGTGGGCGACGTGCTTGCACGTATTCCTCAAGAAACCTCAAAAACGCGCGACATTACCGGTGGTTTGCCACGCGTTGCCGACTTATTCGAAGCGCGTCGTCCGAAAGATTCCGCTATCTTGGCAGAAACCTCGGGCATCATTAGCTTCGGTAAAGAAACCAAAGGTAAGCGCCGCCTGTTAATCACAGGGCCGAGTGGGGAAGCCCATGAAGAGCTCATTCCTAAGTGGCGCCACATTAATGTGTTCGAAGGTGAGCACGTTGAACGCGGCGAAACCTTGGTGGAAGGCCCGCTCAATCCGCACGATGTCTTGCGCTTATTGGGTGTGAATGCCTTGGCTAACTACTTAGTCAATGAAATTCAAGACGTTTATCGTTTACAAGGTGTGAAGATCAACGATAAACACATTGAAGTCATCATTCGTCAAATGTTGCGTAAAGTGATCATTGCCGATCCTGGCGACACCACCTTCATTAAAAATGAACAAGTGGAATACAGCCATCTTCGCTTTGAAAACATTCGATTGAAGAAGGATAGCAAGCTGGTCGCTCGTTTTGAGCCCGTCCTGCTTGGTATCACCAAGGCGTCATTGTCCACCGAATCTTTCATCTCGGCGGCTTCCTTCCAGGAAACCACCCGCGTTCTGACCGAAGCAGCGGTTAGCGGCAAGATGGACGAGTTAAGAGGTCTCAAGGAAAATGTCATTGTGGGTCGTTTAATCCCAGCAGGTACGGGTTTTAACTACCACGCCGACAGACGCGCTCCTGCGTCGGCCGGAAGCAGTGGCTCGACCGATAAGGCCAAATAAGGGAAGAAAAACGAGGATATTGCTGGTCTACCCCGTTGAAATGTGCTATTTTTGACCATCGGCGGGGTAAACAATAAATAAAGTCCAACAAGTCCTTGACATAAAAGGTGTTGCTTTTTTAGAATCGCGCCTCACCTATTTAAAATTAGGCAGAGCCTGTGTTTTTTCACACAAAGTGTCATTAGTGTGCAAAATTAGAGCAACAAGTTGTTTTTAAAGAATTTATAGCGGTTGGAGAAGAGAGTAATGCCAACGATTAACCAGTTAGTCCGTCATGGGCGGCAACCCAAGGTGTTTAAACCAAGCGGTCCAGCATTAAATGCTAGTCCGCAAAAACGTGGTGTTTGCACCCGTGTTTACACAACCACTCCTAAAAAGCCTAACTCGGCTTTGCGTAAAGTGGCTCGTGTGCGTTTAACCAACGGTTTTGAAGTCACTGCTTACATCGGCGGTGAAGGCCATAACTTGCAAGAGCACTCTGTGGTCTTGGTTCGCGGCGGTCGAGTCAAAGACTTGCCAGGTGTGCGTTATCACATCGTTCGCGGTAGCCTTGATACGGCTGGCGTCACCGCAAGACGTCGTGGTCGTTCCAAGTATGGTGCGAAAAAACCTAAGCAATAAATAATGGTGGGAAGAAGCAATGCCAAGAAGAAAAGCAGCAGTTAAGCGAGAAGTCTTACCAGATCCAATGTACGGTAGTGACCAAATAGCCAAATTTATTAACATCGTCATGCGCGGCGGGAAAAAATCCATTGCTGAGCGCATTGTTTATGATTCCTTGAGCACGCTCTCTGATCGTCTCAAAAAAGAAGCTAAATCAGACGACGAAGGTGATGCTGGTAAGTCAGGCAGTGGCGCTAAAGGCGCTCGTCGTTCAGCCCCGGTTGTCAGCAAAAAAGCGGAAAGCCAAGGCAGTGCTGATGTGATAGACAATCTTCACAAAGCTTTAGGTAATGTTGCTCCCAGCGTTGAAGTGAAATCTCGCCGTGTGGGTGGTGCAACTTATCAAGTGCCTATCGAAGTCTCTAGCGATCGCGGTATTGCACTGGCGATGCGTTGGGTCGTTGATGCTGCTAAAAAGCGTTCTGAAAAAACCATGGCCCTGCGTTTAGCCGCAGAGCTATATGATGCTTGCATGAATCGCGGTGCTTCTATCAAAGCACGTGACGATGTTCATCGCATGGCGAAAGCAAACCAAGCGTTTGCCCATTATCGTTGGTAAGGGTCGAGGTGTATTGTGGCACGTGAAACTCCAAGTGAACGTTATAGAAACATAGGTATTATGGCACACATCGACGCCGGTAAAACGACGACGACAGAGCGTATCCTTTTTTACACCGGTGTTAACTACAAAATCGGTGAAGTGCATGATGGCGCGGCCACCATGGACTGGATGGAACAAGAACAAGAGCGTGGCATTACCATCACCTCAGCAGCCACCACGGCATTCTGGGATGGTATGGCCCACCAATACGACCGTCACCGCATTAACATCATTGACACCCCTGGCCACGTTGACTTCACCATTGAAGTTGAGCGTTCCTTGCGCGTGCTGGATGGCGCTTGCGGCGTGCTTTGTGCAGTGGGTGGTGTTGAACCACAAACTGAAACGGTTTGGCGCCAAGCCACCCGTTACGGCGTGCCTCGCATTGGTTTCGTGAACAAAATGGACCGTATCGGCGCAAACTTCTTGCGCGTGGTTGGTCAGGTCAAAACCAAGTTAGGTGCGAATCCTGTGCCTATTCAACTCCCCATCGGTGCTGAAGAGCACTTCGAAGGCGTGGTTGACCTCGTTAAAATGAAAGCGATTTACTGGGATGACGCCACTCAAGGTAACACCTTCGAATATCGCGACATTGCCCCAGAAATGTTAGACGACTGCAAATCTTACCGTGAAGCCATGATTGAAGCGGCTGCTGAAGCCAGTGAAGAGTACATGAACAAGTACTTAGAAACCGGTGAGCTCAGCGAAGAAGAAATCAAAAAAGGCTTACGTGCACGTACCTTGCGCAATGAAATCATCCCCATGGTTTGCGGTTCAGCCTTTAAAAACAAAGGCGTGCAAGCGATGTTAGATGCGGTCATTGACTACTTGCCATCACCACTCGATGTGCCAGCAGTGAAGGGTCACTTAAACGATTTAGCAGAAACCCCTGCTGAACGTCACCCTTCCGACAAAGAACCGTTTGCGGCCTTGGCATTTAAAATTGCCACCGACCCATTCGTCGGTACCTTGACTTATTTCCGTGTTTACTCAGGCGTGTTGCGCTCTGGTGATACGGTTTACAACCCCATCAAAGATCGTGAAGAACGTATCGGCCGTTTGCTGCAAATGCATGCTAACGAACGTACTGAAATCAAAGAAGTGTTGGCAGGCGACATCGCCGCAGCGGTTGGCTTGAAGAAAGTCAGCACCGGTGACACGCTTTGCGATACCGACAAAGTCATCATTCTTGAAAAAATGGTCTTCCCTGAACCCGTTATCTCGGTGGCTGTGGAACCAAAAACCAAAGCCGACCAAGAAAAAATGGGTATTGCTTTGGGTAAATTGGCACAAGAAGATCCTTCCTTCCGTGTTCACACCGATGAAGAATCTGGCCAAACCATTATTTCCGGGATGGGTGAACTCCACCTTGAAATCATTGTTGACCGTATGAAGCGTGAATTCAGCGTCGAAGCTAACGTGGGTAAACCTCAGGTTGCTTATCGCGAAACCATCCGCACTGCGGTTGAACAAGAAGGTAAATATGTTCGTCAGTCCGGTGGTCGTGGTCAATACGGTCATGTCTGGATCAAAATTGAACCTCAAGAAGCGGGCAAGGGCTATGAGTTTGAAAATGCCATTGTCGGTGGTGTCATTCCTCGCGAATACATCCCAGCCGTCGATAAGGGGATACAAGAACAGTTACAAAATGGTGTTATTGCTGGTTATCCAGTTGTCGACGTGAAGGTGACCCTGTATGATGGCTCCTTCCATGACGTTGACTCTAACGAAATGGCGTTTAAAATTGCCGGCTCCATGGCCTTCAAAGATGGTGCGAAGCGCGCTAAGCCTGTGATTTTAGAACCAATTATGAAAGTTGAGGCCGTGACCCCCGAAGATTTCATGGGCGATGTCATGGGTGACTTAAACCGTCGCCGCGGTATCTTGCAAGGCATCGATGATTCACCTTCCGGTAAAATCATCCACGCTGAAGTGCCGTTGTCTGAAATGTTCGGTTACGCCACTGACCTGCGTTCCATGTCACAAGGTCGAGCAACGTACTCAATGGAATTCGCAAAATACTGTGAAGTCCCAGCGAACATTGCTGAACAAATTATTGATAAAAGTAAGAAATAATCTGGCTGATTGAAAAAGAGGAAAGACAATGAGTAAGCAAGTATTTGAACGCACCAAGCCACACGTTAACGTCGGCACAATCGGCCACGTTGACCACGGTAAAACCACCTTAACGGCTGCTTTGGCCACCGTATTGTCCAAGGCATTCGGCGGTGAAACCAAGAGCTACGACCAAATCGACAACGCGCCTGAAGAAAAGGCACGTGGTATTACCATTAATACCTCTCACATCGAATATCAATCAGCCAATCGCCATTATGCTCACGTCGATTGCCCAGGCCACGCCGACTATGTGAAAAACATGATCACCGGTGCTGCTCAAATGGACGGCGCTATTTTGGTTTGCTCCGCTGCTGACGGCCCTATGCCACAAACCCGTGAACACATCTTGTTAGCTCGTCAGGTTGGCGTGCCTTACATCGTTGTTTATTTAAACAAAGCCGACATGGTCGACGACAAAGAATTGCTTGAACTCGTCGAAATGGAAATTCGTGACCTTTTGTCACAATACAAATTCCCAGGCGATTCCACCCCTATCGTTGTGGGCAGTGCATTGAAAGCCCTCGAAGGCGACACAAGCGAAATCGGTGTTCCTTCTGTGCTTAAGTTAGTCGAAGTGATGGACAGCTACATCCCGCTGCCAGAGCGCCCCATCGACAAGCCATTCTTGTTACCTATCGAAGACGTATTCTCCATCGCTGGTCGTGGTACCGTTGTGACCGGTCGTGTGGAACGCGGTATCGTGAAAGTGGGTGAAGAACTTGAAATCATCGGCTTGAAGCCAACCGTTAAAACAACGTGTACTGGCGTTGAAATGTTCCGTAAATTGCTCGACGAAGGCCGTGCTGGCGACAACGTGGGCGTCTTGCTCCGTGGTACCAAGCGTGAAGACGTCGAACGCGGTCAAGTGTTGGCAAAACCAGGCTCCATCACGCCACACACCAAGTTCGAATCCGAAGTTTACGTGTTGTCAAAAGAAGAAGGTGGTCGTCATACCCCATTCTTCAAAGGTTACCGTCCACAGTTCTACTTCAGAACCACCGACGTGACCGGTGAAGTTCAATTGCCAGATGGCGTTGAAATGGTCATGCCAGGCGATAACATCAAAATGGTTATTACTCTCATTGCTCCTATTGCAATGGAAGAAGGCTTGCGTTTTGCAATCCGCGAAGGTGGCCGTACGGTCGGTGCTGGTGTTGTCGCTAAAGTAGTTGAGTAATCAAACATGGCAATCGCAAGAAAGAGTCAAAGAATTCGCATACGGTTAAAGTCGTTTGACCACCGTTTGATCGATAAATCAACGAAAGAAATCGTTGAAACTGCAAAACGTACGGGCGCGCAAGTGCGTGGCCCGATACCGCTACCAACGCGCATTGAGCGCTACACCGTGTGTGTGGCTCCCAATGGCGACAAAGACGCGCGTGATCAGTACGAACTTCGTACCCACAAGCGTGTTGTCGACATCAACCGCCCAACAGACAAGACCATCGATGCATTGATGAAGCTTGATCTCGCCGCCGGTGTAGATGTGCAAATTAGCGTAGACGCTGAAGATTAACTGTAATGCCCAGGTGAGGCGATAAAAATGACTATAGGTTTGTTAGGTAAAAAATGTGGCATGACCCGCATCTTCACTCCAGAAGGTGTAGCGATCCCCGTGACGGTGATCGAAGTTCAGCCCAATAAAATCACGCAGATTAAAACCATCATCAATGACGGTTACAATGCCATCCAAGTTGCAACGGGCTCACGCAGAGCAAGCCGTGTAACCAAAGCCATGGCCGGTCATTATGCGAAAGCAGGGGTTGAGCCAGGCGAACAATTGGCTGAATTTACCGTTGATAGTGAATCTGCATTAAGCCAATTCACGCTCGGCGGCGAATTGAAAGTAGATATCTTCGCTGAAGGCCAGTTTGTGGATGTCTCAGGTACAACCATCGGTAAAGGTTTTGCTGGTGCAATCAAGGCTCACCATTTCCGCTCCCAAGACATGACTCACGGTAACTCTTTATCTCACCGTGCACCAGGCTCCATTGGCCAACGCCAATCTCCTGGTAAAGTCTTCAAGGGTAAGCACATGGCGCGTCACTTAGGTAATGAAGCACGTACCGTGTTATCACAACCCATTGCCCGCATTGACCTTGAGCGCAACCTTATCCTTGTGCGTGGTGCTGTCCCTGGTCATGCCAACGGGTTTGTGGTTATCCGCCCAGCGGTTAAGAAAAGCGCACCAAGCGCAGCATAGGAGCAGGTTATGGAACACGTTATTGCTAACTCTAAAAATAAAATTGAACTTGCCGATGCTATTTTTGCATGCGAATTCAACGAGCCGCTCATCCATCAAGTGGTAACAGCCTACATGGCTGCTGCTCGTGCTGGTACGAAAGCACAGAAAACCCGTTCTGAAGTGAGTGGTGGCGGTATCAAGCCATTCGCACAAAAAGGCGGTGGTCGTGCTCGTGCTGGTACCATCCGAAGCCCAATTTGGCGTAAAGGTGGTGTCACTTTTGCAGCTAAGCCACGTTGCTTTAAGCAAAAAGTTAACAAAAAAATGCATCGCGGTGCTTTGCGTTCAATTTTATCTGAACTCATTCGCCAAGACAGGTTAATGGTTGTTGAAACCTTTGTTGCAGAAACCGCAAAAACCAAGGACATGAAAGCAAAATTAGCTGCCATGAACTTGACCGGCAATGTGATGATCGTCACGGAATCCATTGATGAATCAGTCTATTTAGCCGCACGTAATTTGCCACACGTTGCTTTGCTTGACGTCCCATCTTGCGGGGCTGATCCAGTGTCTCTTGTGAGTGCTGATAAAGTGGTTATCACTCAAGCGGCTATCAAAGAACTTGAGGAGTTGCTGAAATGAGCCAAGAAAGACTATTAAAAGTGCTTTTGTCACCACACGTGTCTGAAAAGGCAACCGTGGGCGCTGAGCTTCGTAACGAATATGTGTTCCAAGTCGCTGATTTCGCAACAAAACCTGAAGTGAAAGATGCGGTTGAACAATTATTCAATACCAAAGTGAAGACCGTTCGCATCATGAATGTGCGAACCAAAACCAAGTTATTTCGTGGTGTGAAAGGCAAGCGTAAAGCTTGGAAGAAAGCCTACGTGACTTTGCAAGCTGATCAAAAGCTTGAATTACTAGGGGCGCAATAATTATTCCTAGCGCCGTAAAACCTGGGCATCCATGGCCCAGGAAAAGAAGGCGCTTGAGTTTAATTATTATGGTGTTAGAATACACCAACTTTTTAAAAGTCTAGGGGCTTTGTGGCCCCAAAGAGCAACATAACCTATTGATTTTCAGTTAACCACTGAGCTTGGGTGCTCGCGACACAAAAAATGGCGCGTTTTGCTAAACAAAGAGATACATCGTTTATATATTGAGGAAACTATGGCAATTGTTAAGCGCTCACCAACATCGCCAGGACAACGCTTCACGGTAAGGGTTGTCAATCAAGATTTGCATAAGGGTAAGCCACACCCTGCGTTGGTAGTGAAAAAGTCTAAAACAGGTGGCCGTAACAACCAAGGTCGTATCACCACGCGTCATATTGGTGGTGGCCATAAACAGCATTATCGTGTGGTTGATTTCAAGCGTGACAAAGACGGCATTCCAGCCCGTGTTGAGCGCCTCGAATACGACCCTAACCGTAATGCCCACCTTGCCTTACTTCTTTATGCAGACGGTGAACGTCGCTATATTGTTGCAACCAAAGGCATGAAAGCAGGCGATACCGATGTGAATTCAGGTAAAAATTCACCAATCAAAGCCGGTAACTGCTTGCCTTTAACCAGCATTCCTGTTGGTAGCACTGTTTGCTGCCTTGAAATGCAACCAGGTGGTGGTGCTGTGATTGCTCGTAGTGCTGGTACTTCTGTCCAGCTCATTGCTCGTGAAGGTGCTTATGCTACGGTTCGTTTACGCTCTGGGCAAATGCGTAAAATACTTGCAGATTGTAAAGCAGTTATCGGTGAAGTGGGTAATGCTGAGCATAACCTCATTTCTTTAGGTAAGGCTGGTGCAAAACGTCACTTAGGTGTTAGACCAACGGTTCGTGGTACGTGTATGAACCCTGTCGATCACCCGCACGGTGGCGGTGAAGGTCGAACCAAAGGTGGTCGTCATCCTGTTTCACCATGGGGTGTACCAACCAAGGGTTACAAAACCAGACGAAACAAGCGTACGTCGAAGTTTATTCTTCGCGAAGCTAAGAAGTAATCTCTAACTAATTGAGTAAGATGAGGTGTCAGCGTGCCACGTTCAATTAAAAAAGGACCATTCATCGATTACCACTTGCTGCAAAAAGTGGAAAAGGCCGTCGCAACAAGCGACAAACGTCCGATCAAAACCTGGTCCAGACGGTCCATGATTTTACCAGAAATGGTTGGTTTAACTATTGCAGTCCATAATGGCAGAATTCACGTGCCAGTTTATGTCACCGAAAATATGGTTGGCTATAAATTGGGTGAGTTTTCTGCGACACGTACCTTCCGCGGCCACTCAGGCGATAAAAAAGCGAAGGGTGCTGACGACAAAGCCGAGTAGAGGATTAGAGAATGGAAGTTGCAGCAAAATTAAAATTTACACGACTGTCACCACAGAAGACACGTTTAGTCTGTGACCAGATTCGTGGTAAAAAAATAGATAAGGCCTTAGATATTCTTAAGTTCAGCCCCAAAAGACCGGCGGCCGTGCTTAAAAAAGTCTTAGACTCAGCCATTGCCAATGCTGAACACAATCACGGTGCTGACATTGACGATCTTAAGGTTGCAAGCGTTTACGCTGATCAAGGCCCAACCTACAAGCGTATGCATGCTAAGGCAAAAGGGCGTGGTTCACGCATCTTGAAGCCGACTTGCCACATCACTGTCATTCTATCGGATCAGGAGTAAGCGGCCATGGGTCAAAAAGTTAATCCAATAGCTATCCGCCTTGGCATCGTTAAAGACTGGGCTTCGCGCTGGTATGCTTCTTCCAAGGAATACTCAGAAACTTTGTATTCCGACCTTAAAGTGCGTGAATACCTTCGCAAGCGCTTAGCGCAAGCCGGTGTTAGCCGCATCCAAATCGACAGACCAGCGCGTAATGCGTTAGTCACCGTCTTGGCTGCTCGTCCAGGCACCATCATTGGTAAAGGTGGTCGTGAAACAGAAGCCTTACGCGATGAAATTAGCAAAATCATGAAAGTGCCTGTGCACCTCACGATCGAAGAAGTTCGCAAACCTGAACTCGACGCTAAATTGGTTGCTGAATCCGTTGCTCAGCAGTTGGAACGCCGCATTATGTTCCGTCGTGCCATGAAGCGCGCTGTTACCACCGCCATTCGTTCTGGTGCCTTAGGCATTAAAATCATGGTCAGTGGTCGTTTAGGCGGCTCTGAAATTGCTCGTACTGAATGGTATCGTGAAGGTCGTGTGCCTTTGCAAACTTTCCGTGCTGACATCGATTACGCCTTAGCTGAAGCGAACACCACTTACGGTATCATCGGCATCAAGGTTTGGATCTTTAAGGGTGAAATCATCGGTGATAAGAACACCCCAGCCGTTGAAACCGCTGAAAAATCAGGCAAGCAGGAGAAGTAAACCATGATGCAGCCTAAGAGAAGAAAATTTCGCAAAGAGTTTAAAGGCCGTAACACGGGTCTTGCAACGCGCGGTACCAAAGTTAGCTGTGGTGATTTTGCTTTGAAAACAACGCAATTAGGCCAAATCACTGCAAGACAAATCGAAGCGGCTCGTCGTGCGATGTCACGTGCGATGAAGCGTGGTGGTAAGGTCTGGATTCGTATTTTCCCAGACAAGCCCATTACCAAAAAACCTCTCGAAGTTCGTATGGGTTCTGGTAAGGGCAACGTTGAAGGGTGGGTGGCTTTGGTGCAGCCTGGCCGTATCATGTTTGAAATCGGCGGGGTTCCTGAAGATTTGGCACGTGAAGCATTTGCCTTGGCATCCGCTAAATTGCCTGTGAAAACTGAATTCGTAACGCGGACGGTAATGTAATGAAAGCAGCAGACTTAAGATCAAAAAGTACCGAAGAGCTAAATAAAGAGTTATTAGCCCTCTTGAAAGAAAAGTTCAACCTTTGCATGCAAAAAGGCGCAGGCCAAGAAGTCAAAACCAATCTTTTAAAGAAAGCAAGGCTTGGCATTGCTCGTATTAAAACCGTATTACAAGAGAAAGGTTATAAGGTATGACAGAGCAAACAACAGAAAGCGTTAGCCAACGCACCGTGGTCGGTGTTGTGGTTAGCAACAAAATGAATAAAAGCATCGTTGTTCAAGTTGAGCGCAAAGTGAAGCATCCACAATACGGTAAGTATGTGAAACGCTTCACAAAATTAGTTGCACACGATGAAGAAAACACCTCCAACATGGGTGACACCGTCAAAATCGAGCAATCTCGACCTTTGTCAAAAACCAAGTGCTGGAAACTGGTGGAAGTTCTTAAAAGAGAAGAAAAAGCTTAACTTTTCCTTTAAGAGGCCATTTTTATAGCCTTGTGCAAAAATTAATGGTTCGAGCTTTTATTTTTTTATAAACATGATAATATGGCGGGCTCACAAAGCTTGCTAACAGCGAAGTTGGAGTTAAAGCATGATTCAGATGCGAACAATGCTCGAAGTGGCCGATAACAGCGGCGCACGTCGTGTCATGTGTATCAAAGTATTAGGCGGTAGCCGTCGTCGCTATGCCGGCATCGGGGACGTTATTGTGGTTTCGATCAAAGAAGCCATTCCTCGCGGTAAAGTGAAGAAAGGTGAAGTCTCGAAGGCTGTTATCGTCAGAACCAAAAAGGGCGTTAGACGCACCGACGGTTCTGCAATCCGGTTTGATGAAAATGCCGTGGTTTTGCTTAATGCACAGTTGCAACCGATAGGTACCCGTGTGTTTGGTCCCATCACTCGCGAACTGCGCGGCGAAAGTTTCATGAAAATCATTTCCTTAGCTCCAGAGGTTATCTAGTCATTAGGCGAGAAGATCATGAATAAGTTGAAAAAAGGCGATGAAGTCATCGTCATCGCAGGAAAAGATAAAGGTAAACGAGGCGTTATCGCTTCGGTGATTAACGGCGGTGAAAAATTCATCGTTGAAGGCATTAACATGGTTAAAAAAACCGTTAAGGCCAACCCTAACGCGAATGAACCAGGCGGTATTATTGACAAGGCCATGCCTATTCATCGCTCTAACATAATGATTGTTGACCCCAATGCCAAACAGGGTGAGTTTGCTGGCAGCCGGGTTGGTATTCGTAAATTAAACGATGGTCAGCGCGCCCGTTATTTCAAGGCCAGTGACCAGCTTATTGAAGCTAAAACAGCGTAAAAGGTGCCGCTATGCCAAGGTTGCGAGACGTATACAAAAAAGAAATCATCCCAACGCTGAAAAAGCAGTTCGGATATAAGTCTGTGATGGAAGTTCCACACATTGAAAAAATCACCGTCAACATGGGTGTCGGTGAAGCAATGGCAGACAAAAAAGTGCTGACCAATGCTGTTGCAGAGTTGGAAAAAATCACCGGTCAAAAAGTGATACAAACCATTGCGCGTAAATCCATCGCAGGCTTTAAAGTCCGTGAAGGTTGGCCCATTGGTTGCAAAGTGACTTTGCGTCGCGAAAAAATGTATGAATTTCTCGATCGTCTCGTGACCATCGCCCTGCCACGCGTGCGTGACTTCCGTGGTTTAAGCGCCAAGTCCTTCGACGGCCGTGGTAACTACAGCTTAGGCTTGAAAGAACAAATCGTGTTCCCTGAAATTGAATACGACAAAATCGACGCGATTCGTGGCATGGATATCACCATTACCACTTCAGCAAAGACAAACAAAGAAGCCTTTGCGTTATTGCAGGCATTCCGTTTTCCTTTTAAAGAAAAAGAAGTGAGCTAAAACAATGGCCAAATTATCCGTTGCTCATCGCAATAAACAACGCCGTGATACCGTGGCGCGTTACAAATCCAAACGCGATCTTCTAAGAGAAGCCGCTAAAGATATCAACCTTTCTGAAGAAGAAAGACTGGCCGCACGCATTCAGTTGCAAAAACAACCACGTAATGCGAGCCCCGTTCGTGTGCGCAATCGTTGCAAGCTTTGCGATCGTCCACGCGCTTACAATCGCCTTACTGGCCTTTGCCGTTTACACATGCGTCTCACCATGATTTATGGTTTGGTGACTGGCATGCGTAAGTCAAGCTGGTAATAACTGAATTTAGAGGACCATCCTATGTCTATGCAAGATCCAGTGGCCGATATGTTAACCCGCCTTCGTAATGCCCAAATGATAGGCATTACCGAAGTGACATTGCCATACTCCAAGTTGAAATCTGAAGTACTGCGTGTCTTAAAAGAAGAAGGTTACATTGAGTCTTTCACTGAAACGAAAGAAACCAATAAAAAAGATTTACAAGTCGCCTTAAAGTATTACGAAGGCCGTCCTGTCATGGAAAAAATTAAGCGTATCAGCCGTCCAGCGTTGCGCGTTTACCGTGGCTGTGATGATTTGCCTTTGGTTCGCGGTGGTTTAGGTATTGCTATTATTTCCACCCCTAAAGGCGTTATGAGCGATAAATCAGCCCGTTCGAATAAAGTCGGCGGCGAAGTACTCTGCACGATTGAGTAGGAGCGAGCGAATATGACTACATCTAGAATTGCAAGAAAGCCGGTCGTCGTTCCTGCGGGCGTGGATATCAAAATCCAAGACGGCCACTTTACAGCGAAAGGTTCCAAAGGCCAATTAAGCATGCCTTTGCATGAGTTTGTTGTTGTCACCAAGGAAGCCAATGAAATTAATGTTCGTCTTAACGTTGATGAAAATCAAATCATCACCGGCAAGCGCATTAAGCTTTATCGCTCCATTGCTGGCACTGTGCGCGCAAAAATTTACAACTTGGTTCATGGTGTGAGCCAAGGTTTCGAAAGAAAATTAAGCATGGTCGGCGTTGGTTATCGTGCGCAAGCCAAAGGCAAAGTGTTGTCACTTAGCTTGGGCTTTTCACACCCAACCGATTACGATGTGCCCGAAGGCATTACTATTGAAACTCCCACCCAAACTGAAATCGTCATTAAGGGTGCGGATAAGCAAAAAGTCGGTCTCGTTGCTTCTGAAATTCGCAAAGTGCGTCCACCTGAACCTTATAAAGGTAAAGGCGTTCGTTATGCTGAAGAAGTCGTCGAGATTAAAGAAACGAAGAAGAAGTAACGAACCATCATAGGTGAGTCTAGCAATGAATAAAAGAGAAGCAAAACAACGTCGAGCCAAACGTACACGCATGAAAATTCGTGAACTGCAAGCCATACGTTTAACCGTAAACAAAACACCGCGCCACATGTATGCACAAGTGACGACCGCTGATGGTTCTAAAACCTTGGTTTCCGCTTCAACCCTCGATAAAGAATTGCGTGAGGCTTTAAAAGTCACAGGCAATGTTGATGCAGCTAAGGCCGTTGGCCAATTGATCGCTAAGCGCGCTTTAGCAGCCGGCGTTAAAGCCGTTGCTTTTGATCGCTCTGGTTTCGCTTATCACGGCCGTATTAAAGCACTGGCAGACGCTGCTCGTGAAGTCGGCTTAGAATTTTAGGGGCTAATGATGAACGCACGTAACAAAGAAAATGATCAGCAAAAAGGTGATGGCCTTAGCGAAAAGCTCATTGGCATTGCTCGTACAACCAAGGTTGTCAAAGGCGGTAAAATTTTTAGCTTTGGCGGATTAGCCGTGGTTGGTGATGGTAATGGCCGTGTTGGTTTAGGCGCAGGTAAATCACGTGAAGTGCCTCAAGCGGTTCAAAAAGCCGTGGATAACGCTCGTAAAAACATGCAGCGTATCGTGCTTAAAAATGGCACCATCCACCATGCTGTTTCAGGTAAGCACGGCGCAACCCGCGTTTTCATGAAGCCAGCGGCTGAAGGTACCGGTATTATTGCTGGTGGTGCAATGCGCGCTGTCTGCGAAGTATTGGGCATTCGTAATGTGCTTGCTAAAATCAGTGGTTCACCTAACCCCGTTAACGTGGTTAAGGCTACCTTGAACGCATTAAGCAGCATCACCGCTCCTGAACAAATGGCTGCTAAACGCGGAAAATCACTTGAAGAATTGACTGGCGACAGCGAAAAATAAAAGAGGATGTCTTGAACATGCAACTAAATACATTGCAACCGGCACCCGGTTCTAAAACCAAGGCTAAGCGCCTCGGTCGTGGCATAGGCTCTGGCAAGGGTAAAACTTGTGCCCGTGGTCATAAAGGTCAGCGCGCTCGTGCGGGTGGCTATCACAAGGTTGGCTTTGAAGGCGGTCAAATGCCTATTCAGCGCCGTATTCCTAAATCCGGCTTCCGTTCCAAGCAAGCTTTATATCGCGAAGAATTAACCCTTAACGATTTAAACACCATCACAGCCACCGATATCGATTTTGCCACTTTGTCTGAACACGGTTTAATCCGTTTCAACACCAAAGATGTCAAAGTGATAGGGACAGGCGAAATTAACCGTGCGATCACCCTCCGTGGCATTGCTGCCACCGCAGGCGCTCGCAAGGCCATAGAAGCAGCTAAAGGAACCGTTGAGGCGTAAGCGCATGGCAGCAGGAAGGCTGGGACTCAATAAAAACTCAAGTGGATTCGCTGATCTCAAGCAGCGAATTCTCTTTCTTTTAATGGCAATTTTGATTTTCCGTGCCGGCTCTTATATCCCCGTGCCCGG
>DASTZQ010000009.1:0-46648 GCA_035764205.1 Gammaproteobacteria bacterium
GGCAAAACCCACCCACGCGCCACCATTCAACCGATAGAGCAAAGGGACTAAATAGGATGGAAAACCTCTTCTTTGGAAAACTCAGTTTAGCGGCCATTCCCTTTCATAACCCCATCATTATGGGGGCAGGCGGGTTCATGGTGATTTTTGCCGCCCTGGTTTTAGGGGCCATCACTTATTATCGCTATTGGTCGATTGTTTGGCATGACTGGGTTTGCACGGTCGACCACAAAAAAATTGGCATCATGTATTTAATGTTGGCCTTTGTCATGTTGCTGCGTGGTTTCTCTGACGCTTTTCTCATGCGCACCCAACAAGCCATGGCGGCTGGGCATTCCATGGGGTATTTACCGCCGGAACATTACGACCAAATTTTCTCGGCTCACGGCGTTATCATGATTTTCTTCGTGGCCATGCCGTTTATGTTTGGTTTATTAAACGTGGCCGTGCCTTTGCAAATTGGTGCGCGTGACGTGGCTTACCCTTATTTAAACTCCTTGAGTTTTTGGCTGACCTTTGTCGGGGCCATGCTTTGCAATGCCTCACTCGTGATAGGCGAGTTTGGTAAAGTGGGTTGGCTCGCTTACCCGCCTTTGTCTGAACTTTACTACAGCCCGGGCGTTGGGGTGGATTACTACATTTGGTCTTTGCAAATTGCAGGCGTTGGCACTTTGCTGGCGGGCATTAATTTCATTGCAACCATCTTTAAAATGCGTTGCCCCGGCATGACCATGATGAAAATGCCTATCTTTGTTTGGGCCTCGCTTTGCGCCATGATTTTGGTGGCTTTGGCTTTCCCCGTGTTAACCGTGACTCTCGCTTTACTTGCCCTCGACCGCATCATGGACATGCACTTTTTCAGTGAATATGCCGGCGGCAATGTCATGATGTATATCAACCTCATTTGGGTTTGGGGCCACCCTGAAGTCTATATTTTAGTGCTGCCTGCCTTTGGTGTGTTCTCGGAGGTGGTTGCTACCTTCAGCCAGAAAAAACTGTTTGGTTATGTCACCATGGTTTGGGCCATAGCCATCATTACTTTCTTGTCTTTCATTGTTTGGCTTCACCATTTCTTCACCATGGGTGCAGGTGCGGATGTGAATGCCTTCTTCGGTATTGCAACGATGATCATTGCCATCCCAACCGGGGTGAAAGTCTTTAACTGGTTGTTCACCATGTATAAAGGGCGCATTATTTTGGCCACCCCTATGTTATGGGTCATGGCTTTCTTCACCACCTTTGCCATTGGTGGGATGACAGGCGTCATGATGGCCGTGCCCCCCGTCGATTTCCAAGTGCACAATAGTTTATTTTTAATCGCGCACTTCCATAATGTCATTATTGGTGGTGTCATCTTTGGTTATTTCGCCGGTGCCATTTATTGGTTCCCTAAAGCCTTTGGGTTTAAATTAGATGAAACCTGGGGCAAGCTTGCGTTTTATTTTTGGGTCGGTGGGTTTTACTTAGCCTTTATGCCTTTATATATTTTAGGCTTGAGTGGGGTCATGCGCCGTTTACAGCATTACACCGACATGCAATACCAACCTTACTTTATTGCCGCCGCCATAGGCATGTTATTAATTTTGGTGGGCATCCTTTGCCAACTCATACAACTCGTGGTGAGCATTAAAAATCGCGAGCAATTGCGCGACCACACGGGCGACCCTTGGAACGGCCGCACCTTGGAGTGGTCAACGTCGTCGCCGGCACCCCTTTATAATTTTGCATTCACACCGCACGTGCACGAGCGTGATGCTTTTTATGAAATGAAAAAACATCACCCAGATTGGCAAAAAGACCCAAGCACCGTGCACTACCACGATATTCATCTCCCTAAAAATACCCCCGTTGGGTTTATGGCAGCGATTTTTGCTGGCATTTTTGGGTTTGCCATGATTTGGCACATGTTCATTCCTGGGGTGATTGGGTTTGTTGGGATGCTATTCAGTGTGATTGCAAAAACCTATTTCGATGACACGGAATTTACCTTATCAGCAAATACCGTACAGGCCACTGAACTTGCCCATTGGAAGGAGCATGCACATGGATAATCACGCCGGATCAATTGCTTTGCATCATCACGACAGTGACGCCACCGATGTTTTCGGTTTTTGGCTCTATATTTTAACCGATTGCATTTTATTCAGTTGTTTATTTGCGACGTTTTTAGTTCTCAATCACGCATCACCTTACGCACCTTCGTTAAAGTCTCACATTGATTTACGTTATGTCCTGATAGAAACCTTTGTGCTCTTGGCTTCAAACTTCACTTTCTGTTTAGCCAGTTTAAGCTTGTATCACGAGCGCATTCGTCGTGTGCAGTTTTGGTTATTGCTCACCTTTTTATTAGGTGCTTGTTTCGTTGGCATGGAGTTAAGTGAGTTTTATCATTTAGCCACCAGCGATTTTAGCTGGAGTGTGAGCGCGCAAGCTTCGGCCTTCTTCACATTGGTTGGCACGCACGGGCTACACGTTAGTTTTGGCTTACTCTGGATTTTTATTTTATTCACACAATTTTTTAGCATTCGCAATTTAAAAACAATGAAACGACGCATGACCATTTTAGGTTTGTTTTGGAATTTCTTAGATATTGTTTGGATCTTTGTATTCAGTATTGTCTATTTAATGGGAGCCATGTGATGACGGACCAACACTTAGCACCATCTGATTATGGAACGGGTCAGAAGAAACTGAGCATTTATGTAACCGGCTTAAGCCTTTGTGTTGCTTTAACGCTATTGTCATTTTGGGCAGTGAGCGCCGAGCAACTCTCTGATATGCAAATTTTAGCGATCATTTACGCCTCGGCCGTTGCGCAGTTTTTTGTGCAATTGGTTTGTTTTTTAAGGTTGAACACGGAAACGGAACAAGGCCGCATGAACGTTTTGTCCTTGGTATTCACCGGCATTATTTTATTGTGCATCGTGACCGGTTCACTCTGGATCATGTGGAACTTAAATTACTTCATGATGAATTAAAGTTTTTCTTTCGTATGGTCGGTCGCTAATAAAAGGTACATCGCAGGCACCACAAATAAAGTAAACAGGGTGCCTATCGATATCCCTGTTGCAATCACTAACCCAATGTTATAACGGCTGAGTGCGCCAGCACCGCTTGCAATAATCAGCGGAATCACACCCAACACCATTGCAGCCGTTGTCATTAAAATCGGTCTTAATCGCACGCGGGCAGCCATTTCAACCGCTTCGCGTTTCACGTGGCCTTCGTGTTGAAGGTCGTTGGCGAATTGAACAATCAAAATCCCGTGTTTACTGATCAAACCAATTAAAGTGACTAAACCCACTTCAGAATAAATATTCAGCGTGGCACCACCGATACCCATGCTCACAAAAATCATGGCCCCGCAAATGGACATGGGCACGCTGATTAGCACAATCAGCGGGTCGCGGAAGCTTTCAAATAAAGCTGCTAAAGAAAGAAAAATAATGATGAGGGCGAAGAAGAAAGTCACAATGAGCGCCGCACCTTCTTGTACGTATTGACGTGATTGCGCAGCATAATCAATGCTATATCCGCTGGGTAACACTTTACTGGCAATGGCTTGGAAGGTGCCAAGTGCGGTGCCCATGCTGACACCCGGGAAGGCCACGGCTGAAATGGTGGTGGAATTTAACTGTTGGAAGTGATTAATGGATTCAGGCACCACCAAGCGTTGTAATTTTGCAAACGTTGAAAATGCCACGGATTGGCCGCTCGAGGTGTTGATATAATAATTTAAGATATCATTATCAGAAACCCGTTGTTTACGCACCATTTCAGGAATGACTTGGTAAGATCGCCCTGCGTAATTAAAATAATTGATGTAGTTTTCACTGAGGGCAGCACTTAACATTGTGCTGATGGTTTTCATGTCCACGCCCAATTCTGAGGCTTTATCTCTGTCAATCACAACCGTTGTTTGTATTTGGTCAATTTTCAAATCGGGGTCGATGTAAGCAAAATAGCCGGATTGATAAGCTTCGGTTAATACGTTTTGTAACACTTCATTTAATTTATAAAAATCATCAGTGGTGGTGATTACAAATTGTATGGGCAAGCCCGAGCCACCGCCCGGCAAGGACGGCAGCTGGAAAGCCGCGGTTTTTGCACCGGCAATGGCGTTAAGTTGTTTTTGAACCAAGGGTTGTAATTCGTTGCTGGTGCGTTTGCGTTTATCCCAAGGTTTTAACACCATGCCGATGATGCTGGTGTTAATGCCATTGGCACCGTCAATTTGGAAAATGTGATCGGTTTCAGGGTAAGATTTAAAAATATTGTAGACTTGGTCTGAATAGAGTTGTGTTTGCGCGAGTGAAGCATTCGCTTCGGCGGTGACTTGTGCAATGATAATGCCTTGGTCTTCTTGCGGTGCTAATTCTGCTTTGGATGTGACAAATAAAAAATAATTACTGGTGAGAATGATGGTTGCAAAAATTGCAACCACGGGTAAAAAATCCAGAACATGGTGTAATAATTTTTCGTAACCGTGTTCTAAGCGTTCAAAATGTTTATCAATGAATAAGACTAAGCCTTCTTTCGTGCCATTCGGCATTTTTAATAATTTGGAACACATCATGGGTGATAAGGTTAAAGCGATCACCGCTGAAACGGTGACAGCCCCTGCGAGTGTAAAGGCAAATTCCGTAAACAACGCACCGGTTAAACCGCCCATGAAACCAATGGGCACGTAAACGGCGACTAACACCACCGTGATGGCGATAATGGGCCCGCCCAATTCCGCAGCGCCTTTCATCGCCGCGGTGATCAGTGGCTGGCCTTCTTCCAAGTGACGTTGAATGTTTTCAACCACAATAATCGCATCATCCACCACTAAACCAATGGCAAGCACCAAGGCCAGCAAGGTGAGTAAGTTGATGGAATACCCGAGCACTAGCATCACTAAAAAAGCGCCAATGATAGAAAGCGGAATTGCCACCAACGGAATGATCACGGAACGAATGTTACCTAAGAATAAATAAATCACAACGGTGACAATCAAGAAGGCTTCAATCAGTGATTTAATCACTTCGTCGATAGAGCTATTCACATAAGCACTGGCATCGTAAACAATGCTGGCTTGCAAGCCTTGCGGTAATTGTGATTGGATATCAGGGAAAATGGTTTTGATGCTATTGATGACGGTGAGCAAGTTTGCTGCTGGGGCAACGGTGATCCCAATGTAAACCGCATCGCGACCATCGAAGCTGACTGAGGTGTCGTAATTTTCAGCCCCCATGTCGACGGTGGCGACATCTTGCAAGCGAATGATGGCACCGTTTTCTGCTTTTAAAATTAATTTTTTGAATTGCTCAACGTTAGTTAAATTGGTATTCGCGGTGAAATTTTGTATAAACATATTGCCGTCGGTTCGGCCAACGGAAGAAATAAAGTTATTATTATTAAGTGAATTGGCAACGTCGGCAGATGAAAGCCCGTAAGAAGATAATTTAGCCGGGTCTAACCAAGCGCGTATCGCAAATTGCCGGTTTCCTAAAATTTGCGCTTCTTGCACGCCATTCACCGCTTGTAATTTGGGTTGCACCACGCGAATTAAATAATCGGTGATTTGATTAATGCTGAGTTCATTGCTGTAAAACCCTAAATACATAGAGTCAATGGTTTCACCAACCGTGACACTGATGACGGGTTGTTGAGAAGCGCTTGGCAATTGGTTAATGACGGCATTCACTTTCGTGGTGATGTCTGACACGGCTTTCAATGCATCGTAGTTTAATAATAAATTGACGGTGATGGTGCTCGTGCCTGGCGTGCTGCTGGAGGTCATGTAATCAATGCCACTCGCTTGTGCGATGGAGTTTTCTAAGGGGGTCGTGATAAACGCAGCAACAGTCGCAGGGTCTGCGCCCGTTAAGGCGGTGGTGACGGTGACCACCGCATTTTCAGTGAAAGGGTATTGCATGATAGGCAAAGAGGCAATGGCTCTAAGGCCCAAAGTGAAAATTAATAAACTAATGACCGAAGCCAGCACAGGCCGCTTAATGAATAAGTCGGTAATTTGCATGGGCCTTAGCCTCCGTGCTCGTTAGGAACGGATGGATTGGGGTTGTCGCTAGGCTGCACTTTATTGTTAACCGCGACATGGCTTCCATTTTTTAATTTTAATTGACCGCTCGTCACAATCTCATCGCCCGCTTTAATGCCGGTGAGCACAGCGATTTGGTCGCCGCGTGAATCACCGGTTGTCACAAAGACTTGGTTGGCGGTTAAAATGGGTTGGTTTTTCTTGTCTTTTCCGGTTTCTTTCACAATGTAAGCAATGCTACCGTAAGGGTTAAAACTGATAGCGGTTTGTGGCAAGGTGAGTAAGTCTTGGTGAGCGTCAGTGATGACAGACACATTCGCAAACATCCCTGGCAATATTAATTGCTCGGGGTTTTCAAAGCTGGCTCTCACTTGCACGTTACGCGTGCTGGAATCCACAATGGGGTTGATGGCGGTGATTTTTCCATTAAACACTTTACCCGCGAAAGCATCAATGGTGGCCGTGACCGTTTGATCAAGCTTTAATTGTGAAAGCGCTTGTTGGGGTAAATAAAAATCAATGTAGATGGGGTCTAAGCTTTGTAAAGTGACCACCGTATCACCAGGGTTTAAATATTGGCCGGGGTTAACATTGGAAATACCTAAACGGCCATCAAAGGGCGCAGTAATAACCAGTTGTTGCACGATGGCTTTTTGTTGGTCCACTTGCGCAACTAGACTTTTCCAGTTTTGTAAATCAGAATCGATTTGTTGTTTACTAACGGCTTTTACTTTAAATTGTTTGGAATCTCGTTCATAAGTAATGCGAGCGAGTTCGGCATTCGCTTCTAACGAGTGTAAGAGCGCAATATTGGGGTCGGCATTTTGTTGAACGAGCACATCGCCTTTTTTAACGGTATCACCGTCTTTAAAATAAATGGTTTGAACCATGCCGGCTAATTGTGCCGTAATATTCACACCTAGCACCGTGCTGCCACTGCCCACGGCTTTTAATTCAGGCACCCAGGTCGAATAAACGGCTTTGGTGGTGGAAACAGTCATGACAGGCGCACTTTCGCTGGCTAAAAACCAATTCATCATCACGGCTTTAAATCCTTTGTAGCCAAACAGGCAACCAAAGACGATACCAACGATAACGAGCATTTTGAAAAATGGCTTTTCCATGCCTTCCAGCTTTAGCAATTTAAAGAAATTAAATGTCACGCCCGTTCTCCCATTTTTTTAAGATCATGGACACTGTAAACTTGCATTGGTTCGATTTGCTGCATCACACAGGCTGGATGACCGATTCCACCAACCGCCACCTAAGGCTTGATAAAGCGTTGCCGTATCCACATAACGCGCTGCTTGCGCTTGTATGCTGCTGATGCGAGATTGTTGATACGATTGTTCCGCTGACAATAAATTAATATAGCTAACGCCACCCAGCGCAAATTGTTGTCGTGTGATAACCCAGTTTTTTCTAGCAGCGATTTCAGCGGCTTTTTGCGCTTGAAAAGTGCGAGCATCATTTGCGAGTGCGCGCAAGGTATCCGCGACATTTTGAAATGCTTGCAAAACGGTTTGTTGATATTGCGCGCCGGCTTGATCATAAGCGGCAATGGCAGCACGCCTGCTTGCAAATAAAGCACCACCGTGAAAAATGGGTTGCGTGATTTGGCTTGCCAAGCTCCACACTTTGGTGGATGGGGTGAAAAGGCTAGAAGCCACATCGGCAGACCAGCCATCGGCGGCCGATAAAGTGAATTGCGGAAAGAGGTTGGCGGTGGCCACGCCAATTTGCGCGCTGGCGGCGTGCAAGAGGGCTTCAGAGGCACGCACATCTGGCCGTTGTCTCACTAAATTTGAAGGCAGGCTGATGGGGATGTCTTTGGGTAAGCGAATTTTATTTAAGACCAAATGCGGAATCTCGGTGTCGGGGAAGCGGCCAATGAGGGCAGCCAGGGCATGTTCGGCCTGAATGGCTTGTTGTTGTAAGGGGGGCAGGGTGGCCTTGGTTTGATCGACTAAGGTTTGTTGGGCCAGCACGTTGGTTAGGGGGATGGCTCCGAGGGCGTATTGGTCTTTCATTAAACGAAGCTCGCCTTCTGCCGCTTTGATGAGGTCGTGGGTGGCACCAATTTGGGCGGTGATGGAAGCCAAGTTCAAAGAGGTGATAACAATGTTACTAGTGAGGGTGAGGTAGGTTGCGATTAAGTTAAATTGTTGGTAGTCGACTTGCGCGGCGAGTGCTTCAATTTCACGCCTGGCTCCGCCAAACACATCGAGTGTATAAGAAACGCTCACATTGGCATTGAAGGTATTGAAGACATCGCCGGGTGAACCGAGTCCTTGGCCAGAGCCAACGCGTTGACGTGTGCCGCCGACGTTTGCATTGAAAGCGGGGAATAAACTGTTTCCAATTTGCGCATTCAAGGTTTCTTGGGCATTGATGAGCGAGGCTTGGGCGGCGGCCATGGTCGGGCTGTTGGCAATGCCTTGCTCAACCAAGGCGCTGATGTTTTTATCGTGAAACAGTTCCCACCAAGCAACGGGGATATCGCGATTCACCACATAGGTTTGTGGTTTTCCACCGGCACCTGGTGTTGCGACTGTGTGTTTGGGCAGGGGTTTTGCTGTATAGCCATTGGTTTTGGGGGCGTCGGGGTGCTTAAAGTCAGGGCCAAGCATGCAGCCTGCCAAAGCGGTGGCGAGCCCGATGAATATAAGGGGGTAGAAGCGGCGCAAAACACTGTGATCGTGCATTGGTAAATGGCCCATCTTCCTTGAAAGACATAGTGTTAGCATACCATAACTTTGTTATTTTCGCCTAGAAAGGCTTAGTGCAAATAATAATCATTATCATCTTAAATGATAGAAAGTGATAGAAAATTCACGAGAGTTTGACTAGAATACGCCGCATGAAGATTGGATGCCATTCCAACATTTAACGAGGAATCACATGCTGAGTCAGATTCGACGTGTTTTATTTTCCGCATTCATGCTATTCATGGCTATGTTTTTAAGCGGTTGTCATTATGCCTTATTGCAACCCAAGGGCATCATTGCTGCGGATGAAAAAAATCTTTTAATCCTTGCAACGGGCTTAATGCTGTTGGTGGTGGTGCCTGTCATTGCACTCACTTACGTGGTGGCTTGGCGTTATCGTGAAAGCAATCAAACGGCGCATTACGATCCTGAATGGTCGCACAGTAATTTAATTGAAGTGGTTTGCTGGTCTATTCCCTGCATCATCATTTTAATTTTAGGCACCATGACTTGGCGCAGCACACACACCCTAGACCCTTATCGTCCGCTCACTGGTTATGCGGCCAAGCCCATCACCATTGAAGCGATTGCCCTTGATTGGAAGTGGTTATTTATTTATCCCGAACAAGGCATTGCCACGGTGAATGAAATTAATTTTCCTGTGGGTGTTCCCGTTGATTTTAAAATCACGGCTGAAGGCGCTATGAATTCCTTCATGATCCCACAATTGGCAGGCCAAATTTACGCCATGGCTGGCATGCGCACGCAATTGCATTTGGTGGCCGATCAACCCGGCGATTTCACCGGCATGTCTGCTAATTTCAGCGGCAATGGTTTTTCAGACATGAGTTTCGCTGTGCATGTTGGTTCCGCAACCGACTTCAACACCTGGGTGAGTACAGTTAAAAAATCTTCGAATGTATTGAATTTTTCACAATACGCGCATTTAGTTCAACCCAGTGAAAAACAGCCGGTCACGTATTTTTCTAAAGTCACCCCTGAGTTATTTGACGATGTCATCATGAAGTCCATGATGCCCACGCCCATGACTGATAACAATAATGCCATGCAAACACAGATGTAGGAACTCACCATGCTAAGCACATTTTTGCTCGGAAATTTAACGCTAGACGCCATTCCTTATCACAACCCTATCATCATGGGCGCGGCAACCTTCATGGGTTTGATCGCGTTTAGCATTTTAGGCTTACTCACTTATTTTAAACAGTGGGGTTATTTATGGCGTGAATGGTTAACGACCATAGACCATAAAAAAATTGGCATCATGTATATCATTCTTGCCTTGGTGATGTTGTTGCGTGGTTTAGCCGATGCGCTCATGATGCGCATGCAACAAGCCATGGCGGCCGGCAGCCCCGGTTATTTACCGCCTGAACACTACAATCAAATTTTCACGGCGCACGGCGTCATCATGATTTTCTTCATGGCCATGCCGTTTATGTTTGGTTTAATTAACATTGCCCTGCCTTTGCAAATTGGAGCGCGCGATGTGGCGTTTCCTTTTTTAAACTCACTCAGTTTTTGGCTCTCGGTGGTTGGCGCCATGTTGGTGAATGTGTCTTTGGTGGTTGGCGATTTTGCAGGCACCGGTTGGTTGGCTTACCCACCATTGTCTGAATTGGCTTATAGCCCATCGGTGGGGGTTGATTACTACATTTGGGCTTTGCAAATTGCAGGTGTCGGCACTTTATTATCAGGCATTAATTTTGTGGTGACGGTGTTAAAAATGCGTTGTCCTGGCATGACCATGATGCGCATGCCGATTTTTGTGTGGACATCTTTCTGCGCCATGATCTTAGTGATTTTGGCTTTCCCTGTTTTAACCGTCACTTTAGCGATGCTTTTCTTAGATCGTTATTTTGGCATGCACTTCTTTACGGCCGACATGGGCGGTAATGCCATGATGTATGTCAACATGATCTGGATTTGGGGCCATCCTGAAGTTTACATTTTAATTCTGCCAGCCTTTGGTATCTTCTCTGAAGTGGTTGCCACGTTTTCTAAAAAATATTTATTTGGTTACACCACCATGGTGTGGGCAACGGCGTGCATTACCGTGCTTGCTTTCATTGTGTGGTTGCATCATTTCTTTACCATGGGTGCAGGCGCGGACGTGAACGCCTTCTTCGGCATTGCCACCATGATTATTTCCGTGCCGACAGGCGTGAAAATTTTCAACTGGATATTCACCATGTGCCGAGGCCGTGTGCGTTTTCCAACGCCCATGCTTTGGACTTTGGGTTTTGTTTCAACGTTTGCGATTGGTGGTTTAACGGGTGTCTTATTAGCCGTGCCTGCCATCGATTATTTAGTGCATAACAGCTTATTTTTAATCGCGCACTTTCATAACGTCATTATTGGCGGTGTGGTGTTTGGTTATTTGGCTGGGTTTGCTTATTGGTTCCCGAAAGCGATGGGCTTTAAATTAGACGAAGCCTTGGGCCGCATGGCGTGTTTTTGTTGGATTGTTGGGTTTTACATTGCCTTTATTCCCCTCTATTTCTTAGGGTTAATGGGCATGACCCGTCGTTTAAATCACTACCCAATCTCAACCGGTTGGCACCCTTATTTAGTGGTGGCGGCTGTTGGCGCATTCATTATTGCAATGGGTGTGGTTTTGCAATTGGTGCAAATGGTCGTGAGTTTCATTAATCGTGATGCTTTGCAAGATTTAACCGGCGACCCGTGGGATGGCCGTACCTTGGAATGGTCCATTCCATCACCTGCGCCATTTTATAATTTTGCAGTGACCCCCGTGGTTGATTCCCGCGATGCTTTTTGGGTGCAAAAACAAAAGGTTTCGGGTGCTGAAGCAGCCGTGCATTATGAAGACATACACATGCCTAAAAACACAGGCACGGGGTTTATCATCGCGATCTTTAGCTTCTTCTTTGGTTTTGCTTTTACTTGGCACATCACCTGGATGATCATTTTTGGTTTGGTTGGCATGATAGGCACTTTGATTGGCCGCACGTTTAACATGGACGTTGACTATTACTTAAAAGCAGATGACGTTGCCAAAATGGATGCGGATTATAAACAACGTGCTTTGTCTGTAAAACAAATGAAGCCTCAAACAACAACAGGTGATTTAGTCACCGACGAAAGTGGGAGTTAAGCACATGGCACATGAAATGGCACACCACCACGATACCGACGCCATGGACGTCTTTGGTTTCTGGATTTACATCCTAAGCGATTGCATTTTGTTCGGCATGATTTTCGCTGTTTATGCGGTTTTGCACGCGAATGTTTACGGCGGCCCGAGCTTAAAATCATTCATTGAGCTGCCTTATGTCTTAGGGGAAACCTTATTACTTTTGGCCAGCAGCTTCACTTACGGCATGGGTATTTTAGCCATGTATAAAAAGCAGCTGAAGCCACTCATGATTTGGTTAGGCATCACGTTTTTATTGGGCGCGGGTTTCGTCGGCATGGAGTTGAATGAGTTTATTCACTTGGTTAACGAAGGCCATGGTTGGCAAACCAGTGCGGGCATGTCTTCTTTCTTCACTTTGGTGGGCACTCACGGGTTGCACGTCAGCTTGGGTTTGCTTTGGATGTTAGTCATGATGGTGCAATTGCCCATTTTTAAATTCTCGGCTGCCATGCAAAGGCGTTTAACTTATCTTGGCTTATTTTGGGCGTTTTTAGACGTCGTTTGGATTTTTGTGTTTACCATTGTTTACTTAATGGGGGCTGCTTAACATGGCTAACCATGCTGAATTTCATCTTGAAAACACCAGTGGTCAAAAAACCTTAGGGGCGTATGTCACGGGTTTGGTTTTATGTTTAGTGTTAACTTTCGTTGCGTTTGGTTTGGTTTATTCGCATCAGATGAACACGGTGATGTTAGACACCACCTTGGCAGGGTTGGCTATTGTTCAATTGCTGGTTCAGTGCATTTGCTTTTTGCGCTTGAACATGAGTAAAGAAGGCCAGTGGAATGTGTTGCCGTTTTTGTTTGCGCTCTTAATTATTTTTATTCTTGCTGGTGGTTCTTTGTGGATCATGGCTAATCTTAATTATTTTATGATGCACTAATCGTGAGATAATGTAGGGTGGCGTAGGGTGGATTAGCAACGTTCTTTGTTGCGTAATCCACCAACCTTAAAAAAAATCTCAAATTAAAAACCGCGTCATACAAGAAACCTCCGTTCGCCTCGCCTTGAGTTCTATTTTGTGCCGCGAAGTCGCGAGGAAAAAACAGTGCCGAGCCGGTGCGTAGGCTTTCTTTTTTAAACGTTGGTGGATTACGTCGAATGCAAAAGACGCATTCTCCTAATCCACCCTACCCAACTTTTTGATTCTTTGTTAAACTATGGATATTGCGACATCAGGGAGTTGATCATGCAATCTGTTCTTAATCACATTTTAGCGCAAATCCAAGCAGCCACCATCGACCCATTACCCTCTGAAAACTTCTACATCGACAATTTATTTTCAGACGAGGTGTATGCGGAAATTCTCGCGAAACTGCCAACGGACGAACAGTTGGATTTCATTGAGCACCCGGATGCCGTGACACCCGACGGCCGTAAAACCCGTAAATTAATCGATTTAACCGAAGCGTCCATTGCCCGTTTTAACCCAGAAAGCCAAGCGTTCTGGCGTTCCATGCGTGAAATGCTGAGTTCAGAAGCGCTGCAAAAAGCTATCTTAACCAAATTTAAAACCCGAATAGACGAACGTTTCGGAAAAGAATGGCCGGAGCTTGTCACGGTTCCCATTTTTTATCGGGATTTTCCTGGGTATCGCATCAGCGAACACACGGATGCGCCTTATAAAGTGGCAACCATGCAATTTTATTTTCCAGCCGATTATTCGCAATTGCATTTGGGTACGTCGTTTCATTTACGTGAAAATGGCAAATTCAAAGATTTTAAAACCAATGTCTTTAAGCCAAAATCGGCTTATGCGTTTGTGCGAACCGACCAAAGTTGGCACAGTGTAAAAATGCTAGGTGAAAACGAATCAGCGCGCAACACGCTTGCGCTGACTATTTATGAAAAAGGCAAAGAATATCAATCAAGCAAAATTTATACTTGATGCTTAAGCCGGTTCTTTTTCGTGGGCATTAAATAAAGCCATGGCTTTTAAGTAATGCGCAATGCGATCACGCTCCACCAGTTCCATCACCGGGTTGTTATGATAGGGTTCGTAAAATTCAGCAATCAGTTTTGCTTGCGGGTGTTCTTTGTTAATTAAAACACCTAAGCCCAAAATGGCTGGAATACAAATCCAGTGATATTCATCAGGGTGGGCATTTAAAAAATCTTCCACGGCCGTTAAAACACCATTTTTAGGCCCACCTTCATTCAGCGCCCAATAAGGTCCTTTCAAACCACCCGTTGGCGTGGCTGTTTTTTCTAAGGTAATGCCCAGTTGATTGGAGTTGGGTTGAATATAGGGTGCTGGAATTTGTGAAGGGTCGTAATACATGTCGCGCCTGCCGCACGGCCAGGTGACGTCGTGCATGAAAATAATGGCTGGTTGTTGGTGGTTTTTTTCAGCATTGTGTATGTGAGATAATTCATTGAAAACAGTATACCAATTGTGGTCGCCGTCCACAAACCAGCAATCGACCTTGGGTAAATTGGGAATGCAATTTAAGCTATAATCTTTGTAATGCTTAACGACACCGTTGGTGCTATTCACCCAATCCACAAACGAGCCACGTGGAAACGGGTCCATGGTGAGCAAGGTGCCACCAGTTTCTTTTAAAAATTCATATAATATCCGCGTATTTCCGCCTTCGGCAGCACCAATTTCCGCAATGGTTTTTGGCCTGACCCATTGGAGCACAGGCAAGATCATGGTCGAGAATGATTCCATTGAAGTGATCCATTTCGGTTGCATGTGTTTTCTCCTAGGAATGATCCCAGCGAACCAATGGCCTGAATACGACCGTAACGGTGACTGGGTGATCAACAGTGCTGGTTGGTTTAAGCATGAGATAAGCATTTTTTTGTAAACATTCAAACAGTGTTTGGCGGCGATTCATGTCATTTAAGGTGATGAGTGGGTCACTGTTGAGGATATTAAAATTTGGGTTGGTGTTAAGTGTGATGCTCGTGATTTGCAACCACTGATAGTGTTCACCAAAGGCAAACCCTAAAAAAGCCTGAGGCAAGCTTTCAAAAGAAGCTGCATAAAAGCCATCGTTGGTTGGGGTTGCTATGCAATTTAGTTTGTCATATTGCTCGCCCAGCAGTGAAATCACACTGAAGGTTTCTTGATAATAGGTTTTTTCTTCAGGTTTAAAGTCTAGATCAAAGGCACGCTTCATTAAGGAGCTTAAACTTAAATCTAAGTTGATGGCGCGTTGTTCATAAGGGTGCAAGTGGTGTGGGTTGTGTGCGTGCTTGATGCGGTCATTCGCATGATGAATGTTGAACATGGTTTTTTTAAAATCTTGGCCCATGTCTTTGTCGTGTTGAAAATCGTTAAAGTAATGTATTTCTTGTGGTGTTGGGAAAAAAATATGTCGATTCAATGCCGCTTCAGCGGCTTGTTTTAACATAGATAAGGGTAACGTGGTGCCGTTTTTATTAAAAAATGTTTTAGCATCTTTAATAAATCGTAATGTTTCCAATTGAATGGCTTTAACTTTTTCATATTGCGTGTTGCTTAATTTGAGCTTGTCGAAAATGGGTTGGCCTTGGTTGTCATAACTTAGCACCGCGCCTTCTTTTAATGTGCAGCATTGCTCAAAAATACCGTGTTCACACCACGTGGTCGTGATAAGGGCCTTGCAGTTTGGGCGGTCAGGTTCGTGCGATGCAATGAAATAGCGCCCAATGATTTCGATGTTGAGTTCATCTTTCAATGCTCGCGTTAGAAAATCTTGTGTCACGCCGTGATAGCCGGTATCAATTAAAACAAGCGTGTCCCCAGGGTTTAATTGCATGGAAGTTAGCATGTATTGTTTCAGGTTCTTTCTGGCGTCTGCTGAATTTTTAAAGATAAGGTGTTGTATGCCTTGGTCGTGTATTAATTCGTTAAATTTGCTTTGTGGATTGGGGGCTCGATTGGCTGTTTCAATGAGTGAGGCGCTCACGTTGTGTGGCAGTAAAAGCTGTTCGCATATGACCCAAAAATTATAATAATAAGGTTGTATGCTGCTCATGTAATAGTCGATGTCTTCTTGTGTTCGGAATGAGGCAGCAACGGCTACAAATTTTCGTATGCGTGCTAATTCACCGAGGGGTTCTCCGGCAAAGGCTTCGCACGCTTGATGAAGCAAATGCGCATCACGCAATAAAAAGTAAGGCTTGATTGTCTTGCCGGCTTTTTTTAACGCGTTTAATTCATCCGTAATGAATTGCGCAAACGCATATAAAATGGGCCCAAAGGTTAAATAACCGATGAGTGTTTCCGGCGTTTCTGGCATGGGGTTTTGCAAAGAGAGAATGCCACGAAATGGGCTAAAGCGTGCGCTTTTGGTGTAATGGGGTTCGGGGTGAGATAAAGCAGCCAATGATGCGGCTGAATGTTGCAAGCGAAGCACTTCATTCACCATGGGGCTGAATTGTGAAAAATGTAAAGCATGAATGCCTTGTTGCGTGGGTGCAGTGAAATCAGCGGCTTCATTGTCGCCCAGGTGTAAAATGGTGTTAGCAGGGCAGGCTAATTTTTCTAACACATCATAAAACAAGCCATCACTTTTGTATCGGCCATAATCCACAGAGCAAAACACATGGTCAATCGACTGCATGATATTTTCTGGTAGATGATGCGATAATAATTTTTTTAATTGTGCCTCTGAATAATAAATATCGCTGACAATAATCACTTTCATGCCGCGTTGTTTGGCTTGTTGCATGAGTTCGACAAACGGCATGAAAGGGTAGCAGGTTTCAATTTCAGTGAGCAACTCCTCTTCAGCGAGTGCATTTTTTTCAGCATCCGTGAGTGAGGTGAAGTAATGGTAAATTTCATGAATGCTCACTTGGCGTGAGTTTTCTTTGATAAATTTAGCGCGATAGGCGCGTTGCGCGGATGCCATGCGTTGATAAGCCGTGACACCGAGGGATTTAAACAAGGGGCGATGTTGCATGTCGTAAAACACATCGCGTGGCGTTGCTGTTTTTCGCCAAAGCAAGGTGTCAAAGCAATCGAGTGAGAGCACCTGAATGTGTTGCAGGTTTGGGTGGTTCAGTAGGTGAGGAAGATCAGTTGCCGTGATTGTTGGTGTGAGGGTAATGGGTGAGCTTAAGTCAGCGGTTGCCATGTCCATGTGTCAACGAGTCCTCTGAGGCTGTAAGGATTACTATAGCATTATTTTTGTTCTTATAAAATATCGTGCCAGAAGGTGGGTATTTTGCTCCTTTTTGTGATATTCTCTGCAAAACCTGAGGAGTGATAACAATGAAGCTAACCCTTATTGCTTACAACGACTTACTCGACCCCAACCAGAAAGCCGCGCATCAAGCGCTTGAAAAGGCATTGTTAACCGAAGGCATTGTTGGCCTCACCGGCGTCCCGGAATACCTTGAAAAATCATCAGCTTACATTGAATCTGCCCGGGCATTTTGTGCTTTGCCTGAAGCCGTGAAAGAAGCCTATGTGCCTGCCCGTGACTCAGGGCGCACCGAAGGTTACGAATTAGGCGCTGAAAAATTTAAAAACGCGGCTGGCGAATGGCAAGTCGATGATAAAAAAGCATCTTTTTATGCGTTTGTCCCTAATGACCCCCGCAATACCTGGCCAACCGAAGTCGACCTTAAAACGGCTTACATGGATTTAGCCGAACTTATTTTTAATACCGGTAAGCTCGTGTTAAACGCGATGGGCTTGAATGAATTAGTGGGCCTAGACATTAACAAATTCGTTGGTTACGGCCGCATGCTTCATTATCATAAAGAAGGCTCACTCACGGATGTTAACCCCGATTGGTGTGGGGCGCATCTCGACCATGGTTTATTCACAGGCTTGTTACCAGCTTATTATTATAAAGATGGTGAGTCCGTCGATGAGCCGGAAGAAGCGGGTTTGCATATTGTGCCAACCGGAAAATCTGCCTTTGAAAAAGTGCATGCCACGGATAAAAGCATTTTATTATTTCAAGTGGGCGAATTTGGCCAGCTTGCATCCAATGACCGAATGAAAGCCACGCGCCACATTGTGAAAAAAGCCATGGGCGGCATTGATCGTTTTACCTTAGCCGTCTTTTTTAACCCTGCGGCTGAGACGCGCATTCGCACCACCTCGGTGTTAGCAACCGATACTCGTGTTACCGCTAATTTAGCACCCGATGGTTACCTCGCTTTCAGTGATTGGGAACGCGATTCTTTCGCAAGGTATTGGGCCAACGACAAAGAAAGTGAATAAGGAGTTTTATGCTAAAAGCCTTTTTTCAGTTAGCGAAACATCAAACCACGGTTAAAACCGAAGCGCTGGCTGGCTTTACCACCTTTCTCACCATGTCTTACATTTTATTTATCAACCCAACCATCTTAGCGCAAGCCGGGATGGATAAGGGCGCGGTCTTCGTTGCCACGTGTTTGGCCGCGGCTTTTGGTTCAGCCATGATGGGGCTTATCGCAAATTACCCCATTGCGCTAGCCCCCGGGATGGCACTTAACACTTACTTCACTTATGGTGTGGTCTTAGGCGGCGGGCATTCTTGGCAAACCGCTTTGGGTGCCGTATTTATTTCAGGTTTTATTTTCTTACTCTTAAGTTTATTTCCCATACGCGAAGCGATCATTAATAGCATTCCTAAATCATTGAAAGTCGCGATTGTGGGCGGCATTGGTTTATTTTTAGGGATCATTGGGTTTAAAAATGCAGGGATCATTGTTGGTAACCAAGCGACGTTTGTCACCCTCGGTAATTTGCACGCGCCAACCACCTTGCTTGCTATCCTTGGGTTTTTCTTAATGATTGCGCTGGAAGCCTTGGGTGTCACGGCGGGCATTATCATCAGCATTTTAAGCATCACTTTTTTAGGCATGCTTTTTGGCTTAAATCAATTTCACGGTGTGTTTTCCATGCCGCCTAGCCTTATGCCCACGTTAATGCAAATGAATTTACACGGTGCATTGCAGTTGGGTTTAGCCACCATTGTCTTCGCTTTTTTGTTCGTCGATTTATTTGATAACACGGGCACTTTGATAGGCATTGCGCATCGCGCTGGTTTAATGAATAAAAATGGCAAGTTGCCTCGCATCGGCCGCGTTTTGTTGTCTGACAGTTTAGCCGCTATTTTTAGTGCTTTTGTTGGCACCTCAACCACCACCAGTTATCTAGAAAGCACGGTGGGCGTGAAGGCTGGTGGGCGCACGGGTTTAATGGCCTGTGTGGTTGCACTCTTGTTTTTAGCGTCTTTATTTTTAGCACCACTCGCGAGTGCCATTCCCATTTACGCAACAGCGCCGGCACTCATTTACGTGGCTTGCATGATGGCGCATGCTTTTTCTGACATCCAGTGGGATGATGCCACTGAGTTTGCGCCAGCCGTGATCACGGCCATCACCATGCCGCTCACCTTTTCCATTGCAGACGGCATTTCCTTTGGGTTTATCACTTACACCGTTGTTAAATTATTAAGCGGACGTTGGAAAGATTTAAATCTTGCTGTTATTATCTTAACAGCTGCATTTATTTTAAAATACGTCTTAATTAATCACGCTTAATTTTTTAACCTTGGGGTTTGTGGATGAGTCATTACGAGGTACTTGGCGTGCCAAGTTCGGCAACGTTTTCTGACATTAAAAAAGCATATCATCAATTGGCTTTGAGGTTTCATCCCGATAAGCTGCATTCCTCTGTTTTAGCTAGCGAAGAAGCATTTAAAAAATTACAAACGGCTTACGAAGTTTTATCAGACGCTGAAAAGCGCCGCCGTTATGATGCCGAGCTTTACCCTTGCTCTTGGTTTGCTTATTTAGGCACTTTATTTACGGCATGCCTCGATAAGCATCAGCCTCACAGCAAAGAAGATTCACCTCAACCCGCTGCTTCACCTTAGCATTCATTAACGACGGTATTTTTTAGTTAAAAAATAAAATGGCAGAATAATGATAATGAGCCCCAGCGCTGTCCATAAATAGGGGTTGTCAAAACTCGCGATCATCCACGCGCTGTAAAGCAGTGCCAGGCTAGGAATGAGAATGGTTTTGCTGAAAGTGAGTTTGTCTTTCACCACGAATGTTAGGCTGGCAAAGGCGGTGAATAAATACGTGATGAGGGTGAGCAGCACGGCGAGCAAGGCCACGTGATCAAATTGTTTTAATAAACTGTGTTGCACCGTCAAAATAAGCAATGCGCTAATCACCCCGGTTGAAAACAATTGCCCGGCAATGGGCACATCGCGTTTAGATAAGCGCGAGAATGCTTTAGGAAAGTAGTGGTCGCGTGCGGCCGCGTAAACAATTTGTCCTTGTAACAAAATGCAGCCATTTAATGCGCCTATCCCTGAGATAAAAGCACAAAACGCAATGATGAATGCCGCGGGTTTGCCGAATAAGAGAATGGCGGCTTCGGCAAAAGGGAACTGCGAATTTTGTAAGCTGCTGGCAGGTATCATGCCTTGTAAGACAAAGGAACTTAAAATGTAAACGGCAGCGGTGATGAGGGTGCCGTAAACCGTGGCTTTGTAAATGGTGCGATAACCCTCGGTGTTTTCAGAAGGCACGGTGGCTGATTCTAAGCCTATGAAAGCCCAAAAGGTGAGGGTGGCGGCGCTTGCCAGTTGGCCAAACCCGGTGGTGCCGTGAACGGCTGGCAAGGTAAAGTTAAGGAGGTGAACGCTGTGCAAACCAATGAGACTGATGAGCACTAAGGGTAAAATCTTGATGATGGTTAAATAAAGTTGGGTGACGCCAGCGGTGTGCACGCCCAGGATGTTGACTAGGGCAAATAACCACACAAAGCCTAGTTCAAGTAAGAGGCCAAGGCCTGGTTGGTAGTGCGCGTTGTTGGAATCAAGCCAAGGTGTCAGGTAGCCCAAATAACCAACCGAAGAAATGGCCAGGGCGGCAATCGAAACCAGGTTGCTGGCCCAGTAAATGTTGGCCACTAAAAAGCCTGGCAGGTGCCCAAAGGCGGCTTGGCAATAAGTGATGGGCCCGCCGGTTTGTGGAAAGCGTTTGCTTAAATGGGCAAAGGTAAGGGCTAAAAATAAGGCGCCGAGCGAGGTGAAGCCCCAGGCCAAGAGGGCGTAATAACCAAAAGGCGCGAGTGAAGCCGGCAAAATATAGATGCCTGTGCCTATCATGTTCCCCACCACCAGTGACACTAAAATGGGCAGGGTGAGCGCTTTTTTATCCATGGTGATCCTCGTTGGTGGTCGTGCTTTGCCATCCTGCAAAATAGCGGTTTTTGGTGAAAAATGCAATCGCGGGGCGTTTTAAATTGAGCAATATATTTACATAAGTGTGGATTGCTTGTTTTGTGGCGTTATACAAGAAACCTCCGTTCGCCTCGTCTTAGGGTTCATTTTCAGCGCTGACTTCGCGGCGCAAAGAACGCGCTACCCTCAGGATTTCCTTTTTTTGCCGTCGCTCGAATTCGCTCCCTGCTCAGTCTTCGCTCTGCGCGCTTCCAGCGCGCAGCCGGCAAAAAAAGAAAATCCTTCGGCGCTCGTCTTTATGCGCTGAAAATTAACCCTAAGCCTCAGCTCACTACGGTTTTCACCACTCATGTGCATGTGTATGTAAAAAGCTTTTAAAGCTTTTAAAGCTTTTTCATGAATATTGCACACTGGTGGTAAAAGCCGGAGCGACGGGGAGGCACTGATTTTTCCGAGCATAAAGACGAGCGCCGAGAGATGGATTTTTTTTGCCGTCTGCGGGTCGGGAACCCGCAGAGCGAAACCGCGCCGGGAGCGCGTTTGAGCGACGGCAAAAAAAGGAAATCCTGAGGGTAGCGCGCCTTTTGCGCCGCGAAGTCAGCGCTGAAAATGAACCCTAAGACGAGGCGAGCGGAGGTTTTTGGGGTAACCTCGTTATAAAATAACGCTCTTAAAGCCTTAACTTAATGGCAGTGGCGGAGGCAAACGACCTGCGGGTGTATTTTTTAAAAACCAACCTCATCACTCCGCCGCGTCAACACCTCAAACCCACGCTCAGTTACCAAAATCGTGTGTTCCCACTGTGCAGATAAACTATGGTCTTTGGTCACAACCGTCCATTGATCAGGCAGTAATTTTGTTTCTCGCCGACCCGCATTAATCATAGGCTCAATCGTGAAAATCATGCCGGGCTGCATCACTTCACCCGTGCCAGCTTTCCCATAATGCAGCACATTGGGTGCTTCGTGAAAAATTTTGCCGATGCCGTGCCCGCAATATTCTCTCACCACCGTAAAATGTTGAGATTCGGCATATTGTTGGATGGCTGCGCCAATGTCGCCAAAATGAGCGCCAGGTTTAACTTGTTGAATTCCTAAATATAAGCATTCCTGAGTCACCCTAATGAGGCGGTCGGCCAAAATGGAGGGCTTGCCCACCACAAACATTTTGCTGGTGTCGCCGTGGTAGCCATCTTTTAAGACAGTGACGTCGATATTGACAATATCGCCGGTTTTCAATTTTTTAGGCCCGGGGATCCCGTGGCAGACCTGGTGATTAACTGAGGTGCAAATGGACTTAGGGAAGCCTTTATAATTCAAAGGGGCGGGGATAGCCTGTTGTTTGTTCACAATATGATCATGGCAGATTTGATTGAGTTCGTCGGTCGTGACCCCGTCTTTAACGAAATCGCCAATCATTTCAAGCACTTCGGCGGCCAGCTTGCCAGCCACACGCATTTTTTGAATGTCATCTTGGGTTTTAATGCTGATTTGTGTCATAAGTCTCTTTGCTGCTTTGAGTTTGTTAGGGTTCTATGGTATAAAGACGTGCTTTATTAAGCAATGAAAATAGTCCGCACGGCTGTCAATACTCTTCACCGGGTGCCGGTTCCCTTCTCGGGGCTGGTTGGTGGCGAGGGTAGCCGGAGGCTTAACCCAAACTAACTTTAGAGGTATTTATGTCCGTTTCTATGCAAGCCATGTTAAAAGCCGGTGTCCACTTCGGTCACCAAACCCGTTACTGGAACCCCAAGATGGGCCAATACATTTACGGCTCACGTAACAAAATTCACATTATTGATTTAGGCAAAACGCAACCTTTGTTCCAAGATGCGCTGAATTTCATCAGCAGCACCGCCGCTAATAAAGGCAAAATCTTGTTCGTGGGCACCAAATACGCCGCGCAAGAAATTATCAAAGAAGAAGCTGAGCGTTGCAAAATGCCCTATGTCGATAGGCGCTGGTTAGGCGGCATGTTGACGAACTACAAAACCATTCGTCAATCCATTAAACGCTTGAAAGAACTCGAAGCCATGTTTGAATCGGGTAAATTCGGTCGTTTAACGAAAAAAGAAATTCTTAATTTAGATCGCGAAAAAGACAAATTGCTCATTAGCTTGGGCGGTATCAAAAACATGGGCGGTATTCCTGACGCCATTTTTGTGATCGACGTCGGCCATGAAGACATTGCTGTGCGTGAAGCCAAGCGTTTAGGCATTCCTGTGATTGGCGTTGTCGATTCCAACAACGACCCAGACAACATCACCTACGTTATTCCTGGCAATGACGACTCCACCCGCGCCATTCGTTACTTCGTGAAAACCGTTGCTGACATGATCATTGATGCACGTGCCAGTGTGGTTGACAGCGATTCCAAAGACGAATTCATCGAAGTTAATGACATGCTCGACACCGCAGCCAAGGCTGACGACGTTGACGCTGGCAAAAAGGAGTAAGGTCATGAGCGCTCCTATTTCTGCAACAATGGTGAAAGAACTGCGCGAGCGCACGGGCGCCGCGATGATGGATTGCAAAAAAGCCCTGGAAGCAACCCAGGGTGACCTTGAAGCAGCCATCGAAGAATTGCGTAAGTCCGGCGCTGCCAAAGCCGGTAAAAAAGCAGGCCGCATCGCGGCTGAAGGCGTGGTGGTGGTGGCCGGTAACGGTAAAAAAGCCGCCATGCTTGAAATCAACAGCGAAACTGACTTTGTCGCGCGTGATAGCAATTTCACGACGTTTGCAAAAGCCGCTGCTGAAACTGCATTAAATGCCGGTGTGACTGATGTCGCTCAATTGGCAGGCTTAAGCTTGCAAGGCACACAACAAACGGTTGAAGAAGCACGCTTGGCTTTAATCACCAAAGTCGGTGAAAACGTGCAAGTTCGCCGCATTGTGTTTGTTGAAGCGCCAACCGTTGGCACTTACATTCACGGTTCTCGTATCGGTGTGATGGTTGAACTCGACACCGACAACCTCGATCTCGCGCGTGACGTTGCCATGCACATTGCTGCAAGCCGCCCCATTGTGGTCAGCCCAGAGCAAGTGTCTGCTGAGCTCATTGCGAAAGAAAAAGAAATTTACATGGCGCAAGCCGCCACCAGTGGCAAGCCACAAGACATCATTGAAAAAATGGTTGTCGGTCGTTTAAAGAAATTCTTAGACGAAGTGAGCTTAACCGGCCAACCTTTTGTGAAAGACCCCGATGTCACGGTTGGTAGCTTGTTAAACAAGCACCGTGCCAAAGTCATTGCTTTCCATCGCTTTGAAGTGGGTGAAGGCATAGAAAAAGTGGTTGAAGACTTTAAAGAAGCGGTGATGTCTCAAGTACAAAGCCGCTAACGGAAGGCACTCTTTATGGAAAAAAAAGCATCCCCCGTGTATGAGCGCATCTTGCTCAAATTAAGTGGCGAAGCTTTACAAGGTGATCATCTGTTTGGTATCGATGCGGGGAAACTCTCCCGCATCGCCCAAGAAATAGCGAGTGTCACCCAATTGGGTGTGCAGGTCGCTTTGGTCGTGGGTGCAGGTAATTTAATTCGCGGCGCTGATTTTTGCGCAGCGGGTTTCGACCGTGTTTCCGCCGACCAAATGGGCATGATGGCAACCGTGATCAACAGCCTTGCATTGCGTGACGCGCTTGAAAAAAAATCCATTCCTGTGGCTGTGACTTCCGCTTTTGGCGTGCCTAGCATTGCCGATCAATACGACCGCGCTAAAGTGCGCATGTTGCTGGATGAAGGCAAGGTCGTTATTTTAGCCGGTGGCACAGGCAATCCTTTAGTCACCACGGATTCCGCAGCGGCTTTGCGCGGCATTGAAGTCGGTGTTGATATCGTCTTGAAAGCCACGAAAGTTGAAGGCGTTTTCAACGACGATCCTATCAAAAACCCCAATGCGGAACGTTATTCTCGCTTGAGTTACGATGAAGTGATCAGCCAGCGTTTGGGCGTCATGGACTTAACCGCCATTTTGCTTTGCCAAGAACAAGATTTACCTTTACGTGTATTCAACATGAATAAGCCAGGCGCCTTGAGAAAAATTGTGTTAGGCGAAGATGTTGGTACCTTGATTCAAGATGAGGATTAATTTATGCAACCCGTAGTCAAAGACACTGAAGCGCGCATGCGTAAGTGCATAGACGCTTATAAAAACGAAATTGCAAAACTCCGAACTGGCCGTGCGCATCCAAGCATCTTGGATCACGTGCGCGTGAACTATTACGGTTCTGAAATGTTGATTAGTCAAGTTGCTAACATCACCACCAGTGATGCGCGCACGCTCACCATCACCCCTTGGGAAAAAAGCATGGTGCAGCCCATTGAAAAAGCCATTTTAAATTCTGATTTAGGCTTAAACCCAGCCACCACCGGCGACATCATTCGTGTGCCCATGCCTGCGCTTAATGAAGAGCGCCGCCGTGAACTGATTAAAGTGTTGAAGTCTGAAGCTGAAAATGCACGCGTGAGTGTGCGCACGGCGCGTCGTGATGCAAACACAGCCATTAAAGAATTATTGAAAAGCAAAGCCATCACCGAAGACGACGAACGTCGTTTGGGTGACGACATTCAAAAAATCACGGATAAATTTGTCGCCGAAGTGGATCAACTCACTTCAGCCAAAGAAATTGATTTAATGGCTATCTAAACACTCATGACCGCCTCACCTGCTATGCCACAACACGTTGCTATCATCATGGATGGCAATGGTCGTTGGGCAAAAAAGCGTTTTTTGCCGCGTTTAGCCGGGCACCGCGCGGGTGTGGAAGCGGCGCGTCGCGTCGTGAAACACAGCTTACAACGCGGCGTTAAAGTGCTTAGTCTTTTTGCTTTTAGCAGTGAAAATTGGCAGCGCCCGGCCATGGAAGTGAGCGGCCTCATGGAGATTTTTCTTTCTGGCCTTGAGCGTGAGGTGCATCAATTGCACGAGCACGGCGTTAAGCTTCGCTTTATTGGCCGTCGTGATCGCCTGAGTGAAAAATTGCGTGAAAAAATGCAAGCCGTTGAAACGCTCACGCAAGCGAACACGGCCATGGTGTTGATCATTGCCGTCGATTACGGCGGGCAGTGGGACATTTGTGAATCCGTTCGCCAAATAGCAAAATCCATAGAAGCCTCGCAATTAAAAAGTGACGAGATCACGCAAGACCTCATTGCTAAGCATTTATCCTTCGCTGATTTACCCGACCCCGACTTATTCATACGCACCAGCGGTGAATTGCGCATTAGCAATTTCATGTTGTGGCAATTGGCTTACGCCGAATTATTTTTCACAGAAAAACCCTGGCCCGATTTTGACGAAGCCACCTATGATTTAGCGCTCGAGGCCTTTGCCGCGCGCGAACGTCGTTACGGCGGCATCACGCTTAAGGAAACCGCATGTTAAAGCAACGCATCATCACCGCCTTGATTCTCATCCCCTTGGTGTTAGCCATTTTATTTTACGCTTCACCGGCCTTGTTTGGTGGCGTGACAGCGGCGCTATGTTTATTAGCGGGTTGGGAGTGGGCTGGGTTAGTTGGTTGGAGCAGTGCATTCGCACGTCTAATGTATTTATTATTGATGGGCATGGTCTTCATGATGATGTTATTCATGCCGCCACCCTTCATTATGTCGCTTGCCATGTTGTGGTGGGTGTTGGCTTTGGTGTTGGTCTTGCTTTACCCTCGCGGTGAGGCGGCTTTAAAAGCCGCACCGGCCTTGCGTGCGGTCATGGGTTTGTTTGTCATTTTGCCTTGCTGGGCAGCGCTCAATCAATTGCGCTCAGAAGACGGCGGTGTGTTAGCCGTGCTCTTTATTCTGGTGTTAATCTGGGGCGCTGACATTTCAGCTTATTTTGCTGGCCGACGTTTTGGCCGCCGCAAATTATTACCCATGGTGAGCCCCGGCAAAACCATGGAAGGTGCAATCGCTGCCATGCTGTTTGCAACGGTCTTGGGGGTGTTAACCTTGAGCTTTGATCGCGCGCCGCTCATCGTTTGGCCTTGGGCCATGCTTTTGTGTTGGGTCACGACGGCTGCGTCCATTTTAGGTGACTTATTTGAAAGTTTAATGAAGCGCGTGGCGGGTGTGAAAGATTCAGGCCAATGGTTGCCAGGGCACGGTGGCATCTTAGACCGCATTGACAGCCTCATGGCGGCGGCGCCGGTGTTTGTTTTTGGTGCTTATTTACTTTCACAATATTTATGATGATTTGTGAAGGAAAGGCTGGATTTTCGATTCAAAAGCCAAGATAATTGGCACTCATCATTCACAGGATTGTGTCAGCTAACATTATGAAAAAAATCATTACCCTTGTTTTTTTGTTAGCACAGTTAAGCGTGGCCGCTTGGGCGGATACCTTCGTTATTCATCGCATTCAATTTCAAGGCTTGCAGCGTGTGGCGCCTGCAACGGTGCAATCGTATTTGCCCGTTAAACCTGGCGATGTTTTATCCTCTTCAAAAACCGCTGCCATTGTTAAAGACCTGTACAAAACAGGCTTTTTCGATAAAATCGCACTCGATCGTGATGGCAATACCTTAATCATTCAAGTGGTCGAGCGGCCAACCATTGGGCAGCTAACCATCAAAGGCAATTCCATTATCCCAACCGATAAACTCACCGAGGTCATGAAAACCCTCGACATTGCTGAAGGCCGCGTCTATAACGCCGCCATGCTGGAAAAAATTAAAACCAGTTTATTGGGCCAGTATTATTTATTGGGCCGTTATAATGCCCGCGTTGACATCACCACGGCGCCCATGTCGCGCAATCGTTTGCAGGTGACGATCACCGTCTCTGAAGGCTTGGTTGCTAAAGTGAAGCGCATCACCATTATTGGCAACACCGTTTTTGATGAAAGCACGCTGGTTAAGCAGCTTGATCTCAACACCAGTGGTATTTTGACCTTTGTCACCCAATCCGATCGCTATTCCGATGAAAAAATGGAATCCAGCCTGGATAAGCTGCGCGCTTATTACATGGACCGCGGCTACCTTCGTTTTGAAGTTAAATCGTCTCAAGCGCAAATTTCACCTGATCGCAAATCGGTGGATGTCACATTTATTGTGAGTGAAGGCGCGCCTTACACCGTGAAATCCGTTGAGTTGACCGGCCAGCTTTATTACTCACATGCTAAATTAATGAGCTTAATTAACATCCAGCCGGGTGAGGTTTTCTCACGCCAAAAAGTCTTAGATGCAGAAAAAGCCATCACCAAACTTTACGGCGACGACGGCTATATTTTCACGAATGTTTCCATACGCCCTCAAGTGAATGACAGCACGCATCAAGTGGTTATTCTCTTGAATGTGAACCCTGCGCATCGCACTTATGTTCGTTATATTACTTTCTCTGATAACAACCGCACGAATGATGAAGTCTTGCGTCGTGAAATGCAACAGCTCGAATCGGCACCGGTGTCAAGTGCCAAGCTCGATGATTCCAAGCAGCGTTTAAGCTTGTTGCCCTTTGTTCGTAACGTCAATATGTCTGTTAAGCCCGTGCCTAACAAAAGTAACCAAGTCGATGTGAATTATAAAATCGAAGAAGATAACTCCGCGCAAGCTTCTTTCAAAGTGGGTTATTCTCAGGTTTATCGCATGATTTTAGGTGCTGGTTTAAACCAAAAGAATTTCTTTGGTACTGGCAATACCTTAGGCATTAATTTTCAGCACAGCCAGTTTGAGCAATATTACGGCATTGATTACACCAACCCTTATTACACCCAGGATGGCATTAGCCGTAGCTTTAGTTTGTCCATGTCTAAAGTCGACCCCAGTGCGGCGGCGAACGTTAACAGTGGTTACACCACGAATGAATACGATGCTGGCGTGCTTTACGGCATTCCCGTTGGCCAAGAAGAGGGCGTCATTAACCGCATCATGGCAGGCGCCGGTTATCAAAACACCTTAATTAACCTGGTTAACGGTAAGGTGTCGGCGCAGGTGAATCGTTTCACGGTTGAGCAAGGCCGGCGTTTTCAAGAGTTGGTGCTTAAATTAGGCTATTCTCGTGACAGCCGCGACCGCGCCATTTTTCCAACCAGTGGTGGTTTGCAAACCTTCTTTGTGAATGGCTATGCGCCTATCACTAACGACTCCTTGAGTTTTTACACCCTGGATTATCACGGTAAATGGTTTGCCCCTATCAACGATAGCTTCATTCTGACCGCGCGTGGTGATTTGGGCTACGGCAATGGGGTGCACGGTGTTCAAGATTACCCCTTCTTTAAAAATTACTACGCAGGTGGTATTGATTCCGTGCGCGGCTATTCAGGCTATACCTTGGGGCCGCAAGACTCCAATGGCTTGGCCATGGGTGGTAACATGCTGGCGGATGCGAGCGTGGGTTTGATTTTCCCCAATGGCCTTTCTGACAATTTGCGCACCATTTTCTTTGTGGATGCGGGTAATGTTTACACGGACTTAAATAACAGAGGGTTCGGCGGCCAAAGCACTAACTCTGGGCCCATCCGTTATTCTACCGGCGTTGAAGCTGAAATGATCACGCCCATAGGGCCGGTCGATATCAGCTTGGCGCAGCCCCTGAATCGCCAGCACCACGATTCTCGAGACACCTTCCAATTTGCCTTGGGGGCAAATTTCTGATAAACAAAGATGAAACTGCGCAAGAGTCAGGGTATACTAAGCTCTTGCGTGTTAAGGATACCGTCAATCACTTTTTGGAGAGCATCATGAAGATAGTTAAAAAAGTCAGTTTATTGGTCGGCGCTGTTGTTTTAGCAGCAGGGATGACAGTTTGCCAGGCAGACGAAATGAAAGTGGCCGTGGTTAATGTTCAACAAGTTTTGTTGCAATCACCACGCGTTGCAGCCATGAATAAAAAATTGGAAAGCCAGTTCAAAGATCGCCAAACCAGCATTCAAGCCGATGGTAGAAATTTGCAAGCTGAAATTGATACCTTCACCAAAGAAAGCCCCACGATGAGCGATTCACAACGTAAAGCCACACAAAAGAAATTAACCGATGAACGCGCAAACTACTTTAAAGAAGCCGCTGCTTATCAACAAGATTTGCAGAAAGAACAAAACAAGTTGTTGCAAAGCGTGTTAAGCGACTTAAACTCGGTTGTCACTGGCATTGCGAAAGCTTCTTCTTATAACTTAGTGCTAGATTCACAAGCCGTGGTTTACCCAGGCAGCAGCACTGACATCACCAAAGATGTCTCTAAGCAATTTAACGCAAAAAGCTAAGCGTCTTTTTTGACCTCAATCTCCCCTTCGGGGGAGATTTTTTTTAAGTAACGAGTCCCTTCATGAAATCAATCCCGCTTAAAACCTTGCTTGAAGGCCTTGATGTACGTGTTCAAGGGGATGTGAATGCTGCTATTTCCGGCGTTTCCCCTATACAACAGGCTAAACCTCAGCACATTACTTTCCTCAATAATCCACTGTACAAAAAATACTTGGCTGATACCCAGGCGGGGGCGGTTATTTGCACTGAGGCGGACGCGGCAGATTGTCATGGCACCGTCGTTATTACCAAAAACCCTTATTACACCTACGCCCAAGTGGCTGCTCATTTTGAGATCACTCCTAGCGCGACAGCCGGGATACACCCAAGCGCCGTCATTGCTGACGGGGCGACCATTCACCCCAGCGCCTCCATAGGCGCGAATGCCGTGCTTTCTCACAACGTGGTGATTGAGGCGAATGTCGTCATCGGCCCGGGCTGTGTCATAGGTGAGTACGTTCACATAGGCGAGGGCAGCGAGCTCGCGGCCAATGTCACCCTTTACCACCGCGTTCGCCTCGGCAAACGCGTGCGTTTGGCCAGTGGGGTGGTGATTGGGGCGGATGGCTTTGGCTTTGCGAATCAGGCGGGGCAGTGGCATAAAGTGCCTCAATTAGGCAGTGTGGTTCTGGGGGATGACGTTGATGTAGGGGCGAATACCACCATCGACAGGGGAGCGCTCGAAGATACCGTGATAGAAGAGGGCGTTAAGCTGGACAATCTCATCCAAGTTGGCCATAATGTGCACATTGGCGCCCATACCATCATTGCGGGTTGTGTGGCCATTGCGGGGTCAACGGTCATAGGCAAGCATTGTATGGTCGGTGGCACTTCAGCCTTTGCTGGTCACCTTGAAGTGGCAGATAAAGTCATTATCACGGGCATGACGGCCGTCACTAAGTCCATTCGTGAGCCTGGCATGTATTCATCAGGCATTGTTGGTGCGGTTCCAACGGCTGAATTTAGAAAAAATAATGCGCGTTTTCATCGCCTTGAAAATTTGATAGAACGTGTTAAAAAATGTGAAGCGGCATTGTCTTCATCGACTGAGAGAAAATAACATGAACACTTTTATGGACATACATGAAATTCTACAATTCTTGCCCCATCGCTATCCATTTTTATTAATCGATAGAATTGTTTCCATGGTGCAAGGCGAATCTGTGGTGGCATTGAAAAATGTTTCCATCAACGAAGATTTTTTCAACGGTCATTTTCCTGGCCGCCCAGTCATGCCTGGCGTTTTAATTTTAGAAGCCATGGCGCAAGCGGGTGGGGTGCTTGCTTATAAATCCACAAACACCAGCCCGAAAGATGGTTCTTTATATTATTTTGCAGCGATTGATAATGCGCGTTTTAGGCGTGTTGTTGAGCCTGGTGATCAACTTCGCTTGGAAGTGAAAGTGGTTAAGTTTAAGCGCGATATTTGGAAGCTTGCAGGCGAAGCGTATGTTGGTGATGAGCTCGCCTGCTCTGCTGAATTATTATGTGTTCGTAAGGCTAGTGCGAGTAATGCGTGAGGTGTGCAGTGATACATGAAACGGCAGTCATAGATGCAAGTGCCAAAATAGGCAAAAATGTCAGCATCGGTCCTTACAGTGTGATAGGTCCGCAGGTTGAAATAGGCGAAGGGACGTGGATAGGCCCGCATGTCGTGATCCAAGGTCCAACGCGTCTTGGCAAGCACAATAAAATTTATCAATTTGCTTCGGTGGGTGAGGCGCCACAAGATTTAAAATTTAAGGGTGAAGAAACCTGGTTAGAAATGGGTGACCACAACACGGTGCGTGAGTTTGTCACTATCAATCGTGGCACGGCTCAAGATCACGCGGTTACTAAAATTGGCGATCATAATTTATTCATGGCGTATGTTCACATTGCGCATGACTGCGTCATTGGTAATCATACGGTTTTTTCAAACAATGCGTCTTTAGCAGGGCATGTTACCATCGAAGATTACGTGGTGTTTGGCGGGTTTTCGGGGGTGTCGCAATTTTGTCGCGTGGGTGCGCACAGTTTTGTTGCCACCAATGCGGTGGTAATCAAAGATGTACCGCCTTATGTTTTAGTGTCTGGCCATTATGCGAAACCTTATGGCTTAAACACGGTTGGTTTGCAGCGTCGTGGTTTTAGTGAGCCGATTGTGAATGACATCAAGCGTGCTTATAAAGTTTTATATCGCCAAGGCTTGAAAGTGTCTGAAGCCGTTGCTGTTTTGCGTGAAACAGCGCAACCCCCAGAAGTGAATGCTTTTTTACAATTCATTGAGCAATCCAAAGGCGGGATCGTTCGTTGAAAATAGGCATGGTGGTTGGCGAAGCCTCGGGTGATTTGCTTGGCGCTAAACTCATGCAGGCCTTGCAAGCGCGTTGCCCGGGTTTGCAGTTTGAAGGCATGGGCGGGCCGGCCATGCAGGCTTTGGGTTTTAAAAGCCACTTCGATGCCGAGCGTTTGGCGGTGATGGGTTTGATCGAACCTTTGCTGCACCTTCCTGATTTAATTCGCCTGCGTCGTGACCTTTATCATTTTTTTATCGAGCATCGTCCTGATGTTTTCATAGGCATTGATTCCCCTGATTTTAATCTAGGCTTAGAAGTTAAATTGAAGCAAGCCGGTTTGCCGGTGGTGCATGTGGTCAGCCCCAGTGTGTGGGCGTGGCGTCAAGGTCGCGTTAAAACCATTAAAAAAGCGGTTAATTTAATGCTGACCTTGTTGCCGTTTGAAGCGGCTTTTTATGAAAAGCATCAGGTGCCTGTGCGTTACGTCGGCCACCCCTTGGCTGAAACCATCCCGATGGTGATTGATACGGCTGCTGCAAAATTAGCATTAGGTTTGAGTTCAACAGACAGCGTTATTGCGTTATTGCCAGGTAGTCGCCAACAAGAAATTAAATATTTGGCTGAACCTTATTTACTCGCTGCTAAAAAATGTTTTGAAGCGAATCCGCAATTGAAATTTATCACGGCGCAAGTGAATGAAAAGCGAGCTAAGGCATTTCTTGAAATCAAAGAACGTATCGCTCCAGAATTACCTTTGCAATGTTTTATTGCGCGTAGTCATGAGGTGATGGCTGCTGCTGATGCGGTGGTGGTGACTTCCGGCACGGCCACTTTAGAGGTGATGTTGCATAAAAAACCGATGGTCATTACTTATCGCATGTCGCCCATCACGCATTGGCTCGCTAAAAAATTAGTGAAATTGAAGCACATGGGTTTGCCGAATTTATTGGCGGATGAAAGATTGGTGCCTGAATTATTGCAAGATGAAGTCACACCCGAAGCGATTGCAAAGCAAGTGTTACATTTTTTGGATGATCAAGCAGCGAGTGATGTTTTACGAAAAAAATTCACCGATTTACATCAGCAATTAAAAATGCCAACGGCTGATGCGATGGCTGATGCGGTGATGGTTTTTTTAAAAAGAGCACCCCTCCCCAACCCTCCCCAAGCCTAAAAAAACAGGCTTAGGGAGGGAGCCCACTAAGTTCGTCTTTACTGAAATTAAATGAATCACTCCGTGAGCTTTTAAGCTTTTTTGTATAAAGCGAATTAGATCGTCCCCTCCCTATCGAGCGTTCTTTGCGAAGATGGGGAGGGTTAGGGAGGGGTATTTTTTAATGGCAATACGCCAATTCAAATTCTAAATTTTCAGTAAACTGCCCTGGGCGTTTATCAATGCTCGGTGAAAAATAACGCACGCTTAAAAAATGCCGCCCAACGCTGATTTCAGGGTAAGCCTGCACGGATTTAGGAATGAAAACGCGTATCATGCGTAAATTAGATTGCGGGTCGAGTAATTCTTGATGAAACCCATGCACGGCCGTTTTCTTTTCGAGGCGCGCATTTTTGCGAACAATATCGAGCACCAACAACACACCCGCACGAATTTGTGAAAATTCATTCAGCCATTCATTGATGGTGGTTAATCTTGCTTCAGCGGGTTGCATCAGCCAATAATGAAATAAAGGAATGTCAAAACTGCAGCCGCCGCCGGGGCTCGCGAGTTGTAATCGCAGCATGTTCAATAATTCAATGTCGCGCAAGCGATGGCCGATTTTGCCGCTGCTGTCAATCAGGGCGCGCGAGAGTTCTTCCAGTTGTTCAGTGAGTGCAGTGAATTTGGTTTTATCAATGTCGGGGGATTCGCTATAGCGCATTAAATGCGTGAGCTGATGCCCCATTTCTTTGGCCAGCTTGGATTTTAAGTCGGGCCTGTCCAGGATGTGCAAGACATTGATGATGTAAGTCATGAGGTCGCGGGTGCCAACCAGGGTGGTGTCAGGCAGTTGGTGATCAATTTGCTGGAATAGCTGCTCTAGTCTTAGACAGACGCGAATAATTTCATTGAGTGGCTGTTCGTAAGTGATCATGAGTATCGGGTTCAGTTTATTGCTACTATCATAGCAGATGATAGGGTTTTGTGCGCTATTTTTTTGCAATATTGAGATAGTGTTGGTGCATGGCCAATACCTTGGTTTTGAGTGCGTCTAAACCGCCGTCGTTTAAAATAATGTCGTTTGCGAGGTGCAGGCGTTGTTCGCGCGTGGCTTGAGAGGATAAAATTTGATCAATTGCTTCTGCGGTTTGGTTGTCTCGCTTGCTTGTGCGTGAGACTTGATCTTGCGTGTTTGCATCAATGACCAAGATACGGTCTAGGTAAGAGTGGGGCATGGTTTCCACCAAGAGTGGAATCACCACAATCAAATAGGGCGCATGGTGAGCCGCAATTTGCTTTTTAATCTCGGCAAAAATGAGGGGGTGCAGTAAGTTTTCAAGCCACAGGCGTTCGGCGGGGTTGTCAAAAATAAGCTTGCGTAGGGCTGAGCGATCGGTTTGGCCAAAATGCTCGTTGATGGCTTGATGCGCGGGTGTGCCTGGTGCTGCGACCTGCCTGGCAATAACATCGGCGTCGATGATAGGCACGCCTAATTCAGCAAAGTGATTTGCCACCACCGTTTTACCAGCGCCTATGCCACCTGTCAGGCCTATCACTAACATGGCGGCATCCTTAATTAAACAACCAGAGGTAGGCTTGCATGAGCTCATGCCCAAAGAGTAGGGTTATCCAGCCGGCGAGCGCCAAGTAGGGGCCGAAGGGCAAGGGCTGGCTGTGGAAATGGCGTTTGATGGCCATGTGGATAAGGGTGAAGAAAATGCCACTGATGGAAGCCAGCAAAATGACCAAGGGCAGCAATTGCCAGCCCAAGATGGCGCCAAGCGCTGCCAAGAATTTGTAGTCCCCTTGGCCCATGCCTACCTTGCCCGTGACTAAGTGAAACCCCCATTGCACCACGGCGAAAATGAGGTAGCCGCTGATGGCGCCAATGATGGCGTCGTTGGGAGTGCAAAAAACATTAAACAAGCTAGCGACGAGCCCCAGCCATAATAATAACAAGGTGAGTTGGTCGGGGAGCAAGTGGTGGTCAAGGTCGATGAAGGTAAGGGCGATGATGATCCAGGTAAACAATAAGGCAAAGCAGGTGCTTAAGCTCAAGCCGTAACGCCAAGCCACGTAAACCGAAGCAACGGCCGTGAGCGCCTCAACGAAGGGGTAGCGCCAAGCGATGGGGGCTTTGCACGTGCTGCAATGGCCGCGCAACCAAAAAAAGCTTAACACCGGAATGTTGTGCCAAGGGCGGATGGTGGTTTTGCAACTCGGGCAATGTGAAGCAGGTAAACATAAGTTAACGGCGTTAGGATCGGTCTCTTTGTTTAAGCCTAAAAAAAGGCGGCATTCTTCGCTCCAGGTTTGTTCCATCATGCGCGGAAGGCGAACAATCACCACATTTAAAAAGCTGCCGATGAAAAGGCTTAAGAGCCCAACGGTGAGTAAAAATGAAGCGGGGTTTTCAATAAAAAAATTGAGAAAGTCCATGTTTATATCAGTGTCCCGAGGTTGAAGATGGGTAAGTAGAGCCCGACCACCACTCCCCCGATTAAAACACCTTGGGTAAGCAGAATCAAGGGTTGTAAGCTGTGGATGCATGCATTGACACGTTCGGTGATTAAGGTGTCAAAGTGTTTGCAGGCTTGCTGCAAGAGCTGATCGAGGGTGCCGCTTTCTTCGCCGGTTTTAATTAAGGCTGTGACCCAAGCAGGAAAGCAAGTATGGGTTTGCATGGCGGTGGCGAGTGGGGTGCCATTGTAAAGTTGTTGTCTTAAGTCATCAATGGCGGCTTGCAACACAGGCAGGCTGGTAAAACCACTAGCCAGTTGTAACCCTGCTGCAAGCGGCAGACCGGCATGTAAGCATTGTGATAAGGCTTGCAAGCAGCGATGGCATTGCCAGTCTTGTTGTAATTGCTTTAGGTAGGGCAGCTTGATGAGGCGATGGCGACCCGCTTGATGGGCGCGAATGGTGAGAATGACGACAATCAAAACCAAACCCAGTAAGCCCGCGAAGGTGTGATTCGCTAAGTAAAATAAGGCGCGGGTGAGGATGGGTAAGGGGTGTTGATTATCAGCGAATAAGGCTTCAAAACGAGGCACGACAAAAAGCAATAAGCTTAAGAGTAATAGGCTGCCAGTGATAAAAATAAAGCAGGGGTAAGCCAAGGTGCGTATGAGTGCGAGGCGTTGATGGTAAGTGGTTTCTGTGATTTGACTTAAGGTGGTGAAGGCATGATCGAGTTGACCGCTCGCTTCCCCCAAGGCAATGCATTGACAACTCATGGCGTCAAATAATAAAGGGTGTTGATAAGCGCAGTCGCTAAAGCGCGACCCGCGTTGCAGTTCCATTTGCAATGCGCGGTAAATAGGAATGAGCACAGGATAAGGCGTGGTGGTTTCTAATAAATGCAGTGCACGTGGCAGTGGAACAGCCGCGTGCAAGAGTGCTGCCAGTTGTTTAAAGCAGTGCATTTTAACGGTGAGTGAGAGGCGCGGTTTAAAGCACGGCATGGGCTGCTCCTAAAACACGTTGCAATTCTTCATGCGTTGTTTCACCGCGTTGGCATTTGCTTAGCCCTGCATTGAAAAGCGTGAGTGTGGGCGTGTGCGTGATATTGGGTTGCAGGCATTCAAACACACCGGTTTGCCCAACATACCCTTGATGGCAATGCGCACACCCTTGTGCATGACAATGCACGCAGGGTTTTCTTAATAAACGTTGCGCAATAATTAAATGGATGGCCGTGTGATCGGTCATGCCTAAGGTGTTAAGCCGTGCACGAGCACTCGCTGCATTAATGGTGTGTAAAGAAGCGAGCACCAAGTGGCCGGTTTGCGCGGCTTGCATCGCAATGTTGGCGGTTTCTGCATCTCGAATTTCGCCGATTAAAATCACATCGGGGTCTTGGCGTAAAAAAGCGCGCAATGCATTTTCAAAAGTGAGCCCGATGCGGGAATGAATGTTAACTTGTGTGATGCCATTGATTTCCATTTCAATGGGGTCTTCAATGGTGATGATGTTTTTTTCAAGCGTGTTTAATGCCATTAACGCAGCGTAAAGTGTGGTGGTTTTGCCTGAGCCCGTTGGCCCGGTGATTAAAATGATGCCGCTTTCTGTGCGCAGTGAAGCCTGCATTACATCAAGTTGTTCAGGTAAAAAACCGCAATCAGCAAGCGTGAGAAATTTTTCAGCGGTGTTGAATAGGCGTAATACCATTTTTTCGCCGAGGTGATGAGGGCAGGTGCTAACACGCAAAGACAAGGTTTGCGTGGGGGTGAGCGCGTGATAAAGGCGACCATCTTGCGGTAAGCGTTTTTCAGCAATATTTAATTCAGATAATAATTTCAGGTGAGTGATGATGCGTGTGCCTTGCCACGTGGGCAAGGTGGCGTGTTCGTATAGTAGGCTGTCAATGCGAAAACGGATGCGGCAATAATCTCGCAAGGGTTCAATGTGAATGTCGGATGCGCGCAAACGGCTTGCATCGAGTATGAGTTGATGCGCGGCTAAGGCGGTGGAGGCATCGTGTTCAATGGCAGCATTAGTCATGACAAAACCCCAGGGATAAACAAGACCCACTGATTTGAAATTGTGTGCCGTCGTCGTTGGGACTTAATATTAAGCTCGCGTTGCCTGCAGCGTGGGTGCTGTTTGCGGTGATGACACCGGCGTGCACGCTTAAAGAAGCGAGGTTCTGCGTTGGTGTGGGTGTGTCGGGGATGCCGTTGGTGCCGGCTTCCAGCTCACTGAGTGATGCACCCGATTGCAAGGCTAATGCCACCGCAATTTCATAGGTGTGCGCGGTGCTTAGGATTTCAGCAAACCGTGCGCGCTCGGTGTAAGTGCGGTAAGTTGGCAGCGCCATTAAGCTTAATAAGCTGATAATGGCAATGACGATCATGAGTTCAATTAAAGAAAAACCAAGGGTTAAGGTTTTCATGGTTACCCGGTGAATAAAAAAAGTGAATAAAATTGATAAGCAGAAAAAGCGAGAGATAAGCAAGCGGGACAAAAGAAGAGAAGGTCAATTTATCAGCTTGCTGAATTAATAGCAAGCCGGCCCGACAAAAATATTGGTGTCATTTTGTAGCGGTTGCGTGCTGGTGACACCGGAGCTGCTTCCAGTGCTTCCGCTGCTGCTGGTGCCAGTGATGCCTGTGTTGGCGGTGTCAGTGGTGCCATCAGTGCTCGTGGTTTCAGTGGTTGGTTGTATTATAATTTGTGACACGGTTTCATTGTTTTCAGTTGTGGGGGCGGGTGGCGTGACACCGGGATTGAATTCAGCAAACCCAGTGAAGCTCATGGTGACGCCGCTCATGGTTGCGGTTTGGTTGGTGTAATCAATGTTAGCACTTGGATCAGTGAAGCGAACGCTATCGCTGCCGCTGATGCTAGTCATATTTTGGAAATTATTGAAGGTGAAGGTGTTGCCGCTGTTAACAATCGCACCTGTCATGCTAGAAGAAACGGTCACGCTGTGGCTGCTGCCTGAAGCCAGTGTTATCTTGGAGCCATTCGCTGTGCTGTTGTTCACCATGTTATTAATATTGTTGAAAGCAGCGACATTCGCTAAGGTGTTTGCAAACGCGACATTCCCTGCATAAATAGAGCTAAATGCCACATTCACCGCATTGGTGTAGCTTGCAAAGCTTAAGGTGTTAGTCACGCCGCCTGCCACCGTGCGACCACTGATGGTGCCGCCGATGGTTAAGTTGCTGCCCATGTTAAACGTGTTGCCATTGCTGCCACCGGTGAGGTTGGGCATGTTGCTAAAGGTAATGTTGCCTAAATTTGCGCCGGCCACTGAGCCTGCATTGAGTGCAGTGATGGCGTAAGTTTGGAAGGCGCCACTGTTTAAAGCAAAGAGGTTATTGCCACTTGCATTGCCTATCACATTGAGTGTCCCGTTGATGGCGCCAGTTAAGTCGAAAGTGTAATTACCAAGGCCGGTGCCTTGCAATGTTAAGCCGTAGGGTGAATCGCTCACGCCATTCAAAATCGTCAGTGTGCTTGCGCTATTGCTTGTCATGGTTAGCGCGGTGTTATTGCTTAAATTAATTTGACCAGCATAGCTTTGATTATTAGTCGTTGTGATGGGTGCGCCGGTTAAGTTAATGCTGCTGCCGGTGGCATTTAAGCTGCCTAATGTGGTGCTGCCATTGAAGGTGAGGGCACCTGAACCAGTGACAGTGAGTGCGGTGCTGGCGCCGGTTAAGGTGTTGGCAAAGTTAATAGCTGCGCCGCTTGAGGCAACGGTGGCATTGCTTAAGGCAAGTGCATTGTTATATGTTTGATTGCCTGAGGTGGTGAGCGTGCTGCCTGCAAAGGTGTCGCTGCCACCGCCGCTGGTGCTTAAGCTTGCAATATTAATATTGCCATTCATGGTGTTGCCCGTGCTGCTGCTTAAACCTAAGCTATATGCGCCATTTACAGCACCTAACGTATTAACACCGCTGCCGCTCGTTAAGCTGCTATTGCCAGCGAGTGTCACTGCACCTAAGGTAAGGTTGTTATTAGCTGCGCTGATCGCACCATTTAAAGTCGTCGTGCTTGCGGTGCTCGTTAAGCCGCCGGTGAAAGTGCTGCCGCCCAGTGCGACACCATTGGTGTTCAAGAAGTTAGTCGCATTGGTGATGGTGTTGCTGCTGCCATTCAAGGCAACACTATAAGGTTGTGCAAAGGTGGTGAGGCCTAATAAGGTGGCGTCATCATTGAACGTGACGCTGCCTGAAGCGCTGCTATTATTCTTCAGGGTTAAGGTATTTGCAGCGCCAGTGACGGTGCCATCAAAGGTGATGTTGCCGCTGGTGTTATTCACGGTTGCATTGGTCGTTAATACCGTTGGGCCATTGAAATTAATGTCGCCAGCGCCTGAAGTCACATTAGCACCAAGATAAATACTGCCTGTGCCTGCAGTGGTGAAGTTGGTTGCGCTGCCATCGGTGTTCACCACGGCACCGTTTAATACAATGTTACCATTGCCGGTGTTTTCAGTGAGGGTGATGCCGCCAGCGGCAGTGATACCACTGGAACCACTTTGTATTTCAATACCAGAATCGGCACCCGCGCCTAAGTAGCCATTTAAGTCATTGCCAAGGATGGTGAGGTTGCCTGAGCTATTAATGCTACCAGCGCTTGTGATAAACACACCGCCGGTGCCGCTGTTTAAGTAGTCGCCTTGCAAGGTGATGTTAGCGCCGCCGGTGGTGGTTAATGCGCCGGTGACAGCAATGTTTCTCACGGCTTGGAAGCCAACAGAAGACGTGAAGTTTAAGGTGCCTAAGCTGATGTCTAAGCCATTCCCTTGTAAGGTAACATCGCCGGCGCCAATGGTGGGTGCCGTGTTCAGTGCAACACCGCCGCCAATCGTGAAGGTGCCACCACTGCCTGGGCCAGTGTCAATTAATGCATTAATGATTAAGGGTGATGCGCTGTTGGTGTTGTTATTCGCGGCATTTAAGCTGACATCACCACCATTGGTATTAATCGCTGCACCAACGGTTAAGTTACGTTCGCTGGTGTCGGGAGATAAGGTTGTCATGTTAATGTTGCCACCGTTTGTGGTGAGTACGCCGGTTTGATTAATGTTGCCGGTGTTGGTAACAGACAGTGTGCCACTGCCAACGGTGGATGCGCCTAAGGTTAAGGTGGCAGCGGTGTTAACGAGGGTGGTGTTAAATGCACCGGTGTTTGTCAGTGACACCGTACCGGTTAATCCATTGTTGCTGCTTAAATTAATGGTTCCGCCGCTGCCATCGATAGTCACGGCGCCAGCACTCGCTGCTTGTGTCATCGCTGCATTTTGTGTGATGCCCACACCGGTTAAGCTTAATGCACCGCTACCAAGGCTTGAAGCACCGAGTGCTAAGGCAGTGGTGTTATTGAGTGTGACATTATTAGCACCGCTATTATTGAGTGAGACTCGGCCCGTGAAGGTGTTAGCACTGCCTAAGGCAATCACACCAGCGCCTGCATTCACCGTGACATCACCAGCGCTTGCTGCTTGAGTGATGGCGCCGCTTTGCGTGATGCCAACACCGTTTAATGTGAATGTGCCTGAGCCTATGCTTGATGTGCCTATGCTTAAGGCGTTTGCATCAGTGACAGTGATGTTGTTTGCGCCTGAGTTGCTGAGTATCACATTACCCGTGAAGTCATTGCTTGCATTATTCAAACTAATGGCGTGTGCACCTGCGGTGAATGTTGCATTGCCTGCACCACCAGCTTGTGTTAATGCACCGCTTTGTGTGATGTCGCCACCTGCGGTGATGTTTAATGCACCACTGCCAACACTGGAAGCGCCGAGGGTTAATGCACCGGTGCTGGTGAAGGTCACATCATTTGCACCGCTGTTATTTAAGCTTACCGTGCCCGTGACCGCATTGGCTGATCCAAGGTTAATATCAAATGCACCGTTGGTAATGCTCGTTGTTTGTGTGCCAGTGATAATGCCGCTTTGTGTAATATCACCACCGGCATTCACGAGTGAGATATCACCAGCCGTGCTCGTGATGCCAGCAACATCGAGTGCGCCACTGTTGTTCAGTGTAATGTCATTTGCGGCGCTTGCTAAGATGCTACCTAATTGGTTGCTGCTGTTTAAAGTGATGCTGTCACCGGCGGTTGCACTGGTGTCATTGGCCACAATGCTGCCGCCAGATTGTGTGATATCACCAGCCGTTGCCGTTAAGCTGACGGTGTCACCGCTTAAATTTGCATTGGTTAAGGTTAAATCGCGGCCTGTGCTTAAGGTTATGCCATTCACCGTGGTGATGGATTGATTGATGGCCATGTCATTCGTTGCACCGGTTTGTGTGGCGGTGAAGCTTGTTAAGGCGGTGCTGCCACCCACATCATCACCTAAGCTGATTTGCCCGCTACCGACACTCACACTTAAATCTTGTGCGCCATTCACGGTTCCAACGAAGCTGACATTGCTATTCGTGGTGGTGATGCTTAAATCGCTGAGCAAGTTAATGCTGTTGTTATACGTTTGTGCGCCAGTCGTTGTGATGGTGCTTGCATTAATGTTATCGGTTGCGCCACCGCTGGTGGTTAAGCTTGCAATATTCATATTGCCATTGATGTTATTATTCGTGCTGCTGCTTAAGCCTAAGCTAAATGCGCCATTCACGGCACCTAAGGTGTTTTCACCGCTGCCGCTCGTTAAGCTGCTATTGCCAGTTAGGGTGACAGCACCTAATGTTATATTATTATTGGTTGCGCTGATGGCGCCATTTAATGTGGTGGTGCTTGCCGTGCTCGTTAAGCCACCGGTGAAGGCCGTGGTTCTCAGTGTCACACCATTAGTATTTAAGAATGAAGTGGCATTCGTAATGGTATTGCTGCTGCCATTCAAGGCAACACTATAAGGTTGTGCAAAGGTGGTGAGGCCTAATAAGGTGGTGTTACCACTGAAGGTTACGTTGCCTGAAGCGTTCGTATTATTCTTCAAGGTTAAGGTGTTAGCCGCGCCAGTGACAGCGCCACCAAACGTGATGTTGCCACTGGTGTTATTCACCGTTGCGTCAGTGGTTAACACCGTTGGGCCGTTGAAATTAATGTTGCCAGCGCCTGAAGTGACATTAGCGCCAAGATAAATACTGCCTGTGCCTGCGGTGGTGAAGTTGGTTGCGCTGCCATCGGTGTTCACGACGGCACCGTTTAACACAATGTTACCATTGCCGGCGCTTTCAGTGAGGGTGATGCCGCCAGCGGCGGTGATGCCACTGGAACCACTTTGTATTTCAATACCAGAATCGGCACCCGCGCCTAAGTAGCCATTTAAGTCATTGCCAAGCAGCGTTAAATTACCAGAGCTATTAATGCTACCAGCGCTGGTGATAAACACACCGCCGGTGCCGCTGTTTAAGTAGTCGCCTTGCAAGGTGATGTTAGCGCCGCCGGTGGTGGTTAATGCGCCAGTCACCGCGATGTTTCTCACGGCTTGGAAGCCAACAGAAGAGGTGAAGTTTAAGGTGCCTAAGCTGATATCTAAGCCGTTCCCTTGTAAGGTAACATCGCCGGCGCCAATGGTGGGTGCCGTGTTTAGTGCAACACCGCCACCAATCGTGAAGGTGCCACCACTGCCTGGGCCGGTGTCAATTAATGCATTAATGATTAAGGGTGATGCGCTGTTGGTGTTGTTATTCGCGGCATTTAAGCTGACATCACCACCATTGGTATTAATGGCTGCACCAACGGTTAAGTTACGTTCACTGGTATCAGGAGATAAAGTCGCCATGGTGATGTTACCACCGCTTGCGGTGAGTGCGCCGGTTTGATTGATTTCACCGGTGTTGGTGATAGAAAGTGTGCCGCTGCCAATGGTGGATGCACCCACGGTGAGGGTTGGTGCTGTGTTGACAAACGTAATGTTATTCGCGCCGCTGTTTGTGAAAGCAATGGTGCCTGTCACATCATTATTCATGCCAAGTGTAATCGCATAAGCATCGTTATTAATGCTGACTAATTGCGTGCCGCTGATAATGCCGCTTTGTGTAATGGCACCACCGGTGTTATTCACCGTGATATTACCCGTGCCATTGCTGATACCAGCAATATCCAATGGGCCGGTGTTATCAATCACAATATCACTGCCGTGCGTGATGGCACTGATGGCAGCCATTTGGTTATCACCCGTTAAATAAATATGATGTCCGGCATCAACAACGACATTATCAGCAATGATGCCACCGGTGCCAGTTTGTTGTAAGACACTCGTGCCTGTGGTGGTTGTTAAGTTAACCGTGCCGCTGCTGCTATTGATGGTCGCGTTGTTTAAGGTGAGGTTGTGGTTAGCGCTTAAGTTAATGTCATTCACAGCGCTGATGTTTTGACCGATGGTCATGCTATTTAATGCACCGGTTTGTGTCGCGCTGAAGCTATTTAATGCGCTAGATCCACCAATGGCGCCATTCAAGGTAATCACACCGCCGCCAGCATTCACGCTGAAATCATTCGCGCCATTCACTGTGCCTAAGGTGATATTGCTATTCGTGGTGCCGAGGCTTGCATCACCTAAGAGTGTCATGGCGGCATTATAAGCTTGCGCGCCAGTCGTGGTGTAAGTGCTTGCACCGCTACCATTCCCTAATTGCACGGCGCTGTTTGCAGTGATGCTTGTGAGCGCGACGCTATTACCCACATTGGTTGTTAAGACCGTGGTGCCGCTACCAGCAATGGTTAATGCATTGGCACCATTAATAGTGTTGCTAATCGTGAGCACATCGGGTGCTGCGAGTGTACCTAAGGTTGCGTTGTTACCCAAGGTGATTGCACCGCTGACGGCAGCATTACCGCTGCCCACTAAAGCGCCTTGACTGCTGCTGCCGGTGCCTGCGAGTGTTAATGCATTAGATAGCGTAATGCCTGTGTTGACTTGTAAGGTGCCGCCGCTAGCGATGCTGGTATTTCCGCTACCTAAAGCCGCATTATTGGAGGCGGCCAAGATGCCACCGTTGACGGTTGTTCCCGTGTCATAAGTGTTTGCACCACTTAAGGTGAGGGTGCCTGTGCCTGATTTCACAAAGCTACCACCGGCGCCACTGATAACACCGCTCATGCTCGTGCTGGTGTTGTCGCTGCCTGCGGTGAGTGTGCCGCTGCCTAATAACACATTACCAGCGCCTGCAATGGAGCCAATGGTGTCAGTGAAGCCTGCTAAATTATAGTTTGCACCGCTAGCAACACTCACAGCACTGCTATCACTGATGGCATTGTTGGTGCCAGCGGTTAAGGTACCGGCAGCAATCGCTGTTGCGCCGGTGTAAGTATTATTATTGCTTAAGGTAATGGTGTTAGCACCTGCTTTATTTAACGCATTGCTACCGCTTAATACGCCGCTTAAGGTGAAGTTATTCGTGCCACCGACGGTTGCGCTGCTGCCAAGCGTAATGGCATTCGCGAAGTTTAATCCAGCGGTATTTGCTGATAAGGTGCCGCTGTTTAAAGCGAGGGTGCTCGTGCCAAGCGCTGCATTGTTATCAAGGTTTAAAATACCGTTTGATAAAGTGGTGGTGCCATCATACGTGTTGGCGTTTGATAAAGTGAGTGTGCCTGAGCCTGTTTTGGTGAAGTTACCACCGGCGCCGCTCATGACACCGCTGAAAGTGGTGTTGTTGCTATCACCGGCGGTGAGTGTGCCGCTGCCTAAGGTGATGTTACCTGCACCGGCAATGGAAGCAACGGTGTCAGTGAAACCCGCTAAATTATACGTTGCGCCGCTTGCAACGGTCACACTCGTGCTATCGCTTAACGCATTATTAGCGCCTGCTGCAAGGGTACCGACATTGACACTGGTTGCGCCGGTGTAAGTATTAGCCCCACTTAATACCGTGCTTCCTGCACCTGATTTGGTGAGGGTGCCGGCGCCGCTAATCACACCACTTAAAGTGAGTGTGCCGGTGCCGCCTAAGGTGGTTGCGGTGGCATTCGCAATATTACCTGCAAGTGATGCCGTGCCCGTGCCGGTGATGGTGCCGCTGTTAGACGTGATGGCTTCTGCGCCAATGGCTGCGCCATTAATGTCGAGGGTTGCACCGCTTGAAATGGTCGTGCCACCCGTGGTGCTGCCTAAAGCAGCAGCATTCGCAGCAGATAATGTACCGGCACTAATGGTGGTTGCGCCGTCGTAAGTGTTTGCACCACCGAGCGTGGCGGTGCCGCTGCCCACCTTGGTTAAGGTGAAGGTGCTTGCGCCATCGGTAATCACGCCATTTAAAGCGCCAGAACCAGCACCACCAATAGAGCTATTTGCGCCTAAGGTAATGTTATTGCTTAAGGTTGAGCTAGTGCCTGAGAAGGTGAGTGCGCCTGCACTGCTAATGCCTGTGCCATTTAAAGTGATAGCGTTCGTGTTGCCTAAAGTAGCGCTATTAAAATTAATGTCTAAGGCCGCGCCACTCGTGACTGAAATGCCGCTTGAGTTGTTGATTGCATTGCTAACACCTAAACTTA
>DASTZQ010000010.1:0-12226 GCA_035764205.1 Gammaproteobacteria bacterium
AAACGCCTTTCGTTTGATCTGGGGTGATGGTGAAGGCAAAGACCCCGGATGAAGCAAAAGGCGCTTCATCGCGGGCTACAACACTTCAATCATTCTAATTCAAACAAGAAGCGTTTGGTCTAGGCTAGGCTTGCCCCTCCTGTGACACCCTCATCATGCAGGAAAATACCGCCAATGTCACGACCCAGCGCTTACCGTGTATAGGTAACGCATTGACGCTCTTTGTTAGCCGTGTTATATTTTAACGCTGCGATTAGCAAGAAAATACAAGGAATGATTTTTTATGCTTATTGCCTATCTAAATCAAAAAAAACTCAACCCTCAAGCAATCACCATTGAAAATCAAACCTTACTGAAAGAAGCCGTTTGGATAGATTTACTTTCACCCTCAAAAGAAGAAGAAGCCCAGGTTGAACAATGCCTGGGGCTGGACATTCCCACGCGCGAAGAAATGGTGGAAATCGAATTATCCAGCCGCCTTTATAGAGAAAATGGCACGGTCTTCATGACAGCCACGATGATCGCTCAGTCTGATTCTGTTAACCCCGAGCTCGACCCTGTCACCTTCATCCTAACGCAAAAACAATTAATCACCATACGTTATATTGAACCGCAAGCATTTAAAATTGGCCCCTCACACTTAAAAAAATTGGATACCGCCCATCACGATGCCACGACTTTACTCATTGAATTGTTAGATGCAACCATTGATCGCCTTGCAGATACACTGGAACTGGTCGGCCGCCGCCTGGATGACTATTCCAAAACCGTTTTTCAAGCACCAAATCATGCCGCAGCGAAACTGGATTATCGTTATCTTATGCAACAAATTGGTGCCAATGGCGACCTCAACACCAAGGCACGCGAAAGCCTGCTAACCTTCAATCGGTTAGCCACTTTCTTCGCGCAAACTGCGGCATCAAGCATTGATAATGCGGGGCAATTACGCTTAGCGAGCATCAGCAAAGATATCGCCTCATTAAACGATCATGCCAATTTTCTTTCAACCAAAGTTAATTTTTTATTGGATGCAACTTTAGGCATGGTTAACATAGAACAAAATAACATTATTAAAATATTTTCTGTGGCTGCTGTTATCTTTCTACCGCCCACGCTCATCGCAAGCATTTATGGCATGAATTTCCATTTCATACCAGAGCTGTCATGGAAGTACGGGTACTTATTTTCGATTGGCCTAATATTGGTTGCCGCCTGGCTGCCTTATAAATATTTTAAGTATCGAAAATGGCTGTGAGTGCGTAGCCCAGATCAAACGCCTTTCGTTTGATCTGGGGTGGTGGTTAAGGCAAAGACCCCGGATGAAGCAAAAGGCGCTTCATCGCGGGCTACAACACCTCAATCACTCTAATTCAAACAAGAAGCTTTTGGTCTAGGCCAGGCTACGCTTGCTACAATACTTCAATCATTTGGTTTTGTCTAGGCTACGCTTGCTTCTACACCCAATTCAGTAATATTTTTATCTATCAATTCTATTTTCATTGTTTAACACCTCATTAATATCAATAATATCTTCTGGTCTTACTAAGATTTTCTTATATGCAATTAGACTACTTTTAGGAATAACGGGTAACTGCAATCCCAATACATCACAGATGACAGCGGAAGATAAATCATCAGCTAATTCAATCCATGAGTCAGTTTTTTCATTAAAAATTTTTATTTGATAAACCCCACTCAAATCAATTTCCTGACCTTCATAATTCAAAGTCATTAACAGCAAATCCCATTTATCACTTTTAAAATGCGCTGGTCCATAAGTAATAAAGCTTGATACTTCATTTTTAACAATTTCGAATTTGTCATTTGGAATATCGATATCAATATCTGCAATAGGTCGTTTTGCACCATAAGCATGAGCGGCCAAGCCTCCAGAAATCTGAAAAGGTATGTGATGTTTTTTCAGAATATCTGTTATCCAAAGCAATGTGGTTTTTACATGTTTTAAATCATTCATATTCTTTCAATGCCTTTGGTGAGAATTCTTTAGATAAAATTTAATATTGTTTTAGTGCCGTAGCCCAGATCAAACGCCTTTCGTTTGATCTGGGGTGGTGGTGAAGGCAAAGACCCCGGATGAAGCAAAAGGCGCTTCATCGCGGGCTACAACACTTCAATCATTTGGTTTTGTCTAGCCACGCTTGCTAAAGTCGCTCACAATACTCACGAAAAACTTGTTTAACTTGCGCTGGGTTATCAACCCATGGAAAATGTGAAGCGTTATCAATCTTTCGTATTAAAATATTTTCACGCTGAAAATCAGGTGACGCTAAAAATAATGTCAAAGGAGTTATAGGGTCTTGATCACCTGCAAATATCAACGCAGGCATCGCTCGTGGAACCCATTTTGCCTTATAAGTTTGATCGAAGTTTTCAGCCGCCCACAAATGCGTCTTGTAATTGAATGGCAAAGACTCAAGCAACAAAATAATTGCTTGCGCGCTTTTTTTAGTAGAAAAATAGGGGGCGCACGCTATTGTTAATTTCTTTAATGTTTCATTAGATGGGTCTGCATCATAAAGCGCTTGCAGCTTTTCTGCTTCAGCCAATGGGTGTTCTTTTACATACCGGCCAAAAAATTGCTGCCATGATGCATCAGGCGCAGAGTCCATTAACACCAACCCCGTCAGAATATCTTCTAAAGCAGGCGTGGCAAGAGAAAACATTCCGCCCGATGAATGCGCGACCACAATAACATTTTCTAATGCACTAGCAACCTCTACGAGGGCTTCAGACCACCGTGAAAAATACTCGGCATCATTTGGAGTGGTATTTGAACCATCACCAGGAAAATCAACATGCCAAACCGTGCCCGGAAGTTGTAAAATGTCAGCGAGCCCATTTAAAGACTCCGAGCCCAACCCAGGGCCGCCAGGAAGAAAAAGCCAATGATATTTACCAGGCGCACTATGCACCAGATGTAATCGTGCCCTTAATGTCGTCCATAGATAACTTTTTTTCATGTTGTGGTCACCGTGTGATGCAAGCTTATTTGCCAATGGCCTCAGAAAGACGTCAAGCCATACCACATGATAATTGATAACGAAGCGACTAGAAACTTTATTGTGATTTGTTGCGATGACGCTGGCGGGGCCACCCCTTGAAAGCCGCGTGGTTAATGATGCCGACGAAAGGAGTCGAACCTTCGACCTACTGATTACGAATCTCGAAGTCGGATGCTTTATCATACTTTCCCTATATACATTTATCTTTACCAAACAATCACTTAGCTGTATCCTTCGCTTCACCAAGCCGCCCCAAACTTAACCAAACTTCACCTAAAAGGTAGCACCACAGTAGCACAGAAATTTAGGGTTGGCAGGTAGATGCAGCCTATATTCAACGAGCTAAAGAGATGTTTTTGGGGTATTGGCATTTTGGCTAAGCATTAACCCTCCCGCAAGGTTGCATAATATAACTAAAAATGTTATATTATGCATCTAGCTGGGATAAAACATGAACATAAATTCTTTCATAACTGACCTAATTGCCAAAGGCTATTGCTGCTTTACTTACCATCAAGCAAAGGAAGCATTGGGCGTGTCGGATATTGCTGCAAGGGCTGCTTTACGACGTTTAAAGCAAAAAGGTGAATTAGCTCATCCTTTAAGTGGTTTTTATGTGATTGTACCACCAGAATACAGGGTTTTAGGGTGTCGACCCGCTGAGCACTTTATTGATGATCTAATGGCATTTATTAACGCACCTTATTATGTTGGCCTATTAAGCGCTGCACAATATCATGGCGCCGCACATCATCGACCCCAACAATTTCAAGTCATCACTACTCAAAAAAGACGACCTATTACCTGTGGACGTATAAAAATAGCTTTTATTACTAAAAAAAATGCGGAACAAACTCCAACTCAAAACTTTAACACCTCGCAAGGCGCCATAGCAGTCTCCACTCCTGAAGCTACTGCAATAGATATGGTAACTTATCCTAATCGCTGCGGTGGCCTTGATAATGTGTTAACTGTGCTAACTGACTTAGTAAAAAAAATGGATGCTGATAAATTACAAAAACTTGCATTCGCCACTGATGAGGCCACATGGATACAGCGGCTTGGATATTTACTAGATTTATTAAAAGCAAATCACCTGTCTGATGTATTGCATAAATCTCTTGAAAGCCATCGTGTACGTGCGCGCCTATTAATAGCTCCCCCTAAAAAAACACCCGCACTTGAAAAGCTTGCGGCCATTCTAGGAAAAAATAAAAGCTCATCGTCATACGAAACTAAAAACGATAAGTGGAAATTAATTATTAATAAAAAATTGGAATTAGAGAAATGATTGCGAATGCATATTTAAATGAATGGCGACAAACAGTTCCTTGGTCAGACAATAAAATGGTTGAGCAGGATTTAATAATTAGCCGCTTATTAGTAGAGTTATTCAATCATCCTAAAATTTCAAATTCACTTGCTTTTCGTGGCGGCACAGCAATTTACAAATTATTTGCTCCTCACCCTGTCCGCTACTCTGAAGATATTGACCTCGTGCAAATTAAAGCAGAACCCATAGGTGATACTATAACTGCAATCAGAAGTATTGTAGACCCAATGCTGGGTGAACCTGAAAGAAAAAGAAGCAAAAAAACATTTACGCTGACTTATGCTATTTTAGCAGAAGGTGGAGCCGAGCCACAAAAATTAAAAATTGAAATTAATACACGAGAACACTTCTCTGTTTATGGCTTTAAGCATAAAGATTTCACTATCAAATCTCGATGGTTTTCTGGTGAATCAAAGATACTAAGCTATGAATTTGATGAACTCCTTGGCACAAAAATACGGGCCTTTTATCAACGAGACAAAGGACGCGATCTCTTTGACTTATGGTTTGCTCTGCAACAAGAAAATTTTGATCCTAAAAAAGCGGTAACTGCTTTTATTCAATACATCAAAGCTGAAAATAAGAACATCACCCGCGCCATGTTTGAAATGAATTTTGCTGAAAAATTAAATGCTGGCTCTTTTAGTCAAGATATCAGTCCATTGTTAGCACCGGATATTCAATGGGATTTTGAAAAAGCAGCAGTAGATGTTTTTGAAAAAATCATTCCTCTCATTCCTGATAAACAATGGAAGTCCATGAAGACGAGTGAAGAGTAACCATGAATAAACAACCCATAATAAACAAAACACTTGTACAGCGCTTAATCGCAGCTCAATTTCCACAATGGAAAGACCTTTCTATTCGATCTGTCACACCTAGTGGATGGGATAATAGAACTTTTCATCTTGGTGAGCACATGCTAGTGCGCATGCCAAGCGCCGAGGATTATGCGTTGCAAGTGGAAAAAGAGCAACGATGGTTGCCAAAACTTGCGCCGAAGTTACCCCTTCCGATTCCAGTGCCTTTAGGTTTGGGTGAACCAGCAAAGAACCCGGATGAAGCAAAAGACGCTTCATCGCGGGCTACAACACCTCAATCATTTGGTTTTGTCTAGGCTACGCTTGCTAATTGAAGAGTTAAATAACGAAATAATCGCATTATTAAAACAGTCATCGCAGGAGTAAGTTATGTTTGTAATCCTAGTTACTTATAAAAAGCCATTGGAAACAGTTGATAAACATCTTGTAGATCACGCAGATTTTCTGGAGAAAGGCTATGAAAAAAATTATTTTATAGTATCTGGCAGAAAAAATCCTAGAACAGGCGGTATTATTATTTCGCAACTTAAAGATCGAAACCAACTAGAAAATATTCTCAAAAACGATCCTTTTTATATTCACGAAATTGCTGATTATGAAATTATTGAATTTATTCCTGGAAAATACCATCCAGATTTCTCCGCATTTATAGCGAGTTAAAATTTATGAATCATGAAAAATTTGAATTTACAGATACGCTTTCTGACGAGATAGAAGAAAAAATGAGGCAAGACCTTGTCGCCTATGAAAGTAGTCATGGTATCGATGTAAATTACAAAAAATTTGCACTAATACTAAGAGATGAATCAGGGGATGTATTAGGTGTTTTAAATGCCTTTACTGCATTTTCGGAAGTCTATGTCGATGATATGTGGGTAGATAGCGCTCATCGTGGGAAAGGGTATGGGCGCAAGTTGCTACAAGAACTTGAAGATCATTTTGAAGGTAAAGGATTCAATAATATTAATTTAGTAACAAGCGCATTTAGTGCGCCAGAATTTTATAAAAAATGTGGGTTTATAGTAGAATTTGTTAGAGAGAATAAAATTAATCCTCAGCTCACAAAAACTTTTTTCATAAAATATTTCAAAAACACCAACCAAACACGGGGAATTTTAAAATAACATTTTAATGTATGGCATAGCAGAAACAATAGCTTCTGTTAAAACGCCGAGAGTGGTTAAAGTTAGCAAAATCAATTCATACCACCGCAAAGATATCTTTTTCTGAGTAAGCAGTTTTTTTCCATTCACGTATAAATTATTATTTTTATCATATTGTAAATTTATAACCTCTCCACGATCGCCTGTATGGGTAAAAATAACTTCAAGATTTTTTTTCATATTTCTTTATCCATGACAACCAAAGCAGGTCATTAATTTTTCAGCAAATAAATAAAATCCATATATTGATGCCACGAAACCGATAAATAGGAGGATTCTTAAAATATTCAAAAACCATAAGGGCCATTGCCTGTTAAGTAAAACATGAACTCTTTTAGCAAAGCCCTCATCTGATCTTACATAGGAATTAATTCGATCAAATTGTAAAGGAGGCGCATAAACATATGTAATCATTACTTCTTGGCTTGGTAAGAGTCTCTCAAGAACTATTTCTTCTCCCACGTTGGCTATCTTGAGAACCTTGGTTTCGGTGGGTGGATATACAGAAATCATATTTTCAATATTCAGAACTAACGGATTATGCCCGATACGAACATTCGTTGCGGATTTTCGACCAACATTTCTTACAACTATTGAATGAGTAAAGATATCGATAAATTTATTTTCTTGCTCAATCTTTATTTTGCCTGCGCCGACGTGCCCATAATAAGTAATAAGGCGTGACTTGCTCTCAAAAATTCTGTTAAGGAATATACCGATCAATAGAGTAATAGTTGATGTAATAATGGTGATTAATACTGGTGACATGCACTTATCCTTAAGATATTCCTTCTACATTGCTTCTACATGAAACTTTTACACTTTTTATTTTACTTCCCAACCCCTTGTTTCTACTGATGCCGACGCGCAGAGTCGAACTGCGGACCTACTGATTACGAATCAGTTGCTCTACCAACTGAGCTACGTCGGCTTAAATGAACAAGAGCGCAGAGTATAAATAATTTTTCGCCGCATGACTAGTCATTCTGCACCCAATTCCAAAAATGTCATGGCCTAAATTGGAACAAATTGGACACATATAGGCCAGCTTCGCCTCCAAGCCTCAAAAACCCCTGCGTGATTAAAAACTTACCATTCTGAACCCCTTTTGAACACCCAAAAACCGCCCTCCAGAAACCTGTCAAAATTATTTTTTTTGGCCCTGTATTTTCAAGCAGTTAGCCACCCCCTAAAACCAGCAAAATATTATCCATCGACTATATTTAAGGTGTAAAAACTAAAAATCGGTTGCCGCCGATAGGTTGAAAACGAATGACTAACACGCCGTCGATGACAAAGCGTTACGCTCGACATCTCCGCATGATTGCGGCGTGGTCTATCTCGTTCTTGTTCACGTGCGGCGCTTACTCAAACCCCATCTTAGACAATGTCGCCTCTGGCAATGTCACCGTTCAACAAACCGGAACTACCACCACCGTCAATCAAACATCACAAAAAGCCATTCTCAATTGGAACAGCTTCAACATCGGCGGCAATGAAACCACGCACTTCCAACAACCCACGGGCGGCGTCGCCCTCAACCGAATTAATCCTAATCAAGGTGCTTCTCAAATTTATGGTCGTCTCACGGCAACCGGCCAAATTATTTTAATGAACTCCGCAGGTATCTATTTCGCCCCCGGTGCTTATGTCAACGTTGGCGGATTGATTGCAACCACAGGCAACATCAGTGATCAAGATTTTTTAAATAATTATTATCACTTCCAAAACTCAAATTTATTTAACGGCTCCATCATCAATGAAGGCACCATCATCGCGGCAGACCACGGGCTCATTGCACTCGCCGGCGGCAGCGTTCAAAACAATGGGCTCATTCAAGCTAACCTCGGACAAGTTGCCCTTGGGTCAGGCAATGCGTTTACCTTAAGTTTCGATAACAGCGGCTTAATTAATTTTGCAGTGGATGCACCAACGACACAACGTGCCGTTGACCAAAATGGAAATGAACTTCGTGATGGCATTAAAAACACAGGCAGCATCATCGCCGACGGCGGCAGCATTTTAATGACAGCACGATCAGCGCAAGGTGTGTTAGATAATGCAATTAATATGGAGGGCATCGTTCAAGCACGATCCGTTCAATCGGTGAACGGCGAAATCATTCTTTCAGGTGACATGGATGGCGGCATAGATGAAAACACAGGCTTAGGCAGCGGCTTAGTGCGTGTCGCTGGCAAGCTGGATGTCTCGGGTAAGAATACGGGAGAAAAAGGCGGCAAACTGCAAATCACAGGGCAATACCTCTTGCTTGATAATAATGCACTGATCGATGCAAGCGGCGATATCGGCGGCGGCAACATCAACATTGGCGGCAGCTTCCAAGGGGTAGGGCCGCTGCCGAATTCTGTTGGGAACGTCACCCTCGAAGGCGCTAACATTTATGCCGATGCACTCACGAGCGGCAACGGCGGCGAGATTGTCCTTTGGGCTGACTACTTAACGCGATTCTACGGCAACATTTTCTCAAGGGGCGGCGCAGTGAGCGGCGATGGCGGGCAAGTTGAAGTTTCAGGTAAAGATACCTTAGATTTCAATGGGTTTGTGAACACCCTGGCAACGAATGGCGTCACCGGGCATTTGTTGTTAGACCCTGCGTTTATTAATGTTATCACTGGCGGCGCAACCGCTTATTCAGGCAATAATTTATTTGCCAATAACTTAAATGGCACCTCTAACTTCTCGCCTGCTAACTTGATCGCTGCGGCAACAAATATTACGCTGCAAGCTGTCACCGACGTTACCTTCACAAACGCACTCACACTCACCGGCACCAACACCTTAACCGTGCAAGCCGGGCGCGACATTATCATTAATGCAAACATTGCAACCAACAACGCTGCCATCACCATGACAGCCAATGACAGCACCGCAGGCTCAACCTCTTCTCGCGCCGCCGGCACCGGTGACATTGTCATGGGTGCAGGCACGAGCATTAACTCAGGCACCGCTGCCTTATCATTAACCATTGACCCCTCCACAGCAACCAGTGGTAGCAACACCTATTCCCCAGGCAACATGACCTTAATCAATTTAACCGGCGGCGCCATCTCACTCACAGGCACCTCGGCTTCATCAAGCGTTACCGCCACTGGAAACATCGCCACCTCCACCTCCCTCACAATCAACATGGGCGGCGGCTCAAACTTTAATACCGGGGTGATCAGCGGTGCCGGCTCGATCATTAAACAAGGGTCTAGCACCCTCGACATCAGCGGTGCCAACACGTATTCAGGCGGCACCACGATTAATGGCGGTATCGTGCTACTGGGTAGTGCCACCGGCTTAGGCTCAGGCACACTCACACTGGGAAGCAACACCCTCCGACCCACCACCACCGCAACCATTGCAAACGCTATTTCCTGCACTGGTTGTACCTTAAGCGCATTATTCTCTGGGTTCACGCTATCAGGCCTAATTAGCGGCACCTCCATGACCGTCACTGGTGGTTCCAGTGCAACCATTAACATCACGAACACGGGCAACACCTACAACGGTGGAACCAACATGAACCTAGGAACAATAAATAACACCCTTGCCTTTGCTGGCGGCACTGCCGCAGGCAGCGGAGCCATCACACTCACCTCCGGGACACTGGCTGCAACCAGCGGTGGCGTCACGATAGGCAATGCAATTACAGCGTCTGGGGGCAGCATTGGTGGGAGCAATGACTTCACCTTAAGCGGGGTTGTCAGCGGGTCTGGCACCCTGAATAAAACCGGATCAAACACCATTACCTTAAGCGGCAACAGCAACGCCTACACCGGCATTATTGCAATTAACGCTGGCACCATCTCTGCTGCACATGCGAATGCGCTTGGCACAAGCGCCGGGTCGACGCAAATTTTCAGCGGGGCCACCTTAGATATTAACAATGTTAGCATCACCACTGGCGAACCGCTCCAATTCGCCTCCAACCCTATCATCACCGGCACAGGCACTGCATCACTCTCATCCAACATTAACCTTATCATCGGCGGCTCAGGGCTAAGCATCGGCGGGACAGGCACCCTCACCCTTTCAGGCGTACTGAGTGGCAGCGCTGGATTTGGATTTACAAAAATTGGGGCTGGCACTTTAATTTTATCAAACACAAACACATACCAAGGCTCAACCAACATTAACGCTGGTAGCGTTTCCGTCAGCGCTGACGGAAATTTAGGCACAGCCCCAGGCTCACCCACCGCCAACATTATCTTCAACGGCGGCAGCCTCATCACCACCGCCGACATGACACTCGACGTCAATAGAAGCATTAGCATGACAGGAACGGGTAGCTTTGCGCCCGCAACCAGCACCACGCTCACCATTCCAGGCGTCATCTCAGGCACCGGCGTGCTTACCATGCTTGGTGCTGGCACCTTATCCTTAACCGGCGCAAACACCTTCAGCGGGGGGCTAACGATTAGCTCAGGCACATTAAGCGCCGGAACCAACACCGCCCTTGGGTCGGGCGTGACCAACTTGAGCGGCACACTGGTCACAAGCACCGGCGGGTTGACCTTAGCGAATGATATTTATTTTGGCGGTGGTGGCACGATTGGGGGCAGCAATGATTTCACCTTAAGCGGGAATATTAGCTCGGGTGATGTTACAAAAAGCGGCAGCAATACTGTCACACTCAGCAACTCAGGCAACTCTTACGATGGCAACACCTTTATTAATGCGGGCACACTGAGCGTTGCAAGCGATGGCGCGCTTGGCACCAACTTTGGGGTGGGAAACATGACCCTCAATGGTGGCACACTGAGAGCAACCGGTTCATTCACTTTAAATAGTGCGCGTGGCATTTCACTGAATTCAGGCAGCAGCTCCATTTCTGTTGACCCCACCTTTACACTGACCTACGGCGGCGTGATTGCAGGCGCTGGTGATTTTGTAAAAGCCGGCACGGGCACGCTCAGCTTAGGCGGGGCAAATACCTATACCGGCGCAACCACCCTGAGTGGCGGGACACTCAGTTTTACAGCAAACCAAAGCCTCCCCGGTGCTTTTTATTTTGCAGACAGCACCACCCTAACCACTAACAACAACAGTGTCAGCATTGGCCCCATTGTGGCAGGTGGCGGCACCAGCGCTGTGATCAACACAGGCACTTCAGGCACATTAACCATTAATCAATCCACGGGTGGTTACTACACCGGCCTATTCACCGGCTCAGGTAATATCGTCAAGAACGGCGCGAGCCTATTAGAAAAATATGCTGATAACAGCACCTTCACAGGAACACTCTCTATTAATAATGGCACACTCCAAGTCTACAACGCGGCTGCCATTGGGACAGGCGCAGCAACGGTAAACATAGCCAGTGGTGCGCAATTATTAGTGTGGTATAACACGATCAACAACCTCATTAACCTAAATGGCGGCACGCTCGCATTATCGCAAGACGCCGGCTCATCCGGCAACATCACCCTGGGTGCCAATAGCTTCATAACTGGCGGCATTGGCTACCTTTCATCAAACATCAGCGGGGGTTTTGGTCTTACTTATAGTAACAGTACGCTATACATAAACAGCAACAGCACTTACAGTGGCGGCAGCACAATTACCTCCGGCGAACAGGTCGTCTACACCCCAACCAGCCTGGGCACCGGGGCTATCACCCTCAATGGTGGCCACCTTGAAATAGGCTTTAGCAGCCAAACCATGGCAAATAATATTGCTATCGGTGCTTCGGGTGGCGGCATTCGAAATGGGATGAGTGGTGCAAGCGATGCCACCTTAAGCGGCGTCATCAGTGGCAGTGGGGCATTAAGCATGTGGGGTAGCAACAACCTCAACTTATCAGGCAATAACACCTACAGTGGCACCATGACCATTGGCGGCCCACAAATCACGGTATTACATAACAATGCCTTAGGCGCC
>DASTZQ010000011.1:0-18628 GCA_035764205.1 Gammaproteobacteria bacterium
AAGACATGAAAAGCCGCCCAAATAATAATGAACTTCGCATCCTTACCGCAATCGAAGGCGGAAACACTGACTCAATCGACCAATTGCTTCAGTCAGGGCTTGACCCCAGCGAACAAGACGCCCAAGGAAACACAGCCTTGATGAGCGCGGCACGCCAAGGCCTGACAGTGGCCATCGCGACGCTCTTACTGCACTCACCCCATTTAATTAACATGACTAATCATGACGACAAAACAGCATTCATGATAGCCAAAGAAAACAAGCATCGTGATGCCGCTGCACTCTTGCGGGCAATCAGCCTTGGGAACAACCAAGGTTTAGATGCTGTCTTTGAAAAAATAGATAAACCTACGTTAAATCTTCTATTGTACAAAGCCGTCGTATACAACCATTTACCTGCCTGCCGTTTACTCATCAGGAAGGGTGCTAATGTTAATATCGACCTCCACGCCAATGGTTGGACGCCACTCATGCGGGCTGCATTCAAAGGGCATGCAAAGATCGCTCAACTACTGCTCAGCAACGGAGCTGACCCAGCTTTTGCTAATGAAGAAGGCCGGACACCGCTTCAGGTAGCGGCAATGTTCGGCCATGTCGCGATCATTCAATTACTTTTCAAACACAGCACATGGACCAACATAAATAAGACCTATCAACTAGCTAAAGAGAAAAAACACGCCCCCATCATCCAAGCATTTGAAGATTATTTTAAAGCAGGCCAAGCGCTTATTAATGCCGCAAAAAAAGGAGACCTTGGTGAGGTGCAAAAACAACTTGATGAAGGTGTTTTCGCAGGCACACCAAATCGTAATGGCTCGACCGCACTGCATAAAGCAGCTGCGAAGGGGTTACACGAAACCGCTGAATTATTAATATCAAAACAGGCCGACGTCAATAGTATAAATAATTTTGGCTGGACACCGCTCATGTCCGCTGCAAGATATGGCGGCGATATACGAATGATGCAACATTTGATAAATGAGCAAACGCAAATAGACAATCGCTCGAAAGCTGGCTGGACAGCATTAATGATTGCCGCCAGATATCGCGATGAAAACATCGTTGCATTCCTTATCACTCAGGGCGCAGCCATCAACGCCACAAACAAAAACGACTGGTCGCCAGTCATGCTCGCCGCCTGCGCTCGAAACAAAAAAAACGTCAGCGTGTTATTTAAAGCAGGAGCAACGATTGACTTACCGGTGATCACAAAAAAAATAAACGCCTACAACCAAGAAATATTGTTTCAAGGGCTTTTAGACAATATTAAAGAAAATATTCATTCATTATTCTCGGGCACACTGACAGCAGAACAATTTTCTAGCTTATTAGCAGACACCAACACCAAAACCGGCTACCTAACTGACCAAGCACACGTGCGGAAACTGGTGAGAGAGGAAATTATCTTGCGCCTTAAAAAAACAAAGGGAACATTAGATGGGTTAAACGACCGAGATGAATTGCTTTCGCTTCAAAACAGAATGCAAACACTGGCCGATCAACTGGCCATCATTCAAAAAACAGAAAATCATTCTGGTGAAAAAACAGCGAAGATAGCATTACTCGGATTAATCGCTGACATTAGTAAAAAAACTGACGCTGCCCCAATCCAGCTTGAAAAAAAATCGCGAGACTTATTTAACACCCTCTTAAACTTACAGAGGTTTAATGTCGAAAAAACGATAACTAACCGCTTATTGAAAGAACCCGATGAAGAAGAACGTGAAGCACTCCAGTTTTTTTTATCAACCTTAAACAACGGTGTTCGCGATCAAATAAAACAAACTTTGTTTAAAGTGATTAAAACACTGGCCGACGAACCCAAAATGGAAAAGCACATTGACCCATCTGCGCCTAAATTAACAATTGATAGAATAAAAGCGCAATTTGATGAAAAGGCCAAACCCATTTTATTTGACATCTTAAGAGCCCACAAAAGTGGCGCAACCGACAGAGACACCGGCACATGGAAAACGTTTGTCCAAGTGATGAAAGATGGGAATTTTAATCGCACTGCACTTGTTAAAGGCTCGCTGTTTGGCTTCCTTGAAAAAAACCGGCAGGCTCGTTCTGCTGGTCGCGAACTGGTTGAGAGAAACTCGCCCAAACCGACATAACGCTCGTTTGCCTCCCCCAGCCACGCCAAGAATCCTTCCCTCACTTCGTTTAAATTGCGGGGCCAGGAGGGGTGGCGCTCTAATTTGCAGTGTGCACGGGCCAGCTTAGTAGGCCACCCCTCCTGGCCCCAGGCAACCCGATAAAATGAGGTGAGGCTTCCAGGAGGGGCTGGGGGAGGCAAACAACCGTCATGCACACACCAGCTTTTAGCATTTTAAACCCCGACAAATTTTGCTAAACTTCCCCTTCACAAAAGAGGACTTCAGTCATGGCATTACAATGCGGTATCGTCGGCTTGCCCAATGTTGGCAAATCCACCCTGTTTAATTGTTTAACAAAAGCGCAGGTTGCCGCTGAAAACTACCCCTTTTGCACCATTGAACCCAACACCGGCATCGTGCCCGTGCCCGACCCACGCCTCGCTGCCTTGGCTGCCATCGTTAAACCCGAGCGCATCCTGCCCACCACGGTTGAGTTTGTCGACATCGCCGGCATTGTGGCCGGCGCCTCCCAAGGCGAAGGCCTAGGCAATAAATTCTTGGCCCACATCCGCGAAACCGACGCCATTGTGCAAGTGGTGCGCTGCTTCGACGACGAAAATGTCACCCACGTGGCGGGCCGAGTCTCGCCCACCGCCGACATCGATGTCATCAACACCGAACTCGCCTTGGCTGATTTAGAAACCATTGAAAAAATCATGTTACGCGTCGGCAAAAACGTGCGCTCAGGCGACAAAACTGCACAACATGAATTTGCCTTACTTGAACGCATTAAAGCACAACTCAATGAAGGCAAACCCGCACGCGCTTTAAACTTCACGAAAGAAGATTTACTGATCGTTAAATCCTTTCATTTGTTAACCATGAAACCCACGCTGTATGTCGCGAATGTGTCTGAAACGGGTTTCACGAATAACCCTTATTTAGATGAAGTGCAAGCGCGCGCCACGGCTGAAAATGCAAAAGTGGTGGTGATTTGCGCTGCCATGGAAGCTCAAATTGCGATGCTCGATGACGAAGACAAAGCCCTTTTCTTGGCCGAACTGAATTTAACTGAACCCGGATTAGATCGCCTCATACACGCAGGCTACCAATTGTTACACCTAGACACTTACTTCACCGCCGGCGTGAAAGAAGTGCGCGCCTGGACCATTCCTGTGGGCGCGACCGCACCACAAGCCGCCGGTGTGATACACACGGATTTTGAAAAAGGCTTTATTCGCGCGGAAGTCATTGCTTACAATGACTTTATCCAATACCGCGGTGAAGCCGGCGCGAAAGACGCTGGCAAGTGGCGGCTAGAAGGCAAAGACTATATTGTCAAAGATGGCGATGTCATGCATTTCCGTTTTAATGTATAAAGTGCAACCAATTGATAAATAAAAAATAATATTTTTACCCTCTTGAGCTCACTGTTCAAAAAGTGAGCTATACTCTATAAACAATAAGAAACACACACGCCAACCTAACCGGGGCAACGAGGTTTTATATGCGAAACACCATGATGCTTTTTCCAAGCATTCCTGAAACACCCAGACTGCCTTTGCTTTATGTTTTGTTAGTGGATGATAATGCCGTCAACCGTGCGCTCATGAAGCGTTTTATCACCAACCACGTAAAAAATTACCGCATCAAGCCAGAAGAAGTTGAATTCGACCAAGCCATTAATGGACAAATCGCCAGTGAAACGGTGGAACGCCGGCTGCGGGAAAAAAAACCGCATTACGATGTGATTATCATGGACATTAACATGAGCGCGACGGTAGAAAGAGAAGGACTCATTGCAACGAAAAACATACGCGCCCTGGAAGAAGCAACCGCCATCGAGCGCCCTGCTTATATTATTCGATATTCAACAGACAAACCCGAACCGAATGAAATGGAGCTGAAAGAACAAGGTTTCAATGCCATGCTTAATAAACATCAAACGAAACAACACGAAGTGGATGCCGTTTTAATCATGGCGCTCGCAGAACACCCCGCCCTGATGAAAAGACGGCACGACGACACACCTAAGCATTCAAGTTGATTCTTAGGCTTCGTTCGAGCGTGGTTCCCGTTTACACATCGCTTGTTATGCTTCGAAAGAAAGGAAGCTTACAAAGAGCGCTGCCTCACCGCTTCAAACAAACAAATGCCCGTCGCGACCGACACATTCAAACTGGAAACCGACCCAAACATGGGAATTTTCACCAAACCATCGCATAAATCACGCGTTAAACGACGCAAACCCTCGCCTTCTGACCCTAACACCAAAGCCAAAGGGCCCGTGAGCGATGTTTGATAAATGGTTTTATCTGCCTCCCCCGCCGCACCATACACCCAAATGTTTTCCGCTTTAATGGCCTCAATGGTTCTTGCTAAATTCGTCACTTGAAAAAATGGCAAGGCTTCGGTTGCGCCACACGCGACTTTACTCACCACCGGCGTAATGCCAACGGATTTGTCTTTAGGCGCAATGATCGCATGCACGCCAGCCGCATCAGCAGAACGAAAACACGCGCCCAAGTTATGCGGGTCTTGCACGCCGTCTAAAATTAATAAAAACGGTGGGGCATCTAAATTCGTTAAAAACGATTTTAAATCAGCTTCGCCGTAAACCGTTGCCTTGGTGCATAAAGCAACGACCCCTTGGTGATTACCTTCATTGCACAAGCGATCAAGTTGTTGGCGCGTGGCTGTTTCAACACGAATGTTAGCATCGGAAGCAAGCGAGAGGATGGTTTCAATTTTTTTATCGCCACGCACGCTAGCCACGTGCAAACGCAAAATGCGTTCTGGTTGACGTTGTAAAATGGCCTGCACTGCGTGCAAGCCAAAAATGATAGGTTGATTACTCATGAAAACCCTTAACGACGACGTCTTCGTTTCTTTTTAGGTTGATCACTGGCCGCGGCCTGGCTTGCTTTTTGTTTACCGCCGCTCGCTTTACCACCACGTCGAGAACGACCCTGGCGTTTTGGCCCTGCTTTTTTAGCGTTAAGTTTAGGCTCACCTTTGCCCGTGCCCTCTGCCAACACAAAATCAATTTTGGCTTGATCTAAGTCAACACGTGCAACAATAATTTTAAGCACATCGCCCATTTGGAAACGACGGCCAGTTCGGCCACCCACCAACATGTGTTTCACGGCATCAAATTGATAATAGTCACCTGGCAGTGCGCTGATGTGAATGAGGCCTTCCACGTAAATGTCTTTCAGCTCAACAAAAATACCGAAGCCTGTGACACCAGAAACCACACCTTCAAATTCCTGGCCGACTTTGTCCATCATAAATTCACACTTCAGCCAATCAGAGACTTCACGCGTCGCATCATCAGCACGACGTTCAGTCATGGAGCAATGCTCGCCCGCACGCTGATAAGCGCTTGCATCATCTTGTGGTTTTTTGTGCTGCAATAAATGACGAATGGCGCGATGCACCATTAAATCCGGGTAACGACGAATGGGTGAGGTAAAATGCGCGTAAGCATCGTAGGCTAAACCAAAGTGGCCTTTGTTATCAGGGCTGTAAATGGCTTGACTCATGGAACGCAACAACACGGTTTGAATTAAATGCGCATCGGGGCGGTCTTGGATGCTACGCAAAATATGGGCGTAATCACCGGGCACGGGGTCGCGGTGGCCGGGCATGGCTAAGCTCAACTCAGCCAAGAACTTGCGTAAATCTTTGAGTTTTTCTTCGGTGGGGCCTTGGTGAACACGGTATAAACCGGGCTGCTTTTGTTTTTCAAGAAAACGCGCCGCGCAAATATTGGCGGACAACATGCATTCTTCAATGACACGGTGGGAATGAAAGCGTTCGTAAGGCACTATCTTTTCAATTTTACGATCTTTGCCGAACACAATTTTCGTTTCAGGTAAATCGAAGTCAATGGCGCCACGTTCTTGCCGCGCTTTGTGTAAAACACGGTATAAAGCGTAAAGCGTTTCAAGCTGCGGAACAATCTCTTGAAAACGTTCACGCATGCGCTTGTCGTTTTTTTCCATCATGGCATGCACTTGCGTGTAAGTTAAACGTGCGTGCGAAAAAATCACGCCTTCATGGAATTGATAAGCAGAAATGCGGCCATCGGCTTGGATGGTCATTTCACACACCATCACTAAACGGTCGACTTTCGGATTCAGCGAACACAAATTATTGGAAAGCACTTCTGGCAACATGGGGATGACACGGCCAGGAAAATAAACGGAATTCCCGCGATTAAAGCCTTCAGCGTCTAAACGCGTGCCGGGTTTCACGTAATGGCTGACATCAGCAATGGCGACGTAAAGTTTCCAACCACCGCGCGGACGTTCTTCACAATAAACCGCGTCGTCGAAATCTTTGGCGTCTTCGCCATCAATCGTGACAAACGGCAGTTTACGAAAATCTTGACGGCCTAATAAATCAGCCTCAGTGACAAACGCACCGTAACGCTGCGCTTCTTCTTCGACGCCTTCAGGCCAAACAAAAGGCAAAGAATGATTATGAATGGCCACACTGATTTCCATGCCTGGCGCCATGTGGTCGCCCAACACTTCCACCACCACGCCAATGGGGCGGGCGCGTTTATCGGGTTGCTGCGTGATGGCAGCCACCACAATTTGACCTTCTTCAGCGTCTTTTACGCTGTCAGGCTCAATGAGGATGTCTTGGGTAATGCGTTGATTGGCGGATTGCACATAATAGCTGCCAGCTTCTTTAATTAAACGACCCACGATTTGCTGGGTATTACGTTCAAGGACTTCAATGACCATGCCTTCGCGGCGGCCGCGGTTATCGATGCCGGACACACGAGCCAAGGCTCGGTCGCCGTGAAACACACTGCGCATTTGGCGGGGACTTAAGAAAAGGTCTTCACCGCCTTCGTCAGGCACCAAGAAGCCAAAGCCATCTTTATGGCCGATAATGCGCCCAGCCACCACTTCCATGTCGGCAATGGGGCCGTAAGCGTCTTTGCGATTTTTGAGCAATTGGCCGTCGCGCACCATGGCAATTAAGCGGCGGCGCAAGGCTTCTTCTTTGTCTTCATCGCCCCCCAAGCCAAAATCGTCCAGCAATTGTTCATAAGTTGCTGGTTTGCCCATTTCGGAGAGGTGTTCGAGGATGAATTCACGGCTAGGAATCGGGTTTTCGTATTTGCTCGCTTCCCGTTCGGCGTGTGGATCTGATTTCAATTTATGCTTTACCATTCATTAACCTTTGCTAAGGGCTTGATTGATCGATATTGAGACAAACCCTAAAGGCAGGATAAGCGTTCATCGCGCGGTTTGCAATCTTTTTAGGGTATACTGGAGGTCTAGGATGGGAATTTCAGGAGATCGCCATGCAGACCGCCCGTTTCTTGCTTACATGTGGTTTAATTTTGACCACGTCCGCCTGCGCGGTGAACACCCATTCGACCAAAAGCGGGGTCTGCAACCAACTCCGCAGCAACCTCGTGTTCGGCGGCAGCACCGCCAACGACCGCCAGGCCGACATCCAAACCGCTGAGCAGCCCCTCACCGCCAAAAATTATGATGAGCATTGTGAGTAATATTTCATTATTATTCAATATTATATTAAATAAACCGCGCTGGCAGAGACCCGCACTTGCACTGAAGTTATAAAAAGTTTAGACTAGTTTTCTAAATATCACAAAACTACAAACAGGTTAGTATAACCATGAACCCCCTCTTGAATCCATACGCCCCAGGCGCTGGCACACAACCACCTGAACTGGCTGGGCGAGATACCCTCTTAACGCTCGCCTCTATTGCTATCCAACGCATTGCTGCGGGGAAATCCGCGAGAGGCGTGGTTTTAACCGGTTTGCGAGGCGTTGGAAAAACGGTACTCCTTAACCGTATTCGGCTTGAAGCTGAAACAAAAAACATCATCACGGTGCGAATGGAAGTGCCAGAAGGCCGATCATTACCCTCCCTGTTAGCGCCCGCACTCAAATCAGCCATTCTAAAATTACAAGGTGGACGCTCTGCCAGTGACCTTCTCAAGCGAGGCTTTCAAGCATTATCTATGTTTGTGTCTGCTATGAAATTAAAATATCAAGACATTGAGGTTGGTTTTGAGTTTGAAAATAACAGCACATTTCCACATTTAGAAAGTTTAGACGATAGCCTGACTCAAGTCATAGAAAGCATTGGCTCGCTTGCAAAAGAAAAAAACACGGCCATTGTGTTTTTTATCGACGAAATTCATCTGCTCCCTGAAAAAGAATTATCTTCATTAATCATGGCGCTGCATCGCGCATCACAAGATGCCATTCCGGTCACACTCATCGCAGCAGGTTTACCTCAAATCATGACTGCCATGGGAGAAGCCAAAACCTACGCCGAAAGATTATTTGAATTCCAAACCATCGCTGAATTAGATGAAGCCGCTGCAACACAAGCACTCGTTGTGCCCATTAAAAAATTGAATGTCGCTTACACTGACGATGCACTGCAAGAAATCATTAATAAAACCGCTAGATATGCTTATTTTATTCAAGAATGGGGGCGACACGCCTGGGATGTTGCGGCATCTTCACCCATCACCCTAAATGACGCCATACAAGCAACCGCGCTGGCACAAGCCGATTTAGACGGAAGTTTTTTTAGAATGCGATTTGAGCAACTCACCCCAACTCAAAAAGAATATATTCAAGCCATGGCAATCCTTGGGAAGGGGCCCCATGCTTCAGGTGAAATAGCAACTCAATTAAATAAAACCGTTACTCAGATTTCATCGATCAGGGACCAGCTCATTCATAAAGGCATTATCTACAGCCCAAGTTACGGTGAAACAGCGTTTACTGTGCCGTTATTCGATGCCTTTATTCGGCGAACGATGCCAACTCAATGATTGAAAATACATTCTCAATGCCTATAAAAAAGAAATTTTAAAAACCCTTTTTTGTTTTCGCAAAAAAAAATCAACAGGTAAGTAAATAGTGATTCAAGGCATTTGCGTGAGGTTACAAGAGAGGAGGCAGGGGAATACGCTAAAGCTAATAATTTGTTGTTTGTTGAAATATCAGCTTTAGATTCGCATCATGTCGAGTTGGCATTTCATAGGCCGGTGGTGGGCGAAGGCGGGCAAAACACCCTACACCGCAATCGCCGCCTTAATGGCTGGGTGGCATTGGTAGTTCACCACTTCAAAATCATCGAAGGTATATTCAAACAAAGACGCGGGCTTGCGTTTAATTTGTAGCGTTGGCAGCGGGTAAGGCTCGCGCGAGAGCTGCAATTGCACTTGTTCAAGGTGGTTGGTGTAAATGTGGCAATCGCCGCCCGACCACACAAACTCGCCCGGCAATAAATCACATTGTTGCGCCATCATGCAGGTTAATAAACTGTAAGACGCAATGTTAAACGGCAAACCCAAAAAAGAATCAACCGAACGTTGATAAAGCTGGCACGACAAACGACCATTCGCCACGTAAAATTGAAACAACAAATGGCAAGGTGGCAAGGCCATTTTATCGAGCTCGCCCACATTCCATGCATTCACAATTAAACGGCGAGAATCCGGGTTGGTTTTGATTTGTTGCATCACTTCAGACATTTGATCAACCACACGCCCGTCTTTCGTTTCCCACGAACGCCATTGCTTGCCGTAAACCGGGCCTAAATCGCCATTTTCATCAGCCCATTCATTCCAAATGCGAACATTATTTTCTTGTAAATAACGGACATTGGTATCGCCTTGCAAAAACCACAGCAGTTCATGCACCACGCCCGGCCAATAGACTTTTTTGGTGGTCATTAACGGAAAGCTTTCACTTAAATCAAAACGCATTTGGCTACCAAACACACTGATGGTGCCAACGCCGGTTCTATCAGTTTTTTTAACGCCATTCGCTAACACGTGCTTTAAGTAATCATGATATTGTTTCATGCGCTTACTCCTTGTTTGCGATAAGCCCACACCATTAATGCAATGCCGACTAAAATTAAAGGAAGTGATAACAACTGCCCCTCGGTCAACCAACCAAACGCCAGGTAACCAATTTGCGCATCCGGCTCACGAAAAAACTCAACACAAAAACGAAACACGCCGTAGCCAATCGCAAATAAACCAGAAACGGCACCCAGCGGGCGGGGCTTGCGTGAATACAGCCATAAAATAATAAATAAAACGATGCCTTCTAAGACGAATTCGTACAATTGCGATGGATGACGTGCCGCCCCATCGGCACTTGGAAACACCATGCCCCAAGGCAAAGTCGTTGCACGACCCCACAATTCGCCATTGATAAAATTACCAATGCGGCCAGCCCCCAAACCAATGGGCACGGCTGGTGCGATGAAATCAACGATCATGAGCCAAGGTAAATTCATGAAACGCGAACATAAATATAAAGCCGCTAACACGCCCAACAAACCACCGTGAAATGACATGCCGCCTTTCCAGGTTTCAAAGAGTGTCCAAGGGGCTGTCATTAACAAGTGAAAATCGTAAAAGAACATATAGCCAATACGGCCACCAATGATAGCGCCCATCGCCGTATAAAAAACAATGTCTGAGAGTTGCGCTTGCGTGATGCCGCGTGGTGAGTGTTTTAATCGCGAGGATAAAGCGGCCCACCCACCGGCAAACCCCACCAAATACATTAAGCCATACCAATAAACTGGCCACGTGCCTATGTGAAACGCAACTGGATCTAAGTTTGGATATTGCATTAGCGCCCCGCCCGAATTAAATGACCTAAGCCTGCTCGCTCTAAAGCGAGCTCCATGTGACTTCTTACCATACCCGCTCCTTCCAATGCTAACACTTCGTGCAGCAAGGTGGCTGCTTTTTTCTGTGTGAAATGACGAATGATCCAGCGCATGCGCCCAACGGATGAGGCATTCATGCTGAGTGAATCGAAGCCCATGGCCAAGAGCAATAAAACGGAAGCCGGGTCACCCGCCATTTCACCACAAATGCTAACGTGCTTACCTTCTTGGTGGCCGCCATCCACAATTTGAATGAGGGCACGCAACACCGCAGGGTGCAGCGCATCGTATAACCCTGAAACGCGCGCATTGTTTCTATCAACGGCTAAAATATATTGTGTTAAGTCGTTGCTGCCGACGGAAATAAAATCGACGCGCCTTGCCAATGAACGCGCTTGATACACCGCTGAAGGCACTTCAATCATGACACCAATTTGCGGCATTTCTAATTCGGGAATCTCGTCACGCACTTCCACATAAGCTTTATTTAATAAACGCAGCGCTTCATCAACTTCACTCACATCGCTGATCATGGGCAACATAATGCGCATGTTGCTTAAGCCTTCGCTTGCACGCATCATGGCGCGTGCTTGCGCTAAAAATATTTCAGGATGATCCAAGGTGATGCGTATGCCGCGCCAACCAAGAAAAGGGTTATCTTCTTTGATAGGAAAATAAGGCAAGGGTTTGTCACCACCCACATCGAGCGTGCGTAAAATAACCGGGCGCGGTGAAAATGAGGTGAGTAATTGGCGGTAAATAATGCGCTGCTCTTCGCTGGATGGAAAACGATCACGCACCATGAAAGGCACTTCCGTGCGATATAAACCAACGCCTTCCGCACCCGCAGATAAAGCAAAACTCACATCGGCACCCAAACCCGTGTTCACCATTAAATGAATGCGATGACCGTCTTTGGTTTCGGCTGGTAAATCACGAATTTCATCGAGCGCTGCATCCAGCTTTTGTTCTTCTTCCATTAAGCGCGTGTATTCGGTGCGCAAAGAGCTGCTGGGTTCAACGTAAACCAAACCTTCATAACCATCGAGTATTAAGGCTTTATCTTGCAATTCATAAATGGGGGCATCACCCACCCCCATGACCGTTGGCACTTTCATCGCGCGCGCTAAAATAGCCAAATGCGAATTGCTAGACCCCTTCATGGAAATCACACCGACTAAACACCCATCCGGCACTTCAGCTAAATCGGTTGGCGTGAGGGATTCACCAATTAAAATGGTTTTTTCTGAATACTGCGGTTCGGCACGTTCATTTTTTTGTAAATAAGCGAGCACACGACGCCCAAGCTCTTTGATGTCTTCAGCGCGCTCACGCATGTATTCGATGTGCAAACTTTCAAAACGATGCACGTGCGTCGCAATGGTTGCACGCAAAGCCCCCGGCGCCCAATTGCCTGCACGAATAGCGGCAATGACTTCTTTACCGAGGTCGTCGTCGTCTAAAATGCGTTGATACACGTCAAATAAAGCAAGCTCAGCGCTAGGCAGTGTGGCTTGTAATTTCTCTTTAAATAAATTTAAATCGTGACGCACGGATGCAAACGCTTGTGTGAGTAAAGTCACTTCCAGTTCAATGTCGTCAGGTTCGTGATCAGGAACGGTGTCAAGGTCGAAAGGCGCGTAAACCACCACCCCCGTGCCCATGCCTATGCCAGGCGCACCGGCCACACCTGCATACGCTTGCTCGCGTTTTTTGGGTTGATGCCCGTTGTTTAAAAGATGCAGCAAACCACCGGTGGCTTCTGCGTGCGCGATGACAGAAGCCAATTGCGTGGCGAGTGTGACTAAAAAGGCTTCTTCGGATTCATCATAACGACGGTGATCTTGCTGCTGAACAATTAAAACCCCCAGCGCTTGCCGATGATGAATAATGGGCACGCCTAAAAACGCGTGATAAGCATCTTCACCCGCAATCGGGGCGTGATAAAAATTCGGGTGCGAGGGCGCATCATCAAGATTTAAGGGTTCACCGCGTTCACCCACAAAACCAATGAGGCCTTTATTAATGGGCACACGCAATTGACCCACGGCTTTTGGGTTTAAGCCTTGGGTAGCTGCCAACACGTAATTGGCTTGACGACGGTCAAGCAGGAGGATAGAGCAGGCTTCGGTTTGCAAGGCGGCGGCAATGCGAACAACGACAAGGTCCAGGGCCTCGCGGAAATCTTCCGCGCCAGCCACTTCTTGGATAATTTGTCGCAAGGTCGTCAACATGCCCCGACACCCCAAAGTAAGTAAACCGCCTATACAGGCTGCGTTGGTGGCTCCCTCAATTGTTTTGCTAAGACAATTTTCGAGAATTCTTTCAGCGCCATGACGTAAACACGCCGCTTGAAGGTCACCACCTGGCGCAAGGGGTGCCAATACGAAACCCAAGACCAGGCGTCAAATTCTGGGCTGCCATTGCCCTGTAAATCAACAACTGCATTCGGGTTAGCCAAGCGCAACAAAAACCATTTTTGCTTTTGCCCTATGCAAAGCGGTTTAGCATAATGCCTAACCAAACGGCTGGGCAAGCGATAACGCAACCAACGACGCGTGCTAGCCAACACTTCAACATCGTCAGGGTTTAAGCCAATTTCTTCTTTCAGCTCCCGAAACATGGTTTGCTCGGGTGTTTCGTCCGCCTGCATGCCCCCTTGGGGAAATTGCCACGCCGGCATGCCTATGCGTTTAGCCAAGAAAACCTGCCGGCGATCGTTGACCAAAATAATACCCACTCCAAATCGATAGCCTGCTTTGTCAATCACGCGTTGTCACCTATAATTATTTGCGCTATTGTACCAATTTCTCATTCAAATTGATTCGCATTTTTCCAAAAAAATTCGCCTAAAGACAAACAGAAACTTGACCATGCGCTCAAAAAAAGCACGAATCTTCCTTATCATTGGCTTAAGCCTTTTCAGCCTGGCGTGTTCGCTCTGCTTAGGCTCGGCCTCACTGCAACAACCCCTGGTTTTTTTTGAACTGCGCCTGCCTCGCACGGAGGCGGCTTTCATCACTGGCGGGTGCTTGAGCCTGGCCGGTTGTTTGATGCAATTATTACTCGTGAACCCACTGGCCGACCCTTACATCTTGGGCTTATCCGGCGGTGCCAGCGTGGGCGCCTTATTGGCTGTGTTATTTTTTGGCACGCTCGGCGCGAGCTTCACCGGCGCGTGGCTCGGCAGCTTGGCCGCCATGCTAGCCTTGCTCTTGCTCGCAAAACACCACCGCTTTCATACCCACACTTTATTATTAATGGGGGTTGCGCTCGCCTCTTTGCTCTCAGCCTTGGCCAGCCTCATTGCCATCACCCTGCCGGCTAGCACCACCCGCCCTGTGCTGTTTTGGCTGGCCGGCGATTTAAACGGCGCCACCCCCACAGCTTACGCCCTCCCGGTTTTATTAAGCGCCTTGGTGCTCAGCCTGTTTTTAGCGCGCGGTTATAATGTGCTGGCACGCGGCCACCAAGAAGCACGGGCGCTTGGCTTGCCACTCACGGCCTACCGCCTCAGTTTGTTTTTATTAAGCGCCGTGCTCACCGCCACCGCCGTCACCATCGCAGGCTGCATAGGCTTCATTGGCCTCATCATCCCCCACCTCACAAGACGGCTCATGGGCAACGACCACACCTTCATTTTACCCACGGCCACTTTACTGGGCGGCAGTTTATTAACATTCGCCGACACCCTCACGCGGACGCTGTTTTCACCCGTGCAACTGCCCATCGGCCTAGGCATGACCTTGCTCGGGGTGCCCTTTTTATTAAGCGTATTATCCACATGACGACCTTAACCCTTGAAAACGTGCAGTGGGGGCCCAACCCTCGCTCGCCACTCAGTTTAGTAATAAACACGGGGGAAGTGTGGGTGATCTTGGGTCAAAATGGTTCGGGCAAAACCACGTTGTTGCACACCTTAATGGGTTTGCTGCCGCCAACGAGCGGTCATATCCTCATTAACAAGCAGGCCCTCCATCACCATTCGGCAAAAGCGCGCGCAAAAATGCTTGGGCTTTTGTTTCAAACCCATCACCCTGTTTTCCCGATCAGCATTGAAGCCTATTGCAAAGACGCACGCTACCCACACGGCAAAGAAAGCACGCACACCATTAACCAACACGCAAGCCATGCACTGAATGCGCTGGGGCTCACGCCGCTTAAACATCAAACCTTAAACACCTTATCAGGCGGTGAACGCCAACGCGCCGCATTGGCTGCCTTGCTCGTGCAAGACCCACGGTTTTATTTACTGGATGAACCCATGAATCACCTTGATCTCGCCCATCAAATCAAGGCGCTTCAACACTTCACCGCCTTAGCCAATGACGACCGTGGCTTAATCATCAGCTTACACAACCCAACGCAAGCAGAACAAATCGCCACCCATGCTTTGCTGCTGTTTAACGATGGCAGCCACGCACACGGGCGAGCGGCAACCCTTTTCACTGAACCCATGCTTTCGCGTTTATACGAATGCAAACTTCAACGCAATCAACACCGAGAAGCGGTGTTTTGGCAAGCTGAAATGTGCTATAACGAAGTAACTTCACTTGGGAGAGACGAATGACTATCAACGTATTAATCAACGGCGCATTCGGGCGCATGGGTCAAATGACCACCGACGCCATCAGCCAACACCCAGGCCTCACCTTGGTCGGTCAAACCGGCCGCGACTTCGACTTACGCCAAGCCATTCAAGACGCCAAAGCCGATGTTGTCATTGATTTTACGGAAGCGAGCGTCATTTATAAAAACGCACTCACCATCATTGAAGCCGGCGCACGGCCAGTGATAGGCACGAGCGGCTTAAAACCCGATGAAGTGAAAAAATTACAAGCACGCTGCGCTGAATTAAAACGCGGCGGCATCATTGCACCAAATTTTTCTTTGGGTGCCGTTTTAATGATGAAATACGCAAAAGCCATTGCTCATTATTTCCCGCACGTTGAAATCATAGAAATGCACCACGACGGCAAACAAGACAGCCCTTCAGGCACGGCGCTTCGCACCGCTGAATTATTAGCCGAAGCCAACCCCAACCTCAACCACCCTGAAAAACTGAGCCTTGAAACCATCAAGGGCGCACGCGGCGCCAACCATCACAACGTGCCCATACACGCCATCCGTTTGCCTGGCTTATTAGCCCATCAAACCGTGATGTTTGGCGGCACGGGTGAAGCCATCAGCATTCGTCACGACAGCCTCGACAGGCAATGCTTCATGCCTGGCGTTTGTCTTGCCACGGAAAAAGTCATGCACTTAGATACATTAATTTACGGCTTAGAAGACATTTTATAGGCAAAAAAAAGCGCCGTTGATAACGGCGCTTGATGAAACATGTTGCCATTTAGTGTGTGACTGCGCGACCAACATAAGCACCGCCCACAGCCCCTGCAATGGTGCCCGCTGTGCTGCCGCCGGTTAAGGCACTACCAGCAACACCACCCAATACACCACCGGCAACCATCCCTGTGTCTTTGCGCTCAGAAGTGGTGCAAGCCGTTAAAGCACCTACCGTTAAAATTAATGCTACGCACGATATAATAGTTTTCATGGTCTATCCCTCGCCCTTTTATGATAGTGACACCCTAAGTGTAGCAGCTATTTTTGAAATTGCGCGCGGTAAGCCCCTGATCCATCCACACTCAAGACCTTCCATAACCAGGCTAAAACTGGCTTAATTGTGGACTCGAATTGAAATGGTGGGTTAATTATGCACAGCCCCGTGCCGGTGAGGCGGTCGCCCAATTCAGGGTAAATGCTTAATTCCACGGTTAAAATGGAGTTATCGGTCGCTTGTTTTAAGCTGCGATAGAGGCGGTCAATGGGGTGCTTATCCTTAATGGGGTACCAAATGGCATAAACGCCTGTTGCAAAACGCTCAAGCGCCGGCCGCACATCGCGGGCAATGCGCTGGAATTCATCGCTGGCTTCGTAAGGCGGGTCGATTAAAATCAAACCGCGCTTTTCTTGCGGCGGCAAAAAAGCTTTCAAGCCCAAATAACCGTCGGTGTGATGCACGGCCACGCGTTTATCGCTGTGAAAAATATCACGCAAAGAGGCGTAAGGGTCGCGCTGCAATTCACACACAATTAATCGGTCATCCGAACGCAAACAATCGGCTGCAATTTTCGGCGAACCTGGGTAGAGCTTAATGGTGTCGTGATGCGGGTTGAGTGTTTTGATTAAATCAAGATAGCGCTTAACCAAAGCCGGGGGTTCGCTTGCAGACAATAAACGCAAAATACCAGCGTCAGCTTCACCGCTTTTTTTCGCTTGTTCACCCAATAAATCATAAATGCCAGCTCCGGCGTGTGTGTCTAATACGCAAAAAGGCTTGTCTTTTTTTTGCATCGCTTCAATTAAGGCCATGAGTAAAACATGTTTCATGACGTCGGCAAAATTGCCAGCGTGATAGGCGTGACGGTAATTCATAATGATTAATCCCAGAGTGGATAATGTTCGAGTTTTAGTTCTTCATCAAAAAACAGTTTTGCATTTTGCGCGAAGGATTCGGTGTAATCGGAGAGGTAAAAATGTTTTTCGCCTTTTTTGCCCGCATTCAGCAATTCATTTTTTTCAAGCTTGGTTTTCACCGCCTCTGCGACGATGTCAGCGGTATCGATGATATGGATTTTGTGTTTAAAATGTTTAGCAATGCGTTGCTTAATGATAGGGTAATGCGTGCAAGCGAGCACCAGCGCATCAGCCGTTTGCAATTCAGGGTGTTTTAAATATTCAGCGAGCAGGCCATCTAAGACCGCATGATTCCCAAATTCTTCAATCGCGGATGCAAGCAAATTGGTGGGGTGTGAAAAAAGTTGTATGCCTAAATTCAATTCATCGACTTTCTTTTTAAAAATATGTGAATTCACGGTTTGACGCGTGCCAATGAGACCCACTTTTTGATGCGCGTGATTGGCTTTTAAATCGCGAACGACCGGGTCAATGACATTCATGACCATGGCTTTGCTGCCAACGTATTCTTTGATGAGCTCGTAAGCGGCGGCCGATGCGGAATTGCAGGCAATTAAAATGAGTTTGCATTGCTGCGACAAAAGCATTTGCGCAATTTTAACGGCGTAGGATTGAATGGTGGCCGTGGATTTGTCGCCGTAAGGCAGGTGAGCCGTGTCACCGAAATAAACCAAGTGTTCGTGAGGCATGACACGCGCCACCGCGTGTGCAACGGTTAAGCCGCCGATGCCGCTGTCAAAAATGCCTATGGGTTGTGTGGGCGTGTGGGTGGTTTTCATATGCCTATCTTAGCGGGAGCGCCGCAAAATTGCCAGCGGATTGACGCACAGAGGCGTTAAAATACGTTATAATGGAAATGTCAATATCGTAGTTACGCAGGCTGGCTTTTGCTTTGATGGGTGTTGTTTTTATGATAGATTTTGAACTCATCTTAACCAAACGGAGCCAAGCCATGAATCTAGCGGAGAGAACAATGCAAAAACATAGCGCAAAACCAAAAGTACGAAAAAAAATAGCCAAGCGCCGCGCTTCATTTGACCCACAATCTATCATCATACCCACAAAAACAGGCAGGCTTAGCGTGGCGACGATTGACCGAATTGTGAACAGCGCTGTTGACAGAATTAATGCCAGGAAGAAAAAATAAATGGCTAAAAGCACCTACTTAGAAAATGTTTTTATCAATTGCCCCTTTGACGAAAAATACAAAAAACTAAGACAAGCCATGATCTTCACCATTGCTTACTGTCGCTTCAACCCAAGATGCGCACTTGAAGACAACAACAATAGCACCATTCGATTTAATAAAATTATTAAAATTATCGAAGAATCAGCCTATGGAAT
>DASTZQ010000012.1:0-41312 GCA_035764205.1 Gammaproteobacteria bacterium
GCTAATTTCCCTGAATTTGCAAAAGCCATTGTGATCAGCGATGGCAAACAGTTTAAAAATCAGCACCCCGAATATGCTGCTGACCCCAGAGCTGAAATCAAACAATCTTTGACCCTGCTGAAAGAAAAATCCATCTGGAAAGAACGATACGAAGAGTTTATTGAAGCGATGGTGTACGATAACACCAATGCCATCCCCTACGACCAAGCAGTTACCACGCTGGAAGATATTAGTGCTAATGTCATTAACAACCTATAGCCCCCTCTTGCGCTTACCACCATCCCAGATCAAACGAAGGGCGTTTGATCTGAACTACAACAACACCTCACCTGCCTTATATAAAACCGCCTTGCCCGCTAGCAACACCCTATCTCCTGCATACTCACATTGTATTTCACCACCACGCCTAGAAAGCTGCCTTGCACTGAGACGGGTTTTATTGAGCTGATGAGACCAATAAGGCACCAATAAACAATGCGCGGCGCCTGTTACCGCATCTTCTTTGACTAGCTCATTCTTTGGATAAAACGTTCTTGAAACAAAATCAGCCTCGCTGCCAGCCGCGGTTACTGTGATTCCACGTTGAGTAATTTTCTTTAATGTCGCCATATCAGGTTTCAAATCACGAACGGATGCCTCAGTGGGCAACACCACCATGACACGCTCATTCTTATGGTTATAAGTTGCAACTGGCTTCACACCCAATGCCGCTTCAAGAAAATCATAATGACATGCTTCAATTAATTTTTCAGGGAAATTTAGAATAATATCATCGCCACGTCGGTTCACTTCAAGCAACTCAGTCTTGGATTTAAAGATGACCTTTTCAAGCGTTTTCGCGAGATGCTGAAACACAACATAAGCCGCTGATAAAGTGCCATGGCCACAAATATCAATTTCTAATTCCGGTGTCATCCATCGAATTTCAAAATGTTCTTTTTGTTTTAATATAAATGCTGTCACCGGTAAATTGTTTTCTCTGGCGATTGAAAATAATAAATCGTCTGGCAGCCACTTATCCAACACACAGACGGCCGCTGGATTTCCGGTGAATAAAGCACTTGTGAATGCATTAATGTGAAATATTTTCATCAGCATCTTTCCATCATCTAAAAGTTACCAAATACTATGACTATGTATACAAAAATTCAACAAAAATCTAATATCTCTTGCTATCTTCCAAACATTCATTAAAATTCCACCACATCATTTCATTCAAATTTAAGGATAACCATGTCAGACGACCGCATCGAAAGAGGCCGAGCAAAAATCAATCAACTCGTGGAAGGTGGTGATCAGGGCGTGTTAAAGGGGCTGGGTAAAATTGCGCCTGATCTTGCGAATTATGTGCTGGGTTTTATTTTTGGTGATTTATATAGCCGAGATGGGCTAGATATCAAAACCAAACAAATGCTAACCGTCACCATTTTAGCAACGCTTGGAAACGCAAAACCACAGCTCGCCTACCACATCAACGGCGCGCTTAATCTCGGCATTAAACGCTCAGAAATTATTGATATCATGACACACATTGCGGGGTATGCTGGGTTTCCTGCTGCGCTTAATGATGTTGCAACGGCGAAAGAGGTTTTTTCTGAGCGTGATGAGAAGAAAATAGAAAATTAATTTTCTATTTTTAAAAGATAAACGTGCAAATCGTTATTATGTAATTGAACGTTACACGGCTATTCGGGGCTCCGCTCAAGGACAGCCCCAGCCACAAAAAACGTGTCCGGGTTACAACACCACCAACCACCAGCGAAGCGATGTAGCCCGCGATGAAGCGCCCTTTGCTTCATCCGGGATCTTTGCGTTTACCACCACCCCAGATCAAACGAAAGGCGTTTGATCTGGGCTACAACATCACCAACCATCAACGAAGCGATGTAGCCCGCGATGAAGCGCCTTTTGCTTCATCCGGGGTCTTTGCCTTCACCACCACCCCAGATCAAACGAAAGGCGTTTGATCTGGGCTACGGACACCGCTTGCTTTATGGGCAAGGCTAGTCAACAATAAGTAGACTCTTAGATTGAAAAGCAATCACTCGCTAAATCGCATTATTTTTATGGAGGCGTAGCGCTTGACACCGGACAATAAAAAAATAAACTACATCACCCCATTCGGCCTGGAAAAACTCCAAGCCGAATATCATCATCTGCGTTTTAAAGAACGGCCACCCCTCGTTGAAACTGTGCGATGGGCAGCCTCTAATGGTGATCGCTCTGAAAATGGCGATTATATTTACGGCAAAAAACGATTACGTGAAATTGATAAACGAGTGCGCTATCTAACAAAACAAATTGAAACGGCAAAAGTAATAGACCCTGAGCTGCAAAAATCACTCACCCAAGTTTTTTTTGGGGCAACAGTGACCTATCAAGATAAGGATAACAACCAAACAACAGTTAAAATTGTTGGGGTTGATGAAGCCGATTTAAACGAAAGAAAAATCAGCTTTACGTCGCCGATGGCAAAAGCACTCATGAAAGCATCGGTGGGGGATAAAGTGCAGCTGAAGCTGCCGAGTGGAGTCGCGATTTTTTGTGTTTTAAAAATTGTGTATTAAAAACGACGACTCAGAGAAATAATCAATCATCATTCACCGGCCCCTGCCCGCTTCGGGAAACTTGAACATACTTACCATTTTGAAATTCATAAACAGCCTCCTCATCCACTGGCACTGCTTTATAGCTTCGCTTGGGGTCATTGTCTGTTCCAAATTTTGACACCTTTAATCTAAAAAATTCTTGCTTCGCCGACCCATCAAAATCAATTTTTGCTGTATATGCCGCACATGGAATAAACCGCCAACATCTTTCAAAGTTATTATAATAAACCATTTCAGAATACGCTTTTGTTATGTTTTGTTTATAAGGAACCAAAAATTCATTCTCAACACCTGTCATCTCAGAACTAACGTATTTAAATGCTAATAGCAACCCAAACTTATCGCTGCCAATTTGAATTAATCTTGCTTCAGGGACTATACCATACTCACCGTCATAACCTAAAAATCGCTGCTGAGATTCCACCCTCCAAGCATTTTTATCTCGGGAAAAAACGAAACCACTCAGCAAAGGGCTGCAAGCGTGACACTCAAATGGAACATCAATAGGAATAGTTTTAGTTAAAAGAAAAAACTTCTTTTTTCCGCCTTCTTTATATGGTTGAAAAAAAGCAACGCTTACTATGCCAACCCCTGTAGAAAAATAACTATTCTCCTCATCCGGAGGAATAGACATGTTTTTCCAGATGGAAGTCTGGCTAGCTTCATTGTAATTTCCAAAAATCGTTAAAAGCGCTTGCTTTTCAGTGAGGTCGGGAACCCGCAATGAAATAAAGATTAAATAAGCAAAGATGCCTATAAAAAGCAATAACGAAATTTTATATTTGTGTTTCATTTTAGCCTTTCAAACAAGTTATATACCAACTCTACCTAAGCCGGGGCTATCATCTTTCGGCCTAGGCCTGACATTGCCGTTTGCTGTACTCGATATCAAAATTAAACACCCAAATCAAACCTCAATCAAACACTGAACCTCGGGACGACTATACTCAAGACAAGAAGGGGTCAAGTCCTGACATTTGACATATTCTCAACCCACTTTAGCAAATGTCAAATGTCAGGACTTGACCCCTTCTTTCTTCTTTTTATCAACGAAACAATGTAGCCCGCGATGAAGCGCCTTTTGCTTCATCCGGGATCTTTGCCTTCACCACCACCCCAGATCAAACGAAAGGCGTTTGATCTGGGCTACAACACCGCTATTCAACGCCTCACACATACAACCTCACAAACGCAACACTCGCATAAGCATAAACCCCACGAAATTGGTCGTAAACTTCACGCACAGAAGCATCAGCCGTGAGGCCAAATGCCGATAAAATGGTGTTGAAGTCTTTTTCAGGAAGCACAGTATTGAGCGAAGGGTAATCTTTTAAATCAATCAAGTTTAAATCTTTTAATTTTTCTAAATGAGAAATCACCGTGCCTAAAGTTAATTCGCGCGTTTTGACAATATCTTGTAAACTTTGATTTTCTTTCAACAAAGCAAGCGTTTGAAGATGCGTTGGAATTTTATCTTTTGTGCCACCCTTGCGACTTCTTTTTGATACCGACTTAACGCGGTTCGCTTCAAAACGGTCATTCAATGTTTCTGCTACTTGAAGATCAATCTCAAGTTGAGACAATTCGCTTAATGCTTTTTCAGCCAACACCGAGTGCGCCTTAAATAAAGGATCACGCTCAAGAATGTTAGGGTGCACTTTTAATGCCATTTCGTTTAAGTTCATTAATTTCAAACCGCTTAATCGACGCACCCGCGACAACGCCACATAACCCATGCCAGGCTCAAAGGCATCACCCAAATCCACCTCCACCGCATCCAGCGTCATGCCTTGGCTTTTATGAATGGTGATCGCCCAAGCCAAACGCAGCGGCACTTGTAAAATAGCCGCGCGAATGCTGCCGTGATCTTCATATTTCCATTCTTCAGGCAAAGCAACAATACTATGGCCGTCGTAAGTTTTAACCACCGGCCAGCCATCGCGGCGCTCAAAACCAACCACCACACAACGCGTCCCATTCACGTAACGCCCCTGCGCATCATTTTTAATAAACATAACTTCAGCGCCAATTTTTAAACGTAAGATTTCAAGGGCTAAACACGATTTTTTTAAACCTTCCACCAAGGAGTGATGGCCGTGCGTTTCCATTTGAAATAATTTTTCATCGCCAGAAAGGGAAGCTAATTCACGCTCGTTAATAAAGTCAACATTCACATTGCGCGAATACAATAAAGTGGCCCGCATGCCGCCCTCAGGTTCCTTTTTATAACGCGTGCGTAATGGCACCTTGGTGTGCTCACCGGCAGTGCCACTGCGAATGTCGTTTAACACTTGGTGCAGTAAATCATTTTGTTGTCGATGTTGTTCACTCAAATAACAAACCTGAAATTCACCCTGCTCCCACGAAGCAGATTCAAAGGCAAATTTTTTATCGCTCGTCATCTTGCCGCTCGTCACTGGCGGCAATTGAAAAAAATCGCCGCACAGCACCACCTGCATGCCTCCAAAAGGTTTATTTTCCAGCATGGCACGCGCAATGCGGTCAACCAAATCCAATTGGTGTGGGTGCAGCATTGAAATTTCGTCAATGATCAGCACTTTGGTTTTTTTATAATTTCGCTTAATGCGAGCATCGCCCACGAGTTTTTCCAGCTCGCGATCAGTTAAGGTGTCTTTCACCCCTATGCCCGACCAGGCATGAATGGTGCTGCCCTGCAAATGCGTGGCCGCAATGCCGGTGGAAGCCGTGACAGCAACATCGACTTTATTTTCTTTCAAGTAACGAATGTATTGATTCAATAAATACGTCTTCCCCGACCCGGCCTCACCCGTCAGAAAAACATTTTTACCCATTTTTAATAACGCTAACGCTTGTGATTGCTGCATGATTGACTTCTTTTTCAGTGCTAACAAGGGCCACCCCTTACCCTCACTACCTTAACAGCATTTGCAGCGTTTTCAAGTTGAAAAAATACAGTTTTTCATTAAATTTCAAGCCCATCACGACCTCAGACAGCCTGCCTACCATCCAGGACCAAACCCCAAACCCCATGACACTTGACCCCCCACCACTTGGTGTGTACAATTCCTGACCTAAAAATAACAAGAGAGAGTGTTTGCCATGCCAAAATCCAGCCCCTATCGCCGCCCCAGCTTAAAACAACTGGCCTATTGCCAAATCACACGATTTCTTCGTAAACACATTACTCATAACAAGCACGGTTATGACGCTATCAGTCATCGCACTGATTTGTTTCTGTGTGTGGCAAACGAACAACAATAACCCTGGAAACAACCCCAACGCGTTATTCAACCAACCCAATGCCAATGTACCAGCCATCGAAAGACTGAGAACAGAACCCGCACGCCCTTGATTGATAAGCAACAAACTTGATATCAGCGACTTGATAGAAAATCAAACTAAATCATTTTTAGCAACTCAGCCCAAACCGAGCACACAAGGGCTATTTTCCCAACAAAACTCGGGCGCTACAGCAAACCCACCACTGGGAGATCCATCGTTAACAAAAAGACCTGAATAACCATTCAACGTGACGGTGCGCCTTAAAAATCGCATCTTGAGGTGTAATGGGTATATGCCCACTAAAAACACCTCGCTTTATTTTGGCTATAATGATTTATATCAAAAATATAAAACTGGAAGCGCTTCAAGTTACTTCGATTGGAATATGCGCTTATTTGGCCCTGTGGTCGGGCTTGATGTGCGGTTTTAAAGGCTTTAGAGGTTGATAACACTAACGCCTGTGATTGCTGAATGATTGCATACGCATTCAAGCATTAAACAAAAATTATCCCGCTGGGACTGCAAACAGTGCAATAAATGCAAGCACCACGGCCAATAAACTCATGATTGCTTTCTGAGCTCTCTTTTTGCTGACCTGAATGGCAATACAGCATTGAAGAAAATAATAAAAGGCAAATGCTCGCGATGCAAAAGACAAAATAACCAATGTTGAAGCAAACGAAACCACCACCGCAATGCCGCAAACCAATACATAAGCTCGCCGCTGATCCACATAACCATTCGTGGATTCAGCCACATTCCCACCCGCTGCCACCACATCAGCCACCGCAGCGCTGAATTGGCTCAAGACCGCCGCAGCCACTAAGGGCAGTGGCAGCCAAAATGCGGCCTTGGCTGCTAAAATGAGCAAGCCATCATCCTGCACTTCATTGCCTAAAAAATGCATGAGCGGTGTCGCCATTGCAACAAAAACGAGATAAATAATCGTGGAAACAATTTGTGAACTTCGACACGACCATACTCGTAAATCACGATCATATTCAGAGCCTAAATAACGTGAAGTCTCAAACCCCTGAACAACAATAAGCGTGCCTCCAACGACTGTTAAAATAGTCCACCAATCATGCTGAGGAAGAACAGGCCATTGGAGCGTGTTAGTGCTAAACGCATGCCAATCAAACATAACAAACCCAGCCAAGAGCGTGAACACCAACACACCCGTCACACGCAGCGACCATCGCTCCAATACCAAGAGCATTTTCAAGCCATGAAATCGGCCCAATACCCCAATGGCTGCAACAATCAATACCGTAACAATATTTTCTCGCATCGGCGTATTGACACCAAACCCGCCCAGCAAAAATGCTGCCAAAATGTGAATATATAAAGCGACTGAAATGGCATAAGCCAAAATTAAAGCCAGGTTTGCTGTTTGCTCTTGACGGAGCAAACGAATCGTGGCGCGACCTGTTTCTAATAATGGTTCAACATGCATAATGTTAAAACGGATCACCGAGCCAACTGCATAAGCCAATGCACAAACAGCAGCCATGGCGAAGAAAGCATAAGGCCCGACAACCCCATTTAATACCGGAACGATCACCAAAAAGCCACTCCCAAAAATGGATGCCAGTGGTGTTGCCCTCGCATGACGTAGGTTTTTACGGCTATGAAACCACGCAGAAAACCGACTTAATTGCTTTGTCTTTTTCATCATCCCTGCCCCATAAACTTCCAAAACGCCTACCTTAAGTATAGACTTCCTGTTTAAAAACGCACAGCTTTATTGCGACGCCTCATGAGGCACAATAACAATAGCGCTTTCGCAACCACGTCCTGGCTGATACGCTAAAAGCTGTGCACGTGGCGGTTCAAGCTATTTTAAGATGTGCGGCTTTAAAGGGCAACCACTTAAAAACCACGCCCACCCCTGCTTATGTTGGGTTAAAGCCTGGCAACCGACTGCTAGCCGGCGCTGCGCTTTCAGGACGAACGATTTCCTCACGAGCAAATAAACCGCCACGCACCCTGCTTAACACCGTTTCATCCAGCCTTTCATATTCGGCGAATTTTTGATCAAGCATGACCGCAAACCGATCCGCTTGATTGTTCTTTTTTTCTGATCTAATGCTAACCTTGTATTTCACATTGTCCGATTTTTTGAACCCCAAACCGCTGATTAAATCAAACAATTGCCTCATTGACGCTTCTAAATGAAGCTGATCTAAGTATTGTGCATATTGAGTTTGATCTGGGTTTTTTTTCATTACACTAAGTGCACCATGCTTTTGTTTTAAGTCATCCCCCGGACAAACACCCCATGTTTTGGTTTGCCCATCAAAATAAAATCGGTGACGGCTATCAACAAATTCAGTGCCTTCTTTATTTCTCTTTTTTTGCAGATAAACCAAGGTAAGAAAACCCAAACCTTGCGCGCTCTCGCGAAGCAGCCAAGCTTGTTTTTTATGGCGTGCTTTTATCTCACCCCACAATATAGCTCTTATATACGCATGGTCATACGTGCCGCCATCGCAGGGATAAATATAGGATTCATTTACAATAACGTCAGCTCTTGTTTGCATTTTAATGCCCCTCGTTTTTTATATGTTTTATAAATAAAGCGCAGCTTGGCTGTATAATAACAGCCAAAGCTTAAGGAAATCTTAACGCATTAAACGGTCACGAATCCATGCGCTGACACTAACTTAATATGTTAAAAACGCACGGCTTTATTGCGGCGCCTGACAGGCCTCTCCACGTTTTCATGGTCTTCAAGCTGCGCATATAAACCATGCCGCTGCAATAAAGCCGCCGACGTCTTTGGGTTTAAAATAAAAAGCAAATCGCCAATGACTTCCCTAGCCGGGCACTCGGGATCACGAAATTCTTTGAGTGTTGCAATTAAGCTTTCCACCCTGCTTTTTGGCCCGTTATTGGGGTCTCGTGTAAGTGCAAAATTAAATAAGGCATCTAGACGGTCATAAATGACAACCGCATCATAGAGCTCTTGCTTAATTTGAGGCACGTAAGCCCTGATATAGTCAGCCTCAGACCCATAGTTTCGTGGCAACCGATGATGCAAGCAGGTATCAATACAGTTTTCCAGTTGAGCATTAAAATCACGATAACGCCGGTGCCTTTGAAGCCCATCCCGATCAATAAAAAACCGCATGAGAACTAAATTCGCTTTACGAGCAACCTCGCTTACTTGATCGGATAATTGCTCCTCAAAGAGCGTCAAAAAAACGTCAAGCCTCTCGCAAAACTGATCGAGCAAACGTTGATATTTTTGATTTTTCACTTGCATAGCTTTCTCTGCAGATTCAGCTTGTTTGAGCTGAATTTCTCTTACCAACCACATTTTGGGCTGTTTTTTACCCATTTTAGTATCCTCATTAATTAGATGAATGTTACGGTTTGGAAAAAAAACGAATGATAACAAATCACATAATCCATGGGATTGTACCGAAAGCTACCAGAAAAAACAAAGGAAATCACACCCAAGGAATGGCTGGCCAAAGGGCGGGGCGCCCTTTATTTTTTGGTTAAAACCATGAGGGTTTCAAAATGACGGGTGTGGGGGAACATGTCAAATAGCTGCAAAGAAGCTATTTGATACTGGGGTTCAAGCTGCAGCCAATCACGGTGCAGGGTATCTGCGTTGCAGCTTGAATAGAACAGTGTGTTAGGTGCCAACCTGAGAATGTCGTCGATAATCGCTTGGTTTAAACCACGCCTGGGTGGGTTAACGAGAATGGCATCAAAGCCATTTGGCTGTAATGATTTTAAATAAACCTCAACATCCATTGCAATGAATTGAATATCATTCGCTGCATTCACTGCACGCACTTCGTTTGCATAAGCAATCGCTGATGCTGAAATTTCAACACCAACCACGGTTGAACACTGCTTACTCGCGAAGAAAGAAAATGCGCCAACGCCGCAATATAAATCAAGCAAAGACTTAACCGGCAAACGGCTTAGCTCTGTTTGAAAATGCTGGTAAAGCTGCAAGGCCATGGCAGAATGCGTTTGAAAAAAACTGCGCGGGCCTTGGTAGAGAGTGACATCGCCAAATTGATGCGCAATGCTTTCTTTGGGTGTTAAAACAATTTCTTCATCGCCTTCTAAAATGGCTTGGTGTTTACTTTGAATGTTGGCGGTGATCACGGTGACTGATGGCCGCTTTTGTGTGATGATGGGCACGAGTGATTTTAAGTGGTTTAAAGCAGCCTTGGATCGCAACACAAAGCGCAATAAAATTTCGTTAGTGCTTTCACTGTGAGTAATAATGACGAATTTTAACTCACCAGATTGCGTTTTTAAATCGTAAGGCTTAATGTTTAATGTTTTTTTTAAATCTAGTAATAATTGATTGATGGGTTCGGCGTGTAGCGGGCAATCTTCTAAAACTTTAAATTGTTGCGCGCTGTCGTAAAACCCAAATTGCATTTCGTTGTTAATCAATGCTGCGGCGAGCTTGGCTTTATTGCGTGAGCCTGCGTGCTGGTTGGATAACACGGATGGTTTTATTTTTGATTGCTCTTGTGGGAATAAGGCGCTCAGCACTTGTTCTTTGTGCTTAACAGACGCAGCGTAACTCAGCGAAAGTAAATCGCAGGAAAGGCAGTGTTTTTTCAGGTAATGATGGCAATTCATGGGGCCTAGCCTAACATTAATTTAAAGTCTTTGCCATTTGCTGTAGCCCGGACGCGCCTCACAGCGGCCGGGGCTGGTGGTGGGCGAAGCCTCAAAACCACCCTCAAACAATCACCAAATCTCTCAACGAAGTGATGGATTTTTTCGGGGCTTCGATTTGGCACCTGCCCCGGCCGCTGTGAGGCGCGTCCGGGCTACAGCCCAACAGACGCAGCATAGAAAAACAGTGTTTTTTTTAAGAAACGTCAACCATAAACCATCAAACCATACAACGAGTTACCTCAACAATATGGCAGGGTTTTTGTTCTCAGCCGGTTTGCCAGACTTGCCGCAAATGCGCTTACCACAACAACCGCACATAAATGGCACCGCCATTTTGTCTTCATTTTTGCGGTAATCAAAGGTAATTTCATCGCCGGGGTTTAAGTTGCGCAAAGCCACCAAGGCTTTCTTTTCTCGGTCGACCCTCGCGCTGGCTTCGCAATGGTGATTTAAATACTTAGCTAAATTGTCTTCAATATGCTGTTTATCACCGACTTGCACCGAGGTTTGCGTTGGCGCATCAACCATTTTGCCCTTCATTTCAAAAATCACATCGTCGGCCTTAATGGGCCTGAGGGTGAACACCCCTTGGCCTTGAAGCCCTGATTTAACAATGAGATGCTTAGGGTGCGGACTGCGGAACATGACAGCTCTCCTTCCTTAGAATTGTTGTTATAGTGATAGTTTAGCAGAAGGAAGGCGTAAGGATTTAGCATCACGCGGCGAAAAATTAAGAAGCCGCGTAATATCAATAAGATAAGCTGAAAAATATTTTCTTGCTTAAGGCTCAATTAAACCATTAAGGCCTTAAGCATTCGAAAGAGCTCGGTGTCTGCACCCGTGTTTTTATTGTTTTTTTTGTCTAATTGGGCCTTTCTGACCAGTTGACGTAATTGCTGGCGATCGGCGCTGGGGTAATCGGCAAGAAAGACTTGAATCGCTTCATCGCCTTCTTGCAGCAAACGATCACGCCATTGCTCAACCGCGTGAAATTTAGCCGTGTCTTGCTCACGACCACGCTCTAGCATTTTTAAAGCCACTCGAACGGGCTCAAGGTCTTCTTCACGCATTAATTTGCCAATATAGTGCATGTGCCGCCGTTTTGCGCCGTGGGCTTTTAAGGTGTGCGAAAAACGAATGGCCGTGATAATGCCCTCAGGCAAGGGCATTTTTGCTAATTGCGAGTTAGGCAAGGCCGCTAGGGTATTTGCCAATTTTTGGATAGCATCCATGTCACGCTTGCGCTGAGATTTGCTGGTCTCATCGGGTGGCTGATTGTCTGATAATGGCATGGAAGCCGACCTTTTCTATTTTTCAAACCTGCATACTAATGGGTTTCGGGGCTGTAATCAACCCTGCCTAATCTTAATAGGCTCTTGCTCGGTGTGTTTTTTGTCATACCTCGCGCCAGAGATGTTCAACGATAAACGCCGCTGCTTTATCAAGCTTGGCGCATCCTGAGACAAGGCCCCGTTTTTATCAAACCAACCCAAGTCTTGAAATACGCTACGAGATCGAGAACGAACATCCGTACGAGAGGCATTGTGAATAATGCGATCTAAATCGATTGGTTGCGAATCTTTGGCTGGAACGGTTGTTCGTGCAAAAATTTCACCATCAATGGCCGCTTGATGCGCCGCTTTAAATACTGAAACCAATGCTTTTTCTTCTTTGGCGGTTAATACGTATTTCTCACATAACACATTCAATACACTTTTTGCCACACCATACCCTTTATTTTTTGGACTATCGAAATAAGTGCCCATGAAATGATAAGAATACATCTCGCCCAAGGTTTGGGTGAGCACCATCATTGCCTCATGGATGCCTTTTTGATTGGGTGCCTGCAAATCACCGTGGCCGCCAAACAAAGCAAAAAATATTTTATTGTTTGAGCTTACTAAGGTTTTTATTTCATCTGATAAAATTTCAACGGCATTTTCTTGATTTAAGTTAAAACATAGCACAGCGAAAGCATAATCCTTAGGCGACACGCCTACCATGTTATTGTTAAGGTTTAACATAACATGCATGTTTTTTTCATCAAGCTCAACACAATAATGCGACCCGCCTTGTGCGTCTTGATAAGCGCCACCGCCATTCGTCATTTGATTTAATAAACCAACACCCGTCTCACCCAATATTAAAGCTTGGACTGTCTCTTCAGGCTTAACAAACACCGGCTTTTTAGGCAGCGGATGAACCACTTTCGGCCTCAGGTGTGATTTTAATGCTTTATCTGCGATAAAATTTAAAATAAGCTGGGCAACGCCGCAAGAAACATCATGGTTGCTGCTAATGTAATGATCTAAATACATTTGCTTGCAAACCGACTTTAATATTTGGCTTAAGTCTTCACCTAAACCAACAATGGATTTATCAGGCTCAAGGCCTTCATTTGCACACCCAACCAAAGCCATCATGCCTTGATAGCTTTTATAAACCCGACCAAAGCAATGAAGCATGGTCTCATAAGAAGATAGATTATTCACGTTGTAACAAAATAAAATAACATCTGAATTGGCAACCAACTCACCATTAACATCCGTGTCCAGCGCTGTAAAAACCATCTCAACGTTGTTGATGTCAAAGGGAACACGGCGAATGGGCATGGCGGGTAATTCTTTTTTTAAATCAAACGTGTTAACAAATTTTTTGATTAAACTGCTTGTTTTAGCTTGCGCATCACCTATGACTAAAACAGAAAGGCTGACATTGACTGGATTGATGTTAGGCATAATGAACTCCTGTTCTAATTATTTATCGTTGTGATGAAACATTAATGTACAACTCTAAACGCATGAACAAGAATCGTCAAGCCTTAATTTTTTCAAAAAATTTATTTAAAAAATTATCAAGGACCTACTGTCGCATGCCTTGCCTCACAAGGGCAGCAGATTCACTTTCAATGTCATGAGATAAATCCAACTTAGCCTCAACCTCAGCCAACAAAGACATAGCGCCCTGAATCGCTTCAGCCGTTGCACCCGAATTTAAGTCAGGATTTTTTTTTAACATCGCTAATAATTGTTCTGTATTAATTTTTTTATCTCGCATGTGCTCACTCAGCCCGCTCAGAATGCAATATAAAAACATGCCCACCACTGCCGCAATACTAAAAGCCAGCGCCGCCCATAATAAGTTAATATCACGGCGGTGAGTCACAGCAACCGCTTGTGAATTAGAGAGAAGCGTTATGTTATCGTAAGTTATTTTTTCAGGTTGATATAATTTCATCATCAATAATGAAACAACCGCCGGAATCAAGGTGGCAAAAAATGTTGTAAAACAAAACACCCCCACACTGATAGCCAAACACTGGCCTGTCATGAACTGCGAAAAACCAAAGCATCTCCTTCTGGCATTCAGCTCTTTTCTGATTGCGGCTTTCTTAGCATTTACGTCACTAAACGACACTGCTTGAAACAGCGTGATGGAACCATAATTCACTGAACCCTGATGAATGACGTCATTATCTAAACCACGTGAACCCATACCCACCCCCTTTTCATTGTCATGATATCATCACACAACCCACTGGCCGTGCTCGTAAACCACTTCATTATCTAAACGAACTTGCTTAACCGCTGCAAACACATCCACGTGGTGCCTGGCTGTGGAGCGTGTGAATTGCGGCTTTCGATACATGGAATGCTTGGCACCCAAAGACAAATGCACGCCACACATGCGCTCGTAAGTGCCAATGTCAGTAACCACACGCTCGCGCGTGAATGCGCGGTTTAAACCAAACCCAAGCTCCCTCACCCACACTTCGCCTTCATCGGAACGAATGTTTTCAAGCACGCGTTCAAATTCAGGCGTGGTGTTTTCTGTGCCCACCACACGACCCGCTTCAATGATTAAGGTAATGGGGGTTTCTGTTTTATTCACTGAAAATTTGGTGTCGCCAAACGCAAAAATGTTTACACGGCCGTGCACGGCTTCAAGCTCGCATGCTTCCGTGAAAACTTCACCAATGGGAAATTGCCCACCCACATTTTTCATGCCCGTGTAATCACCAATGTTAAGTTTGGCTGATTCAAAACGAGTGTCGAAATGCAATAAAGCATGATCGCTGTCAACCACACCGCCCGCCGCTTGATCAAGCTTTGTTTTTAAAGCCGGGCCAACGGTACGATAATAGCTCGCATCATAGGCTAGGGCATCCAGGTAGTAATTCACCTCTTCACCCACCATGCGCCCCAAGTGAGGATGCTCTATCACTTTTAATTGTTGGTTAAATAATTCAACACGCAACCTAAAAGCATTTAGACGAAAACTGGTGGTTTGAATTAACACCACCAAACTTGAAGCAGGGTATGCTTGAAATTTTTCAATGAAAAATTCGGGGGCGTGGTCGTTAAAAACGAAATAATCTGCTTGAGGCAGACACTGCAAATAAGCCGTTTTTAATGTGTCGGCCAAGGCACAATCTTTATCAGCCACCACCAACACTCGCGTTTGGGGTGTGATTTCCATGGCTAAGCTTAAAATGTCGTTAATGTGTTTGGCAGCGGTTGCAACCTGGGCTTCATTCATAAACACCTCTTTACGTTGGCCGTTATCTTAGTTTATTTTCTGCTTTAAGGCTAGAAATGATATTTTCTAGCTAAAATCAAAGCCTTAACCTCACCCCCGGAATTACCCTTAGCCCCCCACCACTTTCATAATCCTGGTCTATACTTCAGCTAGATTGAACAAAAAAAGAAGGATAATAAAAATGAATAAGCCCAGCCATTGCCCACAATGCAGCCAAGCGCTGCAACACAGTGATGTCACCTGCCCTCAGTGTGGCACTGGCATTACCTCTGCTTGCAAAGGCCAAAAATCCGCTGTGATCACCTTACTCCTTTGCTTATTTTTAGGCTCGCTGGGGGCTCACCGATTTTACGTCGGCAAAATAAAAACCGGCCTCTTAATGCTCATCACCGCTGGTGGTTTAGGCATTTGGACCTTGGTGGATTTAATCACCATTGCTTGCTGCCGATTTAAAGATGTCGATGGCTGCACACTCATCTTCACGCAAGTGCAAGATTCACGATACAAAAAAATCCTGTTAATCGCGCTCAGTGCCATCGCCGGCATTGTCATTTACATTGCGTGCTTGTTTACCTTAATGTGTTATTTAACCAACCCAATGACACAAGTGGTTAACAATCAATTAAACGCCTTGCGCGCAGGCGACATGGCCATGGCTTATTCTTATATGGCTGATCAAAGCGAAACCAGTGTTAGTTTCGACGACTTTAAAAATTACGTCGACACTCACCCAGCCATGAGCAATAGCACCGACACCACTTTCAATGAAAGAAAAGTTGAAAACGGCCAAGCTTATTTAAAAGGTGAATTAAGCACTCGCGACGGCAACCGCTACCCGGTTGAATACATGCTTGTTGAACGCGGGGAAAACTGGAAAATCATTGGTCTGCGCGTTGGCCCGGTTGAACCTGCCGACAGCAATGCAAGCGATGATGCCTCCATGCAAACCTATACCGATGCCGGCAACACTTACACCGTTGAATACCCTGGCAATTGGACGCGTGAATCTTCAGGCAAATCTTCTGTCTTATTCAGCGGCAAACAAGGCACCCCTTCTTATGCAACCGCCGTCACCATTCAAACGGTTTCCACGGAAGGCACCGCTCCAAAAGACAATCCAGTGAAAATGGTGATGGATGAGCTGAAAAATCAAATTCACGCTCAAACCACCAATGCCAAATTCATTGACAGTGGCACCATTCAACTGCCATCGAATAAAGAGATACACGGGGAGTATTTGGTTGCGACTTATAACTATAAAGGGCAAGACATGAAGAAAATGCAATACGTGTTGTTAAGCAAAGACGGTAAGACTTTATATTCATGGTCTTACACTTCGCCTAAAGAACAATTTGATGGCGACTTACCCATTGCAAAAAGCATGTTTGAATCATGGGATATTAAATAACACGGAAGGACAAAGGGGGCGAAGCGCCCCCTTCTTTTTTAACCCTGAACCGATAAGCCCGCTCTCACCCACGCATCAATGCCGCCTTCCAGGTTGTAAACCTCTAGCTCAGGATGGTCTAGCATTAAACGCTGGCAAGCCATGGCACTGCGTTTGCCAAAATGACAATGCGCAATCAGCTTTTTACCATGCACCTCAGGCAAGCTTGCCTGACCCAATGTGCCCAAAGGAATGTTGGTGGCACCTTGAATGCGCATGGCGGCGTGCTCTGCGGGCTCACGGACATCAATGATGACCGCTTCACCCATGTCTAGCCACTGTTTGGCAGATTTTGCGTCTACTGTCTTCATGGTGAGAGCCTCAGCCTTAGATGTCGATGCAGTCGCGTTTAGCCTGAACCACCACCCCTAAGATTTTATCTTGTGGGCCCAATTGCGCCATTTTGAATTGATCAAAGTCGGGGCTTAAGGCTTTAAGATAAACAGAACCCGCATCTAGCCTGACTTGCCTAAACACCGCTTCAGGGTGATTAGCCACTTTAACAATGGCCAAGCTGCGATCTTGGTGCTCGCGCTCAGGGTCGACGATGAGGGTGGAGTTTCTGGGGAAGATGGGTTCCATGGAGGCATCAGGCACCTTTAAAGCATAGGCAGCGTCGCTAACCATGGCGTCAGTGATGACCAATTCCGATTTTTCATTGGTGTCTTTTTTACGAGACCATTGAGACACGTCTTTCCAGGGCACCATGGGCACTCTGGCAATGCGGTCTAACCAAGGAATGTGGTCGTGCCCCTTGAGTTGATCAACGGTAATGCCGAAAAATTCAGCCAAGGGCTTTAAACTGGACATGTGCGGGTGTTCACACACACCAGCCACAATGCGGTGCACCGTGGGCTGAGGAAGAGAAACACGCCGCGCCAGTTCAGTGACACGGATTTTTTTGTCGGCCATGAGCCGGGTTAAGATTTGAGCAATTTTAGTTTGTTTCATAGCGCGCATTCTCACACAAGTAAAAGGTAATTACCACAAAAAAGTGTATTGACACTTCTTTGAATCATCCATACTATACACAAACAGAATATATAAAACAACTTTTGTAAGGAATATTTTCAATGCGCCAGGAGCCCTTGCACCAACACACTGAAAAACCGAAGGCGGGCACCGCCCCTAAGCTCAGCACGCGGAACGAGCACACCTTAGTGAAAGCTGTCTTGCTCGCCATTGTACAAAATTTCTTACAAGAAACCATCACTAAATCCCACAAAAATTTTACGAAAGAGAGCTACGACATGGATAAGCAAATTATTAGCCTGGTGATACAAAGCATCACTGACACCGGTGAGTACACCCTCGAAGGGATAGCCTATTACACAAAAATTCCGTTTGACGTCATTTATGAAGCAGCTTACGGAAACGCGCGCGAACTCACCATCACGCCTTGGTCGCGCATCGTTGCTTTATTTTGTCATGTAAGGCCCGATGTTGCTCAGTTATTGATAAACAAATTACTGCACACCCTCGGAAAAGATCGCGGACTTTTTAACGCCTTACTCAATTTAACCGATGATTAAACCAACTCACTTCGCAAAAATAAATCAATTTGCTCATGAAGCAAACACCTCTCAAATCGCAAAAAAAATATTTTTGAAATAAGTTGACCACCTTAAATTGATTGGACTATCTTAAAGAGCTCACTCTGTAAAAAGTACGAGCCAACAATGATTATTATGTCTGATCTTTCCAATGTGACACTGACACATGAAGTTCAATCCGTCTTTGCCGCTTTATCTTTTTTAAACGCCCCCGTTTATTTAAATGCGTTTTACGCCGGCTTACTCACGCAACCAAAACAAATTCAAAAAACGCGCTCGCGCCTCATATTTATTTGCAACGGCGTGCCCGAAGCCGACTTATTAGCGCACGGCTTTATTAAAGAAGACCATGCTGTTGATGCTTACACCCGTTTGCATCAAGGTAAAATCATCACCCTGCATCGCCTTACCCCTAAACACGACTGGATGTTTCATTACGCCGCTGAAACACAACCCTATACCTGCACTTCCATCTTTGTGGATGTGAATGGCCGCTTACACGATGCAAGCGCTCCGGCGAATAGTGTTAGCCTTGGCATCATGGATGCAACGCTTGGTGTGTTGCGCACACTGACAGACCCCATTCACTTATTAGCACACCAACCGCTTACCTTATTTAACACCCTCGATAGAATGATGCGCGGTTATTTGCCTTGTAAAATTTTGGATATTGCGCTCAGTTACTGGCAAGCCGCTAATGACGATTGCGCGCGTGACGCGATTAATGCGCTTTATCGTCGCTGCTTACAATGGAATAATCAAGCACGCTTAAAAGATTATGCCGTCTTATTGCAACGCTACAGCTTAATTGAAAAATTACTTGATTTACCAACGCTTGATAACATTGACGCTGTGGTTCAGCAGCTTATCAACCACTTGCAATTGCCAAGCCACAGCGATTATCGGCGTTTAGTGGCGCGTGCGCATCACAATGCGCAAACCAACCAACTGAGAAATCCAAACAGCTAAATAAATTTGCCCAACCACAGCTTCCATCCAGGAAAACATGCGAGCGATATTGGTGTTAGCCACAATATCGCCGTAACCCACGGTGGTTAGGGTAACAAAACTGTAATAAATAAAGTGCTGCTCAAGGTCGCGGTTGTCAGTGACGGGCACGTGATCAGTGAAGGCATTATTGCTTAAGCTGTCAATGGTCAGGTAAATAAACGCCCACGCCAACCCAATGAGCAAATAACCACTGATGGCACCAAACATGGTATCACTCGTCACATTTTTTTGACGCGCAACCGTGGAAAGCACAGCGTGCGTGATGAGCGCCATGAAAACAATGTTCACCATGTAATGATGGAAATCAATGCCTGAAGACGTGCGAAAGAAAGTCATGTCCCAATAACTAATTAAAGAAAGGCTGCCGAAAATAACCGTGCCGGCTAAAATCCATTTGTTATCGGTGGAAGCGTTGATAGAAACCACAATGAATAAACTGAAAATAACACTTAAGAGAAAATCGCTGGAGCGATCTGCCGTTAGGAAGGGTGACACCAAAAAGAAAAGCACCAAAGACACTAAGACATAAAAGAATTTGCTGTGCACAACATCGTGCGTGACGTCCATGGATAAGGCTCCGTTACTATCAGCTGTCAATTCTAGGAGCCTCTGCGTCACAAGTAAAGGGGCGCGTTTCCCTATTTAACAAAATAATGCTAAGATGCTCCTCATGAACCGCATCCCGAAACTGCTCAGCAAAACCAAGCTCATGCGTGGCTATCGCTGCCATAAAGCCCTCTACCTCACTATTCATGAGCCCGCCCTCGAGCCACCCATCGACGACGAAAAACAAGCCCTCTTCGATCAAGGCAATGCCGTGGGTGCATTCGCCCGCACTTTTTTTTCAGGCGGTGTACTGATAGACAACAAACCCTGGGATTTTGTCGGCGCCATGGTCAAAACACGTGAATTGATCGAAAAGAAAACGCCTGTCATTTTTGAAGCCGCTTTCAGTTATGAAGGTTGCTACGCCCGCGTTGATGTGCTCACCTATGCTGAGGCCACACAAAAATGGTCTATCCACGAAGTGAAATCGTCCACCAAAGTCAAACCCGAACACATTCAAGATGCCGGCTTGCAAGCGTGGATCATTGCAAAAACGGGGCTGCCCATTGAAAGCATCAATCTCATGCACATTAATAATGAATGCCGATACCCTGACCTTGAACATTTATTCACAAGCGTTGACATCACGCAAGACATACGCGATCACTACAAAAGCATTGCGCCCACTTTGCACGGCATTTTAACTGCCATACGCAAGCCCACGGTGCCAGACATCGATATCGGCCCGCATTGCGAATCACCGAACCCTTGTGAATTCATGGCGCATTGTTGGCAACAAAAAAATATTCCACCCTTAAGTGTTTTGAATTTAAGCGGCTTATATAAAAAGAAATGGGATTATTATAAAGAAGGCATCATTAACATTGATGATCAGCGCTTAACTGAATTAAACCCTTTGCAAACACGCATCATTGAGTGCCACCAAAAAAACAAACCCTACATCGACCGCGCCGCATTGCGCGCCGCCATACAAACCTGGCAAATGCCTTACATCTACCTTGATTTTGAAACAACGAATCCAGCCATTCCACGTTATGCTGGCACTAAGCCTTATCAACAAGTGCCGTTTCAATTCAGCATGCACATCCAAACATCGCCGAATGCCGAACCAACACATGTTGCTTATCTGCACGACAACGCCACCGATCCACGGCCTGCTCTCATTCCTGCGTTATTAAAAGCCTGCGGTGAAACCGGCTCTATCATTGCTTACTACGCTACATTTGAAGGTGAACGCATTAAAGAATTAGCAGAAGCTTTTCCTGAGCACGAAAAAGCGTTGCTCGCCTTGATTCCTCGTTTAGTTGACCCACTGCCTTTAATTCGTGATTATCTCTACGATCCCGCTTTCAATGGCAGCTTCAGCTTAAAGAGCGTGGCGCCTGCTTTATTAGGTGCAGCAGAAAGCTACGAAGGGATGTTGGTTTCCAATGGCGGTGAAGCGCAACGCGCATTTGACAAACTCATTGCCAACACGACCCCACCCACAGAAAAAGCCGTGTTAAAACAAGCCATGCTCGATTATTGCAACAAAGACACAGCCATCATGCTGCCACTCATTGCCTGGCTAAGTGCCTGATTTTTCGTTATTAAGATTTTCACACTATTATATGGTAAAATATTAGGATAAGTTCATAAGGAGATTGTTCATGTTACGCCACGGATGCTTATCAACCGCACTCACCGCATTGTTTATTTTTTCCAGCGCCGCCGCATTTGCTTGCACTGGCATTGCACTGAAAGCCACCGATGGTAGCAACATTAATGGTCGCACCATTGAGTTTGGTTTACCACTCAACTTATCCGTGATTATCATCCCACACAATTACGCCTTTCAAGGCACACTCCCCGACGAAACCGGTGGCCTGACTTTTCGCGCAAAATATGCAAGCGTTGGCACCGCAGCCTTTGGTGAAAACACCATCCTGGATGGCATGAATGAAAAAGGATTAAGCGTGGGTGCTTTTTATTTTCCTGGTTATGCAGGTTATGCACCCATCACTCCGGCCACTAAAATTAAAGCCGTGTCTGCAACTGAATTTTCAACATGGATACTCACACAATTTACAACCGTTGATGAAGTGAAAGCTGCACTACCAAACATTGCAATTGTCACCACTAAACCCAAAGGTTGGCCAGGCTTACCGCCGCTTCATTATATTGTTTATGATCAAACAGGAAAAAGCATCGTCATTGAGCCCATCAAAGGCAAACTTAAAGTCTATGATAACCCCATCGGCACATTAACTAATTCACCCACCTTTGCTTGGCAATTATCAAACTTATCAAACTACATCAACCTATCACCACTCAACCCCGGCCCAAGCACCATTAAACCAAGCGCATTACAACAATTTGTTAAAAGCGCAGGCCTGCACGGGCTGCCTGGTGATTTTAACTCACCATCACGCTTTATTCGTGCGGCATTTTTATCAACCATTGCAGCACCCAGCGACAAAGCCAATACGAGCGTACTTCAAGCGTTTCATTTGTTAAGCCAATTTGACATTCCGATTGGTAAAAAATTAAATACGCCCATTACCACCGTTAAAGACACTAAAAATTTAATTTATTATTATCAAACTTACGATGATCAAACCATCAAATTCATTGCCTTTTCTAAACTGGATTTAAACTCAAAAACATTAAAAACAATCACATTGACAGGCACCACACCTATCATTGATGTGAGCACAAACGCGAAATAAGCCTCCCTTAAGCATTCATTAAGCTTTACTTAAGAAACCCGAACATTTTCATGTTTCGGGTTTTTCTTTGATGCCAAGCACTTACAAAACATGCTTAATTTACGTGCAATTTTTAATGAAAATTTATTTTAAGTGAGAACAAACACTTATTGCTGATTGGTCAAAGATTGGCTAATGAAGGGTTCACAAAAGGTGATTTCTTTGTTATGATGCCTGTTATGCAAATACTATCTAGCTTATCAAAAAGTTTTATTGTTGCGGTTCTCTGTTGCAGCTTGTTAATAACCTGGAATGTTGTCGACACCGAAAGCGGGTTATTTAACATTGCAGGCAACGGCGAAGTGAACGGCGCAAATGCTAACACCATTTGGTATAGTTTGGTGCAAGACTTCCAATTGAATCACCAAACAGACACCGTTCAAGTGCAAAAAGAAATTCGCAGCCTACTTGCGAACCCGCAGGAATTTAACCAAATTCTGCAGCAAGCCGGCCCCTACATGTATTACATTTTTAAAGAAACCAAAGCACACAATTTACCTGGTGAAATTGCTTTGATTCCTTTCATTGAAAGTGAATTTAACCCTAACAACAGCTCAGGCAAAGGCGCGCTTGGTTTATGGCAGCTCATGCCACAAACCGCAAAAGATTTAGGCGTGCAAGTGAAATCCGGTTACGACGGTCGTCGTAATGTGGAAGCCTCCACGGATGCGGCCTTAGCCTTCTTCCAAGATTTAAAAAACAGTAATAACGACAACTGGTACCTCGCGATTGCTGCTTATAATTGTGGTCAAGGTAAAATTGATTCCGCCACCAAACGTGCGGGCTCACACGATTTCTGGAAATTGCCCTTGCCTCAAGAAACCAAATTATATGTTCCTAAATTATTAGCTGTCGCTGCAATTTTAGAAAACCCAGAAAAATACGGCGTGCAATTACCACCCGTTAGCAATAAACCTTATTTCACTGAAATTTCCGTGCCCACGAAATCCGTTAACTTAAACACGGTTTCTAAAGCAACGGGTGTGAGTGTGGCAACGTTACAAAAGTTAAACCCTGATGTGAAACACGCAACCGTGTTGCCAAAAAACGTCGCTCACACGGTGCTGGTTCCTGTGAACAAAAAAAATGACGCACCTGCCTCCTTGGCATAGTGCGTCGATAGTCAGCCTGGGCAGGCTAATTAATAAGGTTTCACAATCACCTTTGTCCCTATTTTCGCAAAATTATACCTCAACCACTCCGCATCCTGGACCCGAACACGTACACAACCGTGGCTTGCATTCCCCTCTATAACGTTGCGCGCAGCTGAACCATGCAAGCCTTGGTTCTTATTAAAAAACATGCAATAAGGCATGGGTGCACCGCCATTCGGTAACGGATAAATAGACGATTTACAGCCAGCAGCCCCCAGGGATTGAATCCTAAAGGTACCTGCTTTCGTTTTACAAGCCCGCTTAACATCAGGACAATAACTTGCCCCTGCGGTAGCCAAGCCCGCCCTCAGCAAATTTCCACTGGCATCGTAAGCACCAAACACGTGCACACGAGGATCAACAACAATAACCTTTTCAGTGGTATTAATCGAAGATGGCAAGCGAGCCGCATAGTTAGGGGTTGGCGCATTGGCCGGGCTTTTCTTATGATAACCTGAGTTTGATTTGTAAGCGCATGAAGATAAGGCTAACGCCGACAACACACAAAACACAACTGAGGAAATCGCATTGATTTGACGCATATTTCCACTCCTTGTTTTTTTACTACCACTTTAAGTGTAGCAAGGTATTTGAAGGAGTGTGTGAAGATTGCATTGCAAGCCTGTGATTGTGCTGTTAAATCCTAAACTTAAATTGGAAAATATATTTCAGGTTTAATGCATTCAAGCAGTTAAGGCACCCAAACGATTTCAATATAAAATCAAGGGCTTGAGAATAAGTGCTTGAAAAGGGATGAGCTTACTATATATAACGCCGTGATTAACCAAAAATAACACCTATGACCAAGAATTCTGGCCGCTGCACAAACTCACTCACCTGCCCAACGCTTGCAACAGACGCCACGCCACGACGAGCGGCGTCATCCAGCACGCCCGCCCCACTCGACTTCACTATGCGCACATCGGTTAAGTACCCCTCAGGGTGCAAGACAAAACCCACCAGCACGACCCCGCTTAAATTGAACTCAGCCGCCACGCGGGGGTAAAACAAGTGGGGGCCGATGGCACGGGCTAAAATACGAACCAAGGGCGGCACGATCTTGCTCTCGCCCACCAAGCGCAGGGGCTCCCTGTCGAAGGGGTGGGTTAAATCAATGGGTTGCGATGCCTTGCTAAAACTGACCACGCGCGGCTTGTTAAGGGCTTGTTTTTGCTCGGGTTGTGGCTTCTCGGCTGCCTTAAGGGGCTTTTCGACCAAGTCTTTGGTCTTTTTAAGGGCCTTTTCCGGCGTTTTAAGCGGGGTTGGGCTAGGCGCCGGGGTTACGGCGGGGGAAGGCGCACTGGGCGGCGTTGCAGCAGCATAGGCCGAAATGGAGGCAGGCAGTAATTTAGGCTCCACGGGCTGTAAGGTGATAAATACCACCAGGCTAGTGAAAAACAAGGCATGCGCCAATAATGACAGCCAGATGGCATGCTCACGAAAAAACGGTCGGTGTTTGTTTTGCATAACCCAGTTTAACACGCCCCTGTGTTGAGTTAAATTGACTGCCGCCCCTCAAGCTCATTCCAACGCGCATAAGCCTCATTTAAGTTTATTTCAATCTCAGCCAACCTGGCCATCACGCTTGCTACCTTGGCTTTGTCTTGTTGATAAAAATCAGGCTCGCTGGTTTTAGCAACCAAATTGGCCTGCTCGGCTTCTAAGGTTTCAATGCGCTGCGGCAAAGCTTCCAATTCACGCTGTTCTTTAAAACTGAGTTTTGCTGACGGCGTTTTTGCAGGCTCGGCTTGCTTTGCAATCGGCGTCGGTGTTTTCATGGGTGTTTTATTGTCTTTCGTTAATTGGTTTTGCCAATCACGATAACCACCAACATATTCTTGCACACGCCCTTCCCCTTCAAACACAAACACACTCGTCACCACGTGATCAAGGAAATCACGATCGTGGCTCACTAATAATAAAGTGCCGGGGTATTGCATTAGCATTTCTTCGAGTAATTCAAGTGTATCAATGTCAAGATCGTTAGTTGGTTCGTCCATCACTAATAAATTGCTAGGCTTGCTGAATAATTTTGCGATGAGGAGACGATTGCATTCACCACCGGATAAAGCCCTCACCGGTGTTCTTGCGCGCTCGGGAGTAAATAAAAAATCGGCGAGGTAAGAAATAATGTGACGACGACCATCAGGCAAGTCTATCATGTCGCTGCCTTCCACCACATTTTCTGCAACGGTTTTATTGAGGTCAAGCGTTGCTCGCAATTGATCAAAGTAAGCCACTTCAATTTTCGTGCCTTGCTTAATGTTGCCTTGCGTTGGCGTGAGGCTCCCTAACAATAAATTTAATAAAGTGGTTTTACCAGCACCATTCGGCCCGATTAAGCCAATGCGATCACCGCGCATGATGCGGGCTGAAAAGTTGTTAATGACTGTTTTGTGATTAAATTCATGCGAGACATTTTCAGCCTCAAACACTAATTGGCCCGATGGCACGGCCGTGTTCACGCTTAAATTCACTTGGCCTTGTTGCAAGCGCCGCTGCGCGCGCTCTTCTCGCATGCGTTCAAGGGCTCGCACGCGCCCTTCATTTCGTGTACGCCGCGCTTTAATGCCCTGCCGAATCCACACTTCTTCTTGTGCTAATTTTTTATCGAAATCTGCATTCGCTTTCGCTTCTGCATCTAACATGGCTTGTTTACGCTCAAGAAATTCCGCATAAGTGCAAGGCCAAGAAGTTAACATGCCGCGATCGAGCTCAATGATGCGCGTGGCTAAACGCTGCAAGAGTGCCCTATCGTGAGTGATAAAAACAATGGCACCTTGAAAATTTAATAATTCTTCTTCCAACCATTGAATGGCTTCAATGTCTAAATGGTTAGTGGGTTCGTCTAGCAATAATAATTCAGGTTGCATGACAAAAGCGCGCGCAAGTGCGGCTCGCCGCTGCCAACCGCCGGATAAACTGGAAACGGGTTTATCCGGGTCGAGCTCTAAACGGGTTAACGTGGTTTGTATATGCTGCTCAAAACGCCAACCATCGCGCACCTCAATTTCATGTTGCAACACTTCAAAGCGCTTCATCAATGCTTCTGAATGATCGGTCGACATGCGATTAATCAAGCTGTGATATTCAGCTAACACTTTGCCTGTTTCAGCCAAGCCTTCCGCTACATAATCAAACACCGTTAAGGTAACATCCGTTGGCAAGGTTTGAATTAAGCGCGCGATGCGCAAATTGGGTGAGCGCCACACGCTGCCGGAATCAGGCAGGTCGATGCCTTCAATGATTTTTAATAATGAAGATTTACCCGCACCATTGCGCCCAATTAAACACACGCGCTCACCTTGCGACACTTGAAATTTTACTTGGTCTAACAACGGCGCTAACCCAAACGCGAGTGAAACATTATCGAGGGCGATCAAATGACTCATGCTTCATCCCCTTTACGGCGAATCAAGGGTTCAAAATACACGTGTGCCGCTTCAACGCCTAACACTCCAGGAATGACGCTGAGTGCTGCTTGCCTGCGTTTTAATACCTTTTCTTTATCTATTGAGCGTGGCGCTAAATATTCTTGCACTAACACACCATCGGATTTAATTTCAATGTGGAAAGCATATTCGGGTAAATCTGCATCGTAAATAACACCCAAGTGGTCTGCTTTGCCTTTTGATTGCTTTAAATGATGCTTGAAATTTTTAGTGAGTCTATTTGCAAACATTTCAACGTGAGTGCGGTCTTGATCAGTGATGGCACGTGTTGCTGCACGAATGCGCCTTTCGTTTTCAGCTTCAGGGCTGCGATCAACAAAATAAGGGGCTTCCACGTCAAATAATAATAACTGACTAGGCAGCGCGCCATTAAATAAAGCATATTGTTTTTTAGAGCGCAGGCCCATCACTTTGCCTAAATCTGGATTACTGGTTAGCACGGAAGCGCGCCAACCTTCAAAGCCTTGTTTAAGTCGGTCGCCCAATAAGGTGTAAAGCGGGCGCAGCGCTTCTTCTTCGCCTAAACGCTCGCCGTAAGGTGGGTTGCAAACCACTAAACCATGCTTGATGTTAGCGGCCGGTGCAAAAGTTTCAAGCTCGCGTCGCTCAACGTGCACGTGGGTTAATAAACCCGCACGTTCTAAATTTTCAAATGAGGATTTGATGGCCGCGGGGTCGTGGTCGTAACCGATGATGCTTGGTAAAGTCTTGATGCCCGCTTCAAAACGTGTTTGCGCTTCTGTTAATAAAGCTTCCCAAAGCTTAGGTTGATGTTGCTTCCAGCCAATAAAACCAAAATAAGAACGCGTGAGGCCAGGCGCACGATCGGCGGCCATCCATGCAGCTTCAATTAACAAAGTGCCTGAGCCACACATGGGGTCCATTAAACTGCCACCGTTTTTTGCAATGCTAGGCCATTGCGATCGCAGTAACACCGCAGCCGCTAAATTTTCTTTCAAGGGTGCTTCGACTTGCGAAAGACGATAACCACGTCGATGCAAACTTTCGCCAGATAAATCCAGGCTAATGTGCGCAATGTCACGATGCAGATAAACATAAATGGCTAAATCGGGTGAGGCTTTTGCAACACTCGGGCGTTCATTGTATTTATCACGAAACTGATCAACGATGGCGTCTTTCACTTTTTGCGCGCCAAACAAGGTGTGGGTAATGGCAGATTGAACGCTGACAAAATGCACGGCCAAAGTGGCGTCGGGTGCTAAGTGTTGATCCCATGCAATGCTTTGAACCCCTGCGTATAAAGCTTCGGGTGTCGGTGCTTCAACATCAGCTATCGGCATTAAAATGCGATTGGCTAAACGCGACCACAAACACGCGCGATAAGCGGTGCTTAAATCGCCCTCAAATGCAACACCCGCTAATTTTTCAGCGGCCGTGGTTGCACCCAGTGCTTTTAATTCGTCGACTAATAAATATTCCAGACCTTTTGGGGCCGTTGCAAAAAATTTCATGATGAACCCTATGCTTGATTATATTCAAATGCAATGCCTAAGCCTTCTAACACCAAATCAGGCAAAATCACATCAAATAATGCTTTATCTCTAAAAAGTTGTGAAAAACCACCCGTGCCAATCACCTTAACGGGTTTATCTTGAAAAACCTCTGCTTTGGTGCCGGCAATGAGTTCTTTTAACGCGCCCATTTGCCCGTAATATAAGCCAGCTTGTATGCTCTCACGCGTCGTGCGACCCACGTGGGATTCAGGCGCTTCAATGTTCACTTCCATTAATTTGGCGGTGTTGGAGCGCAACGATTCCATGCCCAAGCGCATGCCCGGCAAAATGGCGCCGCCTAAATAATCACGCTCGGAAGTCACGGTGCAAAGTGTGGTTGCCGTGCCCATGTCAATGATAATTAAATTTTGCTGAGGGAATTTTTTAACCGCACCAATGGCATTCGCAATGCGATCAGCACCCACCTCATTCGGGTTTTTATAGCGTATGTTTAAGCCCGTTTTCACACCGGCTTTTAACATAAATGGCTGCATTTTAAAGTACTGCAAGATGGTGTGGTTGATGGTGTAATCACAACTTGGCACCACCGAACTGATGGACACACCCGAAATTTGCTCAGCCTTAATTTGATTGGCCGCTAACACACTCACGATAAAAATACCGAATTGGTCAGCCGTTCCTATCAAGGGTGTTGCATAACGAAAACGCATCTTCAGCACTTTTTCATCGTAAACACCGCCTAAAATATGTGTGTTACCCACATCCAGACACAATAACATGTTACACCTCAACGTTATCTATCAAACGAACCCCTTCCAAAACCACCGCGCCTAAACGACGCCCCCAACGCTCCTCAAGGTATTCTACCTTAAACCCTTGCGATAGTAATTCCGAACGTATTTCTTCGAAAGATTGAGAGGATTGCAATAATCGTGAAAATGAAGCTGCACGCAAACGCGCATTTTTGCTTAAACGGCTGTTGCGCGATGAAAGCGCGAGGCCGTCTTCGGCACGCACGGTTTGATGGGCCACCACTTCAACGGTCATAAATAATGATTCAACCATTTTTTTCACTAATAAAAATTGCTGATAATCTTTTTCACCGAAATAAGCGCGCGTGGCTTGAATGATGTTTAATAACTTCATCACGACCGTTAACATACCGGTAAAATGCCCGGGGCGATGCTCACCTTCTAAACCGCTGCTTAATTGGGTTTCACTCACTTGCACGGTGAAATGGTCAGGGTAGATCTCAGTGGCGTTGGGTGCGAAAACATAATTGACACCAGCGGCACGCAGTTTTTCAATGTCTTCATCCAAGGTGCGCGGGTAAGATTGAAAATCTTGTGTTTGATTAAACTGCGTTGGGTTCACAAAAATACTGGCAACCGTCACTTCATTTTCTTGTTGTGAGCGCGCACACAAAGCCAAATGACCTTCGTGCAAATTCCCCATGGTTGGCACAAACCCAATGCGTTTACCATTTAAGGATGCACGTGTTTCACGCCAAGCTTTAATGGTCGTAAGTGTGTTCATGCGCTGGAAACTCCGCTTTTTTAACGTCAGTGCAATATTGATTAATGGCTTCTTTAATAGCATGACAACCATCTAAAAATACTTTCACAAATTTTGGCTTGAAATTTTTATTCATGCCCAATAAGTCTTGATACACCAACACCTGGCCATTGGTTGCTGTGCCTGCACCTATGCCTATGGTTGGAATAGCGAGGGCTTCCGTGATTTTTTTTGCAAGCGCCGCGGGAATGCATTCTAACACCACCGCAAAACAACCGGCGGCTTCAAGCGCTTTAGCATCTGTTAATAATTTTTCAGCGGCGATGTCAGTGCGGCCTTGCACGCGATAACCACCCAGCGCATGCACGTATTGCGGCGTTAACCCAAGGTGGCCCATGACCGGAATGCCAGATTCAATAAAATGACGGATGGTTTCTAAATTGCCTGCCGCACCTTCTAACTTCACGGCGTGCGCACCGGCTTGCATTAATTGTTGCGCCGCTTCCACAGAATGCGCTAATGATTTTCGATAACTTAAAAAAGGAAGATCAGCAACAATGAATTGCTCGCCAACGCCGCGTTTAACAGCCGCTGTGTGCAAGACCATCATTTCCATGGTGGCGCTTAAGGTGTCTTCAAAACCGTGCATGGTCATGGCAAGGCTGTCGCCGACTAATAAACAGTCAACATCGGAATCTGCTAATAACTTGGCACTGCTGTAGTCGTAACACGTTACCATGGTGATTTTTTCATTGGATTGCTTTTTACGCTGGAAATCGAGAATGTTCATGCGTTTTTCCTCGTTTTTTTAACTCAAAAAGACAAAGCGCCGGCTGGGTGCTGCCCACCGAACTGATTGAAAGTAAAGGGAATGTTGGCTTTCATGCTTGTCCTGTGTCTCTGCCATGTGGGTCAGATCACGCACAGAGTACCTCAAGGTGGAGGCGGGGTCAAATGGGGGCTGGTGGGGGTTTGTTCGGGGCTTCGTTTGGGGGCGGTTCCCGGCCGCTGTGAAACGCGTCCGGGCTACATCGAACCCAAAACACATTGCTAGCTAAGGTGAACGCACCTGATGTAGCCCGGACACGCTTTTTGTGGCCGGGAACCGGTGGTGGGCGAAGCCTCGACATCTTTAAAGCCTCACCCCAACCCTCTCCTTCCTCGTAAAAAACAATCGGTGGAGAGGGAGTTTAAAAGGATGCCGCCGCAACAGCCTTCAATAAAGACTCGCCTCGACCAATACCTGAATACTCAAACCCAGCCGCACGAACATGCTTAGGGTCGTACTGATTACGGCCATCAAACACCGTATTACCACGCATTGCATTTTTAATCGCAGACCAATCGGGGTAACAAAACTGCTTCCATTCCGTCACCAACACCAAGGCATCGGCATTGTTTAACGCATCGTATTGATGCTCAGTAAACGTTAATAAGCCCTGATCAAACCACGCCGCAGGCACCATGCTTTTTGCCACGCCCATCGCCGCCGGGTCGTAAGCTTGCACCTGGCCGCCCGCTTTAATGATAGATTCAATTAACACCAAGGACGAAGCCTCACGCATGTCATCCGTGCCGGGTTTAAACGCTAAGCCCCACAATGCAAACACTTTACCCGCTAAATTCGCACCAAATTTCGCTTGAATTTTTTCAGGCAAAACACGCTTTTGTTGGAAATTGCGCTGCTCAACCGCTTTTAAAATCATGGCATCCACATTATGATTTTCAGCCATTTTCATGAGTGCTCGCACGTCTTTCGGGAAGCACGACCCACCGTAACCACAGCCCGGGTTTAAAAACGCAGGCCCAATGCGCGCATCAGAGCCTATGCCTATGCGAACATTTTCAATGTCAACGCCCATGCGCTCACACAAAACCGACATTTCATTCATGAAAGAAATGCGGGTGGCGAGCATGGCATTCGCCGCATACTTTGTCATTTCTGCATCTTTTACATTCATGAAATAGAGTCGTTCGGGGCTACGCAAAATAGGTAAATATAAATCAAGCATCACAGCGCGCGCCCTATCAGATTCTAAACCAATGATCACGCGATCAGGTTTCATGAAATCTTCAATGGCTGCACCTTCACGTAAAAATTCAGGGTTGCTCACCACTTCAAACGCAACATGAACACCGCGCTTGTCTAATTCTGCTTGCACTAAGGCATGCACTTCATCTGCCATCCCGACCGGGACCGTGGATTTGTCAACGATGACACAGGTTTGCTTAATGCGCGCGCCTATGTTGCGTGCTGCTTCTTGCACGTATTTGATATCCGCAGCACCGTCTTTGTCGCTGGGCGTGCCAACGGCAATAAAAACCACATCGGGTTCATGGGTTAATGCATTCAAACTCGTCACAAAATGCAAACGGCCTTCATTAAAATTAGAAAGCACCATGGCTTCTAAGCCGGGTTCATAAATAGGCAAAATGCCTTGCTTTAAATCGGCAATTTTCTTTTCATTCACATCCACACACGTGACGTGATTGCCCAATTCTGAAAAACAAGCGCCCGTCACCAAGCCAACATAACCCGCACCTATCACGGTAATATTCACACCAACCTCCTACGAACCGGTTTTATAAATTAAAATTGCATCACCATGCGGGCCGCTGTAAGTACGCATGGGTTGCTGATTCATGCCGATGGCAACCGCCGCCCAGCGCGCATCGTCGCCACGCACACGCAGAGCCACATAATCATAATGATGCCACTGCCCGTTAGCTAACGCAGCAGGGTCACGCATGCTTGCACTCGCTTTAAATAAATCCAGGCCGTTATGCTTAGCATAATACATGAGCTGACCATCGTTGATAAAAAGCGAACTTTTCGCTGGCACATTCACCGCCAACCAATCACCTGCATCGCGCAAATAAGCCTTAGAAGGCCCGCTGTTTAAAATGACGCCTAGCGACGACAAAACGATAAAGAACATGGCAGCCGCATAAGCCACACGCGATGGCCGACCAGCGCGCGCAACAAATAATTTTTCAAGCGCAAACGGCACCCACAAACTCAAGGTTAAGGTCAGTGCAATTAAATAGCGCTTAGATAAAAACAAATGCTGTGCAAAAAATATGGCTGTGATGATGACATTCACCAACACATAAGCCACCACCGCCAAGCGATGTTTAGGCGCCCAGGAAGCGGCACGCGTTTTCCAGGCATAAACTAACAAAATGGCAAAAATGAGTGATACGTTTTGAATGATGTTCACGAAATACCATTGGATGAGGGTTAAAAACCAAACCAAGCCTGCATCACGCGCGGCCTCTAAAGGCAACACGCTGGCCATTAATGCCGATTTAGATGCATTAAATTGCGCCAACATTTGCGCCCCGCTTTGGGTTAAATACTGACCCAACTCAAACAAACGCCCAGATTGCGTCAAATGATTAGGGTAAAACAGAGCCACACCCAACACCGCCACGAAACCAAATAAGCAAGGGGAAAACAAAGCGAGACTTAAACGAATGCGTGATGCTTGTTTAGGTAAAAACAAAGCGGCGAAAGGAAGCAGCATGAAAAACACCGCGCCTTCAATGCGAAATAAAGTGGCCATCAACAAAGCCCCCGCAAAAGCCAACACATTGCGGGCAGTCAGCTGCTCTAAACAACGCACGAAAAACAATAAAGAAACCAAATAAAAAGCCCAATAACCGTGATCGCGCACTATGTATTGCCTGGCGCTATTAAATTCATGTGAAAGCAAAATAACAAAAGCTGCGAATACCAACACCCGCTTACCACCGCCCAGCACCTGCGTTAAGCGCATGAACGCTAAAACGGAAATTAAACTAAACACGGCATCTAACACATTGGCTGACACCAAAGAAGAAAAACCGGTTAACGTCATGAAAATGTGTATCAGCCAAGAATAAAAAGGCCAACCCGCTTGCGCACACAACTGCATGACTTGCGACGTGGTAAAGACTTGATAAGCTTCTGCGCTTAATAAATAACAGATACCATCGGGGTTAATCACCACTTCACGCGCACTAACCCAAATAGATAACACGATACTGATGATACCGGCCACTAAATAAATGGGCCATTGTCTTCCTTGGCTTTGAGAAGCGGCATTCATGCGACAAAACTCTCCAGGGTTCGTTTAAAATCATGTGCTAATTCAGGGTGTTTTAAGGCATAAGCGATGGTAGCTTCTAAATAACCTAATTTGCTGCCGCAATCGAAACGCTTGCCTTGAAATTGATAAGCATAAACGGATTCCGTCGCTAATAATTTTGCGATGGCATCGGTTAATTGAATTTCGCCGCCGGAACCCACGCGCGTGTGGCTTAACAATTCAAAAATGTGCGGCGTTAAAATGTAACGACCCACCACCGCGCGATTGGAAGGCGCATTTTCTGGGAGTGGCTTTTCAACGATGTCTTTAATGGCGGTTAAAGCACCCGATTCAGCGGGCACATCGACAATGCCGTATTTCGTGGTTTCAGAGCGATCGATGGTTTGCACTGCAACAATGCTCGCTTGTTTTGCTTCAAATTGGGCGACCATTTGCTGCAAGCAAGAAACATCGCCGCCGTCGATTAAGTCGTCAGCTAACAACACCGCAAAGGGTTCATCGCCCACCAACTGGCGCGCGCACCAAACGGCATGCCCCAAGCCTTGGGGTGATTTTTGACGGATGTAAGCGCAAGACACGCCTTCTGGCAAAATGCCACGAACGATATCGAGCAAGTCACGCTTGCCGCGCTCTTCAAGCGTTGCTTCTAATTCAAAGTTAGAATCGAAGTGGTCTTCAATCGCGCGCTTGCTGCTGCTTGTCACGAAAATTAATTCGGTGATGCCGGCGGCGACCGCTTCTTCAACGGCGTATTGAATGAGGGGCTTGTCCACGATGGGCAACATTTCTTTGGGGTTAGCCTTGGTGGCGGGTAAAAACCGCGTGCCGAGACCGGCAACGGGGAAAATCGCTTTCGTAATTTTCATCATTTCTCTTTGGCCAATTATTGGGCAGTTATTCACGGTGGCAAAATAGTACCACATTCAAAGACATCACTCCACCTTGCCGGTTAAACTTGAACTTGTTATAAAGTGACAACCTAGCCATAAAGAGATCAGCCACATGCGATCACGCGTTTTAATTTTGGGGCACAATGACGCCACCCAGTTTATTGATATTTTCAATCAATACACACGCTTATTCGACCAAAAGCACTATGAAGTGACGGTGGCCATGCTAACCGGCAAGCCGAATGAGGCCACCCAAACCCGCCTGCTGGCTGAGCACGTGCTGTTTCTTAACACCCCTAAGCGCAAATTGCGCGGCTTGAAACTGGGGGTCTTTTGGCGTTTATTACGCCTCACCCGCCAACAACATTACGACATTGTGATTTGCCACCGCTACAAACCCACCTACCTCATGCTCTGGGTTAGCCAGTTTGTGCGTTTTTCAGCCCTGATTTGCGTGATGCACGAATTGGGCACCATGAAAGCCCGCGGCCGGCAATGGCTGATGCGCCGTCTTGGGCGCCAATCGCTGGTGTTTGCGGGGGTTTCTGACGCGGTGAGGGATGATTTACGCGCGTCTTTGCAGCCTTTCCCGAAAGAGCGCATCGTCACGCTTTATAATGTGATAGACACGGATTTGATAGAACCCACATTCGCAGATCGCGCCACCGCCCGAGAAGCACTCTCCCTGCCGGCGGATCGTTTTATTTTTGGGAATATTGCGCGTTTGGCCGTCAATAAAGATCATCGCAGCCTCATCACCGCTTTTGCTGAGGTGCATGCAAAACACCCCAACACCCTGTTAGTGATTGTCGGTGATGGCGTGCTTGAACCGGAACTCAAAACACACATTGAAGCTTTGCATTTAGAAAACCACATTCGCCTCACGGGGTTTGTGCCTTGCGCGTTTGAAAAACTCAAGGCCTTTGATGCGTTTGTGTTATCATCCATTCAAGAAGCGTTTGGGCGTGTCTTGATTGAAGCCATGCTGGCACGTTGCCCTATCATTGCAACGCGTGTGAATGGCATTCCTGAAGTGGTGGGCGACACGGCAACGCTCGTGCCAGCACGCAACCCTGATGCTTTTGCTCGCGCGATGTTAACCTTACTTGAACAAACGCCTGAAGCGCGCAGCCAAATCATTGAGCTTGCTTATGATCGCGTTTATAAAAATTTTAGCATTCCTGCTTTTGAAACCACTTTCTGGAACCTGCCCCTCTTTCACGCTAAAAAGGAAACCGCATGAAAATTGCTTACACCACGACATTCAACGCAGAAGATGTGCATAATTGGTCGGGCACACCTTATCACATGTCGCAAGCATTGAAAGAAGCCGGAGCGAGTGTACATTACATCGGTGATTTATCTCGTCAGTTACCACCATTCTTTAAATTAAAACAACATTACAATCAGTTTTTTTGTAACCAACGTTTAAGCCCGCGATTTAATATTACAGCAGCGAAACATTATTCACAGCAAGTGGCTGAGCAATTAAAAAATGTTGATGTTGATGCCATTGTTTCACCGCTAATTAACCCCATTGCTTATCTTGACACAGACAAGCCTTTAATTTTATGGACAGATGCAGTTTATGCTTCTTTAATTGGGTTTTATCCGCCATTTGCTTATCATTCTGCGAAAACCATTCAGGAAGGCAATGCCATCACCAAAGCCTGCTTAGACCGGGTGACCTATGCCGTGTTTTCATCCGATTGGGCGGCGCGTGCAGCAATAGAAATTTACGGCGTGAGCAAACACAAAGTGAAGGTCATTCCGTTTGGGGCGAATTTATCAAGCTCGCCCAGTGCTGCGGATGTTGCTGCTGCCATTAATAAACGTGACCAACATAAAATTAAATTATTATTTTTGGCGAAGAGCTGGGAACGCAAAGGCGGGGATACGGTAGTTGCCGTGGCGAAAGCCTTGCATGAAGCCAATTACCCGGTTGAATTACACATTGTGGGGTATGATCACATTCCGGGGCAAGGTGTTGTGCCGCCTTATGTGCATTGTCATGGATTTATTTCTAAACACAACCCGGAAGCCAATTTAAAATTGCAAACATTATTAAGCGAAAGCCATTTCTTGTTTGTGCCTTCACGCGCAGAAGCTTACGGCATTGTGTTTTGTGAAGCAAATGCGTTTGGCGTGCCTTGTTTAACAACGCATGTGGGTGGGATAGGCACGGTGATTGAAGATGGGAAGAATGGGTTTACGTTTGGGTTAGATGCGCGGGTGCAAGATTACGTGGAGGTGATTGCGCGATGTATGCAAGACCGTGCAGGTTATCAGACCTTGGCTGAGAATTCTTATCAAGCCTTCACAACGCGATTAAATTGGGGCTCGGCGGTTAATCAATTAATGAAATTAATTTAACATTCAAGCGCCGCCTCCCTGAAGAAGTTGAGGGAGGCAGCGCTTACTCAATACGCATTTCGATTCACAAACCCACGAAAGAAAGTCAGCACAATAATTTTTAAATCAAACCGCAACGACCAATTGTTAATATAATAAAGATCATATTCCACACGCTTTTGCATTTTATGCAGCGTGTCCGTTTCACCCCGCCAACCATTCACCTGCGCCCAACCGGTAATGCCCGGCTTCACGCGGTGCCTTTGCATGTAAGTGTCGACCACTTCTTTGTATTGTTCATTGTGCGAAAGCGCGTGCGGCCTCGGGCCGACAATCGACATGCGCCCTTGCAACACATTAAAAAACTGCGGCAATTCATCTAAACTCGTGCGCCTTAAAAAACGACCAAAGGGTGTCACGCGTGGGTCGTGCGCACTCGCTTGTGTCACTTGCCCCGCGGCTTCCGCGTGCACCACCATCGTTCTGAATTTATAAACATTAATCACCCGACCATCCCAACCCAAACGCTTTTGCTTGAAAAACACCGGGCCGCGCGAACTTAATTTCACGCCTAAGGCAATCAGTAATAATAAAGGGCTAATGACTAATAAAATGAGTGCCGCCACGACTCTGTCTTCCACGGCTTTCACTAAACGATTGATGCCAACCATGGGTGTCGTGCGAATGTCTAGCACCGGAAACCCCGCCACATCGGCAATGCGATGGTTTAATAAATCTAAGCCAAAAATATCTAAGACAAAACGCATGGAAATGGTTTCATGACGCAGCGCGTAAATCATTTCTTTCACACGCGCTTCAGCGCGCAGCGGCAAGGCCAACCACACTTCATCCGCACGTTTTTCCTTCATAAATGCACTTAAATCGGTCGGCGTTTTTAACACAGGAATATTATGAATGAAAGCAGGTTTCGCCTCTGCGTTATCATCAATAAAAGCCACAATGCGAAACCCCGTCCAGAGTGCCTGCTGAACAGATTCTGCAAATTTTACACCCAAGGCCCCCGCACCCATAATGACCACGCGCCTTTCATTCATGCCGTGCGCGCGCATGGTTCTTAATAAAATAATTAAGCTGCCTCGGTAAAGCACCAATAAACCATAAGCGCCGAGCATCCAGAACCCATACCACGCTCGCGAATAAAGCTCACCCGATTTGGTCAAAAACGCAATGCCCGCCAACAACAAGGCCAACACAAGCATGGCTTGCGCCAAGTTAAAACAGTGTGTAAAAAACCCTTTGCTTCTGACGGAAGAATAAATACTAAACGCATTCAAGACGAAAGGCGCAACCAAGCCCCCCACCAGCATGGCTTGGCAATAAAAGAAAGGGATGCTCACGCTTTCAAACTTATAAGCATAAGCCAACACGCCGGCCAACATGACCACCAGCATGTCCAAAAAACGGATAATGATAGAAAGCATCCGTGAATATTCTTTAAGCAGACCTTTAGGCAGCATAGGAGTTGTGCTATCCTTGTTTTCAACAGGGTTAAATGAGTAGCTTAAACAAGTTCATGAAAACTGCAATCATTTGTGACTGGCTGGTCGCGGTTGGCGGCGCCGAAAAATTCTTGGGCCACCTGCTGGATGCCTTCCCCAACGCCGATGTTTTCGCTGTGGTTGATTTTGTCGAACCCAACCAACGTGGGTTTTTGCGCAACAAAGCCGTTAAAACCACGTTTATTCAAAACCTTCCTTTCGCGAAAAAACATTATCGCCATTACTTGCCCCTCATGCCCTTGGCCATCGAACAACTCGATTTATCTCACTATGACCTTATTTTGTCCAGCTCACACGCCGTTGCCAAAGGTGTTATCACCGGCCCTGACCAAGTTCACATCAGCTATATTCACTCGCCCATGCGTTACGCCTGGGACTTGCAACATCATTATTTAAACGAAACCGGCCTTGCGCAAAAAAAACGCGGCTGGATTGTTCGTTATTTTTTACACAAACTCCGCGCCTGGGATTTTCGAAGCGCTTACGGCGTTGATCATTTGCTTTGCAATTCCAGCTTCATCGCAAAACGCATACAAAAAACTTACAAACGCGAAGCCACCGTGCTCTACCCACCCATCGAATTACAGCAATTCACACCTGGCACACGCAAAGACAACTTCTATTTAGCCGCTTCGCGCCTCGTCCCTTATAAAAAAATCGACCTCATCGTTGAAGCGTTTAAAAATTTGCCTGATAAACATTTAATCGTCATCGGTGACGGCCCTGATGCACAAAAAATTCGCGATAAAGCCTCGCCCAATGTCACTTTAATGGGGTATCAACCCAACGAAGTCTTAATCGACCACATGCAGCGCGCAAAAGCACTCATTTTCGCAGCTGAAGAAGATTTCGGGCTCATTCCTGTCGAAGCACAGGCGTGTGGCACACCCGTCATTGCCTTCGGCAAAGGCGGCGCACTTGAAACCGTTCAAGGCTTAAACAAACCAAATCCAACTGGCGTTTTTTTTGATCATCAAACCATTGAAAGCTTACAAACCGCCATACACATTTTCGAAACAAATGCTGACAAATGTACGCCAGCCAACTGCACACAAAACGCCGCTCGCTTCAACCCTGAACAGTTCAAAGCATCATTATTAAGCTTTGTACAAGAAAAAATCGGCGCATGACTTCTCATTGTCACGCCGCGTTTCGCATGTTATCCTCACGCCCTCTATAAAATGAATGTTCTTGAGCCTTATGTCGACACAAGAAGAAGCCATTGCAAGCTTGCCACTCGGCAGCCTCAACCACGAGGCAGCTGATGTTGCTTACCCATCCACCACGCAATCGCAACTCGCGTTTCGCGACATCATCGACGGCCTGAAACACTGGCCCATTTGGCTGATGCTCGCCTACCAAGACATCAAACTGCGCTATCGCCGCTCAGTGCTCGGCCCGCTTTGGCTCACCCTTAGCATGGCTATCACCGTTTATTCCATGGGTTTTTTATACAGCCACTTGTTTCACATTGAATTAGCGCATTATTTTCCTTTTTTAGTGGCTGGCATGTTGGGTTGGTCGCTCATTTCAACGGTGGTCATTGAAACCATCGACGGCCTCATTACCTCTGACGGCTTCATCAAACAAATTAAACTGCCTTACACGCTCTACATCCACCGCATTGTCACGCGCAATGTCATTATCTTTTTCCATAATTTATTAGTCATTGTGCCCATCTACCTCATTTTTCATGCGAATGTCAGCATCAACCTCAAAACCTTGTTCGTCATTCCTGGCTTGCTCATCATTTATTTTAACGCCATCAGCTACGGCCTCATTTTAGGCATGATAGGCGCGCGTTATCGCGACGTTTCACAGATTATTAAAAGCTTGGTGCAAGTGGTGTTTTTTATCACGCCCGTCATGTGGTCGGCCGACGTCTTAAAAGGCGTCAATCGCTACATTGCCGACGCCAACCCATTCTATTCTTTCCTTGAGCTCATACGCGCGCCTTTGCTTGGCGCATTTCCAACCCTATTAAACTTAAGCATGGTAACCGCTTTCTCTTTATTTGGCGGCTTCGTCGCTTATAAAATGCTTGTTAAATATCGCTCACGTATCGTTTATTGGTTATAGGCAAGCACATGGCTGACATTCATCTTAATAATGTTTCTGTCGAATTCCCGGTGTACAACATCAGCGCGCGTTCGTTCAAAAAAGATTTTTTTCGCATCGCGACCGGCGGCAGCGTTTCGCGCGATGCACGGTCACACGTGGTCGTGAAATCACTCAATGGTGTTTCGCTTTCCATCAAACACGGCGACCGTGTTGGCCTGATTGGCCACAACGGCTCAGGTAAAAGCACCTTACTGAAATTGCTGGCTCGCATCTACGAACCTTCCAATGGCCAAATTTTAATTAACGGCCATGTTTCGCCCATGCTAAACATCATGCACGGCATTGAAGGTGAATTCACCGGCTTTGAAAACATTTTCATTCAAGGCACCATTTTAGGCATGTC
>DASTZQ010000013.1:0-6565 GCA_035764205.1 Gammaproteobacteria bacterium
TTTGCCGTAAGTGTTCATGTAAAGGTTGATCACGGCATTAAAACGTTTGTTATCCGCACCGCTGTAATAAGCGGGTGGGTTGGCAATGCTAGGCTGAAGCAAGTGCTGGTAGCTCGCATCGTTTAAGGTTAACTTCGATGCTTTAGCCATTTTAAAGAAAGCGTCCATGGCAGCCGGTTCAACCACGCGTGTGTTAAATTTCATGTCAGAGAAACCGTCACCATTATATTGTGTATCCATGCCTTCAAACTCACCCACGGCATTCGCATAAAGGTAGAGCCGCGTGCGCATGCCAGCCATAGCGTAAATTTGGCTGCCCAATTGCGGAACAAATAAAGCACTCATGGGCACGTTATCAGCGGTGATCCAGAATTCGACTTGTTGATTCACAGGCAAAACCAACTCATTAACCGTGGCAACCCCTTGCGCCGGGTAAATAAAGAGCCACTTCCAAGGCAGTGCAACGGCTTGTATTAATAACGTGGGTTCATTCGCTGGTTTAATGGGGTGGTAGGGGTCGAGTTCGTGGCTGGTTTTCCAGGTCATGATGGCTAAAATAAAAATAATGGCACAAGGCACACCCCACCAAATGGCTTCCAGGAAAACACTGTGCGACCAATCGGGGCGGTAATCTGCACGGTGATTTTGGCGGCGGTAATGGTAAACAAAGGCAATGCTCATGATGATAACGGGCAAGACGACAATTAACATCAAGGCCAGGGTATCGACAAACAATTGCCGCTCTTGATAAGCAACAATGCCTTTGGGGTTTAACAAGCCATTTAAGGTGATTTCACAACCGGTTAAGCAGGCGGCCATTAAGGCCAACACAAATAAACGCATGAAGCCGATGGCAGCTGCTGCACTTCGCATCCTCGCGATCATACGAACTCCTGATAGTTTTGCTTCCCAATAGTTTAGTCCAATGTTATGATTTTATGAAGCAAATTATTCATCTTTATGAAAAGGATTGTTAAGCATGAATACCATTCTTTTTGCGCGCTGGTTTGGTGTGGTCTCGGTTCTCCTCTCGCTCGGCATTTTATTCAACCTCGAAGACGCCGAAGCCATGGCCAAAAACATGGTCAAAACCGAAACGGGTTACATCATGGGTGGCGTGCTGCCCATTATCTTCGGCACCTTGTCTTTACTGTTTGTGAATGCCCTGCCTGACGACTGGAGCTTGGTGGTGGCCCTCATTGGCGCGGCCATGACAGGCGCTGGCATCTTTCGCGTGATGTTTGTCTCCCAATGGAAAACACTCATCGGCCGACACATCACCCACATTCCTTTTCTTTTTAGTTTATTCGGCTTGATGTTTGGCTTGTTGCTGCTTTACACCGGGTTTTTCGCGCATGCGTTAAGCATGCCGGGATAATTTATCTGCATTATTTTTTAATGCGCACGATGATTGACATGCCCCATGATTTTTTTCTTTTGAAGTGTGATTGATAATGGCAATGGACGAATATCAATCACTAATTTTTTACCCAGCTCATGCAAAGCATCGTCAATTAAATCCATGCGCGAATGATGGTCCAAATCCAGTAAACGTCGAACCTGCCTCGCATCACAATGCAAGCGATGCGCTAAAGCCGATTGAGACACATTCTGATCTCGCATGGCTTGATAAATAGCAAGTTTGCTTGCTATTAATGGCGGCAATACAATCACCACCTGATTAGCTTTTGCCTTTGACGGCTTAGGGATATCACGCTTATCTTCCAAATACCCTGACAATGCAACAATTAAAGCGTCTTCTGCTTGCAGCAATGCATGTGCTTCATTCAAACCCACGGTCATTGCTTCTGGCACATCAGGAAATGCAACGATAATACTGTCGTCATCTTGAGTAAAGATGACAGGATAAGCTTGCTGCATAAACACCTCCATTTACACTATTTCATTTGGGTTAATGCCCAGTTGTTTGCATATTTTTTTTATAAAAATATTTCCAAGATCCACATCGCCGTGCACAGGAATGGTCGCTTGTTTCGCCTGAAACTTTGCTAGCACATGCCCACCCTTGCCACGGTTTTCGATAATCGTTACACCCAAACGACGAAGCTTGCGTATTAATTGTTTACCTTTCATAACCAGCCTTCACTTCACAGTATAGGACATTTATGTCCTTTTATCAAGACAGAAATATTCATAAAAATCATCAAATTACCAAACAACCCATCATAATAGAATTGAACAATGATCACTAATAATAAAAATACGATAGTAGTTGTACGATAGTTAGAAACTGGTTCTGTAATTTTTTTGATCGTAAATGTTTATATTGGTTTTTATTTATATAAAAATTACGTAATCGGCTCAAAAAGTGGGGTTTTTTGAGCCGATTAGCCTGGCTAATCGGCTCACGGATGCTCAGGGATAAATTTTCAATGCGGGATGAGGTGTATTTCAATCGGGTTTCAGGTATGATTAAACACATCATTTTAAGCGCATAAAAACGGCTATCTGGATGAAAAATAAAGAAAAACCTCGTTGTGCCTGGGTGAGCGACGACCCCCTTTACCGTGATTACCACGATCACGAGTGGGGCGTGCCTATTTACGACGACCGCCTTCTGTTTGAATTTTTGATCCTGGAAGGCGCACAAGCCGGTTTGAGCTGGATCACCATTCTAAAACGCCGCGAGCACTACCGAAAATGCTTTGATCACTTTAATGCCAAAAAAATAGCCGCCTACGATGAAAAAAAATATCACGCGCTCTTGCAAAACCCTGGCATCATTCGCAATCGTTTAAAAATTCAATCCACCATTACGAATGCACAAGCGTATTTAAACATTAAAGAAACACACGGACGTTTTTCTGATTACCTCTGGCAATTTGTTGATGGCAAGCCCATCATCAACCACTGGAAAAAACCCAGTGCCGTGCCAGCATTTACCAAACAATCCGATCAACTGTCTAAAGCCTTAAAAAAGGATGGCTTTAAATTTGTCGGCACCACCATTTGCTATGCCTTCATGCAAGCCGTTGGCATGGTGAATGATCACCTCACTACTTGTTTTTGTCACCCAGAGGCCTAACTATGTTCGCATTTTTCATTAAAGGTTTTTTAATTGGTTTCGCGATTGCTGCACCCATTGGCCCCATTGGCATTCTTTGCATTCAACGCTCTTTGCATGAAGGGTTTATTATTGGCTTCATGACAGGCATGGGTGCGACCATTGCAGATGGTTTTTACGGCTCGGTGGCGGCATTTAGCTTAACGGCGGTTTCATCCATTTTAATCACCCACAAATTTTGGATACGCCTCATTGGTGGGCTGTTGCTGCTTTATCTTGGCGCAAAAACAGCACTCACGCCACCGGCTGAAAAAAGCAACATCAAAGGCAAAGAACGTTCTCCCATTCATGCTTGCTTAACCACCACTTTATTAACCCTCACAAGCCCCATGACCATTCTGGCCTTCGTTGCGGTGTTCACCGGTTTAGGCATCGGCAGCGTGCACACCAACCCATGGCATGCCATCATGTTAGTGCTTGGCATCATGGCGGGTTCTGGCACGTGGTGGTTAATCTTAAGCAGCTTCATTGCATTCGTCATTCATAAACGCATGAGCAAACGCTTAATGCTCGCCATTAATTGGTTGTCTGGCGGCATTTTATTTACGTTTGGTTTGATGGCGTTGTGGTTGGCGTAGGGTGGATTAGCAACGTTCTTTGTTGCGTAATCCACCAACCTTTAAAAAACCTATAACCTCTTGTTTTTAATCAAAACATTACTACCGCCCTTGCCTCCACTTAAAAATGGTCATATAATAACCAAAATCAAAAAAATGAGCGAGGATTAACAATGAACCCAAGAGCCAGCGAACCTAACCCCCTGACCACTGTAAATAAATTTCATCCAAACCTCATATTTTGTATCGCGCAATGGTTAACATTACAAGATGCTATTTCGTTCTTAACAACCAATAAAAATTTTAATGCTATTCTAAAGCAAGATTTTTTCTGGAATGAAAAAGTAGGCGCGCTTAATTTTGTGGATTTTTTTACCCGATTAAACCAATTAACCAGTGAAGCCTTAAAAAGCTCTCTATTGAATTCAAGAATAAAAATATTTGATGCGGAAATAACACAAATTCTACTAGATGCAGACAAGGAAGTACGATGTGCGTGTTATTTTGAGTCAGGTAAAGAATATCCATTCTTTGATTCATGCGTCATTGCCATTGGCGAAAATTTAATAACGCCGGAACAATTAAAAACAAATTCAACCATACCTTACTTACTAAACCATGATTTTGTTTTCAAAGCATTACGCGATAAACTTATCAGCGTCAATAACTTGTTAAACATCCGAGAACACACGATTACACATAATGCTATCACCAAGCGTGTATTTTTTGAGATTATTGTTCCTGTATTAAAGCAACTGATTAAAGAAAAACTTGGGCCTGGTTTTACCATAGCCAAAGGGCTTTCTTCCACACATGACAAGCAATATGTCATCAATGCACCCTTACAAAGCGAAGTCGTGATAGATCATCTATGCAAACAATTTATTCAGTTTGGAATAGAAGCCGAAAAGAGAGATAAGTATTTTATTTACCTCTCAGAAACCACCGCACACAATCTCAGGCTGACACTACAAAAAATGCCTGTGCTGGAATATCCCGCTACACCCGAATTAACAAACATTAACGCACATTCACTCTTTGCTAAAAACAAAACGACTGTGGCTGTTAACTCACCCACAGCGCCAACACTGCGCCCTAAAAAACCAACCAGAGTCTAATGGTTGCTCTAAACTGCATGCAACGAAGCTGCAACCGTTGCATGCATTTTACGTTTAAATCGGCCACTTAATAAAAATACACTGCAACACGCCCCTATCACCATGCCCCACCAAAACCCCACCCCGCCAAATTTAAAATGAATGGCTGTGACATAACCAATGGGCAAGGCAATGAACCAAAAACTAATCACTGACGCTAACAATGAAAAATGCGTGTCTTTTAAACCGCGCAACGCGCCGTAGAGGGTAATTCGCACAGCTTCGATGATTTGAAAAAGTGCTGCGATGAAAATAAAATCTCTCGCTAATTTAATGGTTTCAACATTCGATGCCGCCGTCATATTAAAATCGACGGCAATGAGGGTGTCAGGCATGAGCCAATAAATAACAGCCATCACACACATATAAACTGCAACCATACAAACCGCCGCATAAACGGCTCGCTCTGCCGTTGCAATTTGTTTCGCGCCAATTTCATGCCCCATACGGATTGTTAATGCTTGCGCAATGCTAAAAATGCTTCCCATCAGCGGGCCTAAATATTGCATGGTGACTTGATTTGCCGCAACGGATTGAATGTTAATCACGCCCATTAACAAGGTCATCGCGAGGAAAAACCCGACTTCAATGCAATACATCAAGCCCATGGGCAGGCCGAGTTTAATCATGTCTAAAATATAAAATGGTTTTTTCAATGAAAACAATAACCGAAAATAAGGACGAAATTGTTTATCCAGCAAAACATAAACACATATCAGTATGGATGCTATCCAATCCCCCAGTGTCATCCCCCACCCAGCCCCTGCAATGCCCAATGCCGGAAAACCAAATTTACCAAAAATTAAAACCCAACTAAAAAAGACATACAGTGGGATAGTGAGCACCGTAAAAATGGTGATGGTTCTTGCAAGCCCTAAGCCTAGCAAGGCATCAATGATGACCATCATTATCAATTTCGGCAATAAACCAAAGGCCAATGCATGCAGGTAATGCGATGCTAAATTCACAAGGTGTGGGTGCTGCCCAACCAATAAAAACAAAGGGGCCATGTTCCACACTAAAAAAAATACTGGGGGCACCAATACTAAGGCAAACAACAAACCATCGCGCCACACATTGGCAATGCCGTGAATGTCTTTTTTACCGTGTTTATGTGCGACTAATACATTGACTGCACCCAAGGTGCCAAATATCATGACAATTAAGGTTGCATAAAACCAACCCACTAAGGCACCTGCGGCTAAATAATCAGGCCCTAATCGCGATAAAAATATGTTCTCAAAAAAACCGATGGCTGATTGCATGAAGCCGGTTAAAACCAATGGAATGCTGAGCTTTAACAACGGCGCCATATCGCCTTGGTAAGTGAGTGATTTAATGACGGAGATGGTTTTCATGGGCGAGCCCTGGGTTGTTTTTTTAATTTAATAATATTAAACCATATCACGTCGTTAAATAAAAAGCATCTTTGGTGAGAGCCTGCGCGTTAAGTCATGTGCAAAAAAGCCTACGCACCGGCTCGGCACTGATTTTTCCTCGCGACTTCGCGGCGCAAAAGGCGCGCTACCCTCGCGATGAATTTTTTTTGCCGTCGCTCAAACGCGCTCCCGGCGCGGTTTCGCTCTGCGGGTTCCTGACCCGCAGACGGCAAAAAAAATCCATCACTCGGCGCTCGTCTTTATGCTCGGAAAAATCAGTGCCTCTCCGTCGCTCCGGCTTTCATCACCTGTGTGCAATATTCATAAAAAAGCTTTAAAAGCTTTAAAAGCTTTTTACATACACATGCACATGAGTGGTGAAAACCG
>DASTZQ010000014.1:0-26569 GCA_035764205.1 Gammaproteobacteria bacterium
AAGCGGGTGATGTCTTCAGCGCCCAAGGTGATGCTGCCGCTGTCGGTTGGAATTAAACCCACTATCATGTAAAACGACGTGGTTTTACCGGCGCCATTCGGGCCGAGTAAGCCAACAATTTCACCGCGGTGCACGTGCAAGGAGACATCTTTCACGACTTGCCGTGTTTTAAAGGTTTTGCTGAGATGCGTGGCGCGTAAGGTTTCTGTCATGGTTGCCTAATCTTGATTGTAAACCAACACAGCACGCCCCCGAGGCGTTGGTGGAACCGTGATGGTTTGTTCATTCATATTATAAAGAATTAATTCCCCTTGGAAACTGTTTTCTCCTTGCTGCACGGTGACGTGGTTTTGCAAGGTGACATTGGCCGTGATGGGGAAATAGTGAATGACATCGCCAATGGCGTGTAAAACCGCTTCATTGGGGCGGGGGAGGGTGAGGTAATGCGCCTGCGTTTTGTCTTGCCCGTAAGCAATGACTTCTTGAATTTGGTGTTTATTGTCAGCTTTGGTAATGAGTTTTTCAGCGGTGAGGTGGGTGGTGCCTTGGTTAGCGATCACATGGCCGGTGAAGGTCGTGATGCCATTTTTAAAATTATACGTGGTGGTGTCGGCGGTGATGTGAATTTTTTGTTGGCTATCGCTTTGCAAGGCATGAGCGGGCAGGGTGATAAGGCTTAAAAAAAGGCATAGCCAAGCATTACGATGTGGGTGCATATTCACCCCTGGCTTGTGACAAAAGGTGAATGTCGCCGCTGTTCATGTCGGCGGTCATGCCGATGGCATTGACGGTGATATTGGGTTGAATAAGGGTGATGAGTGCGGGTGTTTCAGCCGTTTGCAAATTCGGGTGCACGGTTAAGGTGGTGGTTTTAATGATGGTGGCTGGGTTGTCTTCGCTTGCGGGGTGGTGCACCGTGACATTGTCCCAAAATTTGACGTTATCCAGGCCATTGGTGGATTCTGCGAAGTTGGCATTAATCACCCAAGGTTGCAGTGAATTACGATAGAGGGTGACCACGGGGTTGTTAAAATCCGTGGCATCTTGTTGGGTGTAATGCACCAACTTAGGCGTGACAATGCGCATGCTGACCTTGCCCATTTTGTCGTAAATGGTGGCAGTGACGTCATTCATGATGGCGTCAGGCATTTTGTTTTCAGGCGTGAGGGTGTTGCCATTCGATAAAATGGTGAGCGTGGATAACACCCCGAGGCTAATCGCGAGAAGAGCAGAAACGCTGATGAGGGTGTTTTTATTAATCATGATTGATTAGCTCAAATAAGGGGCTAAGACAGCATCGAGTTTGTCTTGCGCGGTTAAAATGAGCTCGCAAATTTCACGAATAGCACCGCGCCCGGCTTTTTTCTGAGTGATGTAATCTGCGTGTTGATGCATGCGTGCAGGTGCATTTTTTAAGGTAAAACTCATGCCCGCTTGTTGCATGAGGCAAAGATCAGGCAGGTCGTCGCCCACGTAAGCAATGTTTTTGTCTTGTAAGTTTAATTTGGATTTGAGTTCGTTGTAGGCCGGGCGTTTATCTTTGCAACCAAGGTAAACATGGGTGAGCCCGAGTTCACGCATGCGGTGGGCGACGGCGTCGCTTTGTTTCGCGGTGATAATGGCAATGTCAATGCCGGCTTTTTTCAGTAAGTGCATGCCAAGGCCGTCGTGCACGTGAAAGGCTTTTAACACTTCACCGCTGTTGCCGTAATACATTAAGCCGTCGGTGAGCGTGCCATCCACGTCGAGGATGAGCAATTGTATGGGTTTTAATTTGGCGAGTAAGTCAGGCGTCATTACACCACTCCTGCTTTTAAAAGGTCGTGGATGTGGATGATGCCGACGGGTTCTTGCTTTGCAGTGGTGACCACGAGTGAGGTAATTTTAAACGCTTGCATGATGTTTAAGGCTTCAGCGGCGAGTAAGTCACTGGTGATGGTTTTGGGGTTTTTAGACATGACAGCGTGAACGGACATGTCGTGCAAGTTGGTTTGTTTGTCGAAGGCGCGGCGAATGTCGCCGTCGGTTAAAATGCCGACCAGCACACCGGTTTCATTCACGACGGTGGTGGTGCCTAATTTCTTTTGCGTCATTTCAACGAGGGCGTCTTTGAAGCTGGTCGATGTGTTAACGAGCGGCAGGGCCTCACCTTGATGCATTAAATCTTGGACTCTTAACAATAAACGACGGCCCAAGGTGCCGCCTGGGTGTGATAAAGCAAAATCGCTTTTGGTGAAGCCACGCTGGGTTAAAAGGGCCATGGCCAAGGCGTCGCCCAACACCAATGAAACGGTGGTGCTGGAGGTGGGGGCAAGGCCAAGTGGGCAAGCTTCTTTTTCAATGCTGGCATCTAAGTGGATGGTGGCTGCTTTCGCGAGGGTGGATTCTGGGTTGCCGGTCATCGCGATTAAAGGGATGGACAAGCGTTTGATGTAAGGTAAAATGGCCAGCACTTCTTCGGATTCGCCGGAATAAGACAGGGCGAGCACCACGTCTTTGTTGGTGATCATGCCAGCATCGCCGTGTTTGGCTTCGCTCGGGTGTATGAAGAAAGCGGGGCTGCCGGTGCTTGCAAACGTGGCGGCAATTTTGCGGCTGATGTGCCCAGATTTACCAACGCCAGTCACCGCAATGCGGCCTTGGCATTGAAAGAGGTGGCTGCAGGCATCAATGAAATCAGGGCCGAGTCGGTCTTGCAAACGGGCGACCATCTCCGCTTCAATGGTGATGACGGACCGCGCGGTCTCTAAGAGGCTTTTTGCTATCTCATTGATTTTTAGTGCTTGCATGCTTTATTCTCTGTCGTCGTGGGTGCGTATAAACCCGTATTATACTACTCGAAGCGCGAAAAGGGTGTAATAAATCTGGCTATTTTTTCCTCCATTTGCGAAACTTAAAGGTATGACAGAAAATCTAGTTGAAATCAGCAACATGACCTTCCAGCACGAGAACGGACGCCTCGTTTTCGACGGCGTGGACATGGCCATTCCCAAAGGCAAAGTCACAGCCATCATGGGCCCCTCTGGCACTGGTAAAACCACACTGTTGCGTTTAATTGGCGGGCAATTGACGCCAAGCGCCGGCAGCATTCACGTAGACGGCCGCGCTATCCATGCCTTGTCTCGCCACGAGCTTTACGAAGCACGCAAACGCATGGGGATGTTGTTTCAAACCGGTGGTTTGTTTACGCATTTAAGCGTTTTTGAAAATGTCGCGTTTCCTTTGCGTGAGCACACCGATCTTTCAGAATCCATGATCCACACCTTGGTCTTAATGAAATTGCAAATGGTGGGTTTGCGCGGCGCACAGCATCTCATGCCAAGTGAGCTTTCTGGCGGCATGGCAAGGCGGGTGGCCTTGGCGCGTGCCATTGCACTCGACCCCGCCCTCATCATGTACGACGAACCCTTCACCGGCCAAGACCCTATCTCCATGGGTGTGCTCGTTAAATTAATACGCACCATGAATGAAGCCTTGGGTTTAACCAGCATCATTGTGTCGCACGACGTTCATGAAGCGCTTAGCATTTCCGATTATGCTTACATCATTGCCGACAAAAAAGTCATTGCGCACGGCACGCCGGCCGAGGTGCTGGCGCAGCAATCACCGCAATTGCAGCAATTCATACAGGGCCTGCCTGACGGCCCCGTTCCATTCGATTACCCAGCCATTCCGCTTGCCCGGGATTTTCTGGAAGGGAGTGTGGCATGATTCAACAATTAAGCTTATTGGGCGCTTTTTCGATTGACCGTCTTCGTGAATTAGGCAAATCGGGCATTTTGCTGTCGCGCGTTTTATTTGGAACACCTAATCTTCGCAAAGGGTTTCCTTTGGTGGTGCAACAAGTGTATTCCGAAGGTGTGCTCTCCTTGCTCATCATTGTCATTTCCAGCTTATTCATCGGCATGGTGTTAGCGCTGCAGGGCTATCACACGCTTGCTAAATTTGGCGCCTCCCAAGAATTAGGTCCTTTGGTTGCCTTGAGTGTGGCGCGTGAATTGGGCCCCGTGGTCACCGCCATTTTATTTGCAGGCCGTGCGGGTTCGGCGGTCACGGCTGAAATTGCCTTAATGAAAGCAACGGATCAACTCTCTAGCATGGAAATGATGGCCGTCGACCCCATTCGTCGCGTGATTGCCCCGCGTTTTTGGGGTGGGTTTATCTCCATGCCTTTGCTCACCATGATCTTCAACGCCACCGCCATTTACGGCGCTTATTTGGTGGGCGTGAAATGGTTGGGCCTCGATAACGGCGTGTTTTGGTCGAATATGCAGTCGTCTGTTGAATTCAGAGCAGACATTTTCAACGGTATCTTAAAAAGCATGGTGTTTGGGGTGGCTGTGACCTGGATTGCTGTTTTTCAAGGGTTTTCAGCGGCGCCAACGTCGGCAGGCATTGCGAGTGCCACGACGCGTTCAGTGGTGTATGCGTCCCTTGCCGTGCTCGGCCTCGACTTTATTTTAACAGCAATGATGATAGGGGACTGGTGATGTTGCCTCAACGTTTAATCGAAAGTTTAGTGGGTTTATTTGTAATCATGGCCGTGGTTGCCTTAAGCGTGCTCGCTTTTAAAGTGAGCGGTTTAACCAATTTGTTTCCTGAAAAAACCTACATTGTCACCGCTGATTTTGAAGACATTGGGGGCTTGAAAGTGCGCTCGCCCATTAAAATTGGCGGCGTGCAAATTGGTGAAGTTAACCAAATTACCCTGAACCCAACCACGTTTAAAGCCGTGGTGAGCATGGCGATCAAGGATCAATACAACGATATTCCTGACGATTCCTCAGCACGCATTTTAACCGCAGGCTTGTTAGGCGATAATTACATTGCCATTACACCCATGTACAATACCACTTTCTTGAAAAATGGCAGCGTGATTCAATTCACCAATTCGGCCATGATCTTAGAAAAACTCATAGGGCAATTCATTTATAAATTAAGCGGTGATAAAAACAATTCAGGAGATAAAAATGCAAATTAAATCATTATGGAAATCATGCGCTTTAGTCATCATGGCTTGTTTGTGCTTGCAATCAGTCACAGCGGTTGCAGGGCAAAGCGACCCGGTTGCACTCTTGCAAGGCATTGCAAATAACATGATTCAAGGCTTAAAAGCCAATAAGGCCACCTTAAAAACCAAGCCCGGCATCGTTTATTCTTTAGCAAATCGTTATGTCGTGCCTTACGCTGACTTAAACGAAATGTCTCGTCGTGTGTTGCCACCGCAAACCTGGAATAGCGCAACGGCTGCTCAGCGTGCGCAATTTAAGCGTGACTTCACCACTTTGTTAATCCGCACCTATGCCTCAGCTTTAACCTCTTATCAAGATCAAGAAATTCAGTTTTACCCTATTCGCGGTGGTTATCAAGGCGTTAATAACGTGGAAGTGAGCAGCGATATCAGCGGCTCTAATTCATCCACTATCCATGTCACTTACCGCTTATTGCGCTCTGGTGGCAGCTGGCGTTTATACGACATGTCGGTGGAAGGCGTGGGCTTGATTGATAGCTTCCGTTCTCAATTCGCTGACATTTTATCGCAAGGCGACATGAACCTCTTGCTAAAACGCATGGGCAGGCACAACGACGGCGACGACAACTAAATGACAACCAAAGCAAGCTTCACCTTAAAACAAGCAACGCTGCATCTTGCAGGGGATATCACCTTGCAAAATGCCATGTCGCTTTATCAAGCAAGTTTGCCGCTGGTTAAGCAAGATGGCGTGACCACCTTTGATTTTGCTAGCCTGTGCTCGAGCGATAGCGCAGGCATTGCTTTAATGGTGGCTTGGTTGCGTTTATTAGCGAAGCAAGATAAGAAAGCGGTGTTTTTGAATGTTCCATCGTCTTTGCAGTCCATGGCCAAAGCGGCCAGCATGGATGCTTTATTTCGTTAATCCCTTAAGCGGCTTCTGAATCGTCTCGCTTTAACAAGGTGAGGCGATGCGCGCGCCCGTATTGGCGGTGGTACCAGTAAAATGGCAAAATCGGAACGAGCATGGCGAGCAAGCCACCGCAGAATAAAGTGATGTAAGCGGTGTAGCCGCCACCTAAATGGCTTAAGCTATCGGGTGGAATGAGGCCAACAATCATGGTAATGCTGCACCCAACCAAACCCAACAAACAAATCAAGACACTGCCAGCGCGCCCACCGGGAATGGTGAAATCGCGGCTGGAGAAGGTTTGGGTAAAGCGCAGGCGTATGGCTGCGATAAACATAATGACGTACATGCAAAGGTAAAGCTGGGTGCTTAGGTTGGTGAGCAGCCAGTAAGAAGCGCTGACCGATGGCAGCAATAAGAAGGCCATGCAAACCAAGGTGACAACCATGGCTTGCAGCAAGAGCAAGCGCGCAGGCATGCCGCGGTGGTTTAAGGTGGTGAAAAACGGGGGCAAGAAGCCGTGATTGCCGGCTTGAGCAATGCCTTTGATGGGCGAGATAACCCAGCTAACCACGCAACCTAAGCTGCCAATCACGAGCATGAGGGTGACCACAGGAATGAGCCAGGTGAGGTGGTAGGCGGAGAAGAAGTATTCAAAGGTTTGGATGGTGCCATTCACCATGCTGATTTCGCTGTGTGGCAAGACGTAGGCAATGGCGAGTGAGCCTAGGGTCATGGTGGTTAAGATGAGGGCCGTGGCATAGCTCAGGGCGCGAGGGAAGGTGACATGCGGTTCATGCACATCGTGGATGTGAACCGCCGTGAGTTCCATGCCACAAAAGCCAAGGATGATGGCGGTGAGGGCCATCCAGTTGCTGCTGCTGTGCAAATTGGGCAGCAAGTTGTGAGGGGTGACGTGCATTTGCAAGGGGTTGCCTTGAAACACCCAGACCGAGCCCAAGCCAATGATGAGCAGCATGGGGATGATGAGGCCAATGAGGGCGCAGAAGCTCGTAAAGCGGGTTGAGAGGCGCAGGCCGCGCAAATTAACCAAGGTGAGGGTCCAGAAGACGCCCAAGATGCTAGCGACCAAATAAAACTTATTTTGAGCCAAGACGGGGTTGATTAAATAAGCAGCCGTCCCGACGATGAAAGAGAGGATGGTTGGGAACCAAAGCAAGTTATTGACCCACTGAAGCCAGATGGCTAAAAACGCAATGCGCTCGCCAAAGGCTGCCCTGACCCAGTGATAAATGCCGCCTTCATTGACGTTGGCATTCAGTTCAGCGGACACCAAGGCGGTAGGGATTAAAAAGAAAATGCCAGCAAAGAGAAAGAAGAAAATGACCGTGCTGCCAAAAAGGGCAGAAGCGGGCAAGTTGCGGATGATGTCGATGGCACCTGTGATAAGCAGGGTCAGCGCTAGGGTTTTTAATTTGCTATTATTCGCCATACAGGGTCTTCCACTCCAAATGGTCCGCAAAAAAACACAGTATACCCGAGCTTGCTTAAGGAAATATTATCACAGGATAATCAAGGAGTTGAAAGGCATTTTTTACATTACGCCGCCCCTGGTTTACCCTGAGAGAATGCATGCATTTTTCTCGAGCCGGTGAGGATAAACCAGCTTGGCGAAATGATAAAGCAAAAAATCACAAAATGAGCAATAAAGTTATAGTGTGTGGCGTGCCCTCGCTACCAAGGTGTAAACCACAGGCACCACAAACAAAGTAAAGGCGGTGCCAACGGTCATGCCTGAAGCAATGACGAGACCAATGTCAAAGCGGCTAACAGCCCCAGCCCCACTTGCCAGAATGAGTGGAAAGACACCCAGCACCATCGCAACCGTCGTCATTAAAATGGGGCGTAAACGCAAAGACGCGGATTTTAAAATGGCTGCTTCCACCGAGAGCCCGGTTTCTTGCAAGGCATTGGCAAATTGCACCATTAAAATGCCGTGTTTGCTGATTAAGCCGATGAGGGTGACAAGGCCTATGCCGGTGTAGATGTTTAAGGTGGCAAACCCAAGGTGCAGCGGCAGCAAAGCGCCCATGATGGATAAAGGCACGCTGATTAGAATAATGAAGGGGTCGCGGAAGCTTTCAAATTGCGCGGCCAAGACGAGGTAGATGACTAAGAGTGCAAAGAAGAAGGTATAGAGCATGGTGTGCCCTTCTTGCATGGCTTGGCGAGACAGCCCCGCATAATCAATGCTAAACCCTTGCGGCAAAAGTTTAGTTGCTTGGTCTTGCAGGAAACGTAAGCCTTCCGTCATGGGTTTACCCGGCATCATCATGCCGGATAAGGTGGCTGAATTTAATTGTTGAAAGCGATTCAGCTGGTTGGGTTGCGTGACGACATCCATGCGAATCACGTTGGTTAAAGGCACGCTAACACCCATGTCGCTCGTGACATAATAATGATTTAAATCGTCAGGGTTAAAACGATTTTGTTGAAACACTTGCGGAATCACTTCATAGCTTTGGCCAGCAATGCTAAAACGATTGGTGTAATTGCCGCCCAATAAAGTGGCGAGTGAGGCGCCAATGTTTTCAAGGCTGATGCCCATGTCAGCGGCTTTATCTTTATCAATATTCACTTCTAGCATGGGTTTTTGAAATTTTAAATCCGTGTCGGTGAAAATGAATAAACCGCTTTTGTCAGCCGCAGCTTTGATTTGCGCGACCATTTGATTAATGAGGGTGTAATCTTCGGTGGAGGTAATGACAAATTGCACGGGCAGGCCGCTTGCATTGCTTGGCAAAGAGGGCAGCGGAAACGCAACTGCGCTTAAGCCGGCAATGCCGCCCAGTAAGGGTTGCAGTTTGGCGAGCACTTGTTTTTGCGAGGTTTTTCGTTCATCCCAGGGTTTTAAAATCATGCCGGCGAAGGCATTATTCACTTGGCCTGCGCCATTCACCACAAAATAATCTTTGGTTTCTGGAAATTGTTTGAAGATGCGATTTAGCTCTTCAGTGTAACGCATGGTGTAATTTAAATTCGCGTATTTGGGTGCGGTGAGTGATAAAAATAAAACGCTTTGATCTTCATCGGGGGCGAGCTCAGTGGTGGTGGTCATGGCCACTAAACCGCAACCTAATAACATGATGCCTGCAAAGGTTGCGATCACGCGTTTGTGCTGAAGGGCTAAATGCAGTTTTTCAGCATAACGGTATTTTAAGCGATTAAATAAATGATCGATTTTAATGACCAAGGGCTGGTGCATCATGCTGACATTTAAAATGTTAGAACACATCATGGGGGATAAAGTTAATGCAATGATGCCGGAAATAATCACCGCAAACGATAAGGTAAATGCAAATTCTTTAAATAAAGCACCGGTTAAGCCTGTCATGAAACCAATGGGGGCGTAAACAGCGGCGAGGGTGGTGGTCATGGCGATAATGGGCAGGGCAATTTCACGCGCGCCTTGAATGGCGGCATCAAACGGCGTTAAGCCTTCTTCCAGGTGCCGGTAAATGTTTTCAACGACCACAATGGCATCGTCAACGACTAAGCCAATCGCGATGACCATGGCAAGCAAGGTGAGTAAGTTGATAGAGTAGCCCATGACATACATTAACGAACACACGCCTATCAAAGATAAAGGAATGGTGATGACAGGAATGATGACGGCACGCAGTGCGCCAATGAAAGCGAAAATCACCAAAATGACGATGAGCGTCGCCTCGATTAAGCTGCGCATGACTTCATTGATGGAGCTGCGTATGTAATTGGTGCTGTCGTAAACAATTTTGCATTGCAAAGCGGGTGGCATGTTATGCGTGATTTCAGGCAAAACGGCTTTCACGCCGTCAATCACGTGCAAGGGGTTTGCGGTTGGCGTGGAAACAATGCCGATGAAAACGCCGGTGCTGCCATTGAATTTTACCGCAGAATCATCGTTTTCAGGCCCGAGCTCTGCCTTGCCAACATCGCTAATGCGTATGAAAGCATTATTCACTTTTTTAATGACGAGGTGATTAAAGCTTTCAGCGTCTTCTAAATTGGTTTTGGCATCCACATTAAATAAAACATATTCGCCTTTGGTTTGGCCGGCCGCCGCCTGAAAGTTTTCGCGCGACAAAGCTTCGGAAACATCCAGCGGTGAAACGCCTAAGGCCGCCATTTTATTGGCATCTAGCCAAATGCGCATCGCATAGACTTTGCCGCCTAAAATTTCAGCATTCGCAACACCAGGCACGGTTTGCAATTTGGGTTGCACCACGCGAGATAAATAATCGGTGATTTGCACATTGCTCATTTTGTCTGTGCTAAAACCAATGTACATTAAATCTGATTTGCTGCCCGTGGATTTCATGATGACGGGTTTGTCGGCATCTTTAGGCAGTTGATTGGTGACCTGCGACACCTTAGACATGATGTCGGTCATGGCGACATTGGGGTCGTAATTCAAGCGAATGTAAGCCGTGATGGTGCTGATGTTGTCGTTGCTTTCAGAGGTGAGGTAGTCAATGCCATCGGCGCTTGCCACGGCTTTTTCAAGTGGTGTGGTGATGTAACCTTGAATGAGTTGCCCGTTTGCACCGGCGTAAGCGGTCGTGACCGTGATGACAGCGGTGTCCATGCGGGGGAATTGCCTGAGGTCTAGCGTGTTAATGGCGCGCAAACCAAACAATAAAATGATGAGGCTGACAACACAAGCAAGCACTGGCCGCTTGATGAAAAGATCGGTGAAAAACATATTATAACTCCACGCTGTTATCGACTTTGACGCGTGCCCCGTTTTGTAATTTCAATTGACCTGAGGTGATGACAGGCGTGCCAGCGGTGAGGCCGTCTAAAATGGCAATGTCATCGCCGCGACGTTCACCCACTTTGACGTATTGTCGATACGCTTTGTCATCTTTAATGACAAACACATAATCCCCGCTCAAACTGTAAGAAATAGCGGTTTGTGGTATGACCACCGTATTGGCTTTTGCAGGCAACCACACTTTGCATAAGGCAAACATGCCGGGGTAGAGTTGCAGTGCATTGTTAGGGATGGTCGCTTGCAGCATGACATTGCGCGTGCTTTGGTCCACTTTTGAATTAACGGCCGTGATGGTGCCTTGCACGGTTTTGCCTGCACCGAAATTCACGCTAATTTCAACCGGTTGGTTAATGTAAATATTAGAAAGGTATTGCTCAGGCACATTAAAATTCACGTAAAGTGGGTTCAGTGATTGCAAGGTCACCATGGCTTGCCCAGGTGAAACATATTCCCCTAAATTAATTTGACGTATGCCTAAGCGGCCATCAAACGGCGCTGTGATGGTTTTGTGTTTGATTTTAGCGAGGCTTGCTTCCACATTCGCTTCAGCGGATTGCAGTGCTTCGCTGCCTTCATCGAGCATGGCTTTGGAAGACACGTTTTTTCCATACAGGGTTTTGTCGCGGTTATAATTCATTTGCGCCAGTTGCAAGGCAGCTTGGTTGCTTTTTAGTTCAGCTTCTTCGAGGCTGGTGTCTAGTAAAATGATGACATCACCGGCTTTCACCATTTGCCCGGAATTAAAGCGAATGTCTTTGACGGTGCCTGCGGATTCAGAAGCAAGATCAACGCCATTAATGGCTGAGAGTGAACCAACCGCCGTGATAAAGTTTTGCCAGGTTTCGGTTTTTGCTTTGACGGAGGAGATGGTGACTGCAGGGGGTTGGTAGCGAGATATCATGATGCCAATAAAGATATTTTTAAGGGCATACCATCCAAACAGTAGACCAAAAAATAAGCTGACATAGGCCAACATTTTGCCCATAGGGGTTTTTGCTTTGAACATAACGCTCCTCGTTCTTATGTTAAGGCCTAGCCGCTGTCTTTGTTGATCACTAAGAAGACAGCGTTGGTGCCACGTAAGACATTCAGTAAAATCATTGTATCAGCGGTTTTGGTAACAGCAAGCAATTCGTTGATAGAAGTGACGGGTTGTTGGTTGACAGAGGTGATGACATCGCCAGTGCGAAGGTCGGATTGCCAAGCATTGGTGTCTTGTTGCACACCCAGCACCAGCACGCCTAAGACATTGCCGTGCTCGGGCGTGGTGATGCTGAAATCTTTCAAGCTGGTGCCGTAAAAGTAAGGGTCGGCCGCGGCGCTGATGGCTTCGCGTTTTTTAGGGTCGGTGAGGTTGACATTCACAGTGATGGGTTTGTTTTTGCGTAATACATTAATGGTGACACGCGAATCCACACGTAAAAACCCAACGGTGTTGACAACATCGCTTGCATTTTTAATGGGGCTGCCATTGATGTTGGTGATGATATCGCCAGCTTGCATGCCAGCCAATTGTGCTGGTGAGTGCGGCAGCACTTGCGTGACCGCGGCGCCTTGCGTCAGCGTGGTGTGAAAGGCCGAGGCAAGGTCAGGGGTGATATCTTGCGCGCCTATGCCTAATAAACCGCGCTTAACGTTACCGAAATGAACGAGCTGATCCATGATGCTTTTGGCCATGTTCACCGGAATGGCAAACCCTATGCCCACGCTGCCACGGTCGGGTGCGATGATGGCTGTGTTCAAGCCAACCAATTGCCCAGCCATGTTAATGAGTGCGCCGCCAGAATTGCCCGGGTTAATCGGGGCATCGGTTTGAATGAAGTTTTCGTAGTTTTCTATGCCTAGCGTGCTGCGACCAACGGCACTCACAATGCCGGAAGTCACGCTTTGGCTTAAACCAAAGGGGTTGCCAATGGCGGCGACAAAATCACCGACTTTCACTAAATTGGAGTCGCCTAAGGTGGCGGCGGTTAAGTTTTTGGCTTTAATTTGAATGAGGGCGACATCGGAAGGTTTGTCGAGGCCGATGACCCGCGCATTAAAATGACGGCCATCACCCAGGGTGATGACGATGGTTTGTGCGTCGCTGATGGCGTGAGCATTGGTGAGGATGTAACCGTTTTTTGCATCCACAATGACACCAGAAGCCACGGAATTAAAAACACGCGGCAGGGTGTTGTCGTTGCTGTTTTGTTGTTTGCGTAATTCCTGCCAGGTGGCGAGATCGGTAATTTTGATTTGAGCCCTGATGTTGACGACGCTAGGCAAGACGGTTTTTAGCATGGGCGCAATGGAGGTGCTGGGTGGGGTTTCAGCAATGGCTGGGTTAAGCAGCAGGGCGTAGATAAAGGCAAGCACGGCTAAAGCGCGGTGTTTGGTCAGTGACTGCATGCGGCATCCTCCGATGAGCAGATGTATTTTTAAATCATAGCATTTTTTAGTCGCGCTGTATCCAGATCAGGCTGGCCATGCGCCCGGCTTGGTCTTTTTCACGCCGAAACGAATAAAAGGATTCGCTTTCGGTGTGGGTGCAATGCGTTCCGCCGTAAATATGGGCGGGAGGAATGCCCAGTTTAACCAAGCGGTGCCTGGCCAAGGTGTAGATGTTGGCTAGCCATTTCTGGTTAGGTTGTGCTTTAAACCCAATCGCAGCAGCGGGGTCGTTTTGAGTGAAGGCCTGGTAGACATCGTCGCCGACTTCAAATTGGTTGGGGCCGATGGCCGGGCCTAGCCAGATTAATAAGTTAGCAAAGGGTTCATTCATGGCGGTGAGGGTGTTTTCAACGATGCCGTGAGCCAAGCCCCGCCAGCCGGCGTGAGCAGCTGCAACCACCGTGCCTTCACGGTTGCAAGCGAGCACGGGCAGGCAATCGGCTGTCATGGCAACGCAAATGCGGTTAGGTTCGCGGGTGTAAGAGCCATCACCGGTTTGGTCGCGGTTTTCGGGGCTTGCTTCCAGGGCAATGGTGCTGTGGGTTTGATTTAAAAAAATGGGTGTTTCGGGCAGGTTAAGCTTGGCGACGAGTTTTTCGCGTTCTTCAGGCAAGCGCGAGCTTTGCCCGCCCCAAAAGCCACGCACGGTGGTGCAAGCGCGCACGTGGCTTGGGGCTGGCCAGCCTGGGATGAGTGGCTTCATGCGGAATTTTTCTCCGTGTCGTCTTTCAATTGGGTTAATAAGGTTTGCATGTCTTCGGGCAGGGGGATTTCATAGCGCACGTCTTCGTGTGTGCTAGGGTGAACAAAGCCCAGTGCAAACGCATGCAAGGCTTGGCGTTTGATGTGACGCAAGGCCTGGGTGAGTTCGGGTGTGGTGTTTTTCATGAGCTGCATGCGCCCGCCGTAGGTGGGGTCGCCGATGATGGGGTGGCGGATGTGGGCCATGTGCACGCGAATTTGATGGGTGCGGCCGGTTTCAAGCATGAGTTTTAAATGAGTGTGTGCCCGAAATTTTTGAAGAACGCGGTAATGCGTGACAGCGGTTTTGCCCGTGTCAGTGACGGCCATGCGCGTGCGCTGCTGGTGGTGCCTATCGATGGGGGCATCGACCGTGCCGCCGCTGACCAAGGTGCCGCTCACAATGGTTTGATATTCGCGCTGCATGCTTTTGTCTTTCAGTTGTTTGCTCAGGCTTTTAAGCGCGGCTTCGTTTTTAGCGATGACCAGCAAACCCGTGGTGTCTTTGTCGAGGCGGTGCAAAATGCCGGCGCGGGGGAGGTGCTTTAAATGCGGGGCGTGGTGGAGCAAGGCGTTTAATAAGGTGTGGGTTTGATTGCCGGCACCCGGGTGCACGACCAAACCGGCAGGCTTATTAATGATAAGCACGTCGTCGTCTTCGTGGACGATGTTTAGAGGGATGTTTTCGGCCTCGTAGGTGAGGGCGGGCTTGGCAATGGCGGTGACTTCAATTTGATCACCAAATTTGACCTTGGTTTTGCCTTTGGCGGGCTTGCCATTTAGCAAGACATTGCCGGCATCTATCCAGGTTTTGAGTTGGCTGCGGGAATAGTCTGGTAATAATTTAGACAAAGCCAGGTCTAGCCTGTCGTCGGTGTTGTCTTGGATGGTGAGGTGAAGTGGCTGTGTTGTCATGGGTGTGCATCTCTTATTGTGTTAGCTATCTTAGCCTTTTTTTGCGTATAATGCACGACAGAATTAATGGACAGGATGGTAACCATGAACACCTTTTTACGCGCGGCCTCGTTAAGTGCAATCACGCTTGCTTTATTATCGGGCTGTGCTTCTTCGGTTGAGCCCTCAGAGGCCTATAAAGGCGAAACCCAACATGAAATTTACCAAAAGGGTAAGGACGCCTTAGACGATAAAAGCTTCAGTGAAGCCATCAAACGTTTTGAAGCGCTCGATGTTCAATACCCTTACGGCGTTGAAACTGAAAATGCGCAGCTCTACATTATTTATGCTTATTATATGAAAGAAGAATACGCGTTGGGTGCTGCGGCGGCTGATCGTTTCATCCGTATTCATCCAACCAATGCGAATGTGGATTACGCTTATTACATGCGCGGCCTGTGTGACTATTACCAAAACTTAGGTTTCTTAGAGCGTTTCTTCGGCGTTGATTTAGCCACGCGTGATTTAACGCAAATTCAAAAAGCCTTCTTCGATTTTAACGAATTGGTGACGCGCTTCCCAGAAAGCCGTTACTCCCCATCGGCACACCAATACATGATTTATTTACGCAACATTATAGCCAACCATCAATTGGAAGTGGCGCAATTTTATTACGACCACAAAGCCTATTTAGCGTCGGCGAACCGTTGTGTTGACATTGTTGCACATTATGAAGGCGCACCGGCCGTGATGGATGCTTTAAAATTAATGGTGCGTTCTTATCATAAGCTTGGGTTGAAACAGCAAGAGCAAGAGGCCTTGTTGGTGTTGAAATATAATGATCCGAGTGCGGTGGTTGTGGTGGATTAGCCTTGGTTTAGGGAAGGGTTGCTGTCGTTGTGTTTAATGGCTTGCAAAATGAGCTTTTGAACCAGCGGCGGCACTTGGCCGGTGTGCGAGCAAAGTAAAGGTGTGAGCTGAGAGATAAATCGAATGACTGGCTCGCTCATGTGGCTGTTGTTATTTTTGCAGTGTGTGGCTAAAGATTCAAATGCATGTTGATTGACTGCGCTTAATTGGTCCAATGCATTTTGTATGTTGATAAAGTCAATGTCTTGTCGCGGTTTAAATAAGCGCTGTGTTTCGGCGGCATGTCGATTATTCATAAATAACCCCTTTATATTTTTTTGCTACCTTAATTGAATTTCGAAAGGGATGCAATGGCTAAAAAAGCGTTTGTGCAGATGCTCATGGGGCAAAGTGGTTTACGCATTAGGTAATTTTGAAACCTTGCTTTAATAAAACATCAATCAGCGCTGATCGTGTTTTGGCATGGGCCTTGTGTTTAATGTTTGAAAAATAATGCTCGGCGGTGCGCGTGGAGATGTTCATGATGGACGCAGCTTCTTGCATGGTTTTGCCGCGCAGAATAAGGTGGATGAGGTCGATTTCGCGCGGGCTGTAGGGTAGGCTTGTATTGAGAATGGTTTGGTTTGATGTGTTTGTTTGATTGCTTTCAAAAAATAAATTGACGGTGTCTGAAAACTCCACAGGATTAGAAGGGGCGCAATCGGTTTCTGTGAGATAGGAAAAACCAAAAACACCTAAAACTTGATTATTCAAGTCGTAAAGCGGCATCTTCACGCTGATTGCTTTTGTTGTTATGTTTTGCGCGTCTATGCTTTCATTAAAGAAAGTGATTCTTTGTGTGTTCATGACTTCATTGTTGTTTTTTTCAATCATGCGATTCACTGCGTTGTCGTCAATAATATCAATGAACTTTTTGCCAATGATGTCTTTTAAAGAAGAAGCATGGATGCATTCAAGTTGATGGTTGTTGGCATTCAGCATGATGTGGTTTTTGTTTTTAAAGAAAACGCTGATGCGTTTTTTTAAAATGTCACCTAAGTTTAGGTCGGTGCTGCCATAGCTTGGGCGTCGTAATTGCACGCCGTTGTGGTGCCTATGCAGGATGAGCTCGGGGCTCATGTCGATGTTGGTATTCATGTGTAAATTTTACCGTAGTGATACCGTGTTGGCAAGGTTTTACCCTTCTGCCAGGTGGTTGATATTATTGTTTAATTTATAGGGGTGAGGAAGAAAATTATTAAGGGAATCTTAATAGGCATGAATAAGATACCGTATTTTTTACCCTGGTTAGCTTTTTTTGTAATGGGTGTATATAATGCTCGCGTGCATTTATAAAAAATATAAGGATCATCAGCATGAGAAATCGACATCAAAAGCAACTCCCCGCAAGCCATGTGTTAAATTTTTTCGCGGATGAAAATAAAAATAACCATTTATTGGCTCAAGAATATATTTATATCCGTATTGCGGAGTTAATAGATGATGTGTGGGATCTCATCAATTTTTCAACAGCATCACGCGGTCTTTATTTAAATTTTATATTAACTCAGTATTCCCGCATGGAAAAACCATTTCTATTAAAGAAGAATAAATTGCGAGAGGCCTTGCCAAATGAGAATAAATATAAGCTGTTAATGATTCGAACTGCTCGGCAGCTAATAATCAGTGATGCTGCTGCTGCGTCTAAGCGGCCAATATTGTTTTTTATCGGTATGTTTTTTCTTGGTTATCTTGCAAAATTAACGCATAAAGACATGGGTAATGCTGAAGCCGCTTTGTTGGTTATTTTATTTTCTTTGGTGGCAGCGTTTTTTTCTTTGGCTGGCAGCATGGGTAAAAGAAAATTTTTAAATTTTCTGGATGAGCTTGAGTCATCATTGAAGGCGTTCTCTGTTAACAGGAGGCGTGATATCGAGTCTCTTCTTGATGGGTTTAATTCTCCAGAAACAGCAAAAGAATCAATTCAAAAATTAAGCCGTTTTCTTGATGTCAATCAGGCTAAGGTGGCCCATCGTCAGAGTGAGTGGTTGTTTTATTGGTGTCATCAAGGCGATGCTCACCGAGTTAAATTGCTGCTTGAAGAAATGGATTTGTCAGTGATTGATTCGCTCCATATGTATTATGATATTGATTTTATGACGCCTCTCATTGTTGCCTCATCTAAGGGTCACCATAACATTGTTGAGTTGCTTTTAAATGCAGGCGCTAATCCTTCTCGGCAATCTAAAGATCAACATATCACTCCCTTGTTTGTTGCGGCAAACCGACTGTCGGTGTTATCTGTTCAGCATTTACTACATCGGGGTGCTTCAGTTTTTGTGATATACTGTGCCGATGATGTTTCTCAAAATCTTCTTGATTATCTCTCTTCTTCTGTTTACATGCATAACCCAGAAGACACGCCAAAGGATAAAGAGGCTCGTCTTGCCATACTTGATTTGGTGCTCTTTGCAGCGATTAGGCAAATAAATTCAGCTGATTTGTTTGATCAATTCATTGATGTCGCTATTCGATTTAACAGGGTGGAAGTGATTAAAGCGGCTAGTTTATTTTTTTCAGAGAAACCCTTTCGTTGGGCGATTAATCAAAATGCCTTAATTTCTTGTATTGAGTTAAATAATGCTGATGCTGCCATTGCTTTAATAGGGTTGCAGGGTCGCGTGGCGCATGTTAACCAAGCAATGTTTTCATCAAAAGCGTCGTTATTTCAGTCAGCCCAAGCAGAGAAGGGCGCCATCCCTAGAGTTTTTGACCCTAATTATGTGAATGAATCAGGCCAGACACCATTAATGGCAGCGATTCTTTGTAATCAAGCGGCGGTTGCTATTGCTCTGCTTCATGCTGGCGCTAATCCTAATGATGCTTGTGCTAACATCGGCTCGCCATTGTTTTGTGCAATCGCCAGGTTGAATGTTGAGGTGGTGGATGCGTTAATTAACGCGGGCGTTGATTTGAATGCTGGAAATTTCGATGAGCGCAATGCATTAGCGTATGCTGAGCAGCAAAAATTTGAATTGGGTGAAAATAAAGAAAAAGCAGAGGCAATCATTGAGTTGATTAAAACTGCGGTTTCGGGGCGGCGGATGCGCTTATAGCCTGGGTTATGTTTTGACATTATTAAACGGCTTTGTAGCGCGCCTTCGGCGCTAAAAGCAGAGGGTGGGGTGCTAACCTGGGGCGCCGGTGTTTGCTGCGCAAACCCCTTTGCCCCAGGCTAAAGGGTTATTGGCTTTCAGCCAACGTTGTTTACTTGAAATTTTGCGTCTATCCTTCAGGAGGGTCGGGGAGGGGTGTTTTTATGTTATCCTTGAAATAATCAAACGCCATCCTCATATATCTTAAGGAAGAGACAACAGAGGTCACACCCATGCGTATGGATAAACTCACGACAGCTTTTCAATCAGCGCTTGCTGATGCGCAATCGCTCGCGCTTTCGCACGACAACCAAATGATAGAACCCCAGCATGTATTGAAAGCCATGCTAGACACACCCCAAGGCAACATCAGCCATTTGCTCACCCGTGCTGGCGTGACGCTTTCCTCGCTCCGCAATCATCTTGATGCGGCCATTAAACGCTTGCCTAAAGTGGAAGGCGCCGCAGGTGAAGTCCATATTTCAAACGATTTAAATCGTTTGTTTAACCTCACCGAAAAACTCGCGCAAAAACACAAAGACCAATACATTTCTAGCGAATTATTTTTATTAGCGGCCTTAGAAGACAAAGGCGCGTTAAGCGATTTATTAAAGCAAGCCGGTGCAAATCAACAAAACCTTGAAAAGGCGATCAACGAAGATCGTGGAGGACAAACCGTGCAAGACCCAAATGCAGAAGATCAACGCAATGCCTTAGCGAAATACACCATCGATTTAACCGAGCGCGCACAACAAGGCAAGCTCGACCCTGTCATTGGCCGCGATGCGGAAATTCGCCGCACCATTCAAGTGCTGCAACGCCGCACGAAAAATAACCCCGTTTTAATTGGTGAGCCTGGCGTCGGTAAAACCGCCATTGTGGAAGGCTTGGCGCAACGCATTGTGAATGGCGAAGTGCCTGAAGGTTTGCGCGATAAAAAATTATTAGCATTAGATTTAGGTGCCTTGATCGCCGGTGCAAAATTTCGCGGTGAATTTGAAGAGCGTTTAAAAGCCGTTTTAAATGATTTAGCGAAACAAGAAGGGCAAATTATTTTATTCATTGATGAATTGCACACCATGGTGGGCGCAGGCAAAGCCGAAGGCGCCATGGATGCCGGCAATATGTTAAAACCCGCCTTGGCGCGCGGTGAATTGCATTGTGTTGGCGCAACCACCTTAGATGAATATCGTCAATACGTTGAAAAGGACGCAGCACTTGAGCGACGCTTTCAACGCGTGCTGGTGGAAGAACCCAGCGTTGAAGACACCATTGCCATTTTGCGTGGTTTAAAAGAGCGTTATGAAGTGCACCACGGTGTGCAAATCACCGATTCTGCGATTGTGGCTGCCGCAACTTTATCGCATCGTTACATCACCGATAGAAACCTGCCAGATAAAGCCATTGATTTAATCGATGAAGCGGGCAGCAATATCCGCATGGAAATTGACTCCAAGCCCGAGGTGATGGACAACCTCGATAGGCGTATTATCCAATTAAAAGTTGAGCGCGAAGCGTTAAAAAAAGAAAAAGACGAAGCCTCGAAAAAACGCTTAGATAAACTCGAAGCTGATTTATCAAAACTGGAAACCGAATATAAAAATCTGGAAACCATTTGGAAGTCTGAAAAAGGCTCGCTGCAAGATGCGCAAGCCATTAAAGCGGAATTAGAAAAAGCCCGCGTGGAATTTGACGCCGCGAAACGCGCGGGCAATTTATCGCGATTGGCTGAGCTTCAATATGCGCGCATTCCTGAGCTTGAAAAACAATTAGCCGCGGCGGACAGTGGCGAACCTAAAGAAACGCAGTTATTGCGCAACAAAGTCACGGAGGAAGAAATTGCAGAAGTGGTTTCCAAGTGGACGCACATTCCTGTTTCTAAAATGTTAGAAGGCGAGAAAGAAAAACTCTTGCAGATGGAAGCCGCTTTAGGCAAGCGCATTATTGGGCAAGACCCGGCGGTGAAAGCCGTGTGCAATGCCATACGCCGCTCACGTGCAGGTCTCGCCGACCCTAACCGCCCCATCGGCTCTTTCTTATTTTTAGGCCCAACCGGTGTGGGTAAAACCGAGTTATGCAAAGCATTAGCGCAGTTTTTATTTGACACGGAAGAAGCGGTCATTCGTTTGGATATGTCTGAATTCATGGAAAAACATTCCGTTTCGCGTTTATTAGGTGCGCCCCCGGGTTATGTGGGTTATGAAGAAGGCGGCTATCTCACCGAGCTCGTGAGACGCAAGCCTTATTCTGTCATCTTGATGGATGAAATGGAAAAAGCCCACCCCGATGTGTTTAACGTGATGTTGCAAGTCTTAGACGACGGCCGCTTAACCGACGGCCAAGGCCGCACGGTTGATTTTCGTAACACCATTGTGGTGATGACTTCCAATTTGGGTTCAGACATCATTCACGACATTTCCAAAAAGGGCGATTATTTTGCCATGAAAGACGCGGTGCTTGAGGTGGTGAGCAAACACCTGCGCCCTGAGTTTATTAACCGCATTGATGAAATGGTGGTTTTCCACCCCTTGGATGAAGCGCAAATTAAGCACATTGCTGAGATTCAACTCCAGCGCTTGCGCACGCGCCTCACCGAGCGCGAGCTTGGCTTGGTGGTGACGAATGAAGCATTGGCATATTTGTCTGAGGCGGGTTATGATCCTGTGTATGGCGCAAGGCCTTTAAAGCGCGCCATACAGCAATACCTTGAAAACCCGCTGGCGCAAGATATTTTGGCGGGGCTCTACCTCCCGGGTGACACCATTGAAGTGGGGGTAAAAAATAATCGGCTTGCTTTCACCAAAGCCAAGGCCGCGGTTTAATTAACATCGATAAGGATTTTCGTATGTATAAACACATTCTGTTCGCGACCGACCTAACCGAAGACACCACCTACCTCATTGAAAAAGTGAAGGCGCTGCGTGCCTTAACCAATGCCGATTTAAGCTTAATTCACGTGGTTGAGCCTTTGCCAGGGTATAGCTACGCTTATTTGGGCATTGAAGACATCGAAGGCCAGTTAATTAGCGAAGCCCGTCAATCGATTGATGCTTTAGCACAACAACTGACTGTGGCTAAAGATCATGTCCACGTTGATGTCGGCCCCACCAAAACGAAAATTTTGGACACCGCTGATCAAGTGAGCGCAGATTTAATTGTCTGCGGCAGTCACGGCCGGCATGGCTTGTCTTTATTGCTAGGCTCAACGGCCAATGCCATTTTGCACGGCGCGAAATGCGATGTGCTCACCGTGCGGTTACCAGAAGAAGCTTAAGGCACCATGGATTACAAAGATTATTACGCGGTTTTGGGCGTTGGCCGTGAGGCAACGCCTGATCAAATCAAGCAAGCCTATCGTCGTTTGGCTCATAAATATCACCCCGATATTAGCAAAGAAGCCAATGCCGAAGAAAAATTCAAAAACCTTCAAGAAGCTTATGACGTCTTAAAAGACGCTGAAAAGCGTAAAGCATATGACGAACTGGGCGCGAACTGGAAGGCTGGCCAAGATTTCAGGCCGCCACCAGATTGGCAGCAAAAACACCAGGATTTTCGCCCCGAAGACATGGAAGGTTTCAGTGATTTCTTTTCTGAATTGTTTGGCCGTGGCCGGCGTGGCGGGTTTGAAGGCTATCAACAACGTGGCAGTGATCAACACGCGAAAGTGTTAATCACGCTGGAAGAAGCCTTTCACGGCGGCTCGCGCACTTTGCAATTTCAAGTGCCGAGTGTGGATGCAAAAGGGCAGGTGCAGCAAAGTGTGCGCACCATTAAAGTCACTATCCCTAAAGGCGCCACTCAGGGCCAGCAATTGCGTTTAGCGGGTCAGGGCAGCCCTGGCATGGGTGGCGCGCCAGCCGGCGACCTCTACCTCGAAATCGACATTGAGCCGCATGCACTCTACACCGTGCAAGGGCGTGATGTTTACCTCACCTTGCCCATTGCACCCTGGGAAGCCGCCTTGGGCGCAGACATTAAAGTGCCCACCTTGGGTGGGGCGGTGGGTTTGAAATTGGCGCCGGCGTCACAGGCCGGGCAAAAGCTTCGTTTGCGCGGCCGCGGCATGCCGGGCAAGCCTGAGGCCGGCGATCAATACGCCGTGCTTCAAATCATGACGCCCACGCCCAACACGGAAGAGCAGCGTTCGCTTTATCAAAAAATGGCAGAAACCATGCCGTTTAACCCGCGTTTGCATTGGGTGAATTAAGGAGACGGCATGTCTAAGCATAATGTCATCATCGTTGCAGATTACACCCAAGACGTTTGGTACACCCTGGATGAATTGTCTGAGATGACGGGCTTATCAAAAGCCATGATCTTGGAATTGATTGCTCACGATGTCATACAGGCCGAAAAACAGCGCGTGCATGCTTTGCAATTACAGCGCTTGCGTAAAATCAGTCGCTTGCATCAAGACTTAGACATTAACTTGGCAGGGCTCGTCTTGGCCATGAATTTAATGGATGAATTAGCAGCTCTGCGTGAAAGGCTGCAATTCATGGATAAGCATTTATTATAAGCGATTTTGTTGTTCAGCTGCGTTGTCGGGTGCGGCTTTGTTTTCTTCATTGAATGGTTGAAATAAGCTAAGCTCGGTTACTGAGGTTCGCTTCTCAGTGAGGGATTTTTCGAGTGTTATTAAGCTAGCTTGGTAGTTTGATAATTTCTTGTATAAGACCGACGTTGGGTTGCGCGCTTCTTTGAGTGCGCAGGTTAATAAATGCCGGTTGGGTTGTAATGCCTTGATCAGCGCAAAAATTTCCTTGTCTTTTTTTTCAGCGAGTAGCTCAGGCGTTAAAAAAATCACTTTGTAACAGCGCCACTGCTTAAGGGTGTTGGCTAAGGTAAGCAAAGCCTCAAAACGCAGGGGTTTTTTATCGTCAGGCCAGCCCGCAGCGAGGGTCTGAAAGGTTTCATAGATATAGCCTTTGTAAAACACTTTCATGTGAGCGACAATTTCATTGTGAGGCAGCTGACCGTATTTGTGGTATAAACGTTGCCAGTGCGTTAGCGCACCGCGATGAAGCTGGCCGGCGTCATCAGGGAGGTGCCGGTGTAGCCACGATAAATTTTTTGAAAAAACCATGCTCACGAATTGCATGGAGTGTTTGTCGGTGCTTGCTTCATTTGGGTAAATGTGTCGAGATGCCATCTTGAGGTATTGAATATCTGCTTTTTTTTCCGAAATTAAATCACGGTTGTTTTCTGAGAGGCTTGCGTAGTCGTGGTAATACGGTGCGTGAAAGGGGCGCAGGTGTATGGCTCGTGTGAGATAGGCGTATTTGTTTTCGTTTTCTTTGCAGAGGTTGCCGCTAATCGATAGATATTCTGGATGGCCATCATAAAATGCCAATACATCTTCTCGTGTTAACAAACGACAGGCAAGGTCGAATGCCTCAGTGTGCTTAGGTAGGTTGAGTAATAAGCTCACCATGGATTTGATTTGTGAGAGTGTGGGTGTGTTTTGTGCGTTGATGAGCAATTTCAAGATAGTGATCACGGCGTTTTGCAATGAATCATGCAGTGCTTGATGCGTTTCAAGTCTAGGGTCTTTTTTATCGATTGCTTTTAAGCGGTGTATTTCACGGCGTGTGCGTTTAAGTGCCCTGTGGTTCAGTGTGGCTTGTAATCGGTAAGCGGTGTCACTGTCCCCAAGGTCTTGAAGGTCGACGCTAAGGTCGGCATCGTGCTCCATGAGCTGTATTTGTAAGCGTAAGCATCGTGCTTCCGGCGAGGCTTGTTCGTCTATGTTTTGTTTGGCCTGATTGCGATCATCGTCATTTTCTGCGCTTAAGTAATCGATGCAACGCTGGGTTAATGGGGTGTAGGCGCGGGTGTGATTGATGTCGCATGGGTGAGTGGTGCTTAATAAGTTTGTTTGTAAATCAATTTCGAGTAAATTTTTATTAAAGAGGGCAGGGTTTGCAAGCCAGGTGAGTAAAATGGGCCTTTGTTGGCTTGGCGGCAGCAGATGATACAGCATTGAAAACAACAAATAGGCTTTTGGGTGTTGGCTAATGGCGGTTTGTGTGCCTGGGTTTTTTAAACAATTGATGGTGTTGGCCATGTCTTGTTTGGGGGATAAAAAATCAGCGCGCACGAGGTGGTTTAAATGTGCTGTCAGTAAATCAGGTGAGGCAGTTTCATGATAGGCGGTCATGGCGTGACTAGCCAGGTGTATGAATGCGTTTGATAGCAAGGCCAGTGTGGGCTCATCATTGGCGAGGCGTTGTTCGTCATGAAGGTGAATTAAAAACTGAAGGGTGCGGTAGCCCTGGTTGCGCTTGCTTTGTTTTAGCAGTGTCATTGCGCGATCAAAAATAAAGTCGGCGGCTTCGTCGGGTTTTTTTGTTTCAGGGTAAGTGATGAGGGGTCTGAATTTTACAGTGTTTAGCGTTTGGTTTGCGTTTGCATTTGCATCCATCAGCCACTTAAAATGGCGGCTGCTTTTTGTTTTGCCGGGTGCGGCGGTTTGGTAGGCGTTGCGCTGGGTGTTTAATAAACGCATGAACAAACATTCATTGCTTATGTTTTGAAAACGTTCGGGGTGCTCAATGACGAGTAATAATAAAAAATATTTAACGAGCAGTCTTTCGTTGGGGGTTATTTTTCTGAATAAATCGATAGGTGTTAAGCGTGGTTTTTCTTTTGAGGTAAGGTATTGAATAATTCTTTCGTGCTGGTTTTCAAAGACTTGAAAGAGCGGTTCTTCGCCGGGTTCATTCGCGAGGGATGCCGCTTCAATTTGTGTGATTAATAGGGTTTGTATGTCATCGTGATTCATTAGCGCCTCGTTTGGCGGGGAAATAAAATTCCCCGCTTATTATTTTAGGTTAAGCAAATTGACTAGCAACAAAATCCCAGTTGACTAATTTCCAGAAGTTTTCAACGTAGCTCGGGCGCAAGTTGCGATAATCGATGTAGTAAGCATGTTCCCACACGTCGCAGGTTAACAGGGCTTTTTTGCCTTCTTTCATGGGGGTGCCTGCGTTGCTGGTGTTGATGATGTCTATGCTGCCGTCTGCGTTTTTCACGAGCCACGCCCAGCCGGAGCCAAAGCAAGTGATGGCCGATTGTGAAAATAATTTTTTGAATTCATCGAAGGAACCAAATTTTTGATTGATGGCTTCAGCGAGCGCGCCACTGGGCTGGCCGCTGCTTTTAGGGGTGAGGCAGTTCCAGTAAAAAGTGTGATTCCAAATTTGTGCCGCATTATTAAAAATGCCGCCGCTGGATTTTAAAATAACATCATCTAAAGCCATGTTGGCGAATTCAGTGTCTTTGGTTAAGTTGTTTAAGTTGTTAACGTAAGCTTGGTGGTGCTTGCCGTAGTGATATTCGAGGGTTTCTTTGGAGATGGTTGGGGCGAGCGCGTCAAGGGCGTAGGGAAGGGGGGGTAATTCAAACATGGTGAGGCTCCTTTAGGGTTAATGGCGGCATTATACCGTGTGTGGGGATAAATGCGAGGGGTGTGGGGCGCTGCCATTAAGTTAAGGCCTGGCAAAGGAAAGCCCGCGCGTTAAGTCATGTGCAAAAAAGCCTACGCACCGGCTCGGCACTGTTTTTTCCTCGCGACTTCGCGGCGCAAAAGGCGCGCTACCCTCGCGATGAATTTTTTTTGCCGTCGCTCAAACGCGCTCCCGGCGCGGTTTCGCTCTGCGGGTTCCCGACCCGCAGACGGCAAAAAAAATCCATCCCTCGGCGCTCGTCTTTATGCTCGGAAAAATCAGTGCCTCTCCGTCGCTCCGGCTTTCATCACCTGTGTGCAATATTCATAAAAAAGCTTTAAAAGCTTTAAAAGCTTTTTACATACACATGCACATGAGTGGTGAAAACCG
>DASTZQ010000015.1:0-50127 GCA_035764205.1 Gammaproteobacteria bacterium
TGCTCAAGCGATCAAGGGCTATCACCAACAATGCAAACACCACCCACCACAAACCACTGCGAGCTTTCATACCTTCCCCTATGCAAATCGACGGGTTTCACCTGGGCCTGCGACGTTTTCAACGCAACGTGAACAAAGGCCTGGGTAGTCTGTGTTTTGGTTAACATCTTCACGTCGGTGCCAGCAACGGTCACACTTAGCGTGCGTGGTTGGGTGAATCATTAAACGCAAGCCTGGCACCTCTGTCACCACGGCATCCAAGGGGGCATCATGCTCGGCTTTCACAGAGGCGGATGAAGTGATCAACAGAAAACGCAATTCATTTTCCAGTGAATCCAGCAATGGTTTTAAATTCGCATCGGCGTATAAAACCACTTCCGCTTCGAGTGCTGAACCCAAACGCCCAGCATTACGCTCTGCTTCAATTTGTTTATTCACCGCATCACGCACGGCGCGCATTTTTTCAAAGAAATGAGCATTCATGCTAAGCGTTTCAGGTAAGCGCGGCAGTTTCGCACCCCAAGTGGTGAGAAACACCGACGGCGCTGATGATTCGGGCAAATATTGCCAAATTTCTTCGGCCGTGAAACTTAACACCGGCGCCATCCACTGCACAAAAGCCTCAGCAATGAAATAAAGCGCGGTTTGCGCAGAACGACGACCACGGCTATCACGCGCCATGGTGTATTGCCTGTCTTTAATGATGTCTAAGTAAAAACCACCCATCTCCGTCACGCAAAAATGATGAAGCTTTTGCACCACTTGATGGAATTGATAAGCATCATAGGCCTCCAAAATGGCGGCTTGATAATCAGCAGCCACATGCATGGCAAAACGGTCTAGCATGAGCATGTCATCCAGGGGCACTAAATCGGTTTTAGGATTAAAACCGTTTAAATTTGCTAAAAAGAAACGCGTGGTGTTGCGTATGCGTCGATACATTTCAGCCGTGCGCGTGAAAAGCTCTTTGGAGCACGCCATTTCATTGCGATAATCAACCGAAGCCACCCATAAACGCAAAATATCAGCGCCCAAGGTGTTCACGACATCTTCAGGCGCAATGACATTGCCTAAGGATTTAGACATTTTGCGGCCTTGGCCGTCGACCGTGAACCCATGCGTTAACACTTCTTTATAAGGTGCAACGCCATTCATGGCAGTTGAGGTTAGCATTAATGATTGAAACCAACCGCGGTGTTGATCTGAGCCTTCTAAAATAATGTCGGCTGGAAAATGCAGGTCTTGACGCTGTTTTAACACACATTCATGCGTCACACCCGAATCAAACCACACATCCAACACATCGGTGGATTTTTGATAACTAGCCGCTTCATCGCCCAACCATTGCTTGGCGTCGGAATTAAACCAAGCATCAATGCCGCCTTGCTCAACGGCTTTCGCAACCGCTTCAATTAACGCTTGCGTATTGGGGTGCAATTCACCGCTTTCTTTGTGTATGAATAAAGGAATGGGCACGCCCCACGTACGCTGACGCGACACACACCAATCCGGGCGGTTAGCGATCATGCCATCAATGCGTGATTTACCCCAATCAGGAATCCACTCGACTTGATCAACGGCTTTCAAGGCCGTTTGCCGTAACCCGTGTTGATCCATGCTCACAAACCACTGCGGTGTCGCACGGAAAATTAAAGGCGTTTTATGGCGCCAGCAATGCGGGTAGCTGTGAGCCATTTTTTCATGATGCAATAACGCATTTTTCTCGGTTAAAACAGCTAACACGGCATCATTGCCTTTGCTGACATGCAAGCCAGCAAACAAAGGCGTGGCGCTGGTGTAACAGCCGTCGTCGCCCACGGGGTTTTCCAGTGGCAGGTTGTAATGACGACCCACGTAAAAGTCATCCACGCCGTGCGCAGGTGCCGTGTGCACTGCCCCCGTGCCCGCTTCCACCGTGACATGATCACCCAAAACGATAGGCACGGTTTTGTCATAAAACGGATGCTGCAACAGCACGTTTAATAATTTTTCACCTTGAATGCGGCCCAATTCACGATGCGATTTCACGCCGTAACGCGCGAGCGTGCTCGCTAATAAATCGAAGGCAATGAGTAAACATTCACGCGCATCCACTTCCACTAACACATATTCAAGCAAAGGATTTAAAGCAACCCCTTGGTTGGCAGGCAGCGTCCAAGGGGTGGTTGTCCAGATAGGAATGCTAATATCACCCTTGCCTTCACTCGCGTTATTAAAACGCTGAAGAAAATCGTTTGCATCGATCACTTTAAAACGCACATCAATCGCAGGTGAGGTTTTATCCGCATATTCCACTTCCGCTTCTGCTAAAGCTGAACCGCAATCCAAGCACCAATGCACGGGCTTAGCGCCTTTTTGCAAATGCTGGTTAGAAATAATTTTAGCGAGCGAGCGAATGATGTCGGCTTCATAGCGATAATTCATGGTTAAATAGGGGTTATCCCAATCACCCACCACACCCAAACGCTTGAAAGACTCACGCTGAATGTCGACTTGCGAAGCCGCATATTCACGGCACGCTTTACGAAAGGCTTCGGGTGAAATTTTAAGGCCGGGTTTACCGTGTTTTTTTTCGACGTTTAATTCAATGGGCAAGCCGTGACAGTCCCAGCCTGGCACGTAAGGCGCATCCAACCCACTCAAGGTTTTTGATTTCACGATCATGTCTTTTAAGACTTTATTCACCGCATGCCCGACGTGAATATTGCCATTCGCATAAGGCGGGCCGTCGTGCAACACAAAACGCGGGCGCTTGCTGCCTTGTTCACGCAAAGCAGCATAAAGGTTGATGGTTTCCCAGTGCTTTAAAATAGTGGGTTCGCGTTCAGACAAACTGGCTTTCATGGGGAAAGCGGTGTCAGGCAAATTCAAGGTTTGCTTATAATCTGGTTTTTTTTGTTCGCTCATAATAATCCCAACCTTTTAAAATAATCGTGGCTTGCAAGCACGTCGTTTGCAATTTGTTCGCGCAGTGCGTCTATATTTGAAAAACGGACTTCATCACGAAGTTTTGTGCAAAACTCGACGATGACATCGTGGCCGTAAATATTGCGGTTAAAATCATGTAAGTGTACCTCAAGGAGGGTGCGAGTGCCATCGACGGTTGGTCGCGTGCCCACATTGGCCACCCCAACCAAGGGGTGCTGAGCCAAGCCATGCACCTTCACAGTAAAAATGCCTTTCACCGGGGTAAGCCGCCGATGGGGGTAGATGTTGGCCGTCGGGAAACCCCACTGCCGCCCCAACTGCGCCCCCAGCCTCACCCGCCCCTCCAGGGTGAAAGGCCGGCCAAGCAAAGCGGCCGCCCCGGCCAAATCGCCAGCCACGAGGGCGGCCCGCACGCGGGTGCTGCTCACGCGCTCGCCATTCAATAAAAACGTGGGCATGGCCTCTGCGCTAAACCCGTGCGCCTTGCCTTCCGCAACCAGCAAGTCGATGTTGCCGGCACGATCGCGCCCAAAATGAAAATCATCGCCGACGATTAAGGACTGAATGGCGAGGGCTTGCACCCATAATTGATTAACGAAATCACTTGCAGAGATGCTTGCAAGCTCTTGATTAAACTTTAAAAGCAACACATAATCGCAACCCAGCGCCGAGAGGGCCCGGAATTTTTCACGAAAGCGGGTGATGCGCGGAATGGTGAGCTTATCGCCCGAAAAAAACTCAAAGGGGTGGGGCTCGAAGGTGACCACGACAGAAGGCCGGCCTTGCCGTTTGGCCGCCTCCACCACCGCACGAATTAAAGCCTGGTGCCCCAAATGGACGCCATCGAAGTTGCCCATGGTGGCAACGCCACCCCGGGCGCGGGATGGAACCTGGTTTAAAGAGCGAATTAAGTGAGTCACCGGCACACCTGCATTTTAGATGCGGAAAATATATGATTATTTCACCAACTTTGCTAGCATATTCAAAGTATTTCATTTGATCGCTTCTAAAGGAGGCCCCATGTCGCTGATGACAGTCGAAAAATTGCAATCCATTCTGGAAGCCGCCATTATGATTGCCGGTCATCCTTTAAACGTTGCCGCCTTGCAGCAGCTCTTCCCTGAGGACGAGCGCCCTGCCGCCGCCGACATCAAAACTGCCCTGGCCCAAGTGGCTGCCCGCCATCAAGACAGCGGCATCAGCCTGATGGAAGTGGCCAGCGGTTATCGCTTTCAAGCCAAGGCTGAATTAAGCCCCTGGCTTTCCCGTTTATTTGAAGAACGCGCCCCGCGCTATTCCCGCGCCTTCTTAGAAACCTTGGCGCTCATTGCTTATAAACAACCCATCACCCGCGCTGAAATCGAAGAAATTCGCGGCGTGACCGTTAGCACCAACATCATGAAAACCCTGCAAGAGCGTGATTGGGTGCGCTGCGTTGGCATACGCGAAGTGCCAGGCAAGCCCTCGCTTTACGGCACCACCAAAGTCTTCCTCGATCACTTTAATTTAAAATCCTTGTCTGAACTGCCAACACTCGCTGAATTTAAAGACATGGAACCCGAAGACGACACCCTGCGCGTTCAACTTGCCATGGAAGCAAGTGACCTTGGCCCTGAAAACAGCGAACTCATCCCCATTGAAAGGGAAGCGCACACGGAAGAAACACCCCTCGCACTCGTTGACACGAACGCACTAACCGAAGAAGCAACACCCACCGTTGACGACACCAACGCAACCCTTAACCCCGAAGAAGACGTGATCGAAGACATCAACCTCACCGAAGATGAAGCGGCACTGATTCCAGCATAGCGTGGTAGCCACATGAGTGACAAAATTCAAAAAATACTGGCAAATGCCGGCTTGGGTTCTCGCCGTCAAATTGAAGAAATGATCAAAGCTGGGCGCGTCATGGTCAATGGTAAACTCGCTCACATCGGCGAGCGCATGACAACCCGCGATGTTGTTTTAGTCGACCAACGAAAAATTGAGTTGGTTAAAAGCATCAATCAAAAAACACGCGTCTTGCTTTACCACAAACCCGAAGGTGAAATGTGCACGCGCAACGACCCCGAAGGTCGCCCCACTATTTTTGAAAGCCTGCCGCTGATTCGCAACAGCCGCTGGATTTGCGTTGGCCGCCTTGACTTCAACACCTCGGGCTTATTACTGATCACCAACGACGGCGACCTTGCTAACCAACTGATGCACCCAAGCTCCACCATTGAACGCGAATACGCCGTGCGTGTGCGCGGCGAAGTGACGGCCGAGATTGAAAAAACCCTGCAAAAAGGCGTGATGCTGGAAGATGGTTTAGCGAAATTCGACACCCTCACCGAAGCCGGCGGCACAGGCAGCAACCACTGGTATCACGTGGTGGTGAAAGAAGGCCGCAACCGTTTGGTGCGCCGTTTGTGGGAATCCCAAGACTTAACCGTCAGCCGTTTAATTCGCATACGCTTTGGCAATGTTTACCTGCCTTCCGGCTTAAAGCGCGGCCGACACGTTGAGCTCACTGAAAATGAAATTAACCTACTCACGCAATTCATTGAGCAATTAAACGAACACAATGCAAGAACCGATGAAATCAAAGAAGAACACTTAGAAGCAAAAACAAAAATATCACTCCGAAAAAAAACGAATCCTATCGAGGGGAAGAAAAAAAATGGCACTCAACGACGCGCTAGAAAATCTCAAGACGACTAAAAGCGGCATTCTTGACCAAGCAAATCAAGAAATCGAAGCAGGAAAACGCTTTGACCCTGACTATGTTAATCAAGCACTGGCTCCGATTAAGCCACTCAAAAAAATCATCGAACAATGCATAGCGCTTGGCATTGAAAGCGAGGCATTAACAGAACAAATTCATCGCATGAATGAAAAATTCAACGAATACAACCCGCTTATCACTTACGCAAAACACGAAGATGAACCCAGCGGCTGGTTCTGCTTCAAGAAAATCATTCCTGGGGAATTTTACGTCAAAAAACAAGATGCCAAGGCCTTAAAAAAACACTTAAATGAGCTTGCGCCTTTCACACCAAGCAATCCCATCATCCTGCTTGGGGAGCAAGTCTTAGCACTCAAATCATTAGCCGAAAACAACAACACACATCAACCTATTTACAATGCATTTCGCGAGCTTTATATCGCCCTTTACCAAGAAGAAGCCGCGAGAAAAAAAACAACCAACCCTGATCAAGCCGCTTATTACCAAAACGTTGCGCATCAGCGCATCACCGAAGCCCACACAAACGTCGCTCGCGACATTGTAAAACACGGGGGCATTCCTGCGAAGTTTCACAGCCTCCATCGCATGCAAAAAGAATTTCATCGCTTAAAAACGGAAACCATCCACCCCAAAGTGCGCACCGCCGTTGCCATTGTGGTTGGCGCATTAATCGGTGCCGCCCTTGGTTTTGGGCTTGGCTTGGCCATGGGTGGAATTACCGCCATTCCCGGGATGTTTGCAGGCGCGCTGCTCTGCGGCACCTTGTGTGGCATGGGTTTAAGCACGGCACTGGTTCCCCTGGTTACCGCCCCCATTGCCTTTTTTCATGCGGCTCACAAAATAAAACGTCATACGGCGCATGCATCCATCATGGAAAATGAAGGCATCAATCAGGCCAGTCAAAAAATAGCTGGGCTTAGGTGATCAGACCATGCCCCTGCACTGGTACAAAAACGCTAAAGCTTCTTTAGGCGACAATTCATCCGGGTTGCATTGCTGCAAAACCTCAACCACCGGATGATTTAACGCCGCTGCTGCAAATAAATCGTGTTGCGCTTCATTTTTTAAAGTGGGTTTCACCGGCAGCGATTGCTTCTCTAATAGTTTTAATTTCTCTTTCGCGCGTAAAATCACCGTGCGGGGCACACCTGCCAATTGCGCAACTTGTATCCCGTAACTTTGGCTGGCCGCACCCGGCTGAACCGTGTGCAAAAACACCAAACGATCTTTGTGCTCGGTTGCACCTAAATGCACATTGCTAACCGTGGGAACTTCTTCAGGCAAGGTGGTTAATTCAAAATAATGCGTTGCAAATAAAGTGAAAGCACGCAAACCTTCAGCTAAATAATGCGCGGCCGCGAAAGCGAGGGATAAGCCGTCAAAGGTGCTGGTGCCTCGCCCCACTTCATCCATTAACACTAAACTGTTTTCTGTTGCATTATGCAAAATGTTAGCGGTTTCTGTCATCTCAACCATAAACGTTGAACGACCACTGGCCAAATCATCGGCTGCGCCAATGCGCGTGAAAATTCTATCAACGGGGCCGATGACGGCTGAGGCTGCCGGAACGTAACTGCCAACGTGCGCCAACAACACAATTAAAGCGATTTGACGCATGTAAGTGGATTTACCACCCATGTTAGGGCCGGTGATCACCAACATGCGTTGCGCTTGATCTAAACGCACATCATTAGGCACAAACGGGTGCGTGGCCACACTTTCAACCACGGGGTGGCGACCACCCGTGATGGTGATGCCTGGCTGATGGCTGAGCCTTGGGCAAGCCCAATGCAAATGCGCTGCGCGCTCTGCAAAATTGCTTAACACATCTAACACTGCCAATGCATGCGCACACAATTGCATGTCGGTTAAAGTGACACAAAGCTGTTGCAATAATTCATCGTATAATAATTTTTCGCGTGCTAAAGCACGATCACGTGCGCTGAGGGCCTTATCTTCAAACGCTTTTAATTCAGGGGTAATGTAACGCTCTGCGTTTTTTAAGGTTTGACGACGTTGGTAATCCGCCGGCACGGTTTCAGATTGCAAACGGCTAATTTCAATGTAATAACCATGCACGCGGTTGTAACCCACTTTGAGCGTGGACAACCCCGTGCGTGCTTTTTCTTTTTCTTCTAAGGCTAGTAAAAACCCGCCGGCATTTTCAGAAAGCGATAATAATTCATCTAATTCAGCGTCGTAACCTCGTGCAATCACACCACCATCGCGAATGGTGACCGGTGGGTTATCCATGATGGCGCGATTGAGTAAATCAAATTCTCTAGGAAAGGCTTGGATGTCGCGCGCCACTTCACACAATAAGGTTTCATTAAATTCAGATAAGGCGGAACGCAAATCCGGGCAAGTGGCAAGCGTTGCACGCAAGGCCACTAAATCACGCGGGCGCGCTGTTTTTAAAGCCACGCGCGTTAAAATGCGCTCGAGATCAGCCACATTCGCCAACAGTCGACGAATGCTTGAAAACGCCTGCGTGTTTAACAAGGCCGTCACTGCATTTTGTCTATCATTTAAAATAACGTGATCGCGCAGCGGGCGATTTAACCAACGCTTTAATAAACGACTGCCCATCGCGGTTTGCGTTTGATCAAGAATGGAAGATAAAGTGTTTTCCGTGCCGCCGGTTAAATTTTCAGTGAGCTCTAAATTGCGACGCGAAGCCGCATCGAGAATTAAGCTGTCTTCGCGACGCTCGACTTGAATTGCACGCAGGTGCGGCATGCTAGCGCGTTGCGTGGCTTTCGCATATTCAAGCAAAGCACCCGCTGCACACAAAGCCACTTCGTGATCAGCGCAACCAAACCCAGCCAAATCAAACGATTGCATTTGCTCGGTTAATAAGCGTTTTGCACTTTCAAAATCAAATTCCCAGGGCGAACGACGACGCAACGCATCATTGTATTCACGCAAAACCACGTGGTCCCAATCTTCACTCACTAATAATTCAGCGGGGCGCAAACGCGCTAATTCACCTATTAAAGCTTCATCACCTTGCACTTGAATTAAAATAAAACGACCGCCGCTTAAATCAAGGTAAGCCAAGCCAAAGGTGTCGCCTTCTGAACAAAGCGCAACCAAGCCGTTGTCTTGATTGTCGGTTAAAAAGGCGGCATCACTCACGGTGCCGGGTGTTAACACGCGCACCACTTCACGCACCACCGGCCCCGTGCCCGCTTTGGGTTCACTCATTTGTTCGCAAACGGCGATGGACAAGCCTTTGCGCAGCAACCTTGCCATGTAAGCTTCCGCAGAATGAAAAGGCACACCGGCCATGGGAATGGGTTTGCCCGCGGATTGACCACGCGCCGTTAAAGTGATATCTAAAATGCGCGCGGCTTTTTGCGCATCGTCGAAAAATAATTCGTAAAAATCACCCATGCGGTAAAATAATAATGCGTTAGGATGCTCTGCTTTGATACGCAGATATTGTTGCATCATTGGGGTGTGTTCGCGATGCGTATCTTCACTTCTGAGAGCCATGGCCTTTCCTTACCGGGTTTTTCTGCGATACTATTGCGAACAGGAACCCACGTCAAACAAAAGGATCACCCCCATGCATGCCCTCGCCGCTCAACTCGGTCAAACCTTACTCAAGGCGAATAAAAAACTTGTCACGGTTGAATCTTGCACAGGCGGTGGCTTGGGGTTTTGGATCACGAGTGTTGCTGGCAGCTCGCGCTGGTTCGAGCGCGGGTTTATTACCTACAGCAACGAAGCAAAAATTGAACTGGTTCATGTGAAAGCCAGCACCCTGAATGAACACGGCGCAGTCAGCGAAGCCACCGCGCGTGAAATGGCTGAAGGCGGTTTAAAAAATAGTCAGTCTGATGTGTGTTTATCCATCACTGGCATCGCCGGGCCAGACGGCGGCACGCCCACCAAACCCATAGGCACCGTCTGGATGGGGCTCGCTGAAAAAAATAAAACCACACTGACTTTTCACGCTGTCTTTAAAGGCGACAGACAAGCCGTGCGCGACGCCGCCATCCATGCTGCACTCTCACATTTACTCAATACTGTATAAATACGATACCCGCGCAATTCACTTGCGAGCGCTAAAAATAAGCGTTATAACTGACATCAACATTAATCAAAAGGACACTCCAATGGAAGAGAACAAAAAGAAAGCACTTGCGGCGGCACTCAGTCAAATTGAACGCCAATTTGGCAAAGGCAGTGTCATGCGTTTGGGCGATAGCGCTGCTGATGCACGCGACATTGAAGCCATTTCCACGGGCTCACTTTCTTTAGACATCGCGCTCGGCATTGGTGGCTTGCCCAAAGGCCGTATCGTTGAAATTTACGGGCCTGAATCTTCCGGTAAAACCACACTCACCTTGCAAGTGATCGCTGAATGCCAAAAAGCCGGCGGCACCGCCGCTTTCATCGACGCTGAACACGCGCTCGACACCAGCTATGCAAAACGCTTAGGGGTCAACATTGACGACCTGCTTATTTCTCAACCCGACACCGGCGAACAAGCGCTCGAAATTGCAGACATGCTGGTGCGCTCCAGCGCGATTGACGTCATCATTGTCGACTCCGTGGCCGCCCTCACCCCCAAAGCGGAAATTGAAGGCGAAATGGGCGACCAACACATGGGCTTGCAAGCGCGCTTAATGTCGCAAGCGTTGCGCAAACTCACAGGCAACATCAAACGCTCTAACACCCTCGTGATTTTCATCAACCAAATCCGCATGAAAATTGGCGTGATGTTTGGCAACCCTGAAACCACCACCGGCGGTAATGCACTGAAATTCTACGCTTCCGTTCGCCTAGACATTCGCCGCATTGGCAGTGTCAAAGAAGGCGATGAAATCATCGGCAGCGAAACACGCGTTAAAGTGGTCAAAAACAAAGTGGCGCCTCCGTTCAAACAAGCCGAATTTGACATCCTCTACAACCAAGGCATTTCACGCGAAAGTGAAATTATCAACTTGGGCGTGGCGCAAGGTTTAATCGAAAAATCCGGCGCTTGGTTTAGCTGCCAAGGCCAGCGCATTGGCCAAGGTAAAGAAAATGCACGTCAATACTTGAAAGACCACCCCGACATGGCGAACGATGTTGAAAGCAAAATTCGCGAACTCATGGTCAACTTGCACGCACGTGTGATCACCAGCGACCAAAAAGAAGAAGTCGCTGAAGAAGACGTCGCTTAACGTCACTTAAAAAAACGGTGGCAATCGCCACCGTTTTTTATTTGTTAAGGTTCACGCATGGAAAAACCCACGCACGATCGCGCTCGCCAATCTGCACTTTATTTACTCGCTAAACGCGAACATTCGCGCGGCGAATTATCCCAAAAACTGAAAACCAAAAAATACGCCCCTCACGACATTGAAACCGCCCTCACCCAACTGGCTGAATCCGGCATACAAAGCGACCAGCGCTTTGCGGAAAGCTTCACCCGTTCACGCCAAAACCGCGGGCAAGGCCCGGTTCGCATCATCGGCGAATTACGCGCGAGGGGTGTTTCAGAAGAAATCATTGAAGAAGTGGTGAATATCGCTGATAATGCTTGGTTTGCGCTCGTTCGTGACGTTTGGCGTCGCAACCTCAAAGGCCGCCACCCCCAAACCCCAGCCGAACGCGCCAAACAAACCCGTTTTTTACACTACCGGGGCTTTACCCGGGACCACATCAACAGCCTGAATAAAAGAATAGACGACAATGACAACGAAAACACTCTCTAGCCAAGCCATCCGCAGCCGATTTTTAACGTATTTTCAAGAAAACGGCCACACCATCGTTCCTAGCAGCTCCTTAATTCCTGGCAACGACGCCACCCTGCTTTTCGCTAATTCCGGCATGGTGCAATTCAAAGACGTCTTCTTGGGCACCGACCCACGCCCTTACACCCGCGCCACCTCCTCCCAGCGCTGCGTGCGTGCCGGCGGCAAACACAACGACCTCGAGCGCGTCGGCTACACCGCCCGCCACCACACTTTCTTTGAAATGCTCGGCAATTTCAGCTTTGGCGACTACTTCAAACGCGAAGCCATTCGTTTTGCTTGGGGGTTTTTAGTCAACGAAATGGGCCTGCCCCCTGAAAAACTCTGGGTCACCGTCTATAAAGACGACCAAGAAGCCGAAGACATTTGGCTGAAAGAAATGAAAATCGACCCCACCCGCTTTAGCCGTTGCGGCGAAGCCGACAACTTCTGGTCCATGGGCCCAACCGGCCCCTGCGGCCCTTGCTCTGAAATTTTCTACGATCACGGCGAAAACATTGCCGGCGGCCCACCCGGCAGCGAAGACGCCGACGGCGACCGCTACATTGAAATTTGGAATTTAGTCTTCATGCAATTCGACCGCGCAGAAGACGGCACCTTAACCCCACTCCCCAAACCCTCAGTCGACACCGGCATGGGTTTAGAGCGCGTGGCCGCCGTTTTGCAAGGCGTGCATAATAATTACGACACGGATTTATTCAAACCTTTAATTAACGCTATACACGAACTAAATGTTCCCAGAGACTTCATCCCAGTAACAGATGATGATTTTGCGTTTAAAAAACTCAAAAAAGATGAAATAAAAAATAAGGGTGAATTTTCTCCGCAAGTTATTGCTGACCATATTCGCTCTTCATGCTTCCTCATCACCGATGGCATTACTCCATCCAATGAAGGCAGAGGCTATGTTTTACGCCGCATTATTCGCCGCGCATTGCGTCACGGCAATCAATTGGGCTTACCCCAACCTTTCTTCTGCCGATTAGTTGAACCTTTAATAGAAATCATGGGTAATGCCTATCCAGAACTAATAGAACAGCAAATGCACCTTGAAAAAACCTTACGCCAAGAAGAAGAATTATTCAGCACCACTTTAACCCAAGGCTTAAAACACTTTGAGCAAGCCATTGCTGAATTGAAAGGCAAAGTCATTCCTGGCGAAGTGGTGTTTAAACTTTACGATACCTACGGCTTCCCTGCGGATTTAACCGCTGATTTAGCACGCGAACGCGATTACACCATTGACGAAGCGGGCTTTGAAGCAGCCATGGCCAAACAGCGTGAACGCTCGCGCTCTTCCAGCCAGTTCAACACCGAATACGCGGTTGCTCAAGAAAACCAGCAACCCACGGAATTCACCGGCCATAAACATTTACAACCTGACACTACCCACGACCAAGGCAAGGTGTTAGCGATTTATCGCGACGGTAAATTTGTTGAAACCTTAAATGCCGGTGAAAAAGGCTCGGTGGTGTTAGACCGCACGCCTTTTTACGCAGAATCCGGCGGGCAAGTCGGCGACCAAGGTTTGTTGCGCATCAATCAAACCACTTATTTCAAAGTGCACGACACCATTAAACAAGGCCACATGCATTTGCATTTAGGCAAGTGCGATAAAGGCAGCTTGAAAATCGGCGACACCGTTGAAGCTGAAGTTGATGCCAAACGTCGTGCTGCGACTGTATTAAATCACACCGCCACGCACTTGCTGCACATGGTTTTAAAACAAGTGTTGGGTGATCACGCCGTGCAAAAAGGCTCACTGGTTGAACCGGATCGCCTGCGTTTTGACTTCTCACACAGCGCACCCATTCCGCTTGAGGTGTTGCGTGAGATTGAACACCGCGTGAACCATGAAATTCGCGCCAACCATCATGCTACCGTTAACATCAGCACACCGGAAGAAGCCATTGCCAGTGGTGCCGTTGCTTTATTCGGCGAAAAATACGGCAGTAAAGTGCGCGTCGTGCATTTTGGGCCTTCCGTTGAACTGTGTGGCGGCACGCACGCTGAAGACACCGGCAGCATCGGCTTATTTAAAATCACGGGTGAATCGGGTGTGGCCGCGGGTGTGCGCCGCATTGAAGCCGTCACCGGTGATGCCGCTTTAATCTACCTTGAAAAACGCGAAGATGATTTCAAGGCTAAACAAGCGAGCGCCGACGAACGTGCTGTGCAACTTGAAAAAGACATGCAGCAACTCAAAGATAAATTAGCTGGGTTAATCGGCAAAGATCTTGCGAAGCAAGCCAAGACGATAGGCGGCATACAAGTCTTAGCCACCATTGTGGACGGCCTCGATGGCAAAGCCTTGCGTAACACCCTCGACCACTTAAAAACCCATTTAGGCAGCGCAGCCATTGTGCTTGCCACCGTGAAAGACCAAAAAGTGGGGTTAGTGGGTGGCATCACCAACGATTTACTCGGTAAATTAAATGCCAAAGACATGGTCAACCACGTGGCTGTGCAAGTGGGTGGCAAAGGCGGCGGCAAACCCGAATTAGCCGAAGCTGGCGGAAATAAACCAGAAGCACTGGCGAATGCGCTCACATCCCTTTACACTTGGATAGAACAACAGGGAAGGGATTAAATGGCCTTAATCGTCCAAAAGTTTGGGGGAAGTTCTGTCGGAACCACCGACCGCATTCATCACGTCGCTCAAAAAGTGATGGCGGCGAAAGCGCGCGGCAACCAAGTCGTGGTGGTGGTTTCAGCCATGTATGGCGACACCGACCGCTTACTGCGGCTGGCGAACACACTCACCCAAACCCCTGCTCCACGCGAGCTGGACGTTTTAATTTCCACCGGCGAACAAGTCGCCATGGCTTTATTGGCCATGGCCCTTGAAAGCCACGGCTGCAAGGCACGCTCTTACACCGGCCCGCAAATTGGCATACACACGGATGATGTGCACACCAAAGCGCGCATTCTGGAAGTCGACACCGACCTCATTCGAGAAGAACTGAAAAACGATCGCGTGGTCGTGATCGCGGGCTTTCAAGGTATCAGCCCTGAAGGCCACATCACCACCCTCGGCCGAGGCGGCTCTGACACCACGGCTGTCGCCATCGCGGCTGCCTTAAAAGCCGATGAGTGCCAAATTTACACCGACGTGGCTGGGGTTTACACCACCGACCCCAACCTCATCCATGAAGCGAGCCTCTTGCCGCAAATCAGTTTTGAAGAAATGCTGGAAATGGCAAGCCTCGGCGCCAAAGTCTTACAAATGCGCTCGGTGGAGCTCGCGAGCAAACACAACATGCCCATTCGGGTGCTTTCAACCTTCGCCGAAGGCCCGGGCACCTTGGTGACCTTTGAGGAAAAAGTCATGCAAAAACGTTTAGTCTCAGGCATTGCCTTTAGTCGTGAAGAAGCGGTCATCTCGATTGCCGGCATTCCCAAACAAACCGGCTTGGAAGGCGAAATTCTTGATCGTATCAGTGAGAACCACATTGAAATCGACATGATCGCCCAACACACAACCAAAGAAGACACGGTTGATTTCACCTTCACCGTGCAAAGGCGCGAACACCAAAAAGCCGTGCAACTCATTGAGGCCCTCGCCAAAGAGTATGGTGCACTTTCTTTGCGCACCAACCCTCGCGTGGCCAAGCTCTCCCTGGTGGGCATAGGCATGCGTTCGCACGCAGGGGTGGCTACCACCATGTTTAAAGCCTTGGGCAAGGCCAATATCCCCATTCAAATGATCACCACTTCCGAGATCCGCATCTCGGTGGTCATTGATGAAACCCTCTTGGATGCGGGCATTCGAGCCGTTCACACCGCGTTTGAGCTCGACAAACTGGGGCAAACCACTGAAAAGTCCTTTATAGAATAAAAAGTTATTAAAATTTGCAAAAGGGATTTGCAGATTTAAGAAATTTTGTTTAGTATTGCTCACCTTGAAAGTAACTAAAGTGCTAGCTAACAAAATTGCTATCGCAACCGACGCTGGGCCACAAGGCCAAAAGAATAAGGCTTTAGGGTTGTTTAAATTATAAACACTCTTAAACTTAACAGCGGCTGAGTTTCGAACGGATAAAGCAATTTCAATTAACGGAGAAGGAAGAAAATGCTCATTTTAACAAGACGTGTGGGTGAAACAATCGTCATCGGTGATGACGTGGTTGTCACTGTGCTTGGCATTAAAGGCAACCAAGTTCGCATTGGCATTAATGCGCCTAAAGATGTCTCTGTCCATCGTGAAGAGATTTATCAGCGCATACAGCAAGAAAAGAATACCTCAACACCGGCTCCTGAGCCTGTTGTTGAAGCGGCACCTACTGCAGCTCCTGTTGTTGTGCGAAAAAAACGCGAGAGCAAAGCAGATAAGGAAAGCAAAGCGTAACTGAGTTCAAAGGAGAGGTGGCCGAGAGGCCGAAGGCGCTCCCCTGCTAAGGGAGTATGGGGTCAAAAAACTCCATCGTGGGTTCGAATCCCACCCTCTCCGATAAATTTATTGAAAATATGCATTGACTTATCAGAGTGTTTCTTGCAAGATGCGCGCTCTGAATTTGCGAAGAACGTAGGGTGGATTAGGAGAACGCGTCTTTTGCGTTCGACGTAATCCACCAACATTATAAAAGTTTTTAAATGCGCCCGTAGCTCAGTTGGATAGAGTATCTGGCTACGAACCAGGGGGTCGGGAGTTCGAATCTCTCCGGGCGCGAAGAATACCGAAGGAATCGTAGGGTGGATTAGCAGCGCCTTTTGCTGCGTAATCCACCATCCTTTAAAAACCACCCCAACCCACCTCATACATCCCCCTCCCAACCCAATGCGAAAACGAACTCGCTTGCCAATCATTCGGTGAAGAAACCAATCCATGCTTAACAGGATTATAATGAATATAATCAAGATGGTTTTTCCAATCATAACAATCACGAATTTGATGCTCCCAAAATCGACGTTGCCAAACCATTTTCTCGCCCCTTTCATTTGTTCCCGTGTGAAAATTCATAGAAAACGCCCGCTTAATTAAACGTATTCGCGTGGAAAAATCATTGTCTTGAATCGGCAACTTCATTAAACAATGCCAATGATCTGGCAATACAACCATGCCCTGCATCGCAAATGGGTGTTTTGCCTTCACTTGCTGGATGGCACGGTTTAATAAAACAATGTTGTGAGAGTTATCAAAAATTGAAATTCGCTCGAATGTGGCAATGGTGAAAAAATAATATCCGCCATTTGCGTAATAGCGTAGGTAATCAGACATCAATTTAATCCTTAATTTAAAAAGGATTAAATTTTATAGTTAATTTTGTGTTTTTCAATGCTGTAGAAATACAGTATTCGTTTGTTTTTGTATTCTCTTAAAGGATGGTGGATTACGTCGAGCGCAAAAGGCGCGCTCTCCTAATCCACCCTACGAATCCTTTGTTTGTTTTCCGCGCCCAGAGAGATTCGAACTCCCGACCACTTGGTTCGAAGCCAAGTACTCTATCCAGCTGAGCTATGGGCGCAATTGAATAGGGATTTTAACAGGCTCACCCTAAAAATCAAGGTCAAAAAGGATGGTGGTGGATTACGCGGCAAAAGACGCCGCTAATCCACCCTACGCAATCGCTATTCAAATCAAGACCCCACCACCCGCTCCCACGCTAACCAATCCCGCTCACCTAAGTTTTTCTCAAACGAAAGCAAATCACGCACGGCTTTTTCACACACCTCAGGCGAAGGCGTCAAATAAGGCTGATTCATCGCCAAAATCAAACACTGGGCTTCACACGCTTTTTGCAAATGATAAACATAAAACAAAGCCTCTTGCAGCGTTGCGCCGCAAGTCACCAACCCATGGTGACGCAATAGCATCACTTTATTTTCACCTAAATCTTGAATCAATTGCCGACCCTGATCATGCACCAAGGCCAAAGAATCATACCCGTGATAACTCACCCGATTATAAAAATGCAAAGCCCACTGACTAATCGGCAACAAACCCGCCGGCTGCACTGACACCGCCACACTCTCAGGCGTGTGCAAATGAAACACGGCATTTAAGTCTGGCCGATGTTTATAAATATTGCCGTGAATAATGTAACCCGTGCGATTGTATTGAAACTCTTGGCCCTCTAAAATCTCGCCGTCTAAAGACACACGCAATAACTGATCGGCCGTCACTTCTTCAAACTTCAACCCAAAGGGGTAAATATAAAACGCATTCGCGTCATTCGGGTCGCGCGCCGATAAATGCGTGTAAGTGTGATCGTCCCATTTTAAATGCGCCAAAATGCGGTAAGCCAATGCTAAATCAGGTTTAATGGTCATGCCCTGCCCTCCGAGTGGCGTCATTATGCACCCACCCTCATCAAAAATCACCCCCAATCACTATTTCAATATAAATCAATAAATTACAAGCCAACCCGGGGGAAACCACCCCAAATCTCGCACACACACTCAGGTAAAACCCTCGTCACTGATTGATATAACCCCCTGTATCACACCCGGGATTTACCCTCTATAATAAAGGTATAGGCACACTAACCGTCAGGATGAATCGTGGACACTAACATTGTTACTGTAGAAGCGAAAATTGCACTGATACGAAAGCAAGCCTGCTTTCGCCTGCTGAATGACCAAGAAGTCATGATGTTAGCCGATTTATTCACCGTTAAAACCTATCCCGCCGGTAAAGTCATTGTCACGCAAGGCGACCACGTGGATAGCGTGTTTTTAATTGTGTCTGGCGATGCCGATGTGGTTGTCACCGAATTAGTCGACGGCCAACGTCGCGAAAAAAATGTCGCCACATTACACCCCAACCAAGCCATCGGTTTAAGCGAAACGGGTTTTTATTCGCTCTCAGGCGTGAGAACTGCAACCGTCATCGCTAAAAACGACATGGTTTTACTCCACTTACGCGTTGCTGTTTTCCATGGTTTTGCACTCGCCCACGCCCACGTTGCTGAAGTAATGCGTGAATTCTCGGGCTCGCGCATGCAAGCGACCAGCTAACACGCTTCTAAATAATCAATGATTAATTGAACGTTGGAACGCCCTTTATATTCATTAATATCTATGCGATAAACAGCACGCACCGTCGTGCAACGGTGATTCGGCCATTGCTCAACATCAACAAAAAACGCAATTGCTTCTATCACCTGCCCTGATTTACGCAATTTACATTTCAAATGCCTATCACCCACTAAACGCTGCTCAATCAACTCAAACACATCATCAAACAAAGGCTCGGGAAACGCTTGCCCCCAAGGGCCGGCATCACGCAACATAGCTGCCACTTCCAAGTTATAGTCTTCTGGCAATAAAGCGCCATCCGTCATTAGCGAATGTTTTAATTGATCGTCCGTTAATTTTTCAGCGACCGCTGCATCAAATATTTTTTGAAAGGTTTTAAAGTCATTGCTTGCCAGCGTTAAACCCGCTGCCATGGCATGGCCACCAAATTTTTTAATTAACCCTGGGTGTTTTGCATCAATGTGCGCCAAGGCATCACGCACGTGAAACCCCGGGATAGAGCGCGCTGAGCCTTTCACTTCACCTTCATGCCCCTTCGCAAAAATAATGACAGGACGATGGTATTTATCTTTCACGCGTGACGCTAAAATGCCTATCACGCCTTGATGCCAGGTTTCATCGTATAAACACAAACCCTTAGGCAACTCACCAGATAAACGCTGATTTAAAGCATCTAAGGTTTGTAAAGCCTGCGTTTGCATGCCTTTTTCAATGTGCCGACGTTCGTCATTCAGTTGATCCAGCACTTGCGCTTTCGCGCGCGCTTCAACGGGGTCATCACACAGCAAACACTCAATGCCTAAAGACATGTCTTCCAAACGACCAGCAGCGTTCAAACGCGCCCCCACGGCAAACCCCAAATCAGAAGCATTCGCACGCGCAAAATCACGCCCTGCCACTTCCAATAAAGCGGTCATGCCAGGCACCGCCACACCACCACGAATACGACGCAAGCCTTGATGCACTAAAATGCGATTATTATGATCGAGCGGCACCACATCGGCGACCGTGCCTAAAGCCACTAAATCAAGTAATTTAGACATGGTGGGTTGCGGAATGCGTTCGGCTTCAAACCAACCAATTTGATTTAAATGACGACGCAAGGCTAACATCACATAAAAAATAACACCCACGCCCGCTAAATTTTTACTGGGAAACGCATCGCCGTGTTGATTGGGGTTCACAATGGCATCGGCTGCGGGCACGGTATCGCCAGGCAAATGGTGGTCGGTCACCACCACCACTGCACCCATGGCTTTTGCTGCTAACACCCCTGCGTGATTCGCAATGCCATTATCCACCGTTAGAATTAAATCAGGTTTTTGATGCGTTAAACTCGCCACCAATTCCGGTGTTAAACCATAACCATCGGCGAAACGATTGGGCACACGGTAACTCACGTGTTTTGCACCCATGGCACGCAAGGCCCGAATGGCAACCGCCGTGCTCGTTGCGCCATCGGCGTCAAAATCACCCACAATCACAATGTGTTTTTGTTGCTGCAAAGCGTCGGTTAAACACTGAACGGCAGCCGGCATGCCAAGCAAGGCTGTGTCCGGAATGAGTTTTTCAAGATTGCGATCAAGCTCGTCCACCGTGCCAACCGAACGCGCAGCATAAACACGCTGCAACAAAGGATGCAAGGCTTGCAACCCCAAAGGCAAAGCATCCGGCAATGCACGACGAACAATGTTTTTCTGCATGATCACTAACCTTTTCGATGTAACATTTCAATCGCGCGCACGGCCCAAATGGAAGACCCCACCCACACCGCACTGGCTAAAAATAAAAAATGGGCTGAGACAAAGAAAAAACCCAACAATATCATGAAAACGCCACCCCAAAAACTGGCGTATAATAAGCCAACCGGGCCTAAAAAAACCGAAAATAACAAGGCCGCTGACAAGCTTTTGGTTTGCATGGCTAAACTCCTTTGCATCAAGAAACAATCCCTGTAACATAATGAGCCCTAAGGTCAGTGTCAATTGAATTGAGCCCCTCATGAACCTCGAGCTGGACGAAAATAACGCAGTTAACCTCATCAAGGCTTACGCGCCCGGCAAAATCATCGTGCGCGACACCACTTACACCGACAACCTCATCATCACCCCCACCCGCATTTTGCCACATTTCGAGCCCGCTCACTGGCAAGCACTCACTAGCGCTCACCTGCAATGCGTGCTGGAACTCAAGCCTCGCATTTTCATTTTGGGCACGGGCGAAAAAACGGTGTATATCAAACCTGAGATTTACGGCGCTTTATTAAATGCAGGCATAGGCGTTGAAACCATGAACACACACGCCGCTTGCCGCACGTATAATGCTTTGGCTGCTGAAAACCGGGATGTCGCTGCGTTGTTAATGCTTAGCTGAACGCTTGGCGTGATGAGGCTCGTGATGATGCAAACGCGGAAAAACACGCGCTAATTTCACGCGGTTTTCTTTCACTTTCACAATTTCAACCGGGTAGTCTCCAATCAACATGCCGACCCCCGCGACGGGCATCGCTTCCAAATGCTCGATAATCAAGCCATTTAAGGTGCGCGGGCCGCGCAAAGGCAGCTCAAATTCCGTGTGACGATTAAATTCACGCACCGTCATTGAACCTTCAACCAAATAACTTTTATCGGCTTGTCGTTGCAAACGTTTGCCGACAGACAAACTCGAGGTAAAATCACCAATGATTTCTTCAAGGATGTCATTCAAGGTGAGCACGCCTTGCATCACGCCGTATTCATCGACCACAAAAGCCGCATGGTCGTGATGTTGTTGAAAATAAGTAAGCTGCACACTCAAAGGCGTGCCCTTAGGCACAAAATAAGGGTCTTGCAAGTAAGATGTTAAATGCTTTTGATCAAAGGCCAAGTGATCTAGCAAACGCTTAGCAACGTCTTTTAAATAAAGCACACCCACCACTTCATTTAAATTGCCGCGATAAAAAGCCATCCATCCCGCATTGGATTTTTTAATGTGTTGAAGAATTTCAGGCCAGGGTCGCAAAATATTAATACCACTCATGTGCTCGCGCGGGACCATCACATCATCAACAGTTAAGTTATTTAAATCTAAAATGCCTAATAACATGTTTTGATATTGGCGTGATAATTTACCGGTGGTGTCATGCACCACGCTTCGCAATTCTTCACGCGATAATGATTCGCTGATTTGCGAAGACACGCGAATATGCAGTAATTTCATGAGGGCGCTCGTGCCCACATTCGCGAGCCACACCATGGGGTATAAGATTTTTAAAGTCCACTGAATGGGCAGCGCCACCCAACGCGCAACTTGGTCGGGGTAAATCGCGGCAATGGTTTTAGGCGTGATTTCAGCAAATAATAAAACCACCATGGTCATTGCGATGGCCGCCAAAATAGCGCCTTGATCGCCCCAAAAATGCACGGCGAGCAAAGTGGCTAACGAAGAAGCCAGCATGTTTGCAAACGTGTTGCCGATTAAAATGGCGCCGAGCAAGCGGTCGGGGCGTTTGAGTAAATGCGTTAAGCGAATAGCGTGTCGTTTTTTAAGGCGAGCTTGGTGGCGCAAACGGTAGCGATTTAAAGCCATTAAGCTGGTTTCAGCGAAGGAGAAAAATGCCGCGACAATGATCAAAGCGACTAAAATAAGGGATAAAACAATTAGCTGAAAACTGGTCACAGGCGACGGTCCATCAATTCCTATCAAGAGTGTCAGTATATCACGAAATTTGTAGCCCCACGGTTTTTTGGGTATACTCCCGGCACGATTCTTCATGACTGCGAGTAAGGCAAATGTTCACTAATTTATCCGACCGTTTGGCAAAAATTGTTAAAAATCTCACCGGCCAAGGCCGCCTGACGGAGAGCAACATCCAAGACACCTTGCGCGAAGTGCGCGTTGCCTTGCTGGAGGCCGACGTCGCCCTGCCCGTCGCCAAAACTGTCATCGACCACATTCAAGAAAAAGCCTTAGGCGCCGAAGTCTTGCAAAGCCTCACCCCCGGCCAGGCCTTAATCAAAATTGTGCACACTGAGCTCATTGCCTTGATGGGCGAAGCGAATGAAGCCTTGAATTTACGCACCACTCCACCGGCCATCATTTTAATGGCGGGCTTGCAGGGCTCGGGTAAAACCACGACCACGGCCAAACTCGCCCGCTGGTTAAAAGAAACCCAAAAGAAATCCGTGATGGTGACAAGTGCCGACGTCTACCGCCCGGCCGCGATCGAACAGCTCGCCACCCTGGCAAAGCAATTAGGCATTGAATATTTCCCGAGCGACGCAACACAAGACCCTGTTCAAATTGCCGTGCATGCCATTCAAGCCGCGAAAACCAAGGTGCAAGATGTGCTTATCATCGACACCGCCGGCCGCCTGCACATTGATGAAGCCATGATGGCTGAAATCAAAGCCATCCACGCTGCCACCAACCCGATAGAAACCTTGTTTGTGGTGGACAGCATGACAGGCCAAGACGCGGCGAACACCGCGAAAGCCTTCAACGATGCCCTGCCTTTAACCGGCGTCATCTTAACCAAAACCGATGGCGATGCGAGAGGTGGCGCAGCGCTTTCCATACGCCAAATCACGGGCAAACCCATTAAATTTATGGGGGTTGGTGAAAAGGTGGACGCACTGGAAGCCTTCCACCCCGACCGTGTGGCTTCACGCATTTTAGGCATGGGTGACATCTTAAGTTTGGTGGAAGAAGCCCACCAAAAGATGGATAAAACCAAGGCTGAAAAACTCGCTAAAAAAATTAAAAAAGGTGGGTTTGATTTTGAAGATTTCCTTGATCAATTAAAGCAAATTAAAAACATGGGCGGCATGATGGGCATTTTAAGTAAACTGCCTGGCGGCGCTCAATTACCCCCGCAATTGAAAAATCAAATGGATGATAAGCGCTTGGTGAAAATTGAGGCCATGATTAATTCCATGACACCCAAAGAACGCCGCTTCCCTGACCACATTAAAAATTCGCATAAACGCCGCATTACGGCGGGTTCGGGCACCACCATTCCTGAATTCAATCAATTGCTCAAGCAATTTGAACAAGCGCAAAAAATGATGAAGAAAATGAAAAACGCTGGCGGCATGATGAAAATGATGCGCGGCTTGCAAGGCAAAATGCCATTTGGTGGGGGCGGCATGCCGCCGGGTGGTTTTCCGCCGTTTGGGTAATTAAAAGCACCCCTCCCCACCCTCCCCATCTTCGCAAAGAACGCTCGATAGGGAGGGAGCCACCTAAGTTCGCTTTTACTTAAATCAAAGCTAATCACTCCGTGAGCTTAAAAGCTTTTAAGCTTTTAAGCTTTTAAGCTTTTCATGCACACAGTGAATTAGATCGCCCCCTCCCTATCGAGCGTTCTTTGCGAAGATGGGGAGGGTGGGGAGGGGTTCTTTTAAAAGAACATTGCACAAAGTCGCGCGAAAAAATAGAACGGCAGGCGAGGCGAACGGAGGTTTCGTGCACACACCACGCAGCCGAAAAACTTTGCAATACCCAAAAAGTAACGTATAATCCACGCCCTAATGATTTACTAAAACAGGAAAGAAAACACCATGGTCGTTATTCGTTTATCTCGCGGCGGCGCTAAAAAACGCCCATTTTATCATATCGTTGTTGCCGACAAGCAACGCTCACGTGATGGCCGCTACATCAAAAAAATTGGTTACTTCGACCCACTCGCTAAGGGCAATGCCGTTCGTTTGTCCCTTGATTTAGCCGAAGCCGAAGCCTGGATCAGCAAAGGCGCGCAAGCCTCTGATCGCGTTAAAACCTTGATCAAGCAACAAAAAGCCGCTCCAGTAGCAGCCTAAGCACAATGACAGACACCAAAGCGACCATCACCGTTGGTAAAGTTGGCTCAAGCTTTGGTGTTCACGGCTGGCTCAAAATTCACACTTACACTGAATTTGGGCCAACCATCCTTGAATACCAGCCTTGGCTCATCCAGCGCCCCAACGGGCAAATCGAACCCCTTCAACTGGAAGACAGCAAACGCCACGGCGACAACATTCTCATCAAAGTGAAAGGGATAGATTCCCCCGAAGCCGCCAAGCAGCTCACCAACCAACTTATCCTGATTTATCGCAACCAACTGCCCACCCTGGATGAAAACGACTATTACTGGTCTGATTTAATCGGCCTCACGGTCATCAACCAAACCGGCGCCACCCTGGGCAAGGTGATTTACCTCATGGAAACTGGTGCGAATGATGTCTTGGTTGTCAAAGGTGAACGCGAACACGCCATTCCTTACTTGCCCGGCAGCACCGTCAAACACATAGACCTAAACAAAAAAGAAATGCAGGTTGACTGGGAGCCGCTTTAGCCATGTGGCTAGGTCTTATCACCCTTTTCCCTGATATGTTTGCCGCGCTCAACCACGGCATTCCGGCTCGCGCGCAAAAAAATGGTTTATTGCAGCTAAACACCTGGAACCCCCGAGACTTCGCCACCGACAAACACCGCTCGGTCGACGACCACCCTTACGGCGGCGGCCCCGGCATGGTGATGATGACCGGCCCCTTAGTTGCCGCCATTCAAGCCGCGAAAACCGCCGCCCCCACCCCGCCCACCACCATTTATTTAAGCCCGCAAGGCAAGCGTTTTGATCAAGCAGCGGCTGAAGCATTTGCGAAAAAAGAAGCCTTAATTTTGGTATCCGGCCGTTATGAAGGCATAGACGAGCGCGTGATCAACACGGAAATTGACGAATGCTGGTCCCTGGGCGATTTCATTTTAAGCGGCGGCGAGCTCGCTGCCATGGCCATGATCGATGCCACCACCCGCCTCTTGCCCGGCGCCTTGGGGGATGCCGATTCTGCTGCCAACGACTCCTTAAGCACCGGTTTATTGGAATACCCGCAATACACCCGACCTGAAACCTTCCAAGGCCAACCCGTCCCGCCCGTGCTTTTAAGCGGCAACCATGCCGCCATTGCCCGCTGGCGCTTGAAACAATCCTTGGGCCGCACCCAGCTGAACCGGCCTGATTTATTAGAAAAAAGAACACTTTCCAAAGAAGAAGCCGCCCTCCTGGCTGAATTTCTGGCCGAAAACGCCAGCAAACCGACGCCCCGGTAAAAATTCCTCACATTTTTATCAGAAAGTGCTCGAAAAATGGTTTGAAAGCCGTTAGAATTGCACGACTTGTGAGCCTATGACGTTTTTATAACAGGAATTGAAAATGAGCAACAATAAGATCATGCAAGCGATTGAAGCAGAATTCAGCCAAGCCGCTAAACCCATGCCGGCTTTCGGCCCAGGCGACACCGTCGTCGTGCAAGTGAAAGTGAAAGACGGCGAGCGTACTCGCTTACAATCTTTTGAAGGCGTGGTTATTGCTAAACGCAACCGCGGCTACCACTCCGCATTCACCGTCCGTAAAATTTCTCACGGTGTTGGCGTCGAGCGTGTTTTCCAAGTGTCTAGCCCTGCCATTGACTCCGTTGAAGTAAAGCGCCGTGGCGATGTTCGTCGCGCCAAACTTTACTACATGCGTGAATTGAGTGGCCGTGCCGCCCGCATCAAAGAAAAATTGGTCGCGCGCGTTGGCACCACCGCCATCCCATCCGCTGCTGAAAACAACAGCCCCGCTGAGTAATGGCTCGCCCCACCCAAAAAGCCCGCTGATGCGGGCTTTTTTATTTGCTTAAGGATGTGTTAAGAATACCCTGGTAAACTGACATCACAAATAAAAAATGAGGGTTTCACCATGTCACACTCACGTCAACTCGCTCAATCCGTTCCTAACCAATTGAATGCCATTGCAAAACGTATTCATGATGAAAACCAAAATAACCCCCAACTAAAAGCAAGCTTTATGCTTGCCGCACTAGTCATGCGCGTGGCCACTCATCACTTTAACGCCCTTTCAGACGAACATCATAACTGGCAAGTAAAAAAATACGGCCAAGACAACGCCACACCAGCTGCTGAGCTTTACCTCATCCACAAATACATTATCAGTGCAGCTTTTATGCTCTTCTTTATAAGCTCACTCGGCCTGAAACTCGGCGATAAAACCCTAAACCGCGCCGCAACAGCCTATGCCAACAACAACTTAGAACAACGCCTCCCCACCTTCGACAAAGCCCTCCGCTTCGGCTTGTTCTACATCGCCCCCGAACAACCCCGCCAAGCAGAAAACAACCAACAAGAAGCGCCTGCACCCCAGCGCAACTAAGGCCCGCAACCCCTCCTTCCCAAAAGGAGGGGTTCTTTGTCCGCCAATAACGCGTTATAATAAGGCATGACCTTACCCAAAAAACTCGGCACACACTTAGCTCAACGCACTGCGTTTCGCGCAGCACGCTTTCCTCTCATTTATTTATTAATCGGCGTTGCGCTCATTGCCCTTGGCTACGTTGACAATATTTTCCCTTTTATCACCTGGAAACATTTCTTCGATTTAACCGATTTATCCGGCCGCATTTTATCCGCCATCGCCATTTTATTGTTTTTTTATAATTTGGTCGTGCTCACCTCTCGACGCATTGAACTGCGCCTGCATGAAAAACACCAAATCACCGAACTCATTTTAGGCGGCGTACGCAAGGGCATTAGCATTTTGTTTATTTTGCTAGCCATCAATGTCATTATTTCCATTGTTAGCCCCACACAAACTTATTTAAATTACCTAAACAACGCCATCACCGTCGTGATTATTGCCGCCCTCGGCTGGATAGCCATACACGTGCTCTACACCTTCGAAGCCGTGCTTTACCAAGTCATGATTTCACAAAAAGAAAATAATTCACGCGCGAAAGCACTCTACACCAAGCTGCACATCATTCGTAACATCGCCACCGTTTTAATCGTCATCATCACCGCCGCCGCTATTTTAATGACCTTTAGCAGCGTGCGTAACATCGGCATCAGCTTGTTAGCCTCCGCCGGTTTTTTAACGGCTATCATCGGTTTGGCCGCACAAAAGACTTTGTTTTCCTTGTTTTCTGGCATACAAATCGCGGTCGCTCAACCCATTAAAATTGGTGATATTGTTCTGCTCGATAAAGAATCCGGCGTCATCGAAGAAATCACCTTCACCTACGTCACCATCAAACTCGGCGATCAACGCCGCTTGGTTGTGCCCATTTCCACCTTCATTGAAAAACCCTTTGAAAACTGGTCGCACGAAGGCGATAGCATACGCTCAAGCTTTCTCATTAACGTTGACTACCTCATGCCCATTGCGCCTTTGCGCGAAGAATTAAAACGCATCGTAGAAGCCTCCCCGCTGTGGGACCGCCGCGCGCAAAAAATGCAAGTGGCCAATATTAGCGAAACCAGCGTGGAATTGCGCATACAAGTGAGCGCAATCAACGCAGACAATCTCTCTGATTTACGCGCTGAAGTGCGTGAAAAATTACTCACCTACATTCAAACACATCACCCACAACATTTTCCTAAATACGGCACCAGCACGCAATGATCATCGCGACAGCAACCGCACTGGATGTTGATGGTTTAATTTCAGTTGAAAATACCTGCTTTACCACCGACCAATTGCATCGCCGCAATTTCATGCACCTGCTTAAATCAAAAGCCGCTTTGGTGCTCGCCGCCAAAGCACAAAACACCGTGATAGGCAGCGCCGTCGTGTTTTATCGTAAACATTCAAAAACCGCGCGTTTATATTCTTTGGCGGTTCACCCCGATCACCGCAAACACGGTGTTGCTTTAGCATTAATGCAAACCTTGGAAATGGATGCCCTAAGGCATGGCTGCACTCGCATGAAACTGGAAGTGAGGTGTGATAATGCGCGCGCCATTGGTTTTTATGAGCGCGGCGGCTACCTCAAAACAGGGGAAATCAGTGGGTTTTACGAAGATGGGCAAACAGCGTGGTGCATGGAAAAACCACTTAAAACAAATGAAACTGCAGCAAGCTAATCGCAATTTCAACACCAATTAACACAATAATAATCATCTCCAACAAGCTGGAATGCCGGTGTTGCACTTGGCTGTTTAAGATGTCTAAAAGCTCTTGTAATACATCCAGTTTTTGATTTAAGGCCATGACTCGACTGGGAATATCTAAAAACTTTTTAGTCATGATGTAGTAAGGCTCAAGGCCGGGGTTACGCCAAAAAAACTCAGGCACGTCTAAATATTCGAGGTTTAAGTTAATGGAACTGCGCGCAATAAAGATTTCACCCATGCGCTTGAAAATGGCGCGCCTCGAGAGGGAAATGGTGCCTTTGGTGGAGATTTCTTCGGGCAAAGCCGCATTCTTTTTAATGGCGTCTTTAATCGCCTCTTCAAAGGCTTCAAGCTTGATGGACTGAGCCAAGGCATAGGAAAAGGCCAACTTAAATTGCGGGTCGCCTGAGGTGAGCGTGATCACATCAAGGCGCAAGCGCTCTTTGGTGTCAATGCTCATCTCTTCGCCTTGCTTAAAGAAGAGGTGATCAATTTCAATGGGGTTGAGTGGGGCAATGGCGAAGTCTTTCACATATTCAAGGAGTTTGTCTTCAAAGTTCTTTTTAAACCCCCAAGAGACAAAACAGCCGTGATTAAAAAAGAAGATATCGCCCGGGCGTTTCACGTTATTCACGTGCAAGACATCGCGCGTTAAACGCGTAAAATAGCCTTTTTTACGGAAAAAATTGGCAAGGCCGAGCAAATCATAGCTGCCCGCCGTGCAAAACGACACACAACGCTGGTAAGACCTTAAGGTTTCAATATCATGCATAGCTCTAAAGATACCCCAACCCCTTGACGAGATGCAAGCGCCAATGTCATAGTGGATGGACCCCTTGAAAAGTTGAGCCCATGCATAGCATAGTCGTCGTGAACAAACCCGACCACTGGAACTTCCAAATCCCGGGAGTGGAAGTTGTCTCAGCCAAAGCCTACCTCACCCACAAAAAATACGCTGAAATGTCCAATGTCAGGGTTTATAACCTTTGCCAATCCTTCCGTTATCAAGGTCTTGGTTATTATGTTTCGCTCTTGGCTGAAGCGCGCAACCATCGCAGCTTCCCCAACATCACCACCATCCAAGATTTAAAATCACAGTCCATCATCCGCATTATCTCCGACGAGCTGGACACTGAAATTCAACGCGCCCTCTCACGCATTAAATCCATTAAATTTGAGCTCAATATTTATTTTGGCCACAGTGTTTCTCACAATCACGAAAGCTTAAGCAAACAACTTTATAATTTATTTCCTGCACCTTTATTAAATGTGTGTTTTGTGTGGAACCACGATCAAAACAAATGGTTATTGCAAAATATTTTCCCGCTGCCCCTCAATCAAATTCCTGAAGCGCATAAACCGCATTTGCTTGAATTTGCCAAACAATATTTCGCGCGAAAACGCATACGCTCCACCTCTAACACTTCAAAATTGGTTTACGACATTGCCATTTTAGTGGGCATTGATGATAAAGCCGGGCCTTCTAATAAACGTGCGCTCGCTAAATTTGCAAATGCCGCCGAAGATGCAGGTTTACGCGCCAAATTCATCACTAAAAACGATTACAGCCGCATCCCTGAATTTGATGCTTTATTCATTCGCGAAACCACCGCCGTGAATCATCACACCTACCGCTTTGCAAGACGCGCCTCGGCTGAAAATTTAGTGGTGATTGACGACCCCATTTCCATTGTGCGTTGCGCGAATAAAGTTTACATGGCTGAAATGATGAAAAAAGCCAATATTCCAACACCTAAAACCATCATCGTGCACCAGAAAAACAACGATGAACTCGTCAATTTATTAGGCTTGCCTTATGTGTTGAAACAACCCGATGGCTCATTTTCAGACGGCGTCGTGAAAGTGAGCGACCCACTCTCACTCGATGAAGAATTGCATAAAATGCTTAATCAATCTGATTTGGTCATCGCACAAGAATACGTGCCCACGGATTTTGATTGGCGCATCGGCATCTTAGACCACAAACCCCTGTATGCCTGCAAATATTTCATGGCTAAAAATCACTGGCAAATTAACCAATGGACAGCGGGTGGTAAAACCTTTAAAGAAGGGCATCATGAAACCATTCCGCTCAATCAAGTGCCTGAAAAAGTATTAAAAATTGCGAAACGCGCGGCGAGTTTAATTGGCAATGGTTTATACGGCGTGGATTTAAAACAAACGGGTTCCAATGTGATGGTGATTGAAATTAATGACAACCCGAGCATTGATGCCGGCGTCGAAGATTTGGTTTTGCAAGATGGTTTATATCAACACATCATGGAACATATTTTTCATCGGATACGCCAGAAGAAAGAGAGCGTTTCTTTTTAAAAAAATCGCTGAGCAAAGCAGCACATTCCGCCGCCATCACGCCACCTTCATGCTGCACACGATGATTTAAAAAGGCTTGATCAAGCAGCGCTAATTGACTGCTCACCGCACCCGCTTTCGCATCGGAAGCACCATAAACCACGCGTTTAATGCGCGCATGCACCATGGCACCGGCACACATGGCACAGGGTTCTAAGGTGACGTAGAGCGTGCAATCCAACAAACGGTAATTCCCTAAAGCATTGGCGCCCGCACGCAAAACAGCCACTTCAGCATGGGCGCTCGGGTCGTTGGTGGTAATGGGGCAATTATAAGCCGCTGCAATGCATTGGTCATTCAACACCAACACCGCACCCACAGGCACCTCGCCCGCCGCTTCCGCTAAACGAGCTTGTGCAATGGCTTGCGACATCCAATCAGCGTCGTTCATGCTTATTCCCACTCGATGGTCGCTGGTGGTTTGCCGGAAATGTCGTAAACCACGCGTGAAATGCCACGCACTTCGTTGATAATGCGATTAGACACTTTTTCTAAAAATGAATAAGGCAGATGCGCCCAGTGGGCTGTCATGAAATCGTGCGATTCAACCGCACGCAGCGCAATCACCGGTTCATATTGCCTAGCATCCCCGACCACGCCCACGGATTTCACGGGTAAAAACACTGCAAAAGCTTGGTTGACTTTGTGATATAACTTAGCGTGATGCAATTCTTCAATGAAAATGGCATCGGCCAACTGCAATTTTTTAACGTATTCAGGCTGAATTTCACCTAATACACGAATCACCAAACCCGGCCCCGGAAAAGGATGACGATGAATTAAATCGTGAGGCAAACCCAAAGCCAAACCCACTTTACGCACTTCATCTTTAAATAATTCACGCAAAGGTTCTAATAAAGCTAACTTCATGGTTTCAGGCAAACCACCAACATTGTGGTGCGATTTAATCACGTGCGCTTTGCCGGTTTTAGTTGCGGCCGATTCAATCACATCAGAATAAATGGTGCCTTGTGCCAGCCATTTTACGTTATCAATTTTTGCGGCTTCCGCTTCAAACACATCCACAAAACATTTTCCAGCGGTTTTGCGTTTAGCTTCAGGGTCATCAATGCCTTTTAAGGCTTCGTAAAATTGCGCGCTGGCATTCACGGTAATGAGTTTAATGCCAAAATGTTTCGCGAATAAAGTTTGCACTTGCTCAACTTCATTCAAGCGCAAAAACCCGGTGTCGACAAACACACAAACCAATTGCTCACCTATGGCTTGATGCAATAACAAAGCCACAACCGATGAATCAACGCCGCCCGACAAGCCTAACAAGACTTTGTCACTGCCCACTTTTTCACGGATTGCTCGAACTTGATCTTCAATAATATTGCTTGGCGTGAACGTCGCTGGGCAAGCCGCAATGTCATTCACAAAACGTTGAATTAAGCGCATGCCTTGCTTGGTGTGTGACACTTCTGGGTGAAACTGCAAGCCGTAAAAACGACGCGCTTCATCCGCCATGCCCACAATGCCACAGCTCGGGGTGCTCGCAATGGCTTTAAAATCAGGGGGCAGCACACTCACGTGATCGCCGTGGCTCATCCAGGTGTCTAGCAATGACACGCCTTTTTCATTCACTTTGTCATCAATGCCGTGAAATAAATCACACGCATCTTGCACTGTCACTTCCGCATAACCAAATTCACGCTTATCCCCTGCGCTCACTTTTCCACCGAGTTGCTCAGCCATGGTTTGCATACCATAACAAATACCAAGGACAGGCACACCCAATTCAAAAACAGCCGCCGGCGCGCGAGGGCTATTAATTTCCGTGACGCTTTCAGGGCCGCCGGATAAAATAATCGCATTCGGTTGAAAGGCTTTAATGTCGTCATTACTCATGTGAAACGTGTGCATTTCACTGTAAACACCGCACTCACGCACACGCCTTGCAATGAGCTGTGAATATTGCGAACCAAAATCTAAAATTAAAATTTTATGAGTGTGATGCGTCATGCTTAATATTTACCTTCGACTTGATAATTAGGGGCTTCTTTGGTGATTTGCACATCGTGCACGTGGCTTTCACGTACGCCGGAATGCGTGATACGGACAAATTGCGATTGCGTGCGCAAGGCGTTGATGTCTTTGCAACCGGTGTAACCCATGCCTGAACGCAAACCACCCATCAATTGCGTGACAATGCCGACCATGCTGCCTTTATAAGGCACACGCCCTTCTATGCCTTCAGGCACGAGTTTTTCTGTGCCGGCGCTTGCATCTTGAAAATAACGATCACTCGAACCTTCACGCTGCGCCATGGCACCAATGGAACCCATACCGCGATACGATTTATAAGAACGGCCGTGATAAAGCTCAACTTCACCCGGCGCTTCTTCGGTGCCGGCAAACAAACCGCCTATCATCACCGCTGATGCACCCGCAGAAAGCGCCTTCACCACATCGCCCGAATAACGAATGCCGCCATCGGCAATGATGCCGATGTCTGTGTTTTTAAGGGCTTCACTCACATTGCTAATGGCCGTGATTTGCGGCACGCCCACGCCTGTGACAATACGCGTGGTGCAAATGGAGCCCGGGCCAATGCCCACTTTCACCGCATCCACACCGGCATCGGCCAGTGCGCGCGCGGCATCACCGGTTGCAATGTTGCCGGCAATCACCGTGACACGCGGGTAGGTTTTTTTAATCCACTTCACACGCTCCATCACATTGCGTGAATGGCCGTGCGCGGTATCGACCACAATAATGTCAACACCAGCGGCCACTAAAGCTTCAACACGCGCTTCGGTGTCAGCGCCCGTGCCAACCGCCGCCCCCACGCGCAATTGACCTTGCGCATCTTTACAGGCAAAGGGTTTGGCTTGCTCTTTCAAGATATCTTTCACGGTAATCATGCCTTGCAATTCAAAGGCGTCGTTCACCACCATCACTTTTTCAATGCGGTGTTTATGCAATAATTTTTTAACGAGTTCGCGATCTTCGTGGCCTTTCACCGTCACCAAGCGCGATTTAGGCGTCATTAAATTCGCAATGGGTTGATCTAAGTTCGTTTCAAAGCGTAAATCTCGGCCCGTGAGTATGCCTTCCAGCTGCCCTTGCGTGCTCACCACTGGAAACGCATGAAAATTAAATTGGCGATAAAGCTCAAGCACCTGCCTCACCGTGGTTTCTTTGGTGATGGTGATGGGGTCTTTCACCACGCCGCTTTCAAAGCGCTTCACCTTGCTGACCTGAAGCGCCTGTTGCTCGATGGTCATATTTTTGTGAATAATACCAAGCCCCCCCTCTTGCGCCAGTGCAACAGCCAAACGCGCCTCGGTGACGGTGTCCATGGCGGCGGATAATAGCGGGAGGTTCAGGGTAATGTCGCGGGTTAGGCGAGTGCGTAAATCAGCGTCTTTAGGGAGAATGGACGATTCGCCAGGCAAGAGCAGGACGTCGTCAAAGGTTAAGGCAGGTTCGGGTTGGGCTAGGCGCAGCATGTTAATTCCCCTAATATTATTCACGTTTATAGGTTAAAATTAACAACCCATTATACACAGGCTTTTGCACTTAGGCTAATAAAATAAGCCTAGCCAGCAACACCCGACCCAAAAACCAACTTATTGAATAGTTGGGCTAATTTTTTAACCCCGCGTTACAACAACACCCGCAACCCTTTATGTGCGACCATATTCAACAATTTAAGTGCCGGCCCGGTGGGGTGCTTTTCGCCTGTTTCCCATTTTTTAACCGTGGAAGCGCTTGCATTTAAATATTCTGCAAAAACAGGCTGGCTCACCTTTTCACGCAAGCGAATGGATTTAATCTCGCGTGGACTTAATTTTTGAACCGGGGGCAAGCACAAAGCATCAAACGTATGCATTGTTTTTGCATCCACCAAATCAATATCAAACAACCCCTTTGCTGAGGCATGAACCACGTCAAGTATTGATTTTTTCATCTTTTCACCTCCACCAATTCATAAGCGTTTATCGCTTTTTTTAGCTCGTTTTTATCATAACTTAAATACAATTTCGCCAATGCCTTCAGTGCTGCTAATTCTTTCTTGGTAATGTTATCTTTCTTACTTTTAGAAAACCCATAAATAAAGAAACAGCGACAATCTAACTTAAATGCAATAATGGTTCTAGCGCCGTCTCTTTTACTCTTACCACCAAAGGACAGTCGCTTCTTAAATACATGGCCACCCAGGTTAGCTTCATACAATCCATTTATCATTTCATCAACCGCAAACACCAAATCCTCATCCAACAAACCCTGTTTTTCAGCCCATTGAGCAAAAAACTTATTTTTAAAAATGGCCATCATTTCTATCAGTCCTTAAGTTAAGTATAGCACGGAGTGGTATATTTTTACAAATAAAACAGCGCAGCAACATCGCCATAAAAAAATGAAAAATCATCAGGTTATGGAAACGCCGCTTTCAAAGCCAGGAAGTTTAGTGAGCAAAATAATGCGCCGCGAAGAATCGCAAGCAGCGAAAAGAAAGATAGCGTTTAAATTGCAAATTTACGCTAAAATCAGGAAGATTATACACAGCCACTTTCGCAAATGCCAAGCAAAAAGGACACCCATGCCACCCACCGTCTTCACCGTTAGCGAGCTGAATAATAACGTAAAATTTTTGCTCGAAGAAGCATTCGAACGCATTCACGTGGAAGGTGAAATCTCGAATTTTGCCGCCCCCACCTCGGGGCATTGGTATTTTACCCTCAAAGACAACAACGCCCAGGTGCGCTGCGCCTTATTTAAAGGCAGCCAGCGCCGTATCCAAACCACGCCCAAAGACGGCATGCACGTCACCATCACCGCCCGCGCGAGCCTCTACCCCGCCCGCGGTGAATATCAACTCATTGCCGAACACCTGGAAGAACAAGGCCAAGGCAAGCTGCAACAAGCCTTCGAGGCCCTCAAGAAAAAACTAAGCGCTGCCGGTTGGTTTGATGCTGATCAAAAACAAGTCCTTCCCACTCACCCCAACACCATTGGTGTGGTCACCTCGCCCACGGGTGCTGCCATTCACGACATTTTAACCGTTTTAAAACGCCGCTACCCCATTGCGAATGTGGTGATCTACCCCACCCTCGTGCAAGGCCAAGAGGCACCGGCGGCGATTGCCAAGGCCATTAAACTTGCTAATCAACGCAAAGAATGCGAAGTGCTGATTGTTGGGCGCGGCGGTGGCTCACTCGAAGATTTATGGGCATTTAATGAAGAAATCGTGGCACGCGCCATTTATGACAGTGATTTACCAATCGTGAGTGCCGTTGGGCATGAAGTGGATTTCACCATCGCCGATTTTGTCGCGGATGTGCGCGCCCCCACGCCATCGGCTGCGGCTGAAATATTAACCCCCGATCAATCTGAATTGCTGGCTGTGCTAGCGAGACAAAAACAACAACTCGCAAAACACATGCAAAACCAACTAAACACCACCGCTTACGCAATTGACGCCGCTGAAAAACACTTACATCAACACCACCCCAAACAAAAAATTGCTGAACGTTTACAATATTTAAAAACCCTCTCAGCGCTATGCCATCAATCCATGCTCGCAAAATTAAACGCCGTGAAATTAAACTTAGGCCAAGCCGCAGCCACGCTGGATGCGCTCAGCCCACTCAGCACGTTAATGCGGGGATTTTCCATCGCCATGAAAGACAAACACGTGATCACGCAAGCCGCTGAATTAAAGCCTGACGATAAACTCACCCTCACTTTTGTTGATGGTTGCGTGAATGCCATCATCACATAAAAAAGCTTTTATTTACGAGTGCGACCAGGGCTAGGCGGCGCTCGATCAAACCCTGTCGTCGGGGTGACAATTCTCAGTGTATTCTCAACAGGCGGTGGCTCAAACGACCCAGAAAAACGCTTGTTAGGATCGTAAGTGGAGCGCGTGCTTGGATCACACAAGCTATTAAATGCCTCTCTGAGTGACCGCTCACTGGATTGCTTGCCAACATTGTTGTCTCTCGGTTCTAACTTCGGCTGCAGAACATGAAATATGGCAGCATGCATCACGTGCTCTTCTCTGACCTCTTCACCTTTCTTCACGTGCTGAATAATGTTTTCTGCAACCAAAAGCGGGTCACTGCTTGGCCTTTTCCCTTTAAGAATATCAGGTGCGTTGTCTTGCAGCCACTCTCTCGATTTATTAAAAATCTCTTTAACGATCTCTTCTTTTTTAGCACCGTCCATTACGCCTTTATTCGCCTGAAGCAGCAATATCATATCAGCCAAGGTGTCTGAAATACGCTTGCTTTCACCGCCCACTTTCACGGATTTACCGCTAGCCAATCGCTTGATTTCTAATTTTTTAAAGAACTCAGCATTCTGCAACTGGCCAGCCAATGCTTCATAAAACCCCGACAGCGCAGCATCGTGTTGCGTGGGTGGCTTTGGCGCCTGCACAGGGGTTTTCCCAGCAAACACTTTCATCATTTTTGCGGTTGCACTGGAGGCCTCTTTCATCGGCGGGTCCAACGCAGGGGCGAGCTCGCCAAAAGACCGTTGAAACACTTGAAGCTGCTTTTGCATTTCTATGAAATTATAATCCATACCGTTAAGCTGCCCTTTCGCTAATGGATTTAACATTAAAAAGAGCTGTGCATGCAGTTTATATTTTCCATCGAAGTCGCCACTCAGGATTGTTCTTGCGATAGCTTCCGGTGAGGCATTCTTAAAATCCACCCCTTTCAATCGCTGACTGGAAAGTGTTTCCAACCAGTTTTTTGAAACCTGATGTGCCTCACACAAACACGACCATTCCGCCTTACTCTTTGCTTCAGGTTTTTTTTGAAGGCCACCGACTGCATCCATACCTTTCATCATCACCTGAATAACATCAGCAAGATTTTTTGAAACGCGATAAGTCTGATCATCCACTTTAATTTTAGTGCCACCACCTAAATGACCCTTATCCAATTTTGTTAATAAGGCCCCACCCGTCAAAAGACGACTCACCTCAGAAAAAGTGTTAGTTAATGTTTCTTTGGAAGGCAATGGATCCCTTCCTTTGCTTTCTCTTAACACAGCTGAAGCAATCTGTTGACGCTCTTCTTTCGACATGGCTGCACGCTGAACCGCCCTTTCGTCAATCTCAGATTTCGTTAAATGCTTTACATGAGCGCTGGATGTATTAACCCCCAACCCTTCCACAACTAAAACACCCACTGGTTGTCTATCACCAAAATCCATCAAATCAATTTCAGCCAAATTCAAACCGGCATCCTCAAAAATGGTAAACTCCACTTTTCTGTCGGGATGTTGCTCTTGGATTTGTCGTGATGCGGAATCATAATGACCCATTTTGTCTTGTAAGGGCGAAAGAAAAAGTTTATCTTTTATTAGCCTTTCAAGCAGCGGCCTTAAAAGATCACCCTCCCCCTCCAAACTTAATAAGAAATTATAAAACACCTCACGGGCTTCATCCGTTTTAAGGTCCACCTCATCATCCGGAAGAACGGCATTTTCGATGAGGTAACGATTCATGACACCCATAATGCGCTCATAACCACTTTTCTTACCAAAGCTAACATTTTCTTTATTTGTGGGATCCATTCTTTGCTTCAGTTGCTCGTAACACTTCTTTAGCATGTCGGGATTTTTTAAAATGTCAGCAATTTCATTCTCGGCCTCAGTTTTCAGATCATACTCAAGCGCTTTCAGCGCCTCCGGGGTCAACAACTGCCTCCCCGTTCCATCAAGAGACATGCATTTTGCTTTTGCTGCCGCCGCTAACTTTGCTTCATAAGCATGAACCTGTTGATCGTAATACGCGCCAACTTCACCACGATTAAAAAATGGGTCCAAGGACGTCGATACTTTGATAATTTTACCACGCAGGGCTTTTTTCAATTCATCTAAGACATAAGCGATTTGAGCATGATCTATTTCTGCTTCCACCTTAGGGGTGAACTGCTCGCCATACGGAACTTCAGACTGCTTATCGAGCAAAACAAATTTGCCACGCTGTGTGAATAAATCAACCTCATCATATTCGCGCAATTTTTCAACCACCGCGAGGTTGAGCACATGCCTACCCTCTGCATCCTTGATGAGCAAAGTGCCATCAATATCACTGAATGCAACCCTATAAGGCTGATTATCATTTTTATCATTTCTAAACATGCCCCACCCCTCTTATTCAAGCTATTATGCTTTCAGTATAGCCAAGCATTCTGAAAAGAACCTTAAGAGGGGGAATATTTATATCAATAATAATCAACAAGATAGAATTTGGCTGTTCAAAAAATGGCTGATACCGTTAAAAAAACAAGGCATGACACGGCAGAAACCACCCCACCACCCACGGGGCGGCGGGAGGCAACTAAGCTGCGTGCACCAATGGCGACTTAATACGTTGAATATGGGTTTTCATTTTATTACGCTTTTTTTCAGCTTGCCAGAGGTCGTACATGCCCTGCATATTCACCCACATTTCACTGCTCGTTTTTAAGGCCAAGGAAAGCCTGACGGCCATTTCCGGGCTAATACCCGATTTTTGATTAATGATCTTTGACAAGGTAACCCTGCCAACACCCAAGGCCCTTGCCGCATCAGTGATGGAAAGTTGCGCACCCTCAATCAACATTCGCTTTACCAGCAACCCCGGATGCGGGGGATTAGGAATCAGCATAATCATTCCTATTTCAATTAACCACCCCACCGCCCACGGGGCGGCGAGAGGCAGGGAAGGAACTAAGCTTGACCCACGGCAACCAAACCCACGGCGGCGGTTTGAGGTTGCACTGGGGTGTTCATGGTGTCTAGCATGGAAAGCAAATCTTCCAATTTGCGGGTGTGGTTTTCACGGTCAAATTTAATGCCCGTGTTTTCTTGCTTGAGTGATGTATTTTCTTGCTGAAGACGATCAACCATTTTACGCAAATCTTCAACTTCACCGAGAAGCATCATCATTTTCTCTTCTAACTTTTGCAGCATTTGTTCTGTCATACTAATCATCCTTTTCAACAAGCCAGTAGTTTAAACTTACTCATGATGCGTGGTTAGCGGAATAAATGCAATAGGATCGCCTTCATTACTCATTTTAAACCAACGCTCCAAGGGTGAAACAGGCGTGATCACCACGGCGTAGTGTTTAAAAAGTGGAAACAACAACGGCAAATAAGAAGCACGTGTGATAAAAATGGTGTTAGGCGGTAAAGACGCCAACTCAGGATAGCGCGCCAATAAACTCGCGGTGCTTTGCTTATCGCGCCCGCCGATGACAGCCACATCTTTAAACGTGGGCGGCAAATCCAGGTAAAAATTAATTTTAGATTCCGCGTCAATTAAGACAATGTGCTTTGCATGAAAAGCCTCATCGCCCCCAGCCGCCGCTTTCACTTCGGCGGCAAACGCAGGCATGCCGTAATGAAGGCTGTGCCACGCTGGCAAAATATCCACGGCCAACCAAAGCACCGCCACCATCACCACCACCGCGCGAGCCAACACCCGCTGGAAACGTGGGCGCGCGTGCGCAAGCACCCAATCCGCGGTGAATAAAATGGCCAAAGGCACCATGGGCAAAACGTAGTAACTACGACGCGACCCGCTGAAGGTAAAAAATAAAAAGACGACTAAAAACGACCAACACAACCAACGCTGATTCAAGCTTAAACCGTGCTTGATGCGTGACCTTAAAGCAAACAGTGCCGGAATAAATAACACCGTCCAAGGCAATAAATAAATGGGGAGAAAAATGAAGTAAGTGGCGATGGAACCGGTGTGGTCAAACGGGTGAAAATAACGCAAAATATTTTCACGGTAAACCATGTAAAGGCCGCTTTCGCCGTAATGCGCGCCACCAAAATGGCTAGACAACCAAAACGGCAGCAAATAAAAAAACAAGGCTGGCAACGCGGCAAAAATTAATGCGGGACGGGAATGCATTAACCATTGGCGACGCAGAGCCACGTCCACCAAAACCACCAACACCGGCACGATGGCGCCGCCCAAGCCTTTACATAAAGCGGTTAAAGCTAAAATCAAAAAAAACACAGCATAATTTAAAAAACGGGTTGAGCCACGATGGGTAAGATACCAGGCAATCGCAAAAAACGTGCCTGCTAAATTGAGCATGTCAGCGCTGCTCACCCGCCCCCAAAAAATGATGTAATACGTGGTAATGAACAACCAGCCCGACAACAAACCCAAAGAACGGTCTTTCACGAGAGAACCAATACGCACGACCGACCACAACGCCAAGATGCCGGCAAAAGCCGAAGGCAGGCGTAGCGCAACCGTGGTGATGCCACCTAACAATTTAGACAAGCCGGCCATCATCCAATAAGAAAGCAAAGGCTTGTCGTAATATTGTTGCGTGCCTAAATACGGGTGAAAAAAATCTTGGCGTAAAAACATGCCCGTGACAATGTCCGCCCAGCGATGTTCTTGCGTCCAGAGCTCGCGCGCGCCTAAGGCTGAAAAAAATAAAATGGCCGCAGCCAAATAAAGATAACGAGCTTTAGCATGCTGACCCCAGAGGGTTTGATTTAAAGTTAGGCGTTTCATAAGGGCTACCGAATTAAAAATGCCAGGCATTATACTAAGAAAACAGGCTCAACGCGACTTCATATCACGATAAAAATTCTCATGCACACCCAAAGCTAGCAAGCAACGAGACTTTTCATCATAATCATAGGCTAATAACATTTCTTGATGATGCACCCTAAACTTATAAACAAACACACCTGCCAAATCCCCGAGCTTTGCCTCGCCTATTTTAGGGTTGGCGACCACGGCTCGTATCGCTTCATTGACCTGGTGTTTCGTGTTGTTATGCAGTTTTTTATAAGCACGCTTAAAAGCGGGCATTTGCTTAATGATGATATCAGTCACGATCACCCTCGAATGTAAAATCTTCAGCCAAGCCTCGGTCTTGAAATCGAGAAATAAGCAGTGTTTCTATCATTTCAATGGGTAAATCAGGGTTGTCTAATGCGCATTTCCCTATTTTTGCCCAATATTCAATTTGATGAGGCACCGTGCGGCATTCAGCGCGAGCTGTTTTTTTGGCTAAATTATAAATAGATTCATCAATACGAATGGGTACGCCCATGCTTGTCACCTCAGTGGTAAATTACTACAAATGTAGTATAGCGCATCAAATTGCATTTTTCAAATAGGAAGAATTAATCTTTAAAAAACAAGCAGTCCGGCCGTATACTAACGCATAACGACTGGAGAACCCCCATGATCACAGGCAGCATTGTTGCTATCATCACCCCCATGCACCCCAATGGTGAACTGGATAAACCCGCCTTTTTAAACCTCCTTGATTGGCATTTAGCCGCCAACACGGATGGCATTGTGGTGGCTGGCACCACCGGCGAATCCGCCACGCTTGAAGCTGCCGAGCAGGCCGAGCTCATTGCACTTGCCGTGAAGCACGTGAATGGCCGGGTGCCTGTCATTGCTGGCACCGGCAGCAATTCCACGAAACACACCATCGCCTTAACCAAGGCCGCCAAAGCCGCTGGCGCTGACGCCGCTTTGATTGTCACCCCTTATTACAACAGACCCACGCAAAAAGGCCTCATCGCGCACTACACTGCTGTTGCTGAAGCAACTGAATTCCCCATCATTCTTTATAATGTGCCCGGCCGCACCGGCTGCGACCTGCTGCCAGAAACCGCCATTCAACTTGCTAACGTTAAACACATCATCGGCATCAAAGAAGCCTCGGGCAAACATGAACGCTTTGCCGCACTGCGCGCAGCCTGCCCCGGCCACTTCGCCATTTATAGCGGTGAAGACAACATTGGCCTGGTTGCCATTCAAGCCGGTGCAAATGGTGTGATTTCTGTGACCGCCAACGTGGCGCCCGCTAAAATGCACGCCATGTGCAAAGCCGCCTTAAAGGGTGATTTTGAAAGCGCGAAAAAAATAGATGATGAACTTCATTTGTTGCACCAACGTTTATTCTTAGAATCCAACCCCATTCCCACCAAATGGGTGTTGCACACCTTAGGCAAAATTGAAGCTGGCATACGCTTGCCGCTTTTAATGCTGGACAACACCCATCATCAAGCGGTAAAAGAAGCCATGGAAAAAGCAGGAGTGACATCTTAATGAACGGGCTAAAATGCATGACAGGCGCAACCCTTGCGCTCTTATTAACCAGCTGTGCCGTCTTTGGGCCGTCCAGCGGCGTTCAAAACCGCGATAAAATGTATTTAAAAGCAAAAAGCGAGCCTGCTTTACGCATTCCGCCGGGGCTTTCCTCCAGCCAATTTCAAAACAGCTACCCCGTTTCTGACCGCACTGACCCGGATAGCACCAAGACCCCCAACCTTGTTCCACCCGGGGCGTAAAAGAGCTGGCATTAAGTTAAGCGTAGGGTGGATTAGAAAAACGCGCCTTTTGCGTTTTTCGTAATCCACCGCCATCATTAAAAAAACACCGTCTAGCGTAAAAGAGCTGGCATCTCGTTCAATTATTAGTATAATCGCAAGCTCTGCCGGAGGGGTACCGAAGCGGTCATAACGGCGCCGACTCGAAATCGGATGGTCACGCAAGTGGCACGTGGGTTCGAATCCCACCTCCTCCGCAAATTATTTTAAATGAATCACATGCAACCCGTTGAGTGAACTGGCTTCATCCATGAACACCGTGCTAGCATCCGCGTTATTATTAAAAATCCAACCCGAGGAACCCACATGCCTATTCTCCACAACACAAAACAAGGTATCTGTGTTAACAATGAAAACACCAACAATCACGACCCCGTTTCCTATACCTTCCCAGAAAATGCCTATGCTGATTTAAACGGCCATCGCGTTAATCTTTCCGGCCTAACCGTCCAAGTGGATAACGGCGCCATGCACAACGGCGTTGTGTCAGTTTTATCGCATGCGCTGGTTAAAATGCCTAGAAAAAATCCGACAAGACACGTCATACCCGACCTCATCCTTGACAACAGAATCATTGAGGATGACCATGCAATTTACCCCACTGAAGCCGATTTCAAAAAACAGGGGGTTCCTTATTTAAGCCAAGACAATTTTATTGCATTAACTAATAAGTTAAGGAGAGGAGGATTTCTTAACACACACCCGGATTGCGTTTTACATCAAAGGATAGCCTCTTTTCTTAACCAATTTAGGCCAAATAATAGAAACCACTTTTTAACTCAAATTAAAACCATTGTTGATCATGCCAGTGAATTCCCACTCGATATATCCTTACTCTACGATGATCGAAAAATACAGCGCATGACACACCTGATCTTAACCTTCACCTCAAAAGAAAATTACACACTGACCATTGAGAACGTCATGTCCATACTGGTGGCCAATGCCAACCCCTCCCTAAAAAGCAAAGAATTAGCCCGTCAACTGCGTGCCATTGGCATCGATCCCATGCGATGCAAAGAAAAGATCAACCCAGATAATCCAAAAATGGTTTGGCTATATAAGCATCCAAGTGATCCCATCCCTTATTACGATATCGAGTTTGACACCGACATTAATGAGCAACTGATCAAAATGCTTTATTTGCGAATATTCCAATCACTGAAGTTAATTGGCCTTTCTGGACCACAAGATATCTTTGTTACCTCTGCCTACAGTCAAAAAGCAACCTTTGAAGGAACCATTTTAACCCTGCAAAACCGATTGGATTTTATGGAAGATCACTACGAATCCATGACCGAATATCCAATAGACATGGGAACGCGCCTGCGAGCAGAGTTGGTTGTGCTCGCTTATTTACTAGATAAAATAGCCGTCATACCAAACCAAAAACATAACCCACCAAGCTCATGGTGTTTAAATTATAAAGCCGTTTGCGCTTCACTCGATAAACGACTGTGTGATCGCGATCTTGACGCACTCACCAACTTACATGAACAATGCAAACAAGAAGGAACGATCAGTTTATCCCCTAAATTCCAAGACCTGTTATTGCAGTCTATCCAAGCATTGCAAGAAAGCAAAACCAAACTGGGCGATGCCAATCACAGCACTTTATTTAAGCGGAACAATGACCCCCTTCCATCCAGCAACCCCGAAGCAGCACCTGAAGAAAGAGCAACCCCTGCACCTACAAAAAACTAACCCCTAAATAAAACCTGCAATCTCATTCAACATAAAAAATGACGGTAGAAATTACCGTCGTTTTTTACATCATTCTCCGTATAATTCACCGCTTCATTTAAAAAATCGAAGCATTGTCATGCAAAGCCAGACCACGATTTCAGCGCCGCATTAAAGCCTTAAAAAAAACAAAAACTCGGCATTGCAGGCCACAACAATAGCTTTTACAAAAAATCACCTGCCAAAACGCCTGGCTGCAAAAAGCAAAGGGCACAAATGCGAAAATAAGCCATTGAATGCCGGCACCACCCCTCGGCTGGCCATATTTTAGCCGATCGAGGTTTTTTATTGTCAATCCCCTTGGCAAGCACACCAAAGCCTCTTACAATTCGGTGATACCCGACCATAATAAGAGCAGCCAAGATGCCCAATAGAAAAAAGGCCACCTTCAGCACCGCACAAACCAGACAAGCCCTGGCAGACGCAGCCAAAGAAGCGCCTCAAGCCGTGCAAACCCAACTCGATATTAAACTAAGCCCTTACCAAGCACACAGCGACACCCTGCTGCACTCTAGCGAAAACAGCACAGGCACATACCACCGCAGTGGCAAGCACGAACAAATGAAAAGCAAAGAAACAGAAGCAGGGGCTGAGAACGGGATTTACACCCAACATAAAAAATCACTCTCGCGCGACAAACGAGCACACGCCGGTGCATACAACAACAACTTTCAACGCTTTGGTGATCTTGCCTGGGATAAAAAACAAAAAAAAGCAGCGAAAACCAGCGAAGGAAATAGCGACCTCTACAACCACCTTATTCACTACCGCCAAATAGCCTGCGGCGATATCGCTGGCCAACTCACCGAATTAAAACACATCAAAGTGAATTATCACCAAGAATATCCTTGCCTCATGATACACATTGAAAAAAGTACCACCCTCACCCAACCACGCAAACCAAGCGATAGCACACTCGAAGCTTGGACCGGGTTTTTACTGAATTATTTTATCGGCGCCATGAATGCAAGCATTTGCAAAAGCGGCATCCGAATTGAAATGATAAGACGCGCAAGTTTTGGGTTTTTATCGCCAACCGTTGCACCCACGGGTGAATGCATTCGTTTAAATATTGGAATTATCCCGGTGGCTTACCAATCACTCATTGTTGAAACACTTAAAACAATGGACAACATGCTCGGCCAATTAAAAACCACTATCGCGGATAAGCTGCCTTTACCGAATGATCATTTTTTTAAATCTGAAGCATTTAAGCAATATCATCTCACCCCTAAACCCGCTAAAAAAAGCAAAGACAACGAAGCAGACGCCGATGTTCCCATGGAGGTGGATGACAACAAACCAACCGACACTCCTGCCGAAACAAAGACAGAGAGCAAGCAACCCATCGACAACCTGAGTGCGGTTAAAAATCTTTTTCAATTACTCTGGACGCCTGTCGATAAAAGCAAGCAAACCACCCTTCAAAATATCATGCGCACTGCGCATGCACAAAGCGGCATTCAAAAAATCGTTTTTCAAACGCTGACCTCAGAACAGGGCAACCCTATGGATGCCATGTGCAAAGCCATTCAATGGGCAACCGGTCAATTTACCATCACAAAAGGATCCTTATCATTTTCACAGGCGGAAGACCTTTCTTTCGCCATTCCATTCACGCAAGTTGAACCCATAGACATCAGCGGCGATGATTTTTTTTGGGCCTGCATAAAACACATTCATGAAAACGTAAGCCACCTACCGAATCCAATGGCTGCTTTAAAAATGACGCTCAATGAGGTTGAAACCGCCATCGATGAAAAAAACCTTTTTCAACTGTATGCGAAATTAGACGCCATGGATGACGCGATAATGATCCAAGCAGGATGCACATCCACCGCACTTGAACCGGAAGATGGCTTTGGCAGCGACTCTGAAAATGAAGCCGACATTGAAGGCTCGACCATTTACAGTAAAAAAATAATTGTGGGCAATGGGATGCGAGCGATTATTTGCGCTTTAATTGGCGCGAGCTTAGAAAAAAAATCCGTGGATGTGTTTGTTGATAATCCTTATTACGAAGTGCCTGATGCTTTAAAATTAGTCGGAAACCTGAATAATATTCCTCTCAAAATCGCACCTAGACCTTCAGAAGCATGCATCAGGTTGACGGATGCCACACCTTGCATCACCAACAATAAACAACAAAAAAAGAAAAAACTAAAGTCCAAAGAACAAGAATATCTTAATAATGCAACCATGATCATAGACACCACCAGTGCGAGCATTGAACTCATGCAAAAACACGTAAAGACATTCACAAAGTCACGCTCACCTCTCCTTTGTTTTGCAGCCAGCGGAACCAAGCAAGAACAACTTGGCGGTGATTCAAACAGTTATGGGACCCTTCGATTTTTCTCAAGAGAAAAAAGAAAAATAGAGGCGATAGAGCGTAAAATTCACGAAATAGAAGAACCCATTCGCTCACCCACCAGCCATCAACTTCGCCGATCCATGAAAGCCGTTGGCGCCGTTCCGACCACCAAAGCCATTTTAAAAGGCCCGTAATTCGCTGGAGAAACTCATGAAGTCAACCGAAACGCTGAAACCATTTTTTCCTGCTCAGAGGCTGAAATGCCAAGGCGAGTCGCTTCACGTCGCCATTGCTTAAGGAGACCAACCATTTCATTCACAATGTCACCTGAACGCTTTTTAGATAATCGAAAATAAGGCGCCACTGATTTCACCAATTCAATGGATTGCGTATTATCAGTTTCAGAAATGTTAAGCTTCAACCCATCAGAATAAGGCTGCGGATTAATATCAAAAGCAGGCGACAGCACCCACCCTTTTTGGCTCAGCAAAAAACCATGATTGCGCAAATGATCGTCCACGTTAGAAATGCATACTGAAAATAAAATGCGGCGCCATAATTGCTCAAGGTCAAAAATCACATTGGCACCTTGCCTTTCAATAAATTCTGCCAACTCAAGATAACTAACACCCATCGAGGCATCATCTCCATCTTTGCGCTGCAACATGGTCATGGCTGAAGCAAAATGAACACGCGCACCGCCTTGCAAGCGATCAAATCGCCTCGTTAAAAACGTGTGATTTTCTGAATTAAACCGCTTAAGCTTAGCATCAGACATCACCAAGCCCGATTGAACGCCTAAACGGTAAGCCAACATTTCCCAAGCGCCAACATCAAACTCATCCATTCGACTCGGAAATTTTGCAATCCATAATTGATTTTTTTCATCAACCACACTGGCCTTAGGACGAGCGCCGCCCAATGAACCGCCTGGCGCAATGAGCATATTTAACCATTGATGATAGTGCTGATTATTCTCTGCGTCTTTTTTTTCAATCGCTAATGAAGCTTGCTCCAATTCACGCAAGGAAGCCATCGGTGGTGAAGCTAATTTTTTATTATTATCAAGGAAAGGCCCGTCTTCTGATAATCGAAAACGAATAGCGCCCATTCGATGCTCATCGTGAACCCCCAATAAATAATCAGACTCTAAAAGCCTTTTCTCAGGACGCACTTCTTCTCGCGCTAACAATGCCTCTCTACGATTCATTAAAAAACGCCCCCAACGATCAGGCGAGGAATCAAGAAAAATACCAAAATTTGATTGATCCAATGGTGCATAATGATGCCCTGTCAAAAAATCCAGTGCCGGATCTAAAACAAAGCGATTTTTTTGATTTAGCCACTGCGAATCATATTCAAATGAAAAAACTTCTTTACCTCGTGAAGCGGTTGCACTTAACGCACCAATAAAAACAGGTTGACGCCCTTCGAAGGCATCGAAATAAACATAAATGTCTTTGCGCTTTGTTTTATTCATGTGATTTTGCTCGCTTAATGCGTGGCGCACGCGCCTTCACTGGCAAGCCCAAATCCTGCAACTTACGCCCAAGCTCATCATCTTGCGCTAACAACGCCAAATCTTTTTCCAAGCCCAACGTTAATAAAACTCGCGCATAAGCACCAATCATGACACTCGCATCACCACGCTCAATGGCTCTTAAGGTCGTGCGAGACATCCCCGCTCGTTCAGCCACGATACTCGCACTAAAACGACGACGCAAACGCGCCAAGCGAATATTTTCACCCAACCCTGTCAACAAACGTTGCAGCGCAGGCAAAATCAAGAATTGCGCCCTTGGCATAATGATTAATACTCCAGCCATTAATAATTGTTATTGGTTACAGTATTAACCATTATAACATCGCAACCCCAACAAATCAACCTCACCCCACCCCTTGGCAGGCCGTGCAATACCCGCTACACTGCAGGCCTTTTTGACATCATTAATGGAATACACTCATGGAACACGTTGATCAACTGCTGCACGCTCGCTGGGTTATCACCTGCGAACCCAATCACGCTATTTTAGACAACCACAGCATCGCCATTCAAAACGGTATCATTAAAGCCATACTCCCCACCACTGACATCAAAACAAAATACCAAGCGGATCAAGAAACCACGCTTGAAAATCACGCGCTCATCCCCGGCTTAATTAACGCGCACACGCATTTAGCCATGAATGTGTTTCGCGGCCTCGCCGATGATTTAGAATTAATGGATTGGCTGAATAACCACATCTGGCCAGCCGAAGGCAAATGGGTGAGCGATGAAATGGTTTTTGATGCCTCGCTCATTGCCATGGGTGAAATGATACGCTGCGGCACCACGTGTTTTAACGACATGTATTTCTTTTTAGAAGCCACCGCGAAAGCCGCTATTCAAGCGGGCATGCGTGCACACATCGGCATGACCGTGATTGATGTGCCAACCGCTTGGGCCAAAACCCCCGAAGAATATTTTGAAAAATCCCTGGCCTTTCATGACACCTATCGCAACCACCCGCTCGTCACCCCAACGCTTGCGCCGCATTCCACTTACACGGTTTCACTCGACAATTTAGCGCGCGTGAAAACCATCGCCGACGACAATGCATTGCAAATTAATATTCATTTGCAAGAATCGTTAGGTGAAATTCAGCTCTCGCACGAACGCCATCAAAAACGCCCCTTGGCGCGCTTGCAAGACATAGACATGCTTTCAAACAAGCTTATCACCGTGCACATGACGCAAGTCGACGACCTTGAAATGGCCTTATTAAAAAAACACAAAGTGAGTGTGGTGCACTGCCCTGAATCCAACATGAAGCTCGCAAGCGGTGCCTGCCCCGTGCAAAAATTATTGGACCACGGCATTAACGTGGCACTCGGCACCGACGGCGCGGCCAGCAACAACGACCTCGACATGATCTCAGAAATGCGCTCCGCCGCGCTTTTGGGCAAACACAGCACCTTAAACCCCAAAGCCGTCAGCGCGCAAACCGCCCTCGAAATGGCAACCATCAATGGTGCGAAAGCCCTGGGGATAGACGAGCGCACCGGCTCACTCAAAGTGGGTAAATCGGC
>DASTZQ010000016.1:0-5151 GCA_035764205.1 Gammaproteobacteria bacterium
AGATTGCAAGAAATTTAAACGTTCTGATTGAGAAAAAGCGCAGGAATAGTTACTCTATTTCGAGCTTTTTTGATTGAAGAACGCTTAAAGTTCGCAGCAAGATGGAAATTAAAAATCGCATCTTGAGGTGTAATGGGTATATACCCCGCTAAACTTGGGTAGTTAAAAACAGAAGCCGGGGCAAAGGGCGCAAAGATTATTGCAACGTGGATGTTGAAAAATTAATTTAATAAAGATTTTTTTAAAGGTTGGTGGGTTACGCGGCAAAGGGCGCCGCTAATCCACCCTACACAACCTCTAATAACGTACTCTTTGCCACACCTGAATCAATCGCCGCTTGCTTCACCGCTCCGGAAACACACTCTTTCAAACGTGGGTCCGTCGGCTTGGGTAATAAATAAGTCGGCCCAAACGAAATGCCCCGCTCAATTCCATAAGCAATTAACACTTCGTCAGGAACCGGCTCTTTAGCTAAACCTTTAATTGCGTAAACCGCCGCTAATTGCATCGCCTCATTAATGCACGTGGCTCGCGCATCAAGGGCACCACGAAATAAATAAGGGAAACACAAAACATTATTCACCTGGTTAGGGAAATCACTGCGGCCCGTCGCCATGATTAAATCAGGGCGCTCAGCCAAAGCCACATTCGGCAAAATTTCAGGGGTTGGGTTAGATAAAGCAAAAATCACTGGTTTGGCCGCCATGGTTTTCACTAAACTCGCAGGCAGTAAATCAGGGCCAGATACACCAATGAACACATCCGCACCCACCATGGCATCCGCCAAGGTGCGATGATCAGTGACTTGTGCAAATTCACGCTTTTCATCATTCAAACTGCTACGGCCCGCGTGAATAACACCTTCGCGGTCAGCCATAAATAAGTTTTCTTTCTTGGCACCCAAGCTTAACAACAAACGCATGGTTGCAATGCCAGCAGCGCCAGCACCTAAACACACAATTTTAACATTCGATAACACTTTGCTTTGCAACTCAAGTGCATTTAATAATGCTGCCGCAACCACAATGGCCGTGCCTTGTTGGTCGTCGTGCAAGACGGGAATGTTTAAACGTTCTTTCAATTGCGCTTCAACAAAGAAACATTCTGGCGCTTTGATGTCTTCAAGATTGATGCCACCAAACGTTGGTGAAATGCGAGCAATGGTTTCAACCAAGGTTTCTGGGTCGTTGCAATCAATTTCAATGTCAAAAACATCGATGTCAGCAAAACGCTTAAAGAGCGCAGCCTTGCCTTCCATGACGGGTTTGCCAGCCAAGGCACCCACATTACCTAAACCCAACACCGCCGTGCCATTGGTGATGACAGCCACCAAATTGCCTTTGCTGGTGTAGCGGTAAGCCGCTTCAGGGTCGTGTGCGATTTCTTTGACAGGCTCAGCCACACCCGGGGTGTAAGCTAATGAGAGATCAAGTTGCGACTCAGTGGGTTTACTGAGTGCAACTTGAATTTTTCCTGGTTTAGGAAATTCATGGTAATCAAGCGCAGCTTGGCGCAAATCGTTAGTCATGCGTTAGCTGTCTTTGCCATCATTCTTTGTGGTTTTAGCACCGTATTTTTGACGGAAACGATCAATACGGCCAGCCGTATCAACCACTTTTTGCGTGCCGGTGTAGAAAGGATGGCAGCTAGCGCAAACTTCTAAGCCTATGGTTTCTTTGCCTATGGTTGAGCGGGTTTCAAACACGCTGCCACAGCTGCAGGTCACTTTAACTGTTTTATATGTTGGATGAATTTCTGGTTTCATGGCCGACGAATACCTCTATAAATGAGGGCGAAATAATAACTAAGAATCGGCTATTAATCAAGGAGAAGTCGTTGCTCAAATTTCAGCTGAAATAAACAATTCATTATAAATCATGGTGTTAATGAAAGGCCAAAAAATCTTTTTTCTTAAATAAAGCGGGCGGCCACCGGGGCGTGGTCGGAGGGGCGCTCGAGAGCCCGCGGGTTTTCGTCAATAATGCAGCGCTCGCAGTTTTTAACCAGGGGTTCCGTTGCCAAAATGTGGTCGATGCGCAGGCCCATTTTGCGCTTGTAAGCATTCATGCGGTAATCCCACCAGGAAAACGCTTGTAAATCGGAGTGCACCACGCGAAAGACATCGAACAAACCCAAACGCAACAAGCCTTGAAACGCTTCACGCTCAGGGGGGCTAAATAACACCTGCCCTTCCCAAGCCTTAGGGTTATAAACATCAATGTTGTGCGGCGCAATGTTGAAATCACCAAGCACCACTAATTTTGGGTGTTGCTTGATTTCATCTTTCAACCACGCATGCAAATGCTTCAACCAATTTAATTTATATTGGTATTTTTCAGAATTAACACTTTCACCATTCGGAACATATAAATTAATAACGCGAACGTCGCCAATGGTGGCTGCTAAAACACGACGTTGGGTATCTTCTAAGCCTGGGATGTCAGTGAGAACATCGCGCGCGGGTTGACGCGTTAATAAAGCAACACCGTTGTATGTGCGCTGGCCAGACACCACGGCCTGATAGCCCGCGGCCTTGATTTCATCGTAAGGAAAATCAGCCTCCGTGACTTTAATTTCTTGCAAAGCCAAAACATCAGGTTTGCTTGTGCCTAACCACGCCTGCACGTGCGGCAAGCGCACGCGCAGGGAGTTTACATTCCATGTAGCAATTGAGAATATCATGATTACAAGCTGTAATACATATCAAATTCAACGGGGTGAGTTGTCATGTTTAAACGCGTGACTTCTTCGCGCTTCAATTTGATGTAAGAATCTAAAATATCTTTGTTAAAAACACCGCCTTCTAGCAAGAAATCATGGTCTTTTTCAAGGGCATCTAGCGCTTCGCCCAACGAAGCAGCCAGGCTAGGCATGGCTTTCACACGCGCAGGATCCATGTGATATAAATCTTCATCCACAGGTGCGCCCGGGTGAATTTTATTTTTAATGCCGTCTAAGCCTGCCATTAACATGGCGGTAAAAGCTAAATAAGGGTTAACCAACGCATCAGGGAAACGCACTTCAATGCGGCGCTCTTTTTCGCTGAACACGTGCGGAATGCGTATGCCAGCTGAGCGATTGCCAGAGGAATAAACCATGGTGACTGGTGCTTCAAAACCCGGCACTAAACGCTTATAGCTATTGGTGCTTGGGTTGGTGAATGCATTTAAAGCGCGCGCGTGCTTGATGATGCCGCCGATATAATAAAGCGCCATTTCAGACATGCCTGCGTATTGATCGCCGGCAAATAAATTTTTGCCGTTTTTTGCGAGGGATTGATGGCAATGCAAACCACTGCCGTTATCACCCACTAAAGGTTTAGGCATGTAGGTAACTGTTTTGCCGTGCGCGTGCGCAATGTTAGAAACCGCGTATTTAAACGTAAGCATTTCATCGGCTTTGTGTAACAAGGTGGAATAACGCGTGGTGATTTCGTTTTGACCGCAAGTGGCCACTTCGTGGTGGTGCACTTCAGGAACCAAACCCATGGCTTCTAAAGATTTGCACATGGCGCTGCGTAAATCATGGGAGGAATCAACCGGTGGCACAGGGAAATAACCGCCTTTTGCACGTGGGCGATGGCCGTGATTGCCGCCGGGCATTTCTTTGTTTGAGTTCCAGCTGGCTTCGTCGCCGTCAACCGAATAAGAGCAACCGCCCATTTGGATATCCCAACGGACGTTATCAAAAATAAAGAATTCAACTTCTTGGCCGAAATAACAAACATCAGCGATGCCTGAGGAAGCTAAATAAGCTTCAGCACGACGCGTCACCGCACGTGGGTCACTGATGTAGGGTTTGAAGCTTTCGGGTTCGTAGACATCGCAGCGGACGATGGCCGTTGGTAATTCGCAGAAAGGGTCCATGACGGCGGTTTCGATGTCAGGGATTAATAATAAATCGGATTTATCGATACTCTGCCAACCACAAATGGATGAGCCATCGAAGGCTTTGCCGTATTGGAAAAAATGATCGTCTATTTTTGATGCAGGTAAAGTGACGTGGTGTTCTTTACCGCGAAGGTCGCAGAAACGTAAATCAACAAATTCAACTTGGTTGTGGCTGATAAGTTTTTGGAGTTTGTTTGACATGGTGAAGTCCTTTAAATAGTTTCCGTATTCTAGCGCAATCTAAATGACTTTTCGCGGGGTTTTTTGTTTTTGTAAAAGCACACCTTTCTCTAAGCTGGCGCGTGCATAACGGTCGTTTGGCCTCCCCCGATCCCCTCCAGGAATCTTTAGCCTTAAAAGCACCCCACCCCAACCCTCCCTAAGCCTGCCTTTTAGGCTTGGGGTCGGGGTGGGGTATCCTTATTTAAGCTCGGGAAAATGGGCCGCGTATCGCAATTTGTTTCTCGTATTGGTTCACCAAACGGCTCGGTGGAAGCACCGTAAAGGTTTGAAGGTCAGTGGTTTTTAATAACAGATATCCAAAATCATCTGATAGCGGGATCGTTAATAAAAGCGAGCCATCGGATTGAGCGTCACAACGGTTCACGTAGCCCCCATCACCAAAGCGATCGGAAAAATAGGAAAGGTTGTAAATTAAATCATGCTCACCTTCGTCTTCAAACCCCAGGGTGATGCGGCCAAAGATGCTGTCATTGGTGTCAGCCCAATGTGTGTTTATGAGCTGATCGCAAGAAAGCGGGGTCGCTGCAAACATATTAGTAGAGATAAAGAATGAAAAAATTAAACTTAGCGTTAATGCCTGTCGTTTGAGCATAAAATATCACCTATAAAATAAATAGTTAATTGCCGGCAGTCTATCAGAAGTTTATTAAAATAAAAGCGCGACTTATTCGCGAGGTCTTTTTGTTTTTGTTTTTGTTTTTGTTTTTGTTTTTGTTTTTGTTTTTGTTTTTGTTTTTGTTTTTTGCAATATTCCGTTTAAGCCTCTCCCCAACCCTTATGTACATAGCAACGCAGATCGTCCCCTCCTCCCTATGCCTGCTTGGCTCGTGCCATGCTCCGTTTAAACCTCACCCCAACCCTCTCCTTCCTCGCAAAAAACGCTCGGTGGAGAGGGGGCTTTAAATGTGAAAAACCCCGAGAGCGTTAGCTCACGGGGTTTTTCTAATTTACGCCTGGCGATGACCGACTTTGGCATGGTAGATCCACACTATCATTGGCGCTAAATGGTTTCACTTCT
>DASTZQ010000017.1:0-11232 GCA_035764205.1 Gammaproteobacteria bacterium
GTATGCTTATTTTTTGATGGTATTTTTTAATCGCGGCAAGGCTTGTCTCCCAGGGGGCAACGCGGTCGTCTGCGTTGTCGCGCAAGGTGTAAAAGACATTTTCCGAAGCAAAAACAGTGGTGGTGAGGAATAAAAAAAACAGGGTGATGAGTGCTTTGAGGGGGTGCATGGCAACCTCCGTGGTGACCTAGCGAAACTGAATGGCCAGAGGCGGAATCGAACCGTCGACACGGGGATTTTCAGTCCCCTGCTCTACCAACTGAGCTATCTGGCCATTAAAACGAGACGCCTATTAAACCCACTCTCGTCCTTCGAGTCAAGCAAAGTTTTATGCCTGAATTCAAAAAGTTGAGCTTAATTTTTGGGCGGAATGTAACCAACGGGAGCTTCACTCCCACCTTCAAATAAGAATTTTTTCATTTCCGTGAGCAGCATGGCGCGGGCTTTGGGGTCTATCATGCTTAAGCGGTTTTCATTGATGATCATGGTTTGACGGGCTAACCACAGCTGCCACGCTTCTTGAGAGATGGTCTCGAATATTTTTTGACCAAGCTCGCCGCCGATGGGGGCGCTTGCCAGCCCTTCGGCCAGTTTATTTAGTTTGGCGCAGTGAATTTGTCGGCTCATGTGAGGCTCCTTAAAATCGAAAGGATGGGCTTAGGCAGCCCGATGGATTTTGGTTGTTCGAGGTTATACCAGAGCTGGCCGGGCTTATCCAGCAGCTTGGCCTTGGCTGGCAGGGTGAGCCGGTAAGGGCAGAGCACCAAATGGTAATGGCTGAAGGTGTGCCGGAAGGGCTCGAGTTTTTCACAGGCTTTGACGCTGGTTTGATAATTTGCCTTGCAGTGCGCCTTCACGGCAGCGGCCGTGAGCTCGCCTTCCAGCTGCGGCAGGGCGTAAAGCCCGCCCCAAATGCCTTTGGCCTTTCTTTTTTCCAGCAATATATGCCCTTGGTGTTCTATCACCAAGAAGGTGGCGGTTTTGGTCGGGATGGCCTTGGCCGAGGTTTTGCGTGGCAGGGTTTCGGCAATGCCAAGTGCGTGGCCTTCGCAGGTTTTTTGCAGCGGGCAGGTGGTGCATTGTGGCTTGCTGCGTGTGCAATGCGTGGCGCCCAAATCCATGATGGCTTGGGTGTAATCATCCACTCGTTTTTTGGGGGTGTAACGAATGGCGGCTTCCCACATGCTTTGTTCAACCGTTGTTTGGTTGATGGGCTCGGTGATGCCTAAATAACGTGCTAACACGCGTTTTACATTGCCATCCAAGATGGTGGCTTGTTTTTTAAACGCGATGGATAAAATGGCGCCAGCGGTCGATTGCCCTATGCCAGGCAAGGAGACAATGCCTTCGAGGGTGTCGGGGAAGTGGCCTTTGAATTCGGTTTGGATTTTTTGCGCGGCTTTGTGCAGGTTACGTGCGCGGGAATAATAACCAAGCCCTGTCCAGAGGTGCAGCACTTCATCTTCGGTGGCATTGGCCAGGCTTTTTAAGGTAGGGAAGGCTTTCATGAAGCGCAGGTAGTAAGGGGTGGCGGTGCTCACCTGCGTTTGTTGCAGCATGATTTCAGACACCCAGACGCGATACGGTGTTTTATTGATTTGCCAGGGCAGGTCTTTGCGACCGTGAGCATCAAACCAACGAAGCAAGGCGTTTTGAAAAGCGGTGGGAGTGGCGATGGGCATGGTTGCTGCACTGTGTTGTGGTGAGCGCGCATGATTTCATAAAACGGGGGTGTTGCCAAGAGGGGCGGGTGGCTGCCCGCCCCCATGGATTACGCCACCTGCGAAATCCGCAAATTCATTTTTTGCAAATATTCATCCGTGCTGCCAACGCCGGCATAACCGTATTGCAGTGCAGCTAAAAACGCATGATGAACGTTTTGCGCAGAGATGGGGTTGTGGTTGAACTCAAGCGGGTGGGTGGCGCAAGCGTCGTGCAGCACGGTGCAGCTAAAGCCTAAGTCGTGGGCGGCGCGAACCGTGGCATCAATGGCGGAGTGCGTTGCCATGCCGCAAATTAAAAGGTGATTAATTTGGTTTTTAATCAGGTGATTTAAGAGCTGTGTGTCTTTGAAGCTATTGGGGTAGTGCTTTTTAATGATGGTTTCATTTTTGAGTGGTTGCACGGTGTCAAAGAACTCAGCGCCCTTGGTGCAAGGCAGCAAGAAAGAGGCATCGGGCTGGGTGGAGATGTGTTGCACGTGAATGACAGGCTGCTTTTTGTCGCGGAAGGCTTGCAGCACTTGCTGGGCTTTGGCAGCGGCTTCAAGGCTGCGTTCGAGGGGGTTTTTTCCGCTGGGGAAGTGGTCTTTTTGAATTTCGATGCATAGCAAGGCAGTATTCATGTGATCCCTTCTTAATTTGGCAAATAATTCACATATTTAAACATAACTGTCAGTTTTTGCAATAGCGGCGTGCGTGAGGTGGTGTTACTCTGGTTCTGCAAATGAAGCGCTGTAACCGCCGTCCACTAACAAATTAGTGCCGGTGATGTAGCTTGCTTCATCGCTTGCTAAAAATAAAGCAGCCTTGGCGATGTCTTCGGGGGTGCCTATGCGTTGCAGCGGAATGTTTTTAGCGCGGCTGTTTAAATAATCAGGGTTGATTTCCAAGCGGTTATCAAAAATCGGTGTTTTGATATAACCAGGTGAAATGCTGTTCACGCGAATTTGATATTTCGCCAGGTCGTTTGATAAATTTTGTGCGAGCTTCACAATGGCGGCTTTGGTGGAAGCATAAACGCTGTGGCGTTTGATGGTGAGGCTCGCGGCAATCGAGCCAATGAGAATGATAGAAGCCGGGTGATTTAAATAATCGAGCGCATATTTCACGGTAAAATAAGCGCCGCGGTAATTGGTGTTAACCATTTTATCAAATTTTTCTTCGGTGACTTCTTCAATGTGTAAGCGTTCACCCATGCCGGCATTCACAATGAGAATATCAATTTTTCCAAAATGCGCGTGTGCTTGTTCGAGTATTTTTTGAGTATTGGCTGTGTTGGCAATATCACCTTCGATGGCTAACACATCGCCACCCAATTGCTTTTTAGCCTTTGCTAATTTTTCAGCGTCACGACCAACGATCACGACCTTCGCGCCTTCATCGTGAAAATGTTTTGCAATGCCGTAACCAATGCCACTGCTGCCGCCAGTAATGAGTGCGACTTTGTTTTTTAAACGTTGCATGAGCGTGATTCCTTTAGGTGGTTTTTGCTAAATGGCCAAGATCGACTCGAACAAACACAGAATCGCCGGTGGCGGTTAAAATGTCGTTGGCGTAAACGTTGCAGATAACGCGTGTTTTGCGTTCAATGTTGCCTTCAACGTGTGCTTTTAAGGTGAGTGGCGCACCCATGGGTGTCGGTTTGATGTATTTGATGTTGAGTGAGCCGGTGACGCAATCAATGCGTGGCAAGGTGCCGGGTTCTCGATTTTCGTTGCGGTAATGATGGGCCATGACGGTCCAGTTGGAATGGCAGTCAATGAGGCAGGCAATGAGCCCGCCGTAAACCAGCGACGGCCAGCCGGTGTAATGTTCGGCGGGGGTGTAAGTGGCGATGACGTGGGTGTTGTCATCAGCCCAGTAGCTTTTGATTTTTAAACCATGCGCATTTTGTGAGCCACAACCAAAGCAAATGCCATCCGGTGCGGCGAGGTCTTGTAGGGCGGGGGTGTTGGTGTCCATTGGAGTGTCCAAAATAATTTTGAGTTTCATTATATAACCCATTACACCTCAAGATGCGATTTTTAATTTCCATCTTGCTGTGAACTTTAAGCGTTCTTCAATCAAAAAAGCTCGAAATAGAGTAACTATTCCTGCGCTTTTTCTCAATCAGAACGTTTAAATTTCTTGCAATCTGAAAATTAAAATTTCGCACCTTGAGGTGTAATGGGTATAGTTTTTTCATTTGATCGCCTTTTTAGGTTGTCTTTTTGTATAACTTGATTTGTTTTCCTGTTGGGGTAAACAGCCAATCCCAGTTATAGCTGCCAATTGGAGTGTTGCCCTTGAAGCTGTAGCGATGTTGATTAACAATAATGTTGCCTTTATATAATCCAGATTGTACAACACGTAATTCACTGCCGTCGGTTACAAATCTTAAATGACGGCCGTTAATATCCACTGCATGAATGGCGCCTGATGTTACCCATGCCGATGTTTCGAAGTAGAGTGTTTTGCTGTCAGGCGAAAATTGCAAATTATGTGGATCAATAATAATTTTTGATACGTCTTTGCAGTTGAAATGGGGGGTAACTAGTAATTTTTTAGTGGTTGCTTTGGTGTTAACAACCCAGATTTCGTTTGCTTGGTTGCCTTTTTCAGAAAAATAAAAGCAATTACTGGGGATGGTGTAATTACTTTTTTTAACGAACGCTATCCATTCGCCATCGGGCGATTTTGCTAGGTTGGTTGATTTTTCATTTTTATGTTGCGTGTCCTGGGCGTATAATGCTGTGAAAGTGGCGCATAAGCAGATAAGGAGTATTATTTTTTGCATATTAAATCACCTAATCTTTTTTGAAAAAGGCTGTTTGGTGGTGTTTTTAAGTAGCTCCCGCCTAATTTTGATAGGCAAACGGCTAGCTCCACTTTTCCTTTTTCAGCTAAACTAATGCATTCTGATTCGCTAATCCAGTTACCTTCATTTAGGCAATATTCGTAGTGATTTTTTTCTATTATTTGAACGCCAGAAATGCGGTACACTTCTACAATTTCACCAGCTTTGTAACCCTCCATTAGCTGTATTGTTTTCCAAAGGTTTTCAAATTGAGTTTTGGTGAATTTTTTGATGGGGGTGTTGTCATTAATCCCCGTTTTTTCTCGAAGTAATTGTTCATATTTTTTGGTTGGATTTTCTTTGGGGGGTGCGTAGCTGTAAATCATTTCATGGATTGAAGCCTCACCATAGGTTTTTCTCAGTGTTTCTAGTAATGACTGGTGCCCAGATTCATCATCTGGAAAAATAGCAAAACCATGCGTTTTGCCTATTTCGTTATGTTTTTTGCTGATTAATCCGGACCATACATTCCCTGGATTATGGTTGCGCCACGCCCATGTTCCCCCAGAAAAACGAAAATATCGTTCATCTGTATCTGTGTAAATGATGGAGTTTTTCATTCCACTAACCGCTCGAATAAATTCTTTCATGCGCTAATCCTTTAACTTGGTGTGTAGTTCATAGGCTAATTTCTACTTGGTTGGATTTCAGCTGAGTCATCCGGAGGAATGACCTCATTGATTCGCATGATGCGATAAAACTTCGGCATGTTGAATCGATCTGTTTCAACATTGACATCCACGATGTAGGAGCACTTTAAAGGATTTTTATCAGGGTCATGTTTTTCGTAGTTAATTTTTTGCTGATCAATTTCCGAGATAAAATACACTGGTAGTTCTTTGGGGTGTATCGCTTTTATAATAGCCTTGTCACCGGTTCGGCCGCTGTTTTTTGCTTCGTCAATATTGGTTTGTTGAAAATACATTAATACATTTTTATAAGTCGCATCTTCTTTATAGTCAAAGGCCTCTTTTGCAAGTAGTGCTCCTTTTCTTGCTTCAAATGCTTCGTTAGAATCAAATTTAATCGTTAGTTTTATTTTTGCTTCTTGAGTTTCATCTTGGTACTCAATGACTGAAATGCCAAGCTGCCCGTCTTTATTTTCCGCTGCTATTTTTAATAAGTCAGCATACCTTGCGCATTGTTGTTTGGTATGTTCAAGGTCTTTGGGGGCAACATTTTTTTGTTTGGCTAATGTTCTAAAGTAATCAATGGAGTTTTTAATGTTTTGGACGAAATCGACAAAAGTATTGATATTTCCCATGCCAGAAAATAATTGACCCATGATCATACTGGCGCTTGCTAATTCAGCTAAAATACAATTATTTTCTATTTTTGTAATGTAAAGTTTTATAGAGTCTATTTCTGATGTCGATTTTCCTTGCTGGACAAATGCCTTTTTTAGATAGTCTCTGTATTCGTAAGCAATGGCTTGAAAGGATAAAGTCATTTCAATTAATTCAATGGGAGTGTGTACGTCTAGGTGTAAACGTATTCTTGCGTTGCTTATTTCTTGGGTGATGGACATCTGATAATCCTTAGTGTGAGATGGAAAAATTAGCGCATCATTTAATTTCCTGAATTATATTCATTAGTTGTAAAAATTCCAGATAAATTATCATTATTTTAGAAGATAAAAGCCCTTAGTGTCTTAAGGGCTTTTATATGATTAACAAAACGCACGAAGGCAAAAATTAAAACGGAATATCATCTTCAAATGTTTCCAACGCCGGTGCCGCTTCTGGTTGCGCTGCGGGTTTGCTGCGTTCGAATGCAGGGGCGTCGCCGGAGGAAGAGGCGCTGCCTTTGCTATCGAGCATTTGCATGTTGTCGCCAACCACTTCCGTGGTGTAACGATCTTGGCCGGTGGTTTTATCTTGCCATTTGCGTGTTTGTAAACGGCCTTCAATGTAAACCTTAGAGCCTTTACGTAAATATTCGCCTGCAATTTCAGCGGTGCGCTGGAACATGACAATGCGGTGCCATTCGGTTTTTTCAACCATTTCACCGTCTTTGCCTTTCCAGGATTCGCTGGTCGCTAAGGTTAAGTTAGCAACCGCTTTGCCATCGGGGGTGTAACGCATTTCAGGGTCTTTGCCTAAATTGCCGATTAAAATAACTTTGTTAACGCCACGTGCCATAACACTATGCTCCTAAATTGTTAAGTGATTCTTTGAGGTGAAGGAAGTCGGGGTGCCGGCTAGCGCTTCTTTCCATTTTGAGATAAGCCAAGCCATCTTCTTCAACCACGATAACTTCAACCATGCCAGGCATGGCCCGGCAGGCTGTCGCCCAATCTGACCATTTTGCACGTGGTGCGTCCGAAAGGCGAATGATTTGCGTGACTAAAGTGCGAGGGGCTTGCATGGCGCAAGCAATGACCAACCAGAAAAGTGAGAGGGCTGCACAAAAGAGGTACACACCCGAGAAGCTGAACTTGCCGTATAGCCAACCGCCAAGGACACCGCCCATGAATATACCTAAAAATTGTGAGCATGAATAGACCCCCATCGCAGAACCTTTGCGGTCGGCAGGGGCGGTGCGGGAAATGAGCGATGGCAAAAAAGCTTCCATTAAAGAGAAACCGCCGAAGAAGGCGCTTAAGCCTAAAATCATCAAACTGAGGTTAGCTGGGAAATAGCACATTAATAAAGCAGCAGCGAGCAGTGCGGCAATGCCGCCAATAAAATAAGGTTTCAATTGGCCTTTGCGCTCAGCCATGCCTATGCAGAATAAGCTGATGATGAAAGAACCCAAGAGGGTTGGTAAATAAATTTCCCATTGGTCGTGTGCAGCAAAGCCCAAATTATTTTTTAAGCTGATAGGAATAACGACAAAACTCGCCGTGAAAATAGCATGTAAAATCAAAATGCCAATGTTGAGTTTCGCGAGTTCGGGGTGAAAAATGAGCTGAAAAAAGCTTTTAAATTCAGGCTCGGCGTCGCGATGCCAAGACTCAGTGGCGGGGGTGGGCACGCTAAAATAAAGCACTAAAATGCCTATCAATCCAAAACCAGCCGCGAGATAAAACAAATGATTAATGCTTATCCACTGCGAGAGCACCGGCCCTAAAAACATGGCGACCGAAAATGAAAAGCCAATGGTGATGCCAGCAATGGCCATGGATTTGGTGCGTTGGCTTTCGCGGGTGAGGTCGGCCATCATGGCTAAAATGGTGCTGCCAACCGCGCCTATGCCTTGCAATGCACGGCCGATAATCATAGGAACCATGTGAGTGGCGTGACCGGCCACCAAGCTGCCCAGGCAAAAAATCAGTAAACCCATTAAAATGATGGGCTTGCGGCCGACTTTATCAGAAAGGTAACCAAAGGGAATTTGGAAGAGCGCCTGTGCGAGGCCGTAAACCCCCATGGCCACGCCAATGAGGGTGGCGGTGGCCCCGACGAGCTGGTGGGCGTAAAGCGAAAACAGCGGCAGCACCATAAATAAGCCAACCATGCGTAAACCCATGATGGCGGAAAGGCTAAAAACGGCTTTGCGTTCGGTGGCGGTCATTTTATGTTCAGCGGCGTGCATAATTTTGTCTCGGTGATATTCTGTGCGGGCCAGTATAACGCTAAGAGGCGACCCTCACAAATTTATATGTTATACTCTGCGCCCTCTTCTCGTTGAGCTGCCAGGTTATTTATGAAGCAAATTTCCATACGCGGTGCCAGAACCCATAATCTTAAAAATATTAACGTCGATATTCCTCGTGATCAATTGGTGGTGGTGACAGGCTTGTCCGGTTCGGGTAAATCATCGTTGGCGTTTGATACTTTATATGCGGAAGGTCAGCGCCGTTACGTGGAATCTTTATCTTCTTATGCGCGCCAATTTTTATCCATGATGGAAAAACCCGATGTTGATCACATTGAAGGTTTATCGCCAGCTATTTCCATCGAGCAAAAATCCACGTCGCATAATCCGCGTTCAACCGTCGGCACCATCACGGAAATACATGATTATTTACGCTTATTATTCGCAAAAGTCGGCCGCCCGCACTGCCCAACGCACGGGCATGTGTTAGAAGCGCAAACCATCAGTCAAATGGTAGACACCGTGCTTGCCTTGCCTGAAGACACCAAAGTGATGGTCTTGGCGCCGGTGGTGCGTGAGCGCAAAGGTGAGCACGTTGAATTAATTCAAACCTTGCGCGCGCAAGGGTTTGTGCGCGCGCGCATTGATGGCGAGATGCTTGAATTAGATCAAGCGCCAAAACTCGACCTTCGTAAAAAACACACAATAGAAGTGGTGATTGACCGTATCAAAGTGCGTGACGATGTGCGTTTGCGTTTGGCTGAATCGTTTGAAACGGCTTTGCGTTTAGCCGATGGCATTGCAGCATTGGGTTGGATGGATGAACCTAAGCGTGCGTTAAAAGTCTTTTCATCGAAATTTTCTTGCCCGGATTGCGGTTATTGTTTAACGGAATTATCACCGCGTTTGTTTTCATTTAATAGCCCAGTCGGTGCATGTGCATCCTGCGATGGTTTGGGTGTGAAAGAAACCTTCGATCCTGCCTTGGTGGTGAATGCCAGTGCTACCTTAACTGATGGCGCCATTCGCGGCTGGGACAAGCGCAATGTTTATTATTTTCAGGTGCTTTCTGCCTTAGCAAAACATTTTAAATTTAGTTTAGATGTTCCTTTTTCTAAATTGCCGAAAAAAATACAAGACATTTTATTAAACGGCAGTGACGATGAGGTGAGTTTTAAATATGAAGATGATGACGGCCGCACGTTCACCAAGAAAAAACAATTTGAAGGCGTGATGCATCATTTAGAGCGTCGTTACCGTGAAACCGAATCCGATTTTGTGCGCGACGAACTTCGCAAATACATTGCAACCAAAGTGTGTGAGGCGTGTGAGGGTTCTCGTTTAAATCAAGCGGCGCGTTATGTGTTTGTTGCTGATAAATCTTTACCGGAAGTTTCCGCTTGGGCGGTGGATAAGGCCAAACATTTTTTTGATAAATTAAATTTACCGGGTTATCGCGGTGAAATCGCATTAAAAATTGTGAAAGAGTTAACAAGCCGTTTGGGTTTTTTGATAGACGTTGGTTTGGATTACATTAGTTTAGACAGGCGCGCAGAAACGTTGTCTGGCGGCGAAGCGCAACGCATACGTTTAGCCAGCCAAATTGGTTCAGGCTTGGTGGGCGTGATGTATATTTTAGACGAGCCTTCCATTGGTTTGCATCAACGCGATAATGCGCGTTTATTAAAAACCTTATGTCATCTGCGTGATTTGGGTAACAGCGTGATTGTGGTTGAACACGACGAAGACGCCATTCGCAGCGCAGATTATGTTTTAGATTTAGGCCCGGGCGCGGGTGTGCACGGGGGTGAAATTGTGGCTGCAGGCAAACCGCAAGCCATCATGAAAAACCCAGCATCACTCACCGGCCAATATTTATCAGGTAAACGCCAAATCGCGGTGCCGCGCAAACGCATGGCAGTGAATGCCGAAAAATTAATTAGCATACGTGGTGCCAAGGGTAATAATTTAAAATCCGTGAATGTTGATATTCCCATTGGTTTAATGACGTGCATCACGGGTGTTTCTGGTTCAGGCAAATCCACGCTCATTAACGACACACTCGCGCCGGTCGCTTTGCGTGCACTCAATGAAGCGGGTTCTGTTGAGGCTGCGCCGCATGATGCAATAGAGGGTTTGGAATATTTAGACAAAGTAGTGGTGATGGACCAAAGCCCCATCGGCCGCACGCCGCGCTCTAATCCCGCGACTTACACAGGTTTGTTCACCGCCATCCGTGATTTATTCGCCGGCACACAAGAATCCCGTTCGCGCGGTTATCAACCAGGTCGCTTTAGCTTTAACGTGAAGGGCGGTCGGTGTGAGGCTTGCCAAGGTGAAGGCTTAATTAAAGTCGAAATGCACTTTTTGGCCGATGTTTACGTGACTTGCGATGTGTGCCAGGGTCGCCGCTATAACCGCGAAACGCTGGAAGTGTTATATAAAGGCAAAAACATTCATCAAGTCTTGGAGATGACCGTTGAAGCGGCGCGCGAGTTTTTTGATGCCATTCCCATGATTGCGCGAAAATTACAAACCTTGTTGGATGTGGGTTTATCTTATATATCGCTCGGCCAAAGTGCGACCACCCTGTCGGGCGGTGAGGCTCAGCGGATCAAGCTGGCCAAAGAATTATCACGCCGAGACACCGGCCGCACGCTCTATATATTAGACGAGCCAACCACCGGCCTGCACTTTTACGACATTGAGCAGCTCTTGGGGGTTTTGCACCGTTTGCGCGACCACGGCAACACGATTGTGGTCATTGAGCACAACTTAGACGTCATCAAAACCGCCGATTGGGTGGTTGACCTCGGCCCTGAGGGGGGTGAGCGGGGTGGAAAGGTGCTGGTGGCCGGGACGCCTGAAACCGTTGCAGCCCATACGCCATCGCACACGGGCGTGTTTTTGAGGCAGGTCTTGAGGGGTGGTTTGGGTAAGGAAGTGAAAAAAGTTAAAAAAAGTTGAAAAAGGGTGTTGACTCTTTCGGTGAAGCGAGTAGAATGCCGCATCTCAAGTGACGAAATGTTCTTTAACAAGTTGAAAAGAGTGATGTAATGTGCGCGCCTACCTGAGAAGGTAAGCAAGAAGGATCCGACACTTAGCGCAAGCTAAGGTTGTCAAAAAGATTTAAAG
>DASTZQ010000018.1:0-71597 GCA_035764205.1 Gammaproteobacteria bacterium
TCAAGCCTGCTTGATTGAAGCCATCCCTGGCTCACCCAACATCAAGGTCAGCTTCACCGACCCCCAACGCGCCATCACCCCTGGCCAATCCGTCGTTTTTTATCAAGGCGAGGTTTGTTTAGGCGGCGCCGTGATTGCTTAGATCGTTAACACCAACCCCACAAAAGGTTACAAAAACTGCCACCTTCTTTCGCGTGAAAACACCCCTCCCCCTCCCCCCAAATTTTTGGTATAGTTTCATGAGGTTACCTTTGCGCGGGGAAGTGGCGCGCAAATAATTTATACTTTACATTCAACAAGTTACTTGATGGAGCGTCAATGGAAACCGCAAAACTCACAGCCCTCTCGCCCCTCGATGGGCGATATTACGACAAACTCAACGGGCTGCGCCCCATTTTTAGCGAATTCGGCCTTATTCGTTTTCGCGTACAAGTTGAAATTCACTGGCTCATGGTGCTGGCTGAAAGCGCCAACCTGCCTGAAATTCCCACCTTAAGCATCGAAGCGCAACACCTGCTTTATAACCTTAGCAACTTATTCAACGAAAACGATGCCCTGCGCGTTAAAACCATTGAAGCCACCATCAACCACGACGTGAAAGCCGTTGAATATTTCATTAAAGAAAAAATTGGTGGGCACACGGAACTGGCACGCTTAAGTGAATTCATTCACTTTGGCTGCACCTCGGAAGACATTAACAATTTAGCTTATGGTTTAATGCTGCAAGCCGCACGCAAAGATTGTTTATTGCCGGCATTAAATGAAATCATCAAGGCTTTGCGCACTTTTGCACACGCGAATGCCAATACACCCATGCTGGCGCGCACGCACGGCCAACCCGCAACGCCCACCACCATCGGCAAAGAAATTGCAAACACCATTGCGCGGCTAGAACGCCAACAAGAACAACTGATAGCCCTGCCCATCCTCGGGAAATTCAACGGCGCCACCGGCAACTATAATGCCTTGATGGTCGCCGCCCCTGAAACCAATTGGACGGCACTCGGCGAACAACTCGTGAGTGCGCTTGGGTTAAGCTTTAACCCTTACACCACGCAAATTGAACCGCACGATGGCATCGCTGAATTTTTAGCGGTCGTTTCTCGCATTAACACCATCTTAATTGATTTTTGCCGTGACACCTGGGGCTATATTTCACTGAATTATTTCAAGCAAAAAACCAATGCAAAAGAAGTGGGTTCTTCCACCATGCCGCACAAAGTGAACCCCATTGATTTTGAAAATGCCGAAGGTAATTTGGGGCTGTCTAACGCCATCAGCGAACACCTCATTGCAAAACTGCCTATTTCACGCTGGCAACGCGACCTTTCTGATTCCACGGCGCTGCGCAACATTGGCGTTGCCATGGGTCATGCCGTGCTTGCTTACCAATCCGCTTGCAAAGGCATTGCCAAACTTGAACCGAATAATGCCGTCATTGAAAAAGATTTAGACGCGCACTGGGAAGTGTTAGGTGAACCCGTGCAAACGGTAATGCGTCGTTATCAACTTGAAAACCCCTACGAACAACTCAAAACATTCACGCGCGGCAAACACATTGACAAAGCCATGCTGCATGAATTCATTCAAAGTTTACCCTTGCCCGACGATGCAAAAAAGGCATTGCTAGCACTCACACCTAGCAACTACATCGGCGCTGCTGCCTTATTAGCAAAACGCATTTAACCGCTCAACGAAAAGGATTTCACATGGCATTTTATAAAAAAATACGCGAAAAACTCTACGACTGGCTGACGCATGAACCACCCACCACCGACGTCATGCCCTATGATTTTAGCCGTTTAAAATACGAACTCCGGCCCGGCGATGTCATTTTAGTGGAAGGCCGCAGCCGCGTGAGCCAAGTCATACGCGCCATTTCTCAAAGCAGTTGGACGCATGCGGCACTCTACATTGGCCGCTTAGTCGATTTTGAAGACGAAGAATTGCAAAACCTCATTCGCAAACGCACGGATGCGAAAGACAATGCCCGCCTCATCATCGAAGACTTGCTCGACCGCGGCACGGCTATCACGCCACTCAATTTTTATCGTCATCACCACATTCGCATCTGCCGCCCCATTGGCATCACACCCACCGACACCCACCTCGTGATTAATTATGCGGTGAAATCCTTGGGCCAACCTTACAATGTGCGTCAACTCTTCGATTTAGCGCGGTTTTTACTGCCTTGGAGCCTTTTACCCAGGCGCTGGGGCTCTTCTTTGTTTCGCACCTCCACCGGCGAACCGGAAAGCGGCGTGTGCTCTTCTTTAATTGCAGAAGCCTTTGCATCCGTGCAATTCCCCATTTTGCCTTTTGTGAAACCGGATGAACTAAACGGCTTGGAAGTCTATCAACGCAACCCTTATTTATATTCCCCTAAAGATTTTGATTTTTCACCTTACTTTGAAATTATCAAATACCCTTTATTTAACCCTGATGAACCCCTGCCTTATTATCGCCGTTTACCTTGGACAAAAAGCGGTTTATTGCATCAAGACGACGGCATTTTGACTGCGCCAAAAAAGAAAAAGAAAAAACAAAAACTCTTTGGCAGTTTCAGGCGCAATGAAAACGAACCTGAAACAAATGACACTGAGGAAAACCCACCACCGAAACAAGACTAAAGGAGCCTCATCATGAAACGGATGTTTATTTTGAGCCTAACGTGTTTAATGATTGCGCGCGCAGAAGCCTTGCTCTGCCCTAGCAATTTCAATCACATTGCCGTGGGCGATAGCATTAAAACCGTGGAATTGAAATGCGGCAAACCGAGCAAACAAGAAAGCAAACTCATCCCGCCGCCCACGCCTCAAGAATGGACTTACTACATCCCACAAACGGTCAGCACTGGCAGCAGCAATGCACAACAAGGCACCCTAAAAACCACCATCTCATTCGATGCCAACGGCAACGCCATTAACATTAGCGTGAATGGCATAGGCGTGGGCGCCAGCACCATTTGCGGGAATAGCATTAATTTGGGGGATAACACCAAGAGCGTGCAAGCCGCTTGCGGTAAACCCGCCACTGTCAACCAAGCGCCTGCCGACGACAGCAGCAATGTCAAAAAAGACGAAGAAACCACTTACATTTACAACACCAACCCACCCACCACTTTCACTTTCAAAAACGGCGTGTTAGTCGACAGTGCTGATGCTAAATAAAACGGGCGTGGGGTTTTCATTAGAAAATGGCCGCGTGTAAATCATGCGCAAGGTGGTTTGTCTCGGCACAACGAATGCCGCAGGCTTCATTTTAAAAGTCCAAATATCGTAACCCGGTGCGCCCATTAATTTGCCGTCGGGCTTTTCATATTGGCGGCTCACTGGCGTCACCAAAGAAGCATCGTAATCGCGTAAAAACCAAAGAAACCCAGTGCTTGGATTCGCTTTTAATTTTAAACTGAAGGTCGGTTGCGTGGCACTGACGGTAATGTTTGGTTTATCCGCTGTGAAAACCGTTGGCGGCGGCACGGCAGACCATGAAGTGACACTGAATGCACACAATAAACTAAGCAGGCATAATTTTAGCTTCACGGGGCAGCACTCCTTTCAATTGATGCAAAATGGCTTGTTTGAAAAAGTCGGGCAAGATGGCGGTTTGTGATAAATACCACATGTCAGGGATGGAAAAACCACTGCATTTCACAGCATCTTTTTCGGTCATTAACAGGGGTAAACGTGGCGTGAAATTCAGCATGGCTTCCGTGTAAGCTTGATGATCTTGAAACGAATGCGGTATGCCTTGCACCCCAACACGCGCTGCGCATTCAAAAAAGGCTTGCGGGTTGCTAATGCCTGCCATCACATGCGCTTTTTGGCCTGAAAAAGCCGTGAGTGTTTGCGTTTGATCGCCCGTCACAGAACACCAGGCTTCCGCTTGAAAACGAATGTCGGCCACGTCTCGCCCCGTGGTTAACACAAAATTAACATGCGCTAAACGCGATGCAGGCTCGCGCAGTGGGCCGGCTGGCAACATAAAACGATTACCGAGTTGCCGCTTAGCATCCATGAGTGCAATGGTGATATCAGGCTGCAAACGATAATGCTGCAAACCATCATCTGATAAGATTAAATCACACGGAGATTGCTTTAAAAGAAAATGCGCCCCCGCAATGCGGTCAGGGAAAACCACCACCGGACACTCAGTGCGTTTTGCGATTAAAACCGCTTCATCACCGGCTAAGTGCGGCGATGTGTTTGCATTCACCAACCATGGCTCGCGACGTTTCACACCCACGCCTCGGCTAATGATGCCAACGCGATAACCTTGCGATTTTAAAAATAAGGCCAGCGCAATCACGGTTGGGGTTTTACCCGTGCCACCAATGGTGATGTTGCCAACCACAATCACGGGCACAGGCAAGCGCGTTACGCGCAACCAAGCGCGCCGATAAGCATAACGACGCAAAGCCACCACCCCAGCAAATAAAGCAGCCAAGGGCAAAAGCAAAGCGGTTAATAACGTTAATTTGGGTTGATACCAAGCCTTGGTTAAAAAATCAAACCGCATGAATGGCTTCCTGCATGACAAATTCAGGTTCTTTGAATTGCATTTGATAAAGCTTAGCATAATGCCCACCCAGGGCTAATAATTCAGCGTGTGAGCCCATTTCAGTGATGCGGCCATCGTCCATCACCACAATTTTATCCGCGTGCTCAACGGTGGATAAGCGGTGCGCAATCACGAGTGTTGTGCGTTTTTTCATGAGCTCATCGAGGGCGGCTTGAATGTAACGCTCGGATTCCGTATCAAGCGCTGAGGTTGCTTCATCGAGAATTAAAATAGGCGCTTCTTTTAAAATGGCGCGTGCAATCGCAATGCGTTGGCGCTGGCCGCCAGATAACAACACCCCATTTTCGCCTATCATGGAATCGAGGCCATGCGGCAAGCGCTCGATGAATTCCAATGCGTGCGCCGCTTTAGCCGCTTCCAAGATGTCAGCATCCGTGACCGTGTCGAAGCGACCGTAGGCAATGTTATTTCTGATGGTATCTTGAAAAAGGGTGACGTTTTGCGAAACCAAGGCAAACTGACGACGCAAATCGGTTAAGCGATAATCTTGGATGCGCTCGCCATCCAGCGTAATGGTGCCTGTAAAGCCGTCGTAAAAACGCGGCAACAAACTCACCAAGGTGGATTTGCCACTGCCAGAACGACCCACCAAAGCGACAATTTTACCCGGCTCAACGATTAAATTGATGTCGCTTAACACCGATTTGCCGTTATCGTAATGAAACGACACGCTATCAAATTCAATGCGGCCTTTCGCGCGCACCAAAGGCAAAGCGCCTTGATCGACTTCAGGGGCTTGGTCCATGGTTTCAAACACGCTTTGCGCGCCGGCCAAGCCACGGTAAAGTTTGTTTTGAACGAAAGCTAAATCTTTCATGGGTTTTAATAAGGCCAACATCGCAGCCACCATGGCCACAAAACCACCGGGGGTTAATAAAGAGCCTGCAATATCGAGGGTTGCAACATAAAGCGTTAAGGACAAGGCACCCGCGGTAATGCATTGCACTAAGGTGACGCTAATGGAGCGTGCCGCCACCACTTTCATTTCACGCTGGCGATTTAAACGCGTGGTTTTGTTGAATTTTTCAACTTCATAATGCTGGCCTTCAAACGCACGCACGACTTTATAGCCTTCAATGTTTTCTTCGGCGCGATGGCTCATGTCGCCGATGGAATCTTGGATGCCTAAACTTAAACGACGAATGCGTAAGCTTGCCACCCGCATGATGACCGTGACCATGGGCAGCAAAATAAAGTACATTAACGTGAGTTTCCAGCTCGTGGTAAACATCACGATCACTAAACCAATAATTAAAAAGATAGATTGAATGGCTGTGGTTAAGACATCAGCGCTCGCATTCGCGACTTGATCAACGCCGTAAAGCAAGACTGATAAAACCTGGCCGGTGGAAGTGTTGTCGTAAAAACGTGCGGGCAAACGCTGCAAATGCGCGAATAAATCTTGGCGCAAACACATGATGACACTGCGCGATGCAGAAGCAATGTAATAGTTGGAAACAAAGCTGGCTAAGCCCCGCATTAAAAACACACCCAGCACCAACACCGGCGCAAAACGCAAGAAGTGAATGTTTTTAGCCACCAGGCCTTTATTAAGCAGGGGTTTAAGGAAATAAACGAACCACGCATCCACGCCGGAATAAATCATGCTGGCGATGCCAGCTAAAATTAAGGCGCCCCAATAGCGTTTAACATAAGCAAATAAACGGGCGTAAATGTGATAAGCATTGGCAACCGTGCGTTCTTGCTGTTTCTTTTTAATTTTATGGCTCATGGTCTTTTCTTGGGGTTTTTAAAGGTGGCTTATCATACCACAAGCCACCCCGCCTGCACACCTTTTAACCGCAGGAAAATTCACGGCCCCCCATTGGCAAAACCCCTTGAATGAACTACATTATTCGCAACACCCCTTTCAAGAAGTGAAACCCAATGTCCGCCTTAAAACCCCTCATCGAAGCGGCGTTTGAAGACCGCGCCGCCTTAAGCCCAGGCAAGGCCCCTGCTGACCTGTTAGCGGCCATTCAAGACATTATTAAAGCCTTAGATGCCGGCACAGCACGCATTGCTGAAAAAATAAATGGGCAGTGGGTGGTGCATGAATGGCTAAAAAAAGCCGTGTTACTCTACTTTAAAACCCATGATAATGTAGCCATTTCAGCCGGTTACACGCAATTTTACGATAAAATCCCTTTAAAATTTCAAGGCCTTAGCGAAGCAGCCCTGAAAGCGAGTGGCGTGCGCGTGGTGCCCCATGCCATTGCCCGCACGGGGGCTTATGTGGCGCCTAATTGCATCCTGATGCCTTCTTACATCAACATTGGGGCCTATGTGGATAGCGGCACCATGGTCGACACCTGGGCCACCGTTGGCTCTTGCGCGCAAATCGGCAAAAACGTGCACCTTTCGGGCGGTGTTGGCATTGGCGGGGTGCTAGAACCCCTGCAAGCCTCGCCCACCATTATTGAAGACAACTGCTTCATCGGCGCACGCTCGGAAGTGGTCGAAGGCGTCATTGTGGAAGAAGGTTCCGTCATTTCCATGGGCGTTTTTATCGGGCAAAGCACGCGCATTTATCACCGCGACACGGGTGTGATTAGTTACGGCCGCATTCCCGCTGGCTCCGTCGTTGTGCCTGGCAACTTGCCGAGCGCCGATGGCAAATACAGCCTCTATTGCGCCGTCATTGTGAAACAAGTCGACGCCAAAACCCGCGCCAAAACCTCACTCAACGACCTTTTAAGGAACATAGACTAACGTGAGCAACCCAACCTCCCCCGTTGTTGATTTAGCCAAGGCCTTAATCGCCTGCGAATCCATCACCCCAAACGATGCCGGCTGTCAAAAAATCATTAAAAAACGCTTAGCGCTTGCTGGGTTTCATTGTGAAAGCATGCACTTTGGTGAGGTTGAAAACCTCTGGGCGAAAGTGGGCAGCGCTGGCCCATTAGTCTTATTTGTAGGCCACACGGATGTGGTGCCGACGGGTGATGTGAACGATTGGACCTCACCACCTTTCACCCCAGACATTCGCGACGGCCAACTTTACGGCCGCGGTGCAACCGACATGAAAGGCGCCATTGCTGCGATGATCATTGCCGTTGAATCTTTCCGTAAAAAAAATCCTGAGCACCAAGGCGCCATTGGTTTTATTTTAACAAGTGATGAAGAAGGCCCGGCCACGCACGGCACGCGCATGGTGGTTGAGCAACTCATTGCACGCGGCGAAAAAATTGATTATTGCGTGATTGGTGAACCGAGCAGCGATAAAAAAATTGGCGATCAAATTCGCGTGGGGCGCCGTGGTTCGTTGCACGGCCACGTCACCATCAATGGCATTCAAGGGCATGTGGCCCACCCACACCTCGCTAAAAACCCAATCCATGCCAGCATGCAAGTGTTTCACGATTTAGCACACACGGAATGGGACCACGGCACGAAAGATTTTCCACCAACCACCTTTCAAATCACCAACATTCACAGCGGCACCGGTGCCACCAATGTGATTCCCGGGCATTTAGAAGCAAAATTTAACTTTCGTTTTTCCACCGCCGTTGGCATTGATAAAATCAAAGAGCGCACCGAACATCAATTTAAAAAACACGGTTTGAATTTTGACATCCAATGGAACGTTGGCGCTGAGCCGTTTTTAACGAACCACGGCAAACTGATTGAAGCAACGCAACTCGCCATCCGCGATGTGGCGGCGCAAAGCGTCAAACTCTCCACCGGCGGCGGCACCTCAGATGGCCGCTTCATTGCCCCGACGGGCGCCGAGCTCATTGAACTTGGCACCATCCATGCCACGGCCCACCACGTGGATGAGCACATTGCCATCAGCGACCTTGAAAAACTCACCTTAATGTACGAGAAAATCCTAGAAAACCTGCTGGGTTGACTTAAAAATAGCCAGCGCGTGGCTGAACACAAAATCATCGCTATTTTAAGCACCTAGCGATTGCATCTTCGATGATTCTAGTTTAATCTTACGCCCTTCTGGAGAGATGGCCGAGCGGTCGAAGGCGCACGCCTGGAAAGCGTGTATACGTTCATAGCGTATCGAGGGTTCGAATCCCTCTCTCTCCGCCAGCTTTTTGAGTAATAACTTTTCTCACGTCTTTTTGTGCATGCTTCAGAGCCCCTCAAAACCCCAGTATTTGTGAGCTTTCCAGCGTTTTCTTCTAGCATTAGACCCGTACTTCACTTTTTCCCAATTTACCATTTTACCCCCCAAAATCTCCATTTTTACGCTCTCCATCTCCGCTACATGCGAACACTCCGGTCGAAGGTACGCATGTCCTCAAACCCTGGATCAACCCCCCCCAGCTACTTAGATTTACCTAAATTTTGTCTCACTTTCGCTGGCACGGGGGGCATGACCCTATGAATCCTTAATAAAACCTTAAGCTTTTTTCCGTAAAATAAGGCCACAAACACACCACAACCACAGAGGAAAATATATGTACACCCTAACCATTTATAATGAAAAACAAGAACCCATCATCATCAATAACAGCCTTCGCGCAAATACTGGCGAGATTGCCACGCATTTTATTCAAACTATCTCTATTTACGTCGACCTCTTAAATGGAGGCCAACAACTTAACCACCTGCTTCAATCAAACAGCAATGAAAAAATCGCAAACTTTACATTAAGCTCAACCCTTGCCCCTCAAATGGCTTTCGTGATGTTTGTTTCTCACCTGCACAATCACCCTTATTTTAGCGCAGAAAAAATGAACGATGACACCAACCCCAATAAAGCTGTTTTTAACAAAATAAGTGAATTATTAAGAGAAACCAGCGTACAAAGCCGAGCCGCCCGAATAAAAATAATAGATGTATTGCAACGGTTTATCGTGCCGGGAATAGGTAAAATTCTTATTGAATCAGACACTCCCGCCAATGAAAAAGCATTAGATGCCATCGACTTTCCGGAAGCGCTCATTCCAGAAGCGTTCAACTGCAGCCTAACCAACACCATCATGGATGACCCTTGCTACGACCCAATAAACAAGGAAACCATCTATGATCGAAATAACATTGTGCGACACCTTGCTAAAAACCCTGAAAATTCCAAAAACCCATACACCAATACGCCACTTAAACCAAGCAATTTAAAACCTGCAGATGAGTTAAAAGCACAAATTCAGCAATTTATTTGCAATGCGAATTTTATTGCAAATCTTTTTTTACAAAAAGATTTGGGGAATAAATTTAAAGCCTATATTGAGCAAATCAAAACAGCCAGCTCCATTGAAGCACTTAAACAATCATTAAAAGAAATCATGTCACCCGACTTAATAAAAAAATATAAAATAATAAACACGAGCGGCTTATTCCCTCAAAAAAGCGATTTAGAAAAATGCCTAAGACGTGCCGCATCAGAAGCCAACCTAACCGATGTGTCAATTTTTATAACATTGTATCAAGTGGATGTTGATTGTTGCGATGCTCAACATAAAAAAACACCAGCGCATTGGGTTGTTCAGCGGTTCGCTGAAGCCGTTGAATCAAAATCAAAAGAGGCCCTCACCCCGCTGCAAGACTGCCTTCACTTTTTAATAAATCATGGTGCCAATATCAACCTCAAAGCAAACAATGGAAAAACAGCGCTGGAAATATACCAAGCGATAGAACCCGCATTAAAAGCACTTTACGAAAAACCTGATAGCAACACCCTCCGTCAGTAAGCTGTTGATTAAATAACTAGCTCGATTGGTCAGGCAATGCCTGGCCAATTAACGCTCTCTTTTCAAGCCGCCCCCAACATCCCTTGACTCCACCCAAAAAACGATTAAGATACCCCACATCACCAGGGGTGCTGGGCTTGGAGCTCAGCTGAGAAATACCCTTGCACCTGATCTGGATCATGCCAGCGTAGGAAGTGTGAAGCGAAGTCTCGCTGCTTCCACTTTGACGCACTAAGAGGAAGCCATGCCAAAACCCATACCACGGCTCATGCTCGTCACCCGCAAAGGCAACACCCCTTTAAAAAAATACCTTGAACTCATTGAAACGTGCGCAAGTCACGGCGTGGATACCGTTCAACTGCGCGAAAAACACATGAATCAAACTGAATTATTAAGCTTCGGCAAAGCCCTGAAAAAAATTTTACAACCCCTGAATGTGTCCCTCATTGTTAATGACAACATCAAACTTGCCTTAGCCCTCGACGCCGACGGCGTGCATCTCGGCCAAAAAGACGAAAGCACGAAACGCGCTCGCAAAATTTTAGGGCCCGATAAACTCGTGGGTTTAAGCGTGAACACCCTCGCCGAGGTTGAAAGAGCCAACACCTTACCCATTAATTATTTAGGCGTGGGCGCCATTTTTCCCACACAAAATAAATCTAACATCACCACCCTCTGGGGCATCGACGGCCTCAGTGAAGTAATAGCCATCAGCAAACACCCAGTCATCGCGATTGGCGGCATTGATGAAACAAATGCCACATTAGTGCATAATACCAACGTGGTCGGCATGGCAGCCATCGGCGCCTTTCACGACACCAGCAACCCCATTGAAACAACTGAATTTCTGCATCAATTATTTACGAGGCCTTTATGTTAACTAAATTACGTACTGCGTTAACCTCCGTGAAAACCACTCGCCCACTCGTTTTAAATTTAACAAATATCGTCACCATGGATTTCATGGCCAATGCACAGCTTGCCATTGGCGCATCCCCGTTAATGTCTGTTTCGAATGATGAACTCGAAGAGCTGATTGCGGTTTCAAATGCCGTGAATATCAACCTCGGCACCTTAGACGCCCCCTTCATTGAACGCTGCTTAAAAGCCGCCTCCCTTGCAAAACAATACGGCAAACCAATGGTGCTTGACCCCGTTGGCGCAGGCGCTAGCCGCCTTCGAACAACAGCGGCTTTAAGCTTATTGCCTTACTGCACCATTTTACGCGGCAATGCCAGTGAAATTTTAGCCCTGCAAAACATTGCCCACCAAACCAAAGGGGTTGACGCCGTCCACACCACCGACGATTCAAAACAAGCCGCCAATGAACTCGCCAAAAAATTCAACATCGTGACGGTCGTGAGCGGAGCCACGGATTACATCACAGACAATGAACTCAACATCAGCTTCAATTACGGCTCGCCACTCATGCCACGTGTGGTTGGCATGGGCTGCACTTTAACTGCCGTGATTGCTGCATTTGCTGGCAGCGTCGCCAACCCTTATGAAGCCGCGATCACCGCCACCCTGTATTTCAGCTTATGCGGCAGCATTGCTGCAAAAAATAACCACGCACCGGCAAGCTTTCAACTGGCTTTTGTTGACACCCTATACAATGCTGATGAAACCACATTAAGTCATTGCTATGCTGAGTGAATCAAGCATCATTACACAGCTTAAACAAGCTTTTCCAAGCCACATTGGTGATGATGCAGCCGTCTTGCCTGCCTCATCACACAACATGGTTATCACCAAAGATATTTTAGTTGAACACAAGCATTTCAACACAAATTACGTCGATGCGGCCTCTCTCGCACACAAAGCCTTGCACGTCAATTTAAGTGATTTAGCGGCCATGGGTGCCACACCGCGCTACATTATGCTAGGCATCGCCATTCCCACGCGTTTAAGTGACTATGCCAAAACATTTCTCACGCATTTTACAACAGCATGCAAAACAGCGAATGTGGTTCTGATTGGCGGCGACACCACGGCTTCCGCCAACGATTTATTCATCAGCGTCACGGCTTTGGGTGAAGCACAAACATCGCCGCTCAAATATCGCAACACTGCAAAACCCAAGCAAACCATTTGCATCACCGGGCCACTCGGTTTAGCTCACCTTGGCCTTTGCGCGTTTGAAAATAATCAACCGGGATTTGAGGCTGAAAAACAAGCCCTGCTCAAACCCCGTGCAAAAATTCAAGAAGGGCAATGGTTAGCAAAACAAAGCGCCGTCACGAGCCTGATGGATGTGTCTGATGGCCTTTACATTGATTTAAAACGTCTGTGTGAAGCCTCACGCTTAGGCGCTGAGCTTTATCTCGAAACATTACCACAATCGCCTGAATTTAACGCAGCCTGCCTGGCGCTTAAGCTTGACCCTGCCACGGTGTTATTAACCGGCGGTGAAGATTACGGTTTATTATTTACGGTCGAGGCAACCGAAGCAAATCACTTAGCTGACACCTTTCAAAAGACTTTTCATTATGACTTCATGCAAATTGGCTGCACCACGTCAAACCACGACATCACTTTATTGCATCATCAAAAGCCAACAACACTCTCACTCACGCCGTTTAATCACTTTGGGGAGCCCTTATGAAATATAAATGCTTATCAATCGCCGGGTTTGACGGCTCGGGTGGCGCTGGCATTCAAGCCGATTTAAAAACATTTTCAGCGCTTGGGTGTTACGGCATGACCGTGCTAACCGCCATTGCCGCACAAAACACCTGCGGCGTGAAAAGTTGTTACGATATTCCCCTGCAATGCATACAAGACCAGCTCGAAACCATTTTTGACGACATTCGCCCCGATGCCATTAAAATTGGCATGCTGTATTCTGCACCCATCATTACCCTCATCGCGGATTTTTTAGCACAACACGCAAAAAACATTCCGATAGTCCTCGACCCCGTGATGCTTGCCAAAAGCGGTGATGCCTTATTAAAACCCGATGCCATTGATGCACTCAAAACCAAACTCATGCCCTTATGCACGGTCATCACACCCAATTTACCCGAAGCAGAAGCCCTGGTCGGCAAACATGAAAGCACGCTTGCATTAGCCAAGGCTTTATTAAACTTACAATCAAGCGCTGCTTTATTAAAAGGCGGGCATGCAAAAGGCAACACGGCCGATGATTTTTTATTAATGCAAACTGGCGAAACGCACACCCTTTCAGCCACTCGCATTCAATCTAAAAACACCCACGGCACGGGTTGCACGCTTTCAGCTGCCATTTGCAGTTATTTAGCAAAAGGAGAATCGTTACTCAGTGCTTGCGATAAAGCCAAAACCTATTTACACGGCGCCATGTTAGCGAGCGCCAAACATTCCGTTGGCCAAGGGCACGGGCCGGTGCATCATTTTTATGAATGGTGGCCAACAACAGAATAAAGGGTCGTGTGAATTAACTTAATGGTTTGAGGGCTAACACCAGCCTCTTTCGCAAACACAGGCCATTGATTCACTGCATCACGCACCTCACCGATAATTTCTTTCGCGCGTGCGGCTTTAATGCCTGCCTGAAATGCGAGTTGCAATAAATGCGGTGACTGCGGATGACGCCCTTCACCCATCACCAACGTGCAATGCTCGCCTCGCGGCCCTGAAGAAAATATTAAATCATACGCAGGGGAAACCGACCACACGCCTTCATCACTCATCAGAAAAGAAAAGTTTTTGGTATGATCATCACGATTGTGTGAGAATACATTAAAAACAGCAGCACGAAATTGTTTTTCGCATTCAAGCGTGTTTTTAGTTAATGCGCTGGTGACTTTTAAAATGGTGTCATAGTCCATGGTTGGCTCACGATGGTCAACGTGCAACAAGCCACTCAATGAATGCATGTGTATCGGCTTGTTATTCACGCGATCAAAGCGTTTAACACCAAAATAACCGGCACATTTCTGCGAAGGGAATAATTTAGCCTCAGGCAGCGCCAACCCTGCTTTTTTCGCCATCAGGTGATAAGCATATTCAATGGCGCCACTGTCTTTGAAATCATGCGAGGATCGGAATTTCACTATCCATTCTTCGCCATCCATACGAATAACAACTTTTGGTCTAGCACCTGCTGATGAACCTGCTAACGTTAGCAGCTCATCCACACAACGATCACTGTCTTCTTCTTGAAATTCAACAATTTCTTGGGCTATAACATCGAAGTTATAATGAACCTCTTGTTGCTCATGCGTTAGTATCGGCTCATAGGTAAGCGCACCCATGCTATGCCGACCTACAAAACAAAGCCTATCAATAGGCGACAAATGTTGCGGATTTATTCCTTGTGATAAGCATTTTCTATCAACCAACAAACGCCCCCACCCATCAGGCAAGCTGTCATTAAACACACCAAACAACCCTTGAAAAACACGATCTTCAGGGATAATTAACCCAGACTTTAACGGCAATTTAAATGGCGATAACAATAACCCTGTTTTAAGAAAACCAGCATCGTATTCAAAATAAAATTGTCTATCTTTTAATGCAATGCGCCCAACTGACAAACGATCACGGCCGCCCTCATAATAAACATGCACTAAATTTACTGCGTTAAAATTCATCGTCGACCTCGTTTTCTTGATTTATCTTTAAGTAATGCGTCTAATGTTAAATAAGCTTCAGGTTTAGGTGGTAAAAAAAGTTGTTCAAAAGCATCTAATGCTTCTAACACCAAAGCAATTTTTAATAATGTTTCCAATGAAACCTTCCCGGTATGCTCAAACTTTTTCAAAGTGCCAAGACTCACACCTGCTTGTTCAGCCATCGTTTCCTGACTAAGATTAAATGCCAAACGTCTAGCCTTAGCACGCACAGCAAGGCTCAAAGCGACCTCTTTAGGTGTGGTCAGAATAATAGTCATTATGGTATCCGCTATGTAAATAAATATGGCATAATAGGTATTATAGTGTCTATTATGTCATATAGCAACACTCAATCCCTACCCCATTGCTAATCCAGTGAATCCCCCCTATAATCCACCACGCTATCGGTTTGATAGTAGCGAGTATTGGCCCCGCCGCGATGCCGGCCGCGAACCCCGCCAGGTCCGGAAGGAAGCAACGGTAGTGGTTTAAGCATGCGCAGGCGTGTGGCTAGTGCTCGCTACTATCAACCCCTTGCAAAGCAAGGTATCATCTTGCATAGGCGCAATGCACCCAAGGAACCGTTTCATGAGCTACCAAGTTTTAGCCCGCAAATGGCGGCCTCGCAGCTTCAAAGACATGGTCGGCCAAGAAGCCGTCGTTCGCATGCTTTCAAACGCCCTTGAGCAAAATCGCCTACACCACGCTTATTTATTCACCGGCACCCGCGGCGTCGGCAAAACCACCATCGCCCGCATCATTGCCAAATGCTTAAACTGCGAAACCGGCGTCACGAGCACCCCTTGCGACACGTGCAACACCTGCGTTGCCATTGATAAAGGCCAATTCCTCGATTTATTTGAAGTCGATGCCGCCTCGCGCACCAAAGTTGAAGACACCCGCGAGCTGCTCGATAACGTGCTCTACCCGCCCACCCAAGGTCGCTACAAAGTCTATTTAATCGACGAAGTGCACATGCTGTCTAACCACAGCTTCAATGCGCTTTTAAAAACACTCGAAGAACCACCCGAACACGTTAAATTTTTATTAGCCACCACCGACCCCAAGCGCCTGCCCATCACCATTTTATCGCGCTGCTTGCAGTTTCATTTAAAACGCATTTCGCCCGAACACATTGCAGCGCACTTGCAGCACCTTTGCACCGCTGAAAACATTAGCGCCGAAACACCTGCACTCACGCAACTCGCAAAAGCCGCCGACGGCAGCTTGCGCGATGCCTTAAGTTTGCTTGATCAAGCCATTGCTTACAGCCAAGGCAAGGTTATCACCGCTGATGTGCAAGCCATGTTAGGCAGCATGTCCCAAGAAGATTTACTCCCCTTGGTTGAAGCCGTGCTGCAAAATAATGGCGCCCTTGCCTTGCAAGCCGTTGCCCAATTAGCTGAACGCGCCCCTGATTTTCAACAAGTCTTAGAAGCGCTCATCACCCTGTTTCACCAAGTGGCCATAACGCAAATCATTCCTAACACCAGCGACGACGCTAACGTTAACACCTTAGCAACGCTTGCCACTCCTGAAACCATACAACTTTATTACCAAATTGCTTTACTGTGCCGTCGCGATTTAGCTTATTCACCCAATGCACAACAAGGGTTTGAAATGGCCGTGTTGCGCATGTTAGCGTTTTCACCCAATACAGCCACCACAAGCACAAAACCGCTCGCCCCACCAAAAACCGTCGCAACAACCGCAGCCAAACCTGCTACCCCCGCTCAGCAAGCGCCCATTGCCGCGAACACCAGCGGCGTGGAATGGCGAGACCTCATCACTCAGCTTGGTTTAACTGGCATGGCTTATGCCCTCGCTTCCAATTGCACGCTCACGAGTTTAAACGAACAAAAAATGGTGCTTGGTTTAGCTGCTGCGCATCAACCCATGTTAAGCGCCAAATTAAAAGAACGATTAGCCGAAGCGATTAGCAAACACTTTAATCGCCCCATGCAGCTCGACATCCTCATTTCTGCTGAACCCATAGAAACACCACAAAAACAAGCCGAAGCTGCACGCAATCAACGCTTATCGAATGCAAAAAAAGACGCGGCACTTGACCCGCGTGTACAAGCCTTGGTGGATATGTACGACGCCACCGTTGAAGTCACCCTCACAACCACATAACTATGCCTCACTAGGAGATAACCATGAACAAACCCACCAACGATCAGCTCGGCATGAGTGAAATCATGAAACGCGCGCAAGACATGCAAAAGAAGCTGCAAGAAATTCAACAGCAAGTGTCTGAAATGGAAATCACTGGCCAAGCTGGCGGCGGCATGGTGAAAGTCACCGTGAATGGCGCGCACTACTGCAAAAAAGTGGTGTTAGACCCGAATGTCATGAAAGACGATCGCAGCATCATTGAAGACCTCATTGCCGCGGCTATCAACGATGCCACCGATAAAGTCGAACGCGCACTCCGCGAAAAAATGGGCGGCCTCGCTGGCTTTAAATTACCTGGCACCGAAGGCGATGGCGCTTAATGCGATTTAGCCCACTGCTAGAACAACTCATTGAATCACTGCGTTGCTTGCCTGGCGTTGGTCCCAAAACCGCCCAACGCATGGCCTTGCAATTGCTCACACGCGGCCGCGAAAACGGCCGTCGTTTGGCAGCCACCCTCAATGAAGCCATGACCCTCATCCAACATTGCGAGCGCTGCCGTTTATTCAGCGAAACGCCGCTGTGTGAAATTTGCAATGCAAAAACACGGGATGAGAGCTTGCTTTGTGTGGTTGAAAACCCCATTGATGTGAATGCCATTGAACAAACCGCGAGTTACCGCGGCAAATATTTTGTTTTATTGGGGCACTTGTCGCCGCTCGATGGCATCGGCCCTGAAGAATTGGGCATCAGCAAACTCAAGGCTCACTTTGAAGGCGGGCATTTACGCGAACTGATTCTTGCCACCAACCCAACCGTGGAAGGTGAAGCCACCGCCCACTATATTTCTGAATTAGCAAAACCCTATCAAATTAAAGTGACGCGCATTGCCCACGGCGTACCCATTGGGAGCGAACTCGAATACATTGATAGCGGCACCTTGGCACACGCCCTTGCTGGAAGATCATGACCCTTAGAGCATTCACTTTTCTGCTGGCTTGCTTATTTTCCCTGCCCCTCTTTGCCGATGAACTCATTGTCGAGCCTGATGCCGGGCGAGCGCCCGTATTACAATTTATTAATCAAACGCAACATCAACTTAATTTAGTCATGTATGATTTTACCGATAAAACACTGTTAAATGCTTTACTGCAAGCACAAGCGCAAGGTAAAACCATACACATTATTCTTGAAAAATCGCCGTATAAAAATGAAAGTTTGAATGTGAGCACCATGGCCGTGATGCATGAAAACAAACTCAACTTTCACGAAGGCGCGCGTGACTTTCAATACACGCATCAAAAAACCATGACACAAGATAATCAAAAAGCCATGGTCATGACGTTTAATTTCACTTTATCTAGCTTTAAAGATCAGCGTAATTTTGCGGTCGTGATCAACAACCCCGAACTCGTGCAAGAAATTAATCAAACATTTAATGCCGATTGGCAAGAAAAGCCTTACATCAGCAATAACGCTAGTCTTTTATTTAGCCCCAACACCAGCCGCCGCGGTTATCGCAATGCCATTAACGCTGCAAAAACCAGCATTGATTTTTACGCACAAACCGTTGCTGACCCTTACATCATTCAAAGCTTGGTGAATAAAGCAAACCAAGGGGTGAGCGTTCGCATCATCACCTCTAAATTACCCAAATCAAAAGCATTAACACAAGCCAGCGTGCAAATTCACTTAAGCAAAAAACTGTATATTCATGCCAAAGCCATGCTGATAGACAACAACACCGCCATCATTGGCTCGGTGAATTTCACACCCACCTCGCTTGATCGCAATCGCGAGCTCGCTTTATTAACGCACGATCACGCAGTCACCGAAAAATTATTAGCCACCTTTAATCAAGATTGGGGCGGTGTGGTTTCGCAAAACAAAAAACAAAATACCCCATCCACGAAAGCCATCATTCAACAATTTGTGGCGTTTTTAAGCAATCAACACACCAAGCGCCATTCACATCACCGAAGGAGCACATGATAATGAAAGCCATTATTCTTCTCTCGGGCGGCCTCGATTCAACCACGTGCTTGGCTTATGCCAAATCCCTGGGTTACGATTGCCACGCCTTAAGTTTTAGTTACGGCCAGCGTCATAATGTGGAATTAGAGGCAGCGAAGCGCATTGCCAAACAATTTGGTGCAAAGCATCATATTTTTAATATTGATATTTCACAATTTGGCGGCTCGGCACTCACCGATGCAAGCTTTGTTGTTCCCGATCACGACCCCAGCAAAAACACCATTCCTGTGACTTACGTGCCTGCACGCAACACCATTTTCTTATCCATCGCCTTAGCGCATGCTGAAGTCGTCAATGCAGAAGCCATTTTCATTGGTGTGAGCGCACGCGATTATTCCGGCTACCCCGATTGCCGCCCCGCTTACATTGAAGCCTTTCAAACCATGGCTAACCTTGCCACGAAAGCAGCCGTTGAAGATCATCAATTCATTAAAATAGAAACACCGCTTATTCATTTAAGCAAAGCTGAAACAGTTGAGCTGGGTTTAAGCTTAGGCGTTGATTACAGCCTCACGGTTTCATGCTACCGCGCCAATGAAGCAGGTGAGGCCTGTGGCAATTGCGACAGCTGCACGTATCGCAAAAAAGGGTTTGCTGATTTAGGCGTGAATGACCCAACGCATTACACCACCTAAGTGAAACATTATAATTGACCTAATAAAGACATTTATAATAACTTGCCAAATATCAACCTGTCCATTATAATTGTCTTATATAGGCAAATTAAACAATTATTATCTTGTTTATTGTCTTTTATAGGACACTTATGAAGCACACCCTTAGCGCCGAAGCGCTCGAACAAAGCCTGGGCGAAGACATCAAAGCGCATCGCCTGCAAAAAAACATCACGCGGCAAGATTTGTGTGCGCGCGCCGGCATTAGCGAAAACGCCTTAAGAAACCTCGAAGGCGGCAAAGGCGCCACTTTAAAAACCTTTATCAAAACCCTGAAAGCCCTCAACCGCGCCAGCTGGCTTGAAACCATCGCCCCCAAAACCTCCATCAACCCACTCCACCTCACCCAAACCAACCAACAAAGACAAAGGGCCCGAGAGAAAAAACATGGCAAAGACAAAACCTAAGCCCTACAAACAAGTTGAAAAAATAGAAGTCTATCTTTGGGGAAACTTAGTGGGCATGGCGGCGCTCGACCCAAGCCTCGGTTATTATGCCTTTGCTTACGACAAATCTTTTACCAAAAACGGCATTGAAATCGCCCCACTTCACATGCCGCTCAACGACGACGTTTACATCTTCACCGACCTACCCACCGCCACGTATAAACGCCTGCCAGCCGCCCTTGCAGACGCCCTGCCCGATGATTTTGGAAACGCCCTCATTAATCGCTACCTGGCTGACAATGGCATCGCGCAAGATCAAATCACGCCGCTGGATCGCTTAGCTTACATGGGCAATCGCGCGATGGGCGCGCTTGAATTTAAACCCGCGCACGGCCCCAAAAATAGCAAACCCAGCGCGATTGAAATGAACAGCCTGGTGTTAGAAGCGAGAAAAGCCGTCAAAGGCAACATCACTCATGATTATCACACCGATGCCGCCTTAAGAAGCATTATTGAAGTCGGAACCTCCGCCGGCGGCGCGAGAGCCAAAGCGGTTATTGCCTGGAATTCAAAAACGCACGCCATTCAATCCGGGCAGGTTGACGCCGAAGCAGGCTTTGAACATTGGCTTTTAAAGTTTGACGGCATAGGGCGAGACCGCGAATTAGGCATGAGCGAACATTACGGTCGCATTGAATATGCTTATTACCTCATGGCCACCGCTGCTGGCATCGACATGAGTGAATCGCAGTTGCTCGAAGAAAATGGCCGCGCGCACTTCATGACAAAACGCTTTGACCGCGAAGGACAACACGAAAAACATCACATTCAAACCTTATGTGCCATGAATCATCTTGATTACAAAAAAAAATCCACGAATAGCTACGAACAGCTATTCCTGACCTTAAATCAACTTAACCTCTCTCATCAAGCGTATGCCCAAGCGTTTAAACGCATGCTGTTTAATGTGATGAGCCGAAACTGCGACGACCACACTAAAAACATTTCTTTTTTATTAAAAAAGGGTGGCGAGTGGGAACTTGCCCCCGCTTACGACATCACCTTTGCACACAACCCTCAGAGTGAATGGACGAATCAACACTTAATGGCTATTAATGGAAAATTTAAAAACATAACCATTGATGACATCATGAAAATTGCCAATCAATTTGATATTGCTAGCGCCAAAAAAATCATTGATGAGGTTCGCGATGCCATTCAACGCTGGCCAACCTTTGCAAAAAAAGCAAGGCTTTCCAAAGAAGAAATCAAACGCATTCAAAGCTTATTGATTTTACTGTAAGCCCCTACACCGCTTTCAATAACTTTTCATGAATGCCACCAAACCCACCATTGCTCATCACAAGGACGTGATCACCGGGTTTTAAGGTGGGTGCAACACCCGCCACTAATTCATCCACATTGGTATAAGTGGAGGTGGGTTGTGAAAATTCAGATAGCATTTGAGACACACCCCAATCTTGCTCAGGCGTTTTACACACCACCGCATCAGCCTCTTGCAAGGCGGATTTCATGCGATCACGGTGCACACCTGAGCGCATGGTGTAAGACCCAAACTCTAAAATGGCCACCAAACGCGCTGTTGCGCCTATGCGTGCGCGCAAACCCGCAAGCGTCGTGGCAATGGCCGTTGGGTGATGCGCGAAATCGTCGTAAATGGTGACACCTTTCACTTCACCACGAATTTCCATGCGACGTTTCACGTTTTTAAAACTGGGTAAAGCCGCTATCGCTTCCGAAACGGCAACACCCGCATGATCTGCTGCTGCTAAGGCCGCTAAGGCATTATCCACATTATGCAAACCCAGCAAGCCCCAACGCACTTCACCTTGGCGCTGACCCTGATGCCACACTTCAAACGCGCTGCCATCGGCACTTAATAAACGCGCCTGCCATTCGCCCTCGCCACCAAAACTCACCACCGGCGTCCAGCACCCTTTGGCCAGCACATCGTCTAAATTGCTTTCATTCGCGTGCTTTATCAATAAACCATTGCCCGGCACCGTTCGCACTAAATAATGAAACTGCGTTTTAATGGCATCGAGGTCAGGAAAAATATCGGCATGATCAAATTCAAGGTTATTTAAAATGAGGGTTTTGGGTTGATAATGAATGAACTTGGATCGTTTATCAAAAAAAGCGCTGTCGTATTCATCCGCCTCAATCACAAAAAACGGAGATTGCCCCAAGCGTGCCGACACCCCAAAATTTTCAGGCACCCCACCAACTAAAAAACCCGGGTTCAAACCGGCGTGATCTAGCACATGCGCTAACATGCTCGTGGTAGTGGTTTTGCCGTGGGTGCCTGAGACCCCCAAAACCCACCGCCCTTTTAAAATGTTCGTTGCCAACCATTCAGGGCCAGAGACATAAGGAATGCCCGCGGCCATCACATGCTCCATGGCTGGGTTGCCGCGCTTGATGACATTACCGACCACCACGCAATCCGTGTCTGGTGAAATGTGCTTGGGGTCGTAGCCTTCCATGAGCGTAATACCCTGGGATTCAAGCTGCGTGCTCATGGGTGGATAAACATTCATGTCCGAGCCCGTGACCGTGTGCCCACGCTGTTTTGCCAAAATGGCCAAGCCACTCATGAAGGTACCAGAAACGCCTAAGACATGAATTCGCATAAGACACCTCACCTTTATAAAATTTGTGATATTATGAGTTAATTTCATGAATCCCGCAAAGGATAGCAGGGTGGAAATAAACGGAATTTTTGATGCAATCACTGACAGCGCCGTCCTTCTCGATAAGGCAGGCCGCATTGTTCACTGGAATTCAGGCGCTAGCGCCCTCTTCGGCTATAGCCGCAAAGAAGTCATCGGCCGCTCAATCAACCTCATCTACGACCGCCACCACCCTTTCCCCAAATTCATTCAAGAAAACTTAAACTCACAAAAGCGCTGGCAAGAAGAAACGGCCTTTATCCGAAAAAACGGCGTGAAAGGCCATTGCAAAAGCATACTGACTTGCCTGCCACAACCAGAAAGCGAGCACGGCGTTGCCATTTTAATGCACCAAAACTTAACGCCGCACAAAAAAGCCGAATCAGAATTAAGCCTCGCCAATGAAACCTATGCCAAACAAGTCGAGCACGCCCTCTCGGGCTTTTTAAGTGCAAACGCCTTGCTGCTTGAAACCATGGAACAACTGGAACAAACTGAAAAACGCTTGCGTGAAAGTGAACTGCGCTTTCACTTATTGGCTGAAAACGCCACCGACGTCATTTCACGACACACACCCGATGGCACCTATTTATATGTTTCACCGGCTTCACAGTCGACCCTTGGGTTTCAACCCGACGAGCTCATCGACACCGACATCTACAAACTGGTTCACCCCGATGATTTAATCAAATTGAAAAAAGCGTTCTCGCGCCGCCGCCAGCCTAACCACAATAATCAATCCACGGTTTATCGCATCATGCGTAAAGAAGGCGAATTTCGATGGTTTGAGAGCAACATCCGCCTTATCATTGACGAACAAACCCGGCAGATCAACGAAATTCAGTTAGCTTCTCGCGATGTCACCGACCGCGTGCTCGACAAAAAAGCGCGCCTTCGCGGCCAACAGCTCGCCCACGTTTTCCGTTTAAGCACCATGGAAGAAATGGCTTCAGGCATGGCACATGAAATCAGCCAGCCACTGGCCGCCATTGTGAATTACACGCAAGGCTGTGTTCGCCACCTAGAAAGCGCCGAGCACGACCCCGAGCAACTAAAAAGCATCATGCAAAAAGCGGCCAATCAAGCCGAGCGCGCCGGCGAGATCATCCACCGCCTTAAAAACTTCTTCTGCAAAGGCCAGCTCGACAAAACCCCGTGCAAAATTAATAACGTGGTCAAAGAAACGGTTGGTTTATTAAAGAATGAACTCACGAACTCGAAAACCAAAATCGAGCTCTCCGTCGACAAAGATTTACCCTTAATTTTCATAGACAAAATACAAATTCAGCAAGTATTACTTAACCTCATTCAAAACGCCATTGAGGCCATGAGCGCCGTGCCCGCCAAGAAAAAACGCATCACCATTGAAACCCGCCCCACCGACAAAGAAACCATTGAAGTCACGGTCACCGACACCGGCCCTGGCTTCCCCAAAGACCTCATCCACAAGGTCTTCACGCCTTTCTTTACCACCAAAGCCCACGGCCGAGGCATGGGCTTAGCCATTTGCCGTTCCATCATTGAAGCGCATGGTGGACAGTTTACAATCAACCCAAATACACCGCATGATAGCTGGATACGTTTCACCTTACCGATGTCGATTTAATGAAAAGGAGCTTTACTTGATGTCTACACTTGACCCTATCGTTTATATCATTGATGACGACCAAGCCATGGTGGAATCTTTAAGCTGGGTGATTGAATCCATCGGCCTCAGGGTCAAAACCTTTGTACGCGCCCTCGATTTTCTTGACCAATACGACCCCCAACAACACGGCTGCCTCTTGCTTGATGTGCGCATGCCCGGCATGAGCGGGCCTGAGCTGCAATCGCGTCTCAACGAACACGGCCTGCCCACCCTGCCCATTATTTTCATCAGCGGCCACGGCGATGTGCCCTTGGCGGTGCGCGTCATGAAAGCAGGTGCCATTGATTTTCTCACCAAACCCTTTAATGACCAGGTTTTGCTCGAAAGCATTAACAAAGCGCTACGCATCGATAAATCCAACCGTGAAAAGCGCCAAGAGAATGCCCAAGCCCGGGCTAAATTCGCCCTCCTTTCACCCAGGGAAGCGCAAGTGCTGCAAGGCATAGTGGCAGGCAAGCCTAACAAGGTCGTCTCTGCTGAGCTCAATATCTCACTTAAAACCGTGGAAGCGCATCGCGCCTCAGTCATGAAGAAGATGGGCGTTAAATCGGTGCCTGAATTGGTGAAGCTTGTCTTGACCAACCGCATTGAAGAGGAAGTTGTTGAGGAAGAATAATCCACTTTTTATGCAGGTGGATTATTCTAATGCAAATTAGTACTTACCTGATCGTAGAAACCCTGAGCCGCCCTAGTGTATCTAAGTAAAATGATCGAGCGTTCTCCTAATTTCTCTCAGCGTTAATTAGTGAGATGATTAGTTCCTTCACTAAGAAAAACGAATAGGGAAAGGCAAAGGAGAGCGGGCCATGGACAAGCAAAAACAAGTGTTAATTGTGACCAATGCGATTACGGAAGATGAAGTTAATCAAATTCATAGAGCGTTCAAAGAGAAGCACGCTCAAGAATCCGACATTAAGTTAAGCTTAGTGCACGTGATTCCCCGTTTACCAACGTGTTATTTCAATATTCCTTCCATGAGTGTGTTAGTGGAAAAATATTACGACGACGCCAAACAATCCCTTAATCTTGTGGGCCGCCACTTAGGCATCTCTAAAAAAGACCAATGGTTGATTTCTGGCAAAACTCGCACTGAAGTCTTAAAACTGGCCAACAAATTAGGCAGCAGCTTTATTTTAGCCAGCGCCGAACAAATTCAAGAGTTGCAACGCTCTTTGTTTTTCAAAAACATACACCAATATGCCGTCGTAAAAAACATCAAGCAAGTTGAACGTTTATAATTGGTTTTCTCATCTCCCAAATCCGGTCATGAGATTCTCTCCCCCGCATTGAACCTCCCGTCAATGCGGGTTTTTTTTAGGTGGCCGCCCGGCAAAGAACAGCGTTAATCTTATTTAAAAACATAGTGTTATGAAAAAATGATGCCCGCTTGCCTCGATAACATTTGTCGGGTAAGCTTTAGCACATTATCAACACGGGAAGCCCCTCATGCAAAAATTTAATGCCTTATACGCCCAGTCCGGCGGCGTCACTTCTGTTATTAATGCAAGCGCCTGCGGCGTCATTGAAACCGCACGCCAACACAGCGACAAAATCGGCACGGTGTTTGCTGCCAGAAACGGCATCATTGGCGCCCTCACCGAAGATTTAATCGACACCTCGCTTGAAAGCGCCGCCGACATTGCGGCTTTAAAACACACGCCTTCCGGTGCGTTTGGTTCTTGCCGCCATAAATTGGGCGCCATTGAAAAACACCGCGCGCAATATGAGCGTTTAGTTGAAGTGTTTTCTGCGCATAACATTCGTTACTTTTTTTATAACGGCGGCGGCGATTCACAAGACACGGCAAACAAAGTGTCGCAAATCAGCCGTGAATTAAACTACCCCATCACTTGCATAGGCGTGCCAAAAACGGTCGATAACGATTTGCCTTTCACTGACAATTCGCCTGGTTTTGGTTCGGTTGCAAAATACGTTGCGGTTTCCATTCGTGAAGCGGGTTTAGATGTTGCCTCCATGGCGCTCACGTCCACCAAAGTGTTTATCATGGAAGTCATGGGCCGCCACGCAGGCTGGATTGCAGCGGCTGGTGGTTTAGCGGCTGAAAACGAAGGTGATGCACCTCACATTATTTTATTCCCTGAAATCAGCTTAAACATTGAAAAATTTTTAGCGAAAGTGAAACACTGCGTTGAGACATTTGGGTATTGCGCGATTGTGGTTTCTGAAGGCGTTAAAAACAGTGAGGGTGAATACATTTCCGATTCCGGTTTAGTGGATGCCTTTGGCCATAAACAATTGGGCGGCGTTGCGCCTGTCATTGCAAAAACCATTAAAGAAAATTTAGGTTATAAATACCACTGGGCATTAGCGGATTATTTGCAACGTGCGGCACGCCACATTGCCTCTAAAACCGACGTTGAACAAGCTTATGCGGTGGGTAAAGCGGCGGTTGAATTCGCGCTTGCTGGCAAAAACGCCATCATGCCTATCATTGTGCGTGAGAGTAACAGCCCTTATCGCTGGACCATTGGTGAAGCACCCCTCGATCAAGTGGCGAATGTGGAAGTCAAAATGCCGCGTGATTTCATTACCGAAGACGGCTTTGGCATCACTGAAAAATGCCGTGACTACTTACAACCTTTAATTCAAGGTGAAGATTACCCGCCGTTTAAAAATGGCTTGCCGGTGTATGTGAAATTGAAGAATGCGGCAGTGGCTAAGAAGTTGGAGAAGGGGTTTGTGGTGGGTTAAGCGCTCACCATATGAAGGCGTCGGGTGGATTAGGAGAGCGCGTCCTTTGCGCTCGACGTAATCCACCAACCTTAAAAAAATTAATATCAAGTTTTTCAACCCATTACAAAAAAAATATTTATTTTTAAGCCTTAAGAAAATGTTAAGCATTTATCGTTATACTGAGTTCCTTCTTAACAAACAAAAACGAGGGCAAGACCATGCAAGCGAGACACCCTGAGGGCTATCAATACCCCCATGCAAAACCTGCACGTTACACTGACAACAAAACAAGCGCCTATTTCACAAAAAATGGTCTCACACAACTTGGGTACATTCGTGCTCAACTTGAAGGCTTGAAAGGCGAACCTTCAACCAGCGATCAAACAAAAACAAGCATCGACCAAATCATTGCATTAATTGATGGCCTGGCTGATAAATCCCTGGGCTCTACCCTAAGTGTCGCTAACCGCTTAAACAACCTTGATAAAGATTTAATGAAAATCTTCGTCGTTGAAAATGGCGCCATTGCATTTAACGATATGTCACTCTTAACCGCTGCAAAAATTATCACCCAAGGGATCGCTGCGATTGAACCGGGCGACTTAGACCCACCAAAAGCAGTATTAAAAACACTCGGGAAAAGCAATTATCAACTTTGCGAAACCATCAAATCAACGATGGGTGCTATCAACGCACAAATTAACTTCCTCATTCAGCTTGAAAAAAACGCGCAAGCGTCTGAAGCGCTTTATGGACTCATGAACAACATCATGGATATCACGCGCAGCCTTAGCAGCATCACCTTCAAAAACGAAACCCTCCGGGATGAACGACTCAATCAAAGGCAAGGCGCAGCCATTGAACCAATGACTGTCATTCAACGAGTTAATGACGCTATACATGACATGAATGATTTAATTGCGCAATACAGCAATAGTCAATGCAATTCAATTACCCTACGAACCATGGGCGTAAGATTATCACCTATCGCCACCTTTGATTTAATGTTAAAGGTAAATCGCAGTTTAAGCCATATCACACAAGACGGTCACCTTGTTGGGGATACACAAATTAACCCTGTTTTCATGGCAACAACTGTGCCATTCGAGGCTTTAAAGTTGTGCGCTAGCTTAAAAAACCTTATTGAATCAACGGAAACCCAGCTGCAAATGAATGATGGTCAACACGACCTGCAAGCAATAAACACCGCCAAGCTCAATCTCAGCAACATGGCGACAAGCCTTAAAGGTGCAATCGAACGAAAAGCAGGCGATGCACACCTAAAAGAAAACCTAAGCCAATTTAAAACCACTTTAGTTGAACAACTTGGGGAATACACCGAAACAGCAATGGCGGAAAACCGCAAAAAAACCACCGATAACAACCCCAAGCTGAGTATTTGTACGTGGTTAACGCAGACACTTAAGCAGGTTGATCTTGAGAGGAGTTTCACACCAGATAATCAATTTTCTCAATACATCTCTGCGGTTGCGAACGCTTATTATGAGCACAACGAGCATTGTGCGACAACAGGAAAATCGCCAGGTAAAGCAGGCGAAATTCTTGTGGGCGCAATGAACCGCTTAGCTGAGCTCAGTGCGACCATTGTCGCGAATGATAGCTGTTATTATGAGCAAAATATCGCTACGATTAATGAACTATTAAATATCGCCCCGCAAAACGCCCCTTCATTGCGTCCATAATGAATGGGTTTAACCAAACAAAACGGCGCTCTTTTGCGCCGTTTTTTATTTGACCTTTATAAAATCAAGAGCTGCCTCCCCAACCCCCTGAGGGATAGACGCAAAATTACAACGTTGGCTGAAAGCCAACAACCCTTTAGCCTGGGGCAAAGGGGTTTGCGCAGCAAACACCGGCGCCCCAGGTTAACCCCCACCCCTCTGCTTTAAGCGCCGAAGGCGCGTAATAAAAAATACTGAGCTTTTGTTACGCGCCTTCGGCGCTAAGAGCAGAGAGAGAATGGATTTACCCAGGGTAACGCCAGTGCTACGCACTGCGCGTAACCCTGGGCTAAAGGGTTGTTGGCTTTCAGCCAACGTTGTTTGCTTGAAATTTTGCGTCTATCCTTCAGGGGGCAGGGTGGTAAGCAATAAGCGCAAATTTTATCACCGAAACCTTTAGAAAATCTTAAAGCCACCTTGGCTTGGGGCGGGAAGAAAGGGGCACCCCCCCTATATTTATGATTTTATTAAGAACATTACTTAAAACAATAAACTATACTTACACTATAACGAGAACGAGCAAACGTGGGAGCCTACCGTAGCTTGTGGACGGCTGGATGAAGTTAAAGCATTAATAGAAAACACAGATATAAACATTGATTTCACTGATAATAATACTGGCGATACAGCGCTGATGCTGGCAGCTCAATACGGGCACGAAGGCATTGTCGCTCGATTACTTAAGGCGGGAGCGAAGGTTGATCTTACTAATGAGGATGGCTCTACAGCGCTGATGTGGGCAGCTGAAGACGGGCACGAAGGCATTGTCGCTCGATTACTTAAGGCGGGGGCGAATGCTCGTCATGCTAACAATAATCATGATACAGCCATGTCTCTGGCTGCCAAAAATAAACATCCATCTGTTGTGATAACACTTATTAAAGCTGGTGGATTTGAACCATCACAATTCAAAGATAAGCCTGATTTAACGAGATGAAATGGGCCAAGTATCCGACCCTCGTATTGATAAGCACAAAATAGGTAATGATAAGTTATAACCACCAGGCTCACCTTAACCGCGAAAGCTATGGGCGCTTCACCCGCTGCATTCATAAAGAAATGTCGGTTAATTGGTGAGGGGTAGGGTGCTTTGGGGTGATTGCTATGCATGCCCTGCATGTTTAAATTTAGCGTGAGATAATTCTGCGGCGAGGGTGGGGTGCTTATCTAATAAGATTAAAAGCTGATGCAATGACTTAGGAAGAGGCGTTTCGCCGCGCTCATAACGACTAAAAGCATTAATGCCGCCGCCAAACAGAAGGGCAGCTTTGTGTTGTGTTAATTTTAGCTTTTCACGGATTCTTTTTATCTGATCAGGGGTTAAAAGACCATCGATTTCTGCTCGTTGCGTCTGTAATGCTTTCTGTGTTGCTTTTCTATCATCGCCACCAATGACGCCTTCTTGACAAGCATCACACCAAAAACCAGGCTGGTCGATGGTTATCGCTTGCTTTTTATAATGCAAAGTCACTGGCTTTATTTGATGATGGTATGCAAGCTCACCACAGAATGGGCAGTGTTGTTTTGTTGATTTTTTCATGGTCAATTCCTCACTGCTTTAAATGAAATAATGACTTTACCATGTTTATCAATTTGAAATTTAATGTAAACATGCCTACCATTGAAGTGACTCTTATATACATCATGCCACCCTGAAAATGCGACATGCTTAGGCGGCATCGATTTATAAAAATCTTTACTGCTTAATGCTTGTATTGCATCAACAACATCTTGATCACTAAACCCCAAATCATACTGACCAGTCATTGCTGAAAATGTCATGTTGAGATCATTGATGCGTGAAAACGTTTTTTTAATTAAAGCCAAATGATAAGACGGCTTATCTTTACCTATCACTATATATAACCTCTAAGGTTAGTTTTGTCAAGTATTGATAGTATCCATCTAATTTATTAGAAAGTCAGCTTGTAAAAATACAGTTTTATAGTTTTTTATGGTCGGAATTTGATGGGAAATCGATAATCTGAGCCTCGAGTATAATGGCCGGTAATAGGAGTTACCGGCCATTTTGAGCTAGACCCGGAGGTGGATTCAATTCGTAAATGCAACTCTACTTACATTCCTAAAAACTATCAGCCAGCATGATCACCTCATCGTGTGAATATAATGACTTGATCTCAGCTACTTTTTTTGCGCCCAGCACAGTCTCATACAGCTTAGCTGCTGCATTATCAGTCCGTGTTGATACTAAAACTGCTTTAAGGCTGGAATGAGAATCGCGGAGATAATTTTTGATCTGTTCAAGCGATTGCTTAATTAATAAGGTGCCAACACCACAACTTTGGTTTTTTCCTGATACTGCGATCTGTTCAAGCTCAAATACCGCTTGTTTCCTAAATCCACTTTTTTGTATCCATTGAATATATCCAATGACCTTATCTTTTTCATCTCGTGCAACAAATAGCATTATTCTGGGATAAGCTGCAAAATTACAGGTTATCCATTGCTGTGAGTTATTTTGACGCACAAATTGTTCCGCATGTATTTTTGAAACAGCGTCAACGTCTTCTGAATGCATTGGTAAAATAATAACTGGCAAGTTTTCCTCCATTAAACCACGCTCCCATATTGCATTCATGATAATACCTCCACTTTTTCAAGAAACGCTCTTATCTTTTATCATCTGGCTGTATAGCCAAACGATACCCAAGCCCTTTTAAAATTAAATCCAATTTTTCAAGCGTGGGATTTCCTTTTTTAGAAAGTACATGATAGAGGCTTTGACGATTAAGATGTGTTTTTTGAGCCAGTTTACTCATTCCACCTTTTGCTTCAGCAATATTTCGCAATGCAACCAGTAATGCTTCTGAATCACCATCTTCATGATATTCTTCCATGGCAATATGAAGATATGAATTCGCTTCTTTTGGGTCTTGTAGCGACTCAATTAATTGGTCGTGATAACTTGCCGTGTTTTTTAAGATTTTAGTTTTACTCATGCGTTCGCTCCTTTAAATCACGCCAATATTCTTTTGCTATCTTAATATCGCGCTTTTGAGTACGCTTATCTCCAGCGCACAATTGCCAGATTGCGTGATATAATTACGCAAAATGCGATAACCAACCTTTTTCATTCTTGATTGTCTTATATATACGACATTTTATCAAGTAGAAGCGGCATAAAATAAACGTCTATTTATCATAAAACTATGCATCCTGATCGCAGTATATCAATTAATATTATTATAACAACATTTAAAAATACAATTTTAGGGTTGCTTGTCGCGACACCGACAAACTACGCGATACCACCTTGAATGAGTGAGAAGTAACGCTTACAATAATTTATCGTTTTATTTGATAACAAGGAAAGTATCATGACGCTAAAAACAGTAACTTTAGCCCTTCTCAGCACCCTCACTTTCAGCACCACCCTCCACGCCGACGAACTCATCACCAACCCTAACTTGCCCCACCCTGCTGCCGCGCTCAAAGCTTATCAAAACGAACAAAAAACCCAACGTAACCAAAATGCGGTTAAAGCCGGTGCAGCCAAATCCACCACGCAAGTTCGCCCTGTGAATGGCCGTTTTAATGAAGTTGGGCGACCAGGCGGGATACGTTAATAATGGCAACTTATGTTTTGGTGCACGGCGGTGATCGCGACGGGCATATTTGGGAAGGGGTTGCGCGATTGCTTCGTCATCAAGGCAATCAAGTGTTTTGCCCTTCCATGAAATCCATCAAAGAAACCACCTTGCAGCATAATATCAATGAAATTTGTGAACTCATTCAAGCGAATCAGTTAAACGACATTATCTTAGTGGGTCACAGCTACGGAGCCATGGTGATTACCGGTGTCTTAAATCAATTATCAGATGCTATCCGTTGCATGGTTTATATCGACTCTGTGATCCCACAAAGCGGAAAATCATTATTCGCGTTACTGGCTGAAAATGGGTTCAATGATGAATCATTAGGGCTCACGCCCGATACCCCCTGCATTGAACCTTTACTATTTGACGAAAATAAATTAAAAGAAAAATTGAAAGCTTACATTCACTGTTTGAAAAGTGAATTTAGCGCTGCGACTAAACCCTTTTATGACAATCTAATAAAAACCTCCACAACCAATCATTGGCTTTACTTTGATTTAAATACAACACACGCTTGCATGCTGACTCAACCCGATGCCTTGGCAGTCATATTGGCTGGGATGCAGGTTTTATAGCGAAAAGCCTTTTACCTTCGCAAACATCGCAAAACGCATATCAAACATGCCTCACAATACTCACTTGTGGGCGCCTCACAAATGCGCTATATTCAACCAAGCAAATAAACAAAACCCTACCCAAAAAAAATAAGTGATAAATCAACATGCAACCATTTTCCTCCCTGGCTTTAACCGGGGCTTTATTGAACAACCTAGCCTCGCTTGGCTATGAAAGCATGACCCCCATCCAAGCCGAAAGCCTGCCCATCATCCTGACAGGCAAAGATGTCATCGCGCAAGCGAAAACCGGCAGCGGCAAAACCGTCGCCTTTGGCCTTGCTTTACTGAACCGCTTAGACCCCAATATTTACACCACTCAAGCCTTGGTGCTCTGCCCCACACGTGAATTGGCAGAACAAGTCAGCCAGGTGTTGCGGCAATTGGCCCGCCTTATCCCCAATGTGAAAGTGCTCAATTTGTCAGGCGGTTTACCCATGCGGGCACAAACCGACTCGCTAAAACACGGCGCACACATCATTGTTGGCACGCCCGGCCGCGTGTTTAAAATGCTTGAAAATAAAACGTTAAACTTAAAAAATCTTCAACGGTTAGTATTAGATGAAGCTGATCGCATGCTCGACATGGGTTTTTACGACGCCATCAACGACATCATTTCCTTTTGCCCAATCGATAGGCAAACCCTGTTATTCTCAGCCACCTACCCTGCTGAAATTAAAAAACTCGCTCAGCAGTTCTTGAAAGACCCCAAACGAATTATCGTTGAAGAAAAAGCATTAACCCTCGACATCGAACAAGTTTTTTATGCCCTGGATAATCAAAAAAATAAATACGCTTTATTGAAAACGTTATTACTGCATCATCAACCCGAATCAACACTTATCTTTTGCAACACAAAAGAACAAACCGTTCAACTCGCAAAAATGCTGGCTCACGATAAATTCAGCGCCATCGCTTTAAACGGTGACATGGAACAAGCTGACCGAGACGTCGCCGTGCTTCGTTTTAAAAATAAAAGCTGCTCTATTTTAGTGGCGACCGATGTTGCTGCTCGCGGCCTTGACATTGAAGCCTTGCCTGCGGTGATTAACTTTGACCTTGCTTACGAATGCGATGTGCACACACACCGCATTGGCCGCACGGGCCGAGCCGGAAATAAAGGGCTAGCGATTAGCTTAACCACACAAAGTGACAGCGAACGATTAACGGCCATTGAAACCGCATTAATGCAGCCTTTAACCTGGGGTGAAGTCAGCGCGCTTGATAAAAGCAAACAAGCGGTGATGTTGCCCACCATGCAAACCTTGTATTTAAGCGCAGGAAAAAAAGATAAAATTCGACCGGGCGATATCTTAGGGTCACTCACGAAAGAACTGGGCTTATCGGCAGAAAGCATCGGAAAAATTGATGTCGGCCCACTTTACACCTATGTTGCCATTCAGTGCAAACATGCAACGGCCGCCCTGAATCATTTCAATCACGGCAAATTAAAAGGCCGAAAAATTAATGCAAGACTATTAAAATAAAGGAAGCACAATGAACACAGGCACCGTTAAACGTTTCAACAAAATTAAAGGCTACGGCTTCATTCACCCCGACCAAGGTGGCAATGAAATATTCGTTCACTTTTCTCACATTCAAACCGCTGGTTACAAAGAATTAAAAGAAGGCCAGCGCGTCAGCTATGAACTCGAGCAGGGGGAAAGGGGTGAGTTTGCAAGTAAAGTAGTGATTATCTAATAAGACAGCCGATGCGATACGCGTGCAAAATTGTTTTCCTAGGGTTGCGATTTTTGCTTAAAGCATCGCAATATTTTCTAAAATATCGTATTTCTAGAAAATAAAATACTTACTCACCAATCAATCCAGCAATAAATTCAGTAAACGGCTTTATATTTTGTTCAACGCTTGCCTCTTCTAATGCCGCCATATAGATTTTTCTTTTTTCCACTGGAACAATAACCCAGGGATAACCACCTGAAGCGCACATTAAATTCATTAAAAAACGCCCCATTCGACCATTACCATCCATGTACGGATGAATATAAACAAAGAAAAAATGTCCAAGAACAATCCTAACACTGGCCTCTGTTTCGTTCATTAACAAATCAGACAAAACCGGCATTAAATCTCGAACAGCATCAATGTTTGGTGGGACATGCTTAGAGCGACGAATATAGACAGGACTGTTTCGATATCCCGCTAAATCACTTGGTTTTAAAACGCCTGCAACAATGTAAGGAGTAAACATTTCACGATACCAATCTCGGTGATCTTTTTCAAATTGCCTTCCTGCATTTTGCCCATCCAAAACATGGCGTAAGCTTTTTTCTACTGCGTTAAATGCCTGCCAATAACCACGCGCCGCCAGTGCCGCAACATGGTCTTTATCTTCTTGATTATTTTCTGGGCTCCAAGAACCCGATCTTACTCGGTCTATTAATGCTTCACTAACACGATACCCTTCGATTGATAATGAATGATATGCATCTGTAATATATATTTTGTTCACATGCTTTAAATAAACCTCTGTATTAACTTTCTTTTTTATAGCTGATGGAAAATGCTTGATGACCACATCGCGCATCTCCTGCCATAAAATCTTTAATCGATTAACATAGGGTGAACGTTCATGGTGAGAAAATCCTATTTTAACTAAAGACTCAAATGGATTAACTTCATTTATTTTATAGCCGGCTGAATTCATTGTTTTTGTGATTTCATTAGCTATTGTATTTCGACCTATATGCCGCAATGCACCGGCTATACGAGCGGCAATAGTACTGTGCCCGCCATCTAATGTAACATTTAATATATCTGAAGCATCTCTTACCAAAGACAAGACCGTTTTCACATCGGTTACATTATTTACATAAAATCGCGGTGTACTATAAACAAGCGCATGATTTATCCCGATAACGCGCAATCCATTAAGATTGATAATATATTTTTGTAAAGGGATATCGTGCTTCACATCAAGAATGCTTGTTTGATATGGAAGTTTGGTAATATTATTTTGCCCTTTCGGGGTATAAACCAATAATTGGTTTGGAATTGTCCAATTACCCGCGTGCAAAGCAAGTGATTGCTCCGGCGATAAACACCATTGATTATTAAATCGCTTATCAAGATACGCAACACAAAAATCCCAGAATGAAGCATACCAGGCGGTGCTTTCACCGACTGTTTCATCTTGCCTTGATGGTATATACCAACCTTTAATGACCTCTTGAAGAAACCCATTTTTCACTAAACGTTCGCGATGAAGACGGCTCAGATCACTACTTTGTATTGCAATCACTCCCTTGGATTGCAATAATTTAAGCACTTCAAGCGATGAAGCTAATTTTTCTGATGGCGTGGCCATGATTAATCCTTTAGCAAAAAAGACTGAATACTGCCATTTTACAATATATAGTTTATTGTGTCACGCGATTTATAGTTTATTATGCTCTGCTGTTTATAGTTTATTATGCCTTATAGCTTGTAGCCATATGTAAATTAACAAATAATTACTTCGCGTGCAATATACGCACGCGCCACCGAAAAAACATCATCACCACCCCGACTAACATCCCCAACAACCCACCCATCACAAACCCAGGCACACCCAAATGCAAAGTAAAAGCCAAAAAATAAGTCAGTGGCATGCCAAAAACCCAAATGCTAAACACGCTCGCAAACATCGCAAAACGCGTATCAAACATGCCTCTTAAAATACCAATGAGCGCGTTACGCACATTATCAAAACATTGTGAAACAGCAATAATCGTGAAAATCATCACGGTATAATGCAAAGTTAAGGCATTCAGCGGATTGGCAACATCCAAATAAACCGAAGCAAGCCGCGCTGGAAAACCCATAAACAAAATGGCTATCAGCGAACTCACACCAAGCACCGTCAATAAAGTCACTTTACTTAACACAGCCACTTCATGAAGTTGCTTACCGCCCATCGCCTGACCCACCAAAATGCCGCTAGCTTGTGAAAGCGAAAACACAGGAATAATGATTAAAAAATAATACTGATTCACGATTTGGAAAGCAGCCAGTGCATTCACACCCAACCAACCCATCATGATGCCACTCACAAAAAATGAAAGCATTTCACCGCCCATTTGCACACTGATTGGCCAGCCTATTTTAATCATTTTAATAAAATGATCTAAGTGTTGATGCACACGAAAACGGAATAACTCATATTTCTTAAAACCAGGTTCAAGGTAATAATAACTGGTGGTAACAACGAAGAAAAATGTATACTGCAAAAAGGTAGCGTGCGCCAAGCCAACAACACCCAAGGCCGGCAACCCAAGTTTACCAAAAATAAGCACATAGGCAGAAGCAACCAATACAACCATCCCCACAAAACTCGTCATCACCATTAATTTTTTCTTATGCAAGGCATAACCAAATTGCATGTTGGCTGTTGATAAAAATCCAGGGATGACCGCCCACATAAAAGCATGAAAATAATGCGTGATGGTATCAATGAGTGATTCCGGCTCACCGAAATGATGAAGAATGGCGCCGATATTCCAGAAAAATACCATCATCGGGATGCCTATCAACACGGCCAACACCCAACACTGCTGCAAATACGTACCGATAGACAAATATTCCTTAGCACCATAAGCATGCCCGACCAGCACGCTCAAAGAAAACAAAAGTGACATGCCGCTCACCATCACAGCCAATTGCGTTGAAAAAATCAAGGCGCTGGCTGAAAGCACCTGATGACCTAAACTCGCCAGCATCGCCATGCAAAAAAAGCCACTGGCAACATTAACAAATTGCGTGCCCGCCATGGGCAAGGCTAAGGCGATAAGACGCTTCCAGGTAACAATGGCGTTATTAGGTGCTTGCATCACTTGCATAAAAACTCCGGGAGCAACGGCGTGATAAGACAACAATAATACCAAAAATTGCGACTAAAAACATTAAGATTCATCTACTGAATGAATAGAGGGCGGTGTTAATACCAATACAGTAAAAAATACCCTATTTCTAAATTGATAGCATTTGTATACAATTCAGCGCTACGACAACAAAAAAGAGTGCCTGCCCATGATGAGAAGATACCACCCTGCACTGCCAACCATCGCAGAAGCCGCCGAAAAACCCGAAACATCAGGCGAGTCATTTTTACCCGCGCCCCCACCTGCACCTTTTTTATCGGACCACGTTCCTATTTATTCCGCCATTCCATTAGAGGCTGGCAAAAATGACAGGCTTTTTGTGCTTTCATGGAATGTTTTAGAAGCAGACTTCGCGAATGGTTTTTCAGCGCCCGGACGCCAAGGCGTTTACGGGGAAAATGATGCAGCGAAAAAAGACAGGCATCAACACATGGCAAACCGCCTTAGTAGCGTCTTGATTGGCGGCATGACTGATATTGTTGCTTTACAAGAAATTACCTTAGCCAAAAATGGGCTACTTGATGAAATAATGAAATACGAATCCACACATGAAAATTATAAACCCCTCACAACGCGCGTCAATGGCGAGCAAGCCATTGTTAACGCTGGCAATTGCATCATACTCTACAACCATAAAACGATCATCCCATTAGAACCGGCAGGAGGCACTCAGCCCGGTTGCGTTATCGATTTTATTCACGTAAGCACCGGTAAAAAAGTTAAGCTATTAAACGCCCATTTACCCTATTCAGAAAATCCTGCCGCCAATGAAGCCGTCGTTAAAACATTTTTAACCTCAAAACAAAAACACGAAGTTGCCGTCGTGGTCGGTGATTTTAATTGCACCGTTGCCCCTATTCACACCGATAGAATAAACATTACAACCAGCGTTGCATCAACAGATTTTCGCTATGAAAAACACATCCCCATTAAAGAAAGGCTACCACAAGGCGCTTATGCCATTGATGGCGCATTTTACTCCACGTCAAACTCATTTATTTGTCGTCAAGCCAAGATAATTCACACTGTCATCACCAACATGAAAGAAGACGGTGTTTATAGCGATACCGACCTCGCTCCACTGACTCAAGAAACCATTGCCAACGAAGCGCAGTTGCGTGAAATTAACCAGCCCAGATTAGCCATGATGGTTGACCCACATTACCAAACCGCAAGGCTATGTGGCGACATGTCGCTTTCGGAGTATGAAGCTGCTTTACAAAGTTTACTTAACGATGAAAATATTGTTGTTCGTATTACTAAAAATTTAAATAATGATACGGGTATTGCTCTTTGTTATTTAAGCAGAGACGCTATCACTAAATTAAAAGACAACAACGACTCAAATTTATTGACCTTTGGTTTTATACCCCCCATGGCTAGCGAACAACCCATGAGATACGCTGCTGTTTCGCTCGCTAATTTTGAAGCGCTACATAGACGTTTATTAACCCTTTTCCCCGCGTTAGAAGAAATGCAAACCAAGGTATTAACCAAAGCTCGCCTGGATGCTTTCACAAAAATTTACACGGCCTTGCGCGACGGCCAAACGTCCCTGCTTAAGAAAAACTTCTTGCTCACGATTGGCAGCATGACAGATGAAGCAGCGACAGCGAGCATTGAAGCGAATATACACCGCAACCCAAACTCTCGCACCGCCCTTGCTTGGAAGCTAGCCGAAACACATCGAACCCATTGCAATGACGACAATCAAGCTTTATTAAAAGAAATTTATAAACTTTGCTTCGAAAAAAGCAATTTTCTATCAAAATCTTCTTTGTCAGGAACCTCGCTTTGGCGATCTAGTAAAGTAAATAAAACGCTGGAAGAAAAAGAAATCACCGACAACGATCGCGACAATCATTCACGATCTGGAAAAATTGCAGCCGCACTCAAAACACCAAAAAAATAACAGGGAATAACAGGGTTGTCGTTACACCTTAAAGTAACGACATCCCCCCTTGCTTTATCACCTTATTAAATGCTAAATTAGCGCATCTTTTGTCCATAAATAGCACGAAACGGGGTGTCACCATGAGCACAGAAAGCAATAAAATGTTGGCCTGGTTAGGCGGCTTTGCTGGATTAGCCGTTATTGTCGTTTTAACGACCTTAGCCATGAAGTTGATTTTAAACCCAAATACCGCCGCTAATGCGCCTGCCGTGGCCACAGCACAGCCCGCTGCCGCTACTCCAGCTGCCACCCCTGCTTTCGCTCAAGTCATTAGCGTTAAGCCACACTACGTGAGCGTCTCTGTCCCTAAAGAATCCTGCCACGAAACCCAACACGTGGTTTACGTTGAACAACAAAGCCAAGCACCCGGTGCTGGCGCTGTCATTGGCGGCGTCACCGGCGGCTTATTGGGCTCCACCGTTGGCGGCGGCAATGGCCGCATTGTCACAAGCGCCGCCGGCGCGGTGATAGGCGCATTTACTGGCAATAGCATGCAAAACAGCATGAACACGCCCGAAGCCCGTACAATTTACGGCACACGCTGCAAAACCTATTATTCAGAATCCACCAAGCAAAAAGGCTATGACGTCACTTACACCTACAACGGCACACAAGGTGTCATTGTCATGAATAACGCTCCCATGGTTGGAAGCGGGCTGCCCCTTCCTTTAAACTAACCAACACGATGAACAAGGACGTTCACGCATGGAAAAGCAATATAAATTATCCCTCCATATTTTTCGACGCGATTTGCGCCTGCAAGACAACACCGCATTAATCGAAGCTTTGAAGCAATCGGATCACGTGATCCCTTGCTTCATTTTTGATGAGCGTCAAATTGAAAATAATCCTTATAAAAGTCAGCACAGCATTGAATTCATGGTAAACACATTGCAAGAAATAAACCTTGCTTTGGAAGCCAAAGGCAGTGAACTTTATTGTTTTAAAGGCATTGCTGAAGCGGTGATAAAAAATTTAATATCTACGTTACCCATTGAAGCCGTTTTTTGTAATCGTGATTACACACCGTTTAGTCAAAAGCGCGATGCGGCCATTCACAACACGTGCAAAACAAAAAACATTGATTTTCATTGTTACGCAGATGCCTTGCTACACGAACCCGAAGATGTTTTAAAATCAAACGGCACACCTTACACTGTGTTCACACCCGCCTTTAGAAAAGCCAGCACGCTGACTATTAACCCACCCGCAAAATATAATGGCGGGCATTATTATCAAAAAAAAATTAACACGAAAGACCGCGACCAACTAAAAAATTACGCGCCCAAACCCAACCCCCATTTGTTTGTGAAAGGCGGACGAAAAGAAGCACTGGCTTTGCTGAACCGCTTGCCTGAATTAGACCACTACGACAAAGAACGTGATTTTCCTGCAAAATCTGCCACCTCAAAATTATCCGCGCATTTAAAATTTGGCACCATTTCACCGCGTGAATATTATTTATGTATTTGCAAAGCACTGAACCCGCACCACCCTCTCGTTCGTCAATTGCACTGGCGTGATTTTTTCACGCACATTGCCTACCATTTTCCTTATGTGTTTAAAGGCGCTTTTCATCAAGCTTATGATCGCCTCGAATGGAATGACAACCCCAAAGCGTTTCAAGCCTGGTGTGAAGGCAAAACGGGTTTCCCCATTGTGGATGCTGGCATGCGTGAACTCAATGCCACCGGCAACATGCACAATCGCGTGCGCATGATTACCGCTTCTTTTTTAACGAAAGATTTACACCTGGATTGGCGTTTGGGTGAAAAATATTTTGCAAACAAGCTGGTGGATTACGACCCCGCGCTTAACAATGGCAATTGGCAATGGGCGGCTTCCACCGGTTGCGACGCGCAACCTTATTTTCGTATTTTTAACCCCTGGCTACAGCAAGCCAAATTTGACCCCGATGCTTTGTATATTAAACACTGGGTGCCTGAGTTGGCTGCTTTATCTAGCAAACAAATTCACGCGCTACTCGACCACCCGCTGCCTAACTACCCATCCCCCATCGTGAGTCACGCGGTTGAAAGTCAAAAAGCAAAAATGCTATATAAGGCCGCCATCAACAAGCACACCCAACCCATTGATAAATTAAAATAAAAACTTACTCGCGTGGTGCTACTTGCGTTATGTAAAGCGAGGCGCTACACTTAACTTATATGATATTATCATGGAAACATAAAGGATTAGAGCGCTTCTCAAAAACAGGTAACAAGTCTGGCATTTTGCCTGCTCATGAAAAACGGCTCAAAATAATTTTACAGCGACTAAATGCAGCGATCACTGCAAATGACATGAACACACCCGGAATGGACTTTCATCCCCTTACCGGAAAATTAAAAGGGCATTATTCAGTCAGTGTTAATGGTAATTGGCGTGTCATTTTTAGGTTTTGCGATGAAAATGTACTGGATGTCAACGATATCGACTATCACTAACATGAGGATACCAATATGACCACTATACACAACCCGCTTCATCCAGGCGAAATCGTTAAAGATGCATTAATTGACTCCACCGGAATGAGCGTCACCGACGTTGCCAATCGCTTAGGCATATCACGCACAAGCCTATCTCGCCTGTTAAATTGCCATGCGGGAATCAGCCCAGAGATGGCCTTACGCCTCTCTAAATTCCTAAATACCAGTGTTGAAACTTGGATTAACCTTCAAGCCCAGTATGACACCTGGTTAATCATGAAAAAAGCCAATAAAATTAAAGTTAGGCCGTTTAAACAAGCAGCCTAACTTTAAATCACGCAATTAATTGCTAGCACGCGTGTAACGGCTGACGCTCACCTTCACGTTGTGCTTGGCGCACCAGTGCAAGAATATCCAACTTTGTTAAATCAAACAATTGATCAAAACGGTCTAGCACAAAATACGTGGGTTGTATCACGTCAATGTCGTAAGGCATTCTCAATGCATGCATGACATCAAAGGGGTGGCGCACCGCTTCATCACTTTCAACGCAATAAACCGTTTCTTTCATGGAAGAAAGAATGCCACCGCCGTAAGCACGCAAACCTGCTTCTGTTTTCATTAAACCAAATTCAATGGTAAACCAAAATAAACGCGCCAATAAAACACGCTCTTGTGGTGTTGCATTCACGCCTAATTTGCCGTAAGTATGAACAAATTCAGCGTAAGCCGGGTTGGTTAACAAAGGGCAATGGCCGAAAATTTCGTGGAAAATATCAGGCTCTTTTAAATAATCGAGCTCTTCCCGGGTTCGGATAAAAGTAGCAGCTGGAAATTTTCGATTCGCTAATAAATTAAAAAATTTATCGAAAGAAATTAAGGCGGCCACTGGCTCAAGCGACCAACCGGTTAAATCTTGCAACACCGCAGAAACATCTTTGCATTGTGGAATGACAGACTCAGGCAAAGATAAGCACGTCAACCCATGAATGAATTCATCGCACGCGCGATTTTGAAGAATGGGGCGCTGGCGCTGCATTAAGGTTTGCCAAACGGCGTTTTCGTCGTCGGTATAATGCACCACGCCATTCGCATCCACCGGTTTAGCGACATAATGACTCTGATTTTTTTTATCTTTCATTGCTTCACTCATGAAAACTCCGCCATGGTTATTTTTGTATCCGCATTACCAGTTTTTGCATCTCTTGATGCCTGTCTTCTTCAATGGCATGAACATACTGCCGCGTTGTTTCGTCATTTTCATGACGATGATTGGCGCGTATGTTTTTAAACGAAACCCCTGCTTTGTCTTGCATGGTTGCGGAAAGGTGCCTAAGCCAATGCGCTGAAAACTTCTTTAGTTTAGCTGATTTCTCAGGATGATGCATAAACTTTTTCGATGTTTCAATGGCTAGTTTTTTCAGCAACTTATTGATTTGACGCGGCGTGATAGCCTTGCCCGTCACGCGTGAGGCCACGAGTGCTTGCGCTTCATTTGCGCTTGGGTAAGGCGGTTTTTTAAGGTGCGCGCGGTAGTGGATCACAGCCCTTAGCAGCCCATCGTTCACAGGGATGCGCGCTGGTTTGTCGCCCTTGCCTATCACATAAAACCACCATTTATCATCCACCTGACGAAACGCATTCCACGCATGCGTTGCAAGCTCATTAATACGCAAGCCTAAAAAAAATAATATGGCTACCAAAAATGTTAATCGTGCTTTTTCGCTCTTCTCTGCCGCCGTTGATTCTGGGTAGGCTTCGAGGGTATCAAGCATTGCATGCCATTCATCCACGCTTAAAATTCGCTCATGCAAAGCAAAGGCGCCGGATAATTTATCTTGCACGGTGTGACGTTTTTTGCGGATTAAACTTAATGGATTAAAATGTAAATATCGCGCATCGACAAGGTAATGAAAGAGTGAATCAATCGCACTGATGGCTGTCATTTTTGCGGCATGACTGAGCGGGCCGGTGAATGGGCGCCAGCGTGGGTCGCCTCGCTTACAGCCCCTTCCACCCAGTTTTGCACACCAGAATGCGCGCGGCTCGGGGTTAGCAAGAAAATTTAAGTAAGATTCCATGTCATCGCGGTCTAAGGTGGCAAAGCTTTTTTTCTTTTGATAAACAACCCACAATAAAAAACGCTCGGCTTCTTTTTGATAAGTTCTAAATGTGGTTTGTTTATGCCGGTATTCATTTAACCAGCACGTCACAGCTTCATGGTCGTTGTTAGCACGAATTTGACATTCTGTTTGACGGGCAGGCCCTTCGAGCAAAACGGCTTGCATTTCTTTGAGGGAAGGCCAGGCACGCACAGGCATTGCTAAATCAGGGTTACTCATCTTGAACCTCTGCTACCGGTGATTGCGCTTTCATCTCATTGCAAAACGCTGAAAATTGCACTTCAAACCGCTGGCTCCACTGCCGTATAAATTGCTCAATGGCAGGGAAGCCGGTTAATGCAGCGAGAACCTCTGTTGAGATCAGTGTTTTATCATTGAATGCTTGCCATTTTGCTTCTTGCTGCATCATGGTTTTTTTGAGCTCATCGTTCGCCTTGATGGAGGCTTGTAATTCCGCTGTTAATTTTTCTATTTTTCCAGCATTTTCAGCTAGAATGGTGCCAAGCTCGGCAATGCGCTTTTCTTGTTTTTGATGGTCGGTTTTAAGGTTGTCGATGACCATCATTTTCTGATGTCGCTCACCTTCTTGCTGCGCTTTCATTTCATCAATGGTTTTTAAATGTGCATGCTTTAACTCAACTAGCATTTTCTCAACCGTGGCGAGCTCTCGTTGATGCACCTCATGCAACAAGGTCAATTGTTGTTGGTTCATGGCTTTTGTGTCGGCGTATCGCTCATTCAACCCATGATGGCGCGCTTCCAGTTGGCGATAATCTTCTGTTAATTTTCGAAGATCAAGGATCAACAGTTCTTTTTCCGCCAATACTGCATTATGCGCTTCTTGAAGCTCACGGTATTGCTGGCTTTGTATTTGCTGCTCATGGATGGCCTCTTGGGCCTGCTTTTCGGCCTGCGCAATCATTGCCTTGGCTTCCGTTTTAACCACCTCAATTTCCGCGCCCGCCTTTTCCCGCAATTGATGCCAAGCCGACTCAACCGCTGCCTGCACCACATTGGGCGCTTCTTTTTTATCAAGCACGTGTAACACTGCGTTTGATTGCCGCCAAGCATAAAGATGCTTAGAAATGGTTGAGTGACTGCCTCGGCTGCCCAATTGCAACCTAATGCGCTCAATGGTGGGGGTTTCTCCGGCTTGCTTGATTTCTTCGGCGGCTAAAACAACTTCATCGAAACTAATGGCCATGGTGCTGCTCCTTTACGCTCACTTCTAAAATATCCTGAATTTTTAACATATTAGACGTAATACATATAACGTGCAACACCCAATGACATAAAAATATTATAGAAATAACTGATAATGACAATTATCGGAAATAAAACCATTTCAACCGCACAACACTGCCACTAACCCACCACCAACCCCATGAAAAAACAAAGTTTTTACCTTGCGACACCCTAAGGGTTTAGTTGACAATCAAGGTTAAACTGTATAAAATGCGGTCAAAATATAAGCAAAAACACAAAAAACGAGGGGTTCTCATGCCACACCACGACACCGGTGCTTCCACAAGCACACAAACAGCGCTCACGATGGACGATTGCGGTCGGCTATTACAACAAATCCGGGATGAAAAATTTGACGCGCTCGACACTTTCATACAAACCATGACAGCGGCCACGATTGACTCATATTATTTTATCCTCCTTGAAAAAGCCTTGAATTACTACGCAAACCTCTGTCGCCGTTTACCGCAAAATGAAATTTACACGTTTATTACAAAGCACGCCATTTTGCTTTGGAATGCAAACTGTGATTTTTTTAGCGTGCTTGGTCTGGCCGTTGACGAAGAAAGCATTAGCGAAAAAACAGCTTATGCCATGATGAGCAAAGTCGCAGCCATGTATGATGCCATTGCGATAAACGCCATCCACCTCGTGACCGCTGAATGGATCAAAACACCAGAGAACAAAGCTGACATGGAAGACCTACTAACCATTACCAAACTATTGTCCGACATTTTAATGGAAAACGATAATATTTTCCGTGACATGAAAACACTGCCAAACGACATTAACGACTGTGTTGCTGTTATCATTCAACACATTATTGACCACCTTCGCGTGGAATCTGATGAAACGAAAGACCTAATAACGCGAACCTTATCTCATGTGTTGATTATCCTCAGGAACCTTCGAAGCAAATTAGGCACTGAAGCCATTCAAAAAACCCACGAACAATACCTGAGCGCAATAAACCACATAAACAAAAAAAGTGCGTCATGCCCTGCCATGCTTTTCACCCCACCCCAATCAGGCATCGCCAAACAAGAAGCCCTGCTAGAAACCCGTTTTATTTTTTCTGACTTTGATGAAACCTTATATGAAACAAACCTTCAATGCATCAAACCTGAAGTTGCAGAACAGCTTAGAATTCTTCATCATGACTTAAACACGCCAACCTATGTCATCACTGCAAGACATCATGAAATGGATCGCGAGCCTCATTACTTAAAAAAACAAATGAGTGGTAAAATGATATTTATCCCACCGAAGGCCATCAGGTCTGTTTACTCCGCCCTGGAAAAGCACCAGTTGCATGAGATCATCCCTGAAGATAATATATTTTACTGCAATTTCCACAGAAAAATCACACTGGAAGCTGAGGCTGCTGACAATGCTGGCATTCATCACTACTTCACTTACGATCAGGAATGTAAAAAAACAAAAACTGAAGACTTGCTTCAAGCTGCCGAAAAGCTCGGCATTCACACTCGACACATTGCGATTTTTGATGACCGAGAAGACGTGTGGGAAAACATCAAACAACACACCCAAAACTTTTTTCTTGTCAACAATGAATACTTGAATAAAAACATGTTTAGCGCATTAAACACACTCATTACGCAGTTGGTGCTTTACGGAGATCACATCCCGCTGAATCAACGCATTTCAGCAGGGAAAAAAGCCACGGAAGCGATGGGCGTTCTCACTAATCGGCATAAAGAAAAAGCGGCGGTTGAAAAATTCATTGCGGAAAATGAAATTAGCCAAGAAGCAAGTCATCACCCACATTAACCCATTAATTTAATGCGGTCATGGCAAAATGACACACCTGCATCAAGATTTTTGCCATGGCCGTGTTACCAGCAACCACCCCATTGTAAGGTGAGGCCTGGCCTATGGGCTCTTTAATGCTAAATTGGCGCGTTGCAATGCTTGTGCCTGTGCTGCTTCTCACAATTTCCACTTGCATTACCAACTCAAAAAAACCAGCCTTGGCGTTAAGATAATTTTGCTGCATTTTAATAATTTGTGTGTTGATGGTGTAATCGGTTTTGCCGATATAGGGTGAAACAACCACCGCTCTAAATGCACCCGTTTTTTCTAATGACTGCGCCAACAAAGGCAAGACCATTTGCGAAGGCGTGGCCGCCCATTGGTTTTGACTATAAAACGAGACTTGATAAGGCTTAACCGTGTAAGCCATGTTAGTGGTGTTATAAACCGCTGCGGTGTCAGGCTGCGTCACCAACAAGATGGCTGGCGTGTGCTTCACTTGTTTAAATGAAGCTGGCATGGCGTTAATTAAATAACGGTGATCATCGGGTGTTTGCACCGGCCCAAACATCGAGCATGCTGTTAAGCTTAACATCAACACACACAAAGCAAATCGAGTCATCTTCATTTGGTTTCTCCTGGTCCCATGGCGGCTGGTGCCTTGCCTCTCACTAAAATGGATGGGTTTTGTTTAATTTGCGCGCCAATGTCAGTGATGGTGCGTGTCATGTTGTCGAGGTTGGTCATCACACGATAGGTCGCTGGCATGGTTTGTGTTTCAAACATACGCATGGCATTGATGGTGGATTGCATTAAAGGCGTAAACTGACGCGATGCTTTAGCGGTGTTAAAAATAATTTCATCTAGTTTTCTGTTATTATTGGCAATGTTTTCCGTGATGGAATTCATGTTATTTAATATTTCTTTGATAGACTGCTGATTTTCAGGGCTTAACAAAGCACGAACCGATTTACTCACATCTCGCAAATTCGTTGATAATTCACTCAGCGCTAAATCCAAGCGCACAAAAAACGAAGGTGCGGTTTTAATCACCGGGTAATCTTGCCCAGCAAGCACCACCAAGCGACGCGAATCATTATTACTGTCTTTCAGCGCCACAATCGTCAAACCCGTTAAACCGCGCGTTTTTAAAGTGGCCACGGTGCCCAAAGTAATAGGCGTTGTTTGGTTAATGTTAAGCAACACCTTCACCACCTCTGGGTTATGTTCATCTAAGGTAATGCTTAACACTGAACCCACATTCACCCCATTGTATTCGACGGGAGAATCCACATTGAGGCCAGACACCGATTCTGTCATGCGCAATTCATACGTTTTATATTGCACCAATGAAAAACCAGATGACAGCCAAATGGTTGCCAACACCATGGCACTGATTAGCAGGATCATGAAGGCACCAACAATGGTGTAATTCACTTTAGTTTCCATCGGTTGCTTCTCCGTCAAGGTGAGACCCCGCTGCCGCTCGGCCACGCGGGCCACTGAAAAATGCTTGTATCTGCGGGTTAGGGTTTTTAACGAGGGTTTTCATGGGTTCACAAGCCAACACTTTTTTATCCCCTAAAAAAGCCACGCGATTGGTGATGGTCCACAAGCTATCCAAGTCGTGCGTGACCATCACAATGGTGAGCCCCATGGTGCTTTGTAAATTTAAAATCAATTCATCAAACCCGGCGGCCGTGTTTGGGTCTAGGCCTGCGGTGGGCTCGTCTAAAAAAATTAATTCTGGGTCCATCACGATAGCACGAGCCAAACCCGCGCGTTTTTGCATACCACCGCTTAATTCCGACGGCATTTTTTGTGCGGCTTCCACACTCAAACCTGCCATTAAAATTTTCAACATGGCTAATTGCGTCATGGTTTGCTTATCGAGTTTTGTGTGCTCACGCAAAGGAAATTCAACATTTTCCAGCACGGTCAGCGAGCTAAATAAAGCATTTTGCTGAAACAATACCCCCCAGCGACGCTGGATCTTTAATAATTCAATTGGTGTGGCCGTGGTAATATCAGTGCCTAACACATTAATACGACCACCGGCCGCCGGTGTTAGTGAAAGTATTTCACGCAATAAAGTTGTTTTACCTGAACCACTGCCGCCAACAATGCCAAGAATTTCACCGCGATTCACCTTTAAATCAAGGCCGCGGTGTATCCACGCCCCACCCAGGCGAGTGTCTAACCCTTGAATGTCTATCACGGCGTCATTGGTCATAATTTAAATTTACTAAATAAGACTGAAAAAATAGCATCGGCAACGATAATAAAAAAAATGGAAAGCACCACGCTGCGCGTCGTATTTAAACCCACACTGTCAGCGCTGCCTTTCACTTGCATGCCTTGATAGCAGCCGATGCTTGAAATAACCAAAGCAAAAATAGGCGTTTTACCCAAGCCAGTTAATAAGGCTCGCAATGGGATCACGGTGGGAAAGCGATGCAAAAAGTCATACCAGGTAATGCCCAACATGGTGTTAGACATCACCATGCCACCCATGACACCAAAAATATCAGCCCACATGGTCACTAAAGGCAGGGCAATGACTAAGCCTATCATACGCGGTAAAAGCAATAATGAAGACGGTGTCACCCCAATGGTATCGAGTGCATCAATTTCTTGATTCAATTTCATCATGCCCAATTGTGCGGTGAAAGCAGAACCCGTGCGCCCAGCAACCATGATAGCCGTGATTAAAGGGCCAAACTCACGCAACACCGAAAGGCCTAATAAATCCACGATAAAAATATTAGCGCCGTAAGTTTTTAATTGCAGACCCATTTGATAAGTGATGACGATGCCTATCATGAAAGACAATAAAGCGATGATGGGCATCGCTTGCCAGCCCGTTCGAAAAATCACGGTCACGTAAGCACCGATGCGAAGCTGCCGCCAGCTGGAAAAAATACGCGCCCCTTCAGAAGATAAGAGCCCAATGAAATTCAAGTACCGCTTTAAACCCAAGGAACAATCGACGGCCCATGCGCCCACTTTCGCAACGCTGTTCATCTTAGGGATGGTGGGTGGCTCCATGCCTGATTGAATGTGCGCGCTGACGATGCCAATTAACGCTGTGTGCTTTTCATCAAACTGCTGATAATTAACATCGAGGCCTTTTTGCTTCAATGCAATGTCAAGACTGGCCAACAACCAAGCGCCAGCGGTGTCCATTTTTGCGATGGCCTGGCCGTTGAATGCAATGGCTCCGGCAGAAGGAAAAGCAAAGGATTTAAGGAGTGTTTGAATGGTGGGAAGGCTCGCAATATCCCAATTATGGGCACAGACGAGCTCACCGCTCCCTGCATTAAAATAAACAAGCGCCTGCCCCATATCGCATCCTTGCAAAGGTGTTAGCTATAGTATCGCCCGCGGAGGGTTTTTTTGCAAATAATGACCACTTATTGATCAGGCTAAGATTTCATGTTATCATGCTCGTCACAACACACGTAACACATAAAAAATACTTATAATACAACGAGGTAGAGTTGCAATGCCAGCCGAAAACCAAGCCCTATTGGAGTTACTTCTTTGCTCACGAAAACTGAGCCTCGCACTGAAAAAGCGCCCCGACTTAATTAACCAGCAAAATAAAGATGGCAACACCCTCTTACACCTTGCTGTCTGCAACCCGCACCATATGAATAACGACAAGATCATCACTCAGCTAAAAATACTCCTTGAGCAAAAAGAACTTAATTTAACCCTTAAAAATTCGATGAAAAACACGCCCGTGCACCAAGCAATCATGGAATGCAACAATGAAACCTCGTGTTTTTCAATCCTTCCACTGATCATTGAAGCTGCCAATGAAAAGCAATTTGATTTTTCAACCCCGGGCTATCAAGGGAAAACGGCATTGCACCTTGCAGCCATGATTAATTTTCGCCATCAAACCAAAGCCACCAATCACGTCGCGCTGCTCCTAAAAACCACAGCCAAACTTAGCTTAAATTGTTTGTCGAGTTCTGGCTCAAGCGCCTTATTTTATGCAATTGCAAAGACCAACTACCAAGAAGCCAACGCCCTGCTTGATGCCGGAATTAACCCATTATTGTGCGGCCACTCAAGGCGCGCCCCACTCACTGAAATTGAACTGATACTAGCTTTATTAAACCAAGAAATTAAGAAACCCCAATTACGCCAATATCACACCACCTTCCAGAGGCACATCACACAAATAACAGCCTTACAAGAAAAAATTTATAAGATCATTGGCCGCCAAGAAATTATTAAAAATACGATAATCATCGCGCAAGGAGTGAGAGGAATGACGCTATTTAGCAAGCTACCGACTCACTTGCAAATTGACATTGCCGCTAAAACGCAAAAGGACGGTACTTGCACAAAAAGAGAAGCAAGAGACATCGCCGCTGAAAACCACGCGCGATTTATTGAAAGAAAGTTAGTCTAAACAGCATTCACCTTTACCTCAATGCACAATGTCGAGGCTGGCCAACAACCAAGAGCTGGCAGAAGGAAAAACAAAGGATTTAAGCAGCGTTTGAATGGTGGGAAGACTCGCAATATCCCAGTTGTCAGCACAGACGAGCTCACCGCTCCCTGCATTAAAATAAACAAGCGCCTGCCCCATATCGCATCCTTGCAAAGGTGTTAGCTATATATCGCCTGCGGAGGGTATTTTTGCAAACAATGACCACTTATTGCACAGATCGATAGGGTGTGCTACCATGAGCAACACAAAACAAAATTAATGTAAAAAATACTTATAATACAACGAGGTAGTGGTTTATGGTTATAGATATTGTACACGTCAATCACCTGCATGCACTCCTATGGTCACCAGAAACCTTAACGGCGGCCCTAGACGAAAACCCGAAGCTCATAACCCAAAAAACAGCCACTAACGGCTATACACTTTTGCATTGCGCGGTGCATACCGCGATCACTCACCAAGAGCATGCAAAACTCAATAAAATGATAGACATTTTACTTAACAGCCCTCATCTCGATTTACACCTCCAAGACCATCGTGGAAATACCGCTGTGCACGAAGCAGCCGCACACTGCAATCACCCTATTGTTGCGAAATTTATTTTTCCAGCCATGGTGCGCGCTGCCGCTAAACGCCATTTTGATTTCACTACAAAGAACAAGGAAGGAAAAACAATATTGCACTTAGCTTGCTTGGCAAAACCAAGCGAAGACAAGCATATCATTAATAATGTTAGCGCCTTATTAGAAACCAACTGCGATTTTGCTCGCGATACGCTTTCAGCTAGCGGTTCAAGTGCCTTGGCTTATGCCATTAATAAACAACGCTACCTTGAAGCAAACGCATTACTTGATGCCGGCGCAAACCCTAGCATCTTCGCTGGGCACAAGAGACGCAAACCGCTTAAAGATATTAAATATCAACTTAAAAAACTAGAAAATTACCTATTGAACCCAGAATTCGCTCACTTATATGAATCATTCTTATCCCACCAAAAACAACTAAAGCAACTACAAGAAAAAATCGGCTTGATCCTAAGCCAAGCTGAAATTACTAAAAACACTATCGTCATCACGCAGAGTGTCAGAGGGCTATCCCTGTTTAGCTGGCTGCCAAAGCACTTACAATTCGAAATTATCGCCCTCACAAAAACACACCCGCTTTGCTCAAAAGAAAGGGCCGAGGTCGCGGCAAGCAAAATCCACGATCGCTATTTATCAAAGGAAAATTTAGTTAGGCCGAATTCACTCTAAGCCAGGTTTGCGAACGGCCAAACAAAGGAATGCCCAAGTAACCGCGCACTTCCAATTGCTGGCCGTTTTGCGTTAACAAAACATTGCAATGGTAGGTTTTGCCATTGTTAGGGTCAAGGATGGTGCCTTTGGTATAAAGGTTTTGGTTATCAGCGTCTGGTTTTAAGTGATTCATGACCGTCATGCCAACAATGCGTTGGTTATGCTTATCCCCTTCACACTGAACACACACTTCATTTTGATCAAAGCCAGGACGAGGAAAAATTTTTAAAATTTGGCCGCGCAAGGTGTGGTCTTGTGATTCAGTGATGCGAATGACCGCCTTGGGTTTGCCGGTGACATCGTCAATGGTTCGCCAATAACCCACCACCGAGGATTCATCCGCCAACACGGGCAAGGCAAACAACATTAAGGCAGCAAACAAGCAACGGCTTTTCATGATTAGGCATCCTTGGGTGTCAGTAAGGCAAGCAAACGGGCATTGATGACATCGACAGGCAAGGTGCCGTCGAGTTTAATGTAGTGCGGAGCGCGTTCATTGGGTGCCGCTTGATAATGCTGATAAAACTCACGCAGCGGGCTGGTTTGTTCGTGATAAACCGCAAGGCGTTTGCGAACCGTTTCTTCGGTGTCGTCTTTGCGCTGAACCAAAGGCTCGCCGGTGATGTCGTCTTGCCCCTCCACCCTGGGCGGTTGATGCGTGATGTGATAAATGCGACCAGAGGCTAAATGAATGCGACGGCCGGTTAAACGCTGAATGATGTCAGCATCAGGGACATCAATGTCTATCACATAATCTAATGTGGTTAATTCATGCAAAGAGCGCGCTTGCGCAACCGTGCGCGGGTAGCCATCTAATAAAAAGCCTGGCGCGCAATCGGGTTGTTTTAAGCGCTCAGCCACCAAAGCGGTGACCATGTCGTCGGGCACCAACTGGCCACCCTCAACAATGCCCTTGACCTGCAAACCCAAGGGGGTTTCACAGCGTATGGCCTCACGCAAGATATCACCAGTGGAAATGGCGGGAATGCCGCAGGCTTTTGTAATAAGTTTGGCTTGTGTGCCCTTTCCTGCGCCAGGCGCGCCGAGCAAAATTAAACGCATGATTGAGCAATCTCCAACACTGAATGCCACTATTTTAGTGGGGAAAGACCCGTAACTCAATCATACCGTGGGATTAATTTCAGAAACGGCGTCGAAATGGCGTAATCCGCTCATAATCGGCCAGGATGCGCTTTGCGTGCTCACTCCCTATGGCTCGAAATCGCTCATAAGCCTCAAAAGGGAGCAGGTCAGGCTTGGCACTCGGCACGTAATATAAAACATCCGTCAAAACAACAAATTGCTGGGCAAGCGCGCCGTAAAGGTCGCTGGTTCGGCGTGAGAGCGCAAAATAGGCTGCTCGCCCTAACTGTATGTAATCATTCAAATTCATGCTACGGCGTGCGAGGCGCTCTGGGAACAAACCCGCCATTAATAAACACTCATCCCCTATGCGCAAAACCCCTTCCATTTCAAGGGTTTGCTTCGCGTTTAACCAAGCCAAGGCTGAGGCTTGCTCACCCAGCATGGGTTCCGTGGCAAAGCGCTTAATGAGCTGGATGAGGTAGTTTTCAAGGGGAAAGGACAAGCTAATGGCTGAGCGAGCTTCAGCGTGTTGAATCAAGGACTTCCAATCAGGATGTGTTAATAATGCCATAACAACCTCCGACGACCTTATATCTTTCAGTATACACCCAAGCTACAATAGGCGCATGACGCATAAAACTTTATTTATCTCAGACTTACACCTAAGCGCCGCCCACCCCGAAACGACGGCCATCTTCTTTCGTTTTTTAAATGAAGCCGATGAACACACTGACGCCATTTATATTCTTGGCGATTTAGTGGAATCTTGGATAGGCGACGACGACAACGACCCCTTTTGCACTGCGTTTAAACAAGCCTTAAAAACCCTGAGCGACCGCGGCATTCCGCTTTATTTTCAGCACGGCAACCGCGACTTTTTAATGGGCAAACAATTCAGCCAAGACACCGGCTGCACCCTCTTGCCTGAAGAACATAAAATTAATCTTTACGGCACCCCAGTGTTATTAATGCACGGCGACACCTTGTGCACCACCGATGTGGCTTATTTACGCGCGCGTCGTTTTGCTTATTCTAAAATATTACGCTTTTTATATTTAAGCCTGCCTTTAAGCTTACGAAGACGCATTGCAGAACACTTTCGAAACGTCAGCAAAAAACACACCAGCACCGCACCCAAAATGATTCTTGATGTCACCCAAAGCGCGGTTGAAGCCACCATGAAAAAACACGGCGTGCTGCATTTAATTCACGGCCACACCCACCAACCTGCCACGCATACATTTTCATTAAATGAAAAAACCGCCACCCGCCACGTTTTAGCAGCGTGGCATGATGGCGGTGAAGTGCTGTCTTGGGATGAAACCGGTCAAATCACCGTTTATAAATTAAAAGGTTGATAGCTAATCACAATGCCTTTCACTTTCATGTCGTCTTGCAATTGCGTTGCTAAGGCGCGCGCCAAGTGTTGGCGATTTTCAGGGCCGACAAACACTTGCGTGTTGTTGCCATCGCTGCTAGGCAATTGTTGAATGAAAGCGCGGTAACCATTTTCACGCAATTGATTCACCAAACGCATGGCTGGGCCTTTTTGTTTAAACGTGCCCACTTGAATCACCCACGCCACTTGATTTAATTTCAGCAAACCATTGCTGTCGTCTTGCCTTGGCATGTTAAACAATTTTGCCGGTTTGGTTTTAAGCATGGCCACCGTTTTAGGTTTCACATGACGCTTGGCTTGATGCGATAACTTAACTTGTTTTTGCGGTTGCGGGGCAATGACATTCTCTGGCTCTGATGATTTTTCAAGCGAAGAGCTTGGTGAAGGCACCGCTTGCGTGGCATCGTCAGTGGTGGGCTTTTCCGGAGAGGCTGCAGGCTGCTGAGAAGCAGGGCTGACAATCTCAGGGGTTTTCACATTCACCGTGGTGGAAGACTTGCTAGGCGTGATAACATCGTCAGGTTGTTGACGCATACCTTCATCAGGGGTGACATTTTCAGAAGAAGCACTGGAATCTGGTAAAGCCGGTGCAGCAACGGAAGCAGGCGCTGCTGCAGAAGCAGGCGCATCGTCAGGCTGAGGCGCAACCGTTGGGGTGGGGCCTTGATTTAAAGGCGAGGCTTGATCAGGGAAAGGCGGTGCTTTCACTAACACTTGCTCGCTAGGCATATCATTATTGCTTTGCAGCAAAGGATAAGCGAGCACACCGATGCCAACGATCACCAAAACGCCTAAAATGCGATGCTTGGTTTTGCTATCCATTCAATGACACTCCTATTTAGAATGTTTCGTTAATTTCGATAATAAACGGCTTAACACATCACGTAAATCGTGACGATGCACAATAAGGTCTATCGCGCCTTTTTTCAAAAGAAATTCACTGCGCTGAAAACCTTCGGGCAATTTTTCCCTGACGGTTTGCTCAATGACGCGGGGCCCAGCAAAACCAATTAAAGCGTTAGGTTCGGCTGCAATGATGTCGCCTAACATGGCAAGGCTTGCAGACACACCACCCATGGTGGGGTCGGTTAACACAGAAATGAAAGGAATGCCCTGCTGAGACAAACGATTCAGCGCTGCGCTCACCTTAGCCATTTGAAATAAAGACAGCAACGCTTCTTGCATGCGCGCCCCACCGCTCGCAGAAAAGCACACAAAAGGCGAACGATTGGCGATGGCTTCATTCACACCGCGAACAAAACGCTCACCCACACCGGCCCCCATGGAGCCGCCAATGAAGCCGTATTCGAAAGCAGCCACAACGATAGGCATGCCTGAAAGCTCGCCCTTCATGACCACCATGGCTTCTTTTTCGCCGGTATCGTCGGTCGCGGCTTGCAAACGGTCTTTGTATTTTTTGAGGTCTTTGAATTTTAAGCGGTCGACGGGGACCACATCGGCGCCCACTTCAACCTGAGCGGAACTGTCTAAAAAGTAGCCTATGCGTTTGCGGGCCGAAAGGCGCATGTGATAATCACACTTGGGGCAAACGTCGAGATTTCTTTCTAATTCAGAACGATAAAGAATAGAACCGCATTGGTCGCATTTTGACCAAAGCCCTTCGGGGATGCCTTTTTTATCACTGACACCGGTTCGGATGCGTGACGGCAATAATTTTTTAAACCAACTCATGTCTAGCCCTTTGTTTAATGGAACCTATTATACCAGAAATAGCTGATCAGGCACGGGAAACGTGTAGGGTTCGGGGTAAACCACGCGAATGAGGGTTAGCCCTTCCGCGGGCGCCCTCACCCCGGCCTGACGCCTGTCTTTCGCATCCAACACGGTTTGCATCCAGGAAACCGAGCGCAAACCCGAACCCACGTTCATCAACGAACCCGCAATGTTTCTCACCATGTGCTGCAAGAACGCATTGGCTTCAATTTCAAATAAAATGAAATCGCCCCGCCTTTCAATTTCAAAATGCGTGACTTTACGCACGGGCGTGCGAGACTGGCACTCCGCCGCACGAAACGAACTAAAATCATGCTCACCGATCAAACACGCTGCTGCTTCACGCATTAAATTTTCATTCAAGGCATAATAATGCCAGCTAACACGCGTGCTTAAGATGGCTGGGCGCACGGGGTGATTATAAATAATGTAACGGTAACGGCGATGCGTGGCTTTAAACCGTGCGTGAAAATGAAAATCCACGTGGCGCGCCCACTTCACCGCAATGCCCTTAGGCAAATAAGCATTCACGCCCCAAATCCAAGCGTCAATGTGGCGCTTTGCATGCGTATCGAAGTGAACCACTTGACCACTCGCATGCACCCCTGCATCTGTTCTGCCGGCACAATGAACATAAATGGGTTCATTCGCGATTTTAGAAATCGCTTCTTGCAAACAACCCTGTATGGTTAGTAAATTCGGCTGTGCTTGAAAACCGTAAAAACCGTGTCCGTCGTATTCGATACCGAGTGCAATTCTAACCATAAGCTCACACGTGATTGAGCAATCGTTTGGCTTCTTCGCGCTGAGTAGCGCTACCTTGTTTAACGACCGCTCTTAAAATAGTTTTTGCTAAAATGGCGCTGCCCGTTTCAAGATAAGCGCGCGCAAGGTCTAGCTGGGTTGAGATAATGTCATCGCCTGCAATAGGTGCCATGGTTTGCGTGATTTCAGCACGAACCGCACTGGCGCGATGGGAGCGCACAATGAAATAAGCACCGCTTAAAAAAACCACGGCAAAAAAACTAACAATAGCGACACACAAGGTGTGATAGCTAGCAAACATCAAGGCGATAACGTTCATAGATAATCCTTAATCAATTGATTGGCAATTTGCACCGCATTTAATGCAGCACCCTTACGTAAATTGTCCGCCACGACCCACAAGTTAATGCCGCGCGGATGAGAAATGTCTTCACGCAGGCGACCCACGTAAACGGCGTCTTGGCCTGAGGCATCTTTGACTGGCGTTGGGTAAGGATAATCCCCTGATATTAAATGCAAACCAGGCTCAGCTTCAAGTAATGCTTTAACGTGATCGAGGGCGATTTTATCACGGGTTTCCAGGTGAACTGCCGCCGCGTGGCCATTTAACACAGGCACCCTCACCGCCGTTGGGTTCACCGCCAAATGAGGTTCATTAAAAATTTTGCGTAACTCTAAAACCATTTTCATTTCTTCACGCGTGTAACCATTGGCTTCAAAGGCGTCAATGTGTGGCAACACATTAAACGCAATTTGCTGTGGGTAGATTTTTGCCGTGACGGCTTGATCATTCAAGACGTGTTGCGATTGTTCACGTAATTCTTGCACGGCTTCTTTGCCCGTGCCAGACACTGCTTGATAAGTGGCAATGTTGATCCGGGTGATGCCCGCCGCCGCGTGTATGGCTTTCACAGCCACAGCAATCGGAATGGTCGTGCAATTCGGGTTAGCAATGATATTGGTTTTTTTAAATTGCGACAAATGATGCGGGTTAACTTCAGGCACCATTAAAGGCACATCGGGGTTGTTTCTGAAGTGATTGCTTTTATCAATGACGATGCAACCGGCGGCGGCTGCCTTAGGCGCATAAACAGCAGCAAGCTCATTGCTGATGCAGAAAAAAGCAATGTCAACGCCTGAAAAATCGAAGGTTGCCAAGTTTTCAATCGTGAGAGGCTCACCCTTAAAGGCGACCGTTTTACCGCTGGATTGTTCGCTCGCCAGTAAACGCAGTGTTTTAATGGGCAGTTTATTTTCTTCGAATAAACGAAGCAAGGTGCCACCCACTAAGCCCGTGGCGCCAGCAATCACAACATTCACAGCTTTCATGCCTAACCCCTTAAACCGCCGCTTGCGCAAAATCAAATAGTTCTCTTAAGACGACAGAGTAAGTCACAAAACCAACATTGTCACTGGCGTGAATATCTGCGATCAGTTTTTTCCAGCGTATCAATAAGAATTGATAGGATTGTATCCAGAGGTCTATGCGCTCGGATAAAGGCAAGCCTTTGACTGGCAGTTTGGCGGTCAACACGCGTATGCATAATTCACGTTGCACGCGATCAAGGTCGTCACGAAAGCCTGCTCTTGCTAATTCATCCCATTGGTTTTGAACCACGTATTCGTTCATCAAACCACGCAACCAATTTAATTCTAATTGGTTGCCCATTTGATAATACGTTTTTGCCATGTCTTCCAAGGGAAGCTTGCTCTGCCTTGCGGCTTCAATGATGTCGAGCGCGGTGTACATGGAACTGCAAGCTGCAATGCGAGTGGCCAAGGCCATGGGCACGCCATCTGAGGTGTATTGTTCTATCACCATGTCATAGCCTTCTTTGTCCGGGCCGTCTAATAACGTTGGCAAGGCATTGGAAAGCTCAATGATGGCTGGTGCAAAAGCATTCACCGTGGATTGAATGTCGATGTCTTGTGAATAATTACGCAAGAACCAACGCGTGGCTCGTCGAATTAAATAATACAAGTGCAACATCATGCGGTATTGAATGCGTGTGTCGACTTTATAATCCAGGGCATTGATTTGCGCCCAAATGTTTTCAAGGTCAAAAATGGTTTCAGCAACCGCATAAGCACGAATAATGAATTCAACGGAAGCACCCGTTTCTCGATGCAAGCGATCCACAAAATAAACACCCATGCGATCACTGATGGCTTTGCAAAGTTGCGTGGAAACAATTTCTCGACGCAAACTGTGCTGACGCATTTGTTCGAAATATTTGTCGCCCAACACTTTAGGGAAAGCGGTTAATAAATATTTATCGAAGAAAGCATCGGCAGAAACGGCGGAATTTAAAATGTCTTGCTTTAAATACATTTTGCTATAAGCCAACAACATCGCAATTTCAGGGCGAGTCAGTGGGTTATTATTCACTTTACGCTCTATCATGGCGGCATCACTTGGCAAGCATTCCAGCTTGCGATCGAGGCGGCCTTCTTTTTCTAAGTCGCTCATGAATTGCGTGAATAAATCCATGCTTTGCAAGGCCACCATGGATTCCAAGCTCAACATTTGCGATTGCTCGTAATTGTCTTGCAAGACTAACTCACCCACTTCATTGGTCATGGATTCAAGCAGTTTGTTACGATCGGCTTTTGTCATTTCGCCGCTTGCAACCATGCTATTCAATAAAATTTTAATGTTAACTTCGTGGTCTGAGCAATCCACGCCGGCAGAATTGTCGATGAAGTCGGTGTTCACCACGCCGCCATTCAGCGCGTATTCAACCCGCGCCGCTTGCGTCATGCCCAAATTACCACCTTCAGCAATCACGCGTGCACGCAAATCAACGCCATCAAGACGAATGGCGTCATTGGTACGGTCGCCCGCATCCGCATGCGTTTCAGTGGTGGCTTTCACAAACGTGCCTATGCCACCATTCCAAATTAAATCGACAGGGGCTTTTAAGATGGCGCGTATGAGTTCATTTGGCGTCAAGACATCTTCTTTGATGCTAAGCGCTTCTTTCACCTCAGGTGTTAACTTAATGGATTTTGCCGTGCGAAGGTGCACACCACCGCCCGCTGAAATAAGCTCAGGGTTGTAATCAGACCAAGCAGAACGCGGCAAGTTGAATAAACGCTTGCGCTCTTCATAACTGATTGCAGCATCGGGGTTGGGGTCCAGGAAAATGTGCAAGTGATTAAACGCGGCTAATAATTTAGCATGCTTAGACATCAACAAACCATTGCCGAAGACGTCGCCTGCCATGTCGCCAATGCCAACAACGGTGAAATCATCGGTGTCTGGGTTGATGTCTAATTCTTTAAAGTGACGTTTAGTGCAAACCCACACACCACGAGAAGTAATCCCCATTTTCTTGTGGTCGTAACCCACCGAGCCACCCGAAGCAAAGGCATCGTCTAGCCAAAAACCATATTGTTGCGCAATGCCGTTCGCAATGTCTGAAAAGGTTGCGGTGCCTTTATCAGCAGCAACGACTAAGTAAGGGTCGTCTTCATCGTAACGCACCACATTTTTAGGTGGCACAATGTGGCCGTCAACGATGTTATCCGTGATGTCGAGCAAGCCTGAAATGAATAAGGTGTAACACGCCACCCCTTCTTTTTGATAATCTTCACGCGACAATTCACTTAAATTCGCTTTCTTTAAAACAAAACCACCTTTCGCGCCTTCAGGCACAATCACGGTGTTTTTAACTTTTTGCGCTTTCATTAAGCCCAACACTTCGGTGCGAAAATCTTCGCGACGATCCGACCAGCGCAAACCACCACGCGCCACTTTGCCAGCGCGCAAATGCACCCCTTCCATGCGAGGCGAATAAACAAAAATTTCAAATTTAGGTTTGGGTAAAGGCAAGTCTGAGATGAGGCTCGGGTCGAACTTGAAAGAAAGATAAGCCTTGGGTTGGCCCGCTTCATCATGCTGGTAATAATTGGTTCTGAGTGTGGCTTGCATCACTTCTAACAAGCGGCGCAAAATGCGGTCTTCATCCAGGCTTTTCACTGCGTCTAATAATTGCTCGATGTAAGCAATTAAATCAGGCATGCCCACATTTTTATGGGAACAATGCGGGTCGAAACGAAGTGCGAACAACTGCACCAAAGCACGCGTGATTTCAGCATTCGCAATTAAGGCATGCTCAATGTAATTTTGGCTGAAGGTGAACCCAATTTGGCGGAAATATTTGGTGTAAGCGCGCAGCAAGGTGGTTTCTTGCCAGGTTAAATTCGCCTCTAAGACCAAACGATTAAAGCCATCGTTCTCAACTTGCCCAAACCAAATTTTCTTGAAGGCATCGAAGAAAACATCTTTGATGCCTTCAATGTCGACCACCTTAGGCGAGGTGTAAATCATGTCAAAGTCGTTGATCCAGACTTTGGAACCGTCGCGGAATTTAATTTCATGCGGCCGCTCGCCAATGACGCGCAAACCCATTTGTTCTAAAATGGGCAAGACATCAGAAAGCACAATGTTGCCGTCGTAATGAAATAACTTAAGGCTTAAAGTGTTTTGTTGTTGGCTTTGTGTAAACAACATCGCCAAGGAATTTTCATTAGATAAAGACTCAATTTTTTCAAGGTCTTTAATAGCCGCTTGCGGCGAATAACATTCTGTATAGCTTGCTGGAAAGGCTTTGTGATATTTACTGAAATATTTTAGCGCTTTGGATTCATCAAATTTTTCACTCAAGGCTTCTTTTAATTCATCAGACCAAGAACGCGCAATCGCTACTAAATCTTGCTCGACTTTCGCCACATCGTAATCAACCGCCGTTTTAGGGTCGACACGAATTTGATAATGAATGCGCGCCAACACGGAATCAGAGAAATGCGTGTTAAACGTGCAAGCCGTGCCGCGCAAAGCTTCCATTAAAATGGATTGCATATTCAAGGCAAGGTCGGTCGTGAAAATTTCGCGCGGCACGTAAACCAAACACGTAAAGTAACGATAAAACGCATCGCGGCGCACAAACAAACGAATTTGCTTTCTTTCTTTTAATTGAATGATGCCCAAGGTGAGCTCAAGCAATTCTTCATGCGAGGCTTGGAATAAGTCGTCGCGTGGCAAGGTTTCAAGGATGTGAACCGCTTCTTTACCGTCGTGGCTGTCTGCCGGAAACCCAAGGTCGGTTAACACTTGGTTGACTTTGTGGCGCAAAAATGGGATGTGCCTTGGGCTGGAATTGTAAGCCGTGGACGTGTAAAGCCCAATGAAACGACGCTCGCCAATGAGTTCGCCCTTGGTATTGAAGCGTTTAACGCCGATGTAATCTGTGTAAGTGTGGCGATGCACCGTGGAAATGGTGTTTGTTTTTGCAATGATTAAAATGTTTTTAGAAAGCGCCATTTTTCGGGCTTGCGGTGGCATTTCAGCATACGTTTTTGAAATGGTGCTATTGGATTCATCGCGCAACACGCCAAGGCCCGTCCCTGGGATCATTTGCAATGCACGGTTAGTGCCGTCGCCTATTAATTTGTAATCGCGTGCGCCTAAGAAAGTAAAATTATTATTGATGAGCCATTGAAGAAAATCGCGAGATTCTGCAACATCTTCTTGGTCGAGTGCCGTGTGATTGGTTTGAAGTTCACTCAAGGATTCTTCAGCACGCGTCACCATTTTGCGCCAATCGCAGACGGTCAACTTAACGTCTTCCAGCACCGCTAAAATTTGAGCTTCTAAGGCTTTTTTTGCCTGCTCATCAGGGAGGCGATCAATTTCAATGTAAATAGGGGCTTCTGTGACCGCATCAGGCTGAATGACGCCTGGGGGTAAGATTTTAGTGATGTTGTGTTTTGCATCGCGCACCACTTTCAAGCCACCAAAGTGAACAATGAAATGAATTTGATAGCCAAATTCATTTAAGACCATGCGAACGGAATCAACGATAAAAGGCACGTCGTCGTGTGAGAGCATGATCACGCTGTGCGTGGAATGCCAACCATCCACGCTGGTTTCAGGATTAAAGATGCGAATTTTCGCTTTGCTTGGCGCGCGGTCTTGCGTGAATTGCCATTGGTTACGCAAAATCGCAACCAATTCATCAATGCTGCGCCCGCGCAAGTCATCGGTGGCACACATGGAAAAAAATCGTGGCGCAAACGCTTCTAAAAAGACAACCTCATCGCGTGAGGCCACTTTTTTAATGTGTGCTTGAACCTGGTTCATGATCGCTTGAAATTCGCCGTTCTTAACACCGGTCATACCGTTTTTGCTCCCGCTGTGTTCTATATAATTTCTTAAACTTTACCGTTATTTAAAGAATTTGTCACGTAAAGGCTCAACGCAAGTAATGGGGCTCAAGATCGGCTGGCAGGCAATGCACCCCAGCACGAAAGTTAACCAAGCCCAATTTTGCGATGGCCGCACCACTTGGGTAAATATCGGTGATGAGGATATCAGGGCCATGCCCTAACTTCCAGCCATCGCCCACCCCTACCCATTGTTCGTTTTCTGGCCAGGTTGCTGCGTTTAAATCGGTTAATTGTTCAGGAATAATGCAACTTACCTCGCCGGCCTCGGTGATGTGGTAGCCCGCCCACAACATTTGCTCGGACCTTGCATCGAGTGACACTAAGACCTGCTTATACCCTTGCTGCATGAAGGCGGTTAAAGCCAAGGCTTGCATGGACGAAACCGGCACCACGGGCAAAGCATGCGCAAAGCCCAAGCCCTGAGCCACACTGACACCCAAACGCGTGCCCGTAAAACTGCCAGGGCCCACGCCAAGGGCAACCGCTGTGAGTTGATTCAGGCTTAACCCGGCTTCGCTCAGCACGGTGTCTATCATGCCTAAAATAAGTTGGGTGTGCTGCATGGGGGCAACACGATGCAGGGAATGAATGACAGGTTGGGCGTGATCGCCCTCTATTAACAAGGCTACCGTGCAGGCTTGTGTTGAGGTATCGAAGGCAAGAATGTTCACTCGGCCGGCCATTCTTTTTCAAGCAAAGGTAGTTTATTTTCAACCGTTTTCCATTCATCGGCGTCGGCGGGTGCCGCCTTTTGGCGAGTAATGTTAGGCCATTTTACTGAAAGCTCAGCATTCAAGGCTAAAAAGGGTTGATATTGTTCGGGGAGATCGTCCTGGGAATAAATGGCATCCACGGGGCACTCGGTTTCGCAGAGCGCGCAATCGATACATTCATCAGGATTAATAGCGAGAAAATTGGGGCCTTCGTAAAAACAATCGACTGGGCAAACTTCCACGCAATCGGTGTATTTGCAACGTATGCATTTCTCTGTCACAACAAAGGTCATTGAAAAGCCTACTCTTCAAATTTAAATGCCCGAGGCCGGAATCGAACCGGCACGGGATCAGATCCCGAGGGATTTTAAGTCCCTTGCGTCTACCAGTTCCGCCACCCGGGCATTCTAGACGCGATGTTAAGGGTGAAACACCCCTTCATTATGACAACAAGGCTGAGGTCGGAATCGAACCGGCGTCCACGGCTTTGCAGGCCGCTGCATAACCACTCTGCCACCCAGCCATAAACAAAACCCCAGATAAAACTCTGGGGCTAAAAACTCTGGAGCGGGAAACGAGGCTCGAACTCGCGACCTCAACCTTGGCAAGGTTGCGCTCTACCAACTGAGCTATTCCCGCATCGTTAACACTGTGTCAGTGCTAATCAGTGGCGCCAATTCTAGCGTTATGGCGTTCTATGTCAAGCGTTTTATTGAAATATTTTTAAAAAGAAGCATCGCTCTCGGCCAATTGCAGCCAAGCCGCTTTCAAGTAGATAAACATTGACCAGATGGTTAACACCGCAGCGATATAGAGCAAAATTAAACCAGTGAAAACGATGAGGGCTTGCGTGGTGTTATCGCAATAAATTAAAACCACCAAGGCCACCATTTGCAAAGCGGTTTTCACCTTACCCATGTTAGAAACCGCAACACGTTGGCGCTTGCCAATTTCAGCCATCCATTCACGCAAGGCCGACACAATGATTTCACGAGCCACAATAATGGCGGCAGGCACGGTAATGACAGCTGTGGGTATAACGACCAAGGCCTTAGTCGTACTCACAAATTGAAACGTTGGCTGAGCCACCAAAACAATGAGCGCGGTGGAAACCATGAGTTTGTCAGCGACAGGGTCGAGAAAGGCACCTAATTTGGTGGATTGTTTTAAATAACGCGCCAAATAGCCATCTAGCCAATCAGTGATGCAGGCCAAGGCAAAAATAATGGCAGCCGCGACGTGCGACCAAGACACAGGAAGATAGTAAAAAATGACCAATAAGGGGACGGCACTGATACGAGCGAGCGTCAGTAAGTTGGGCCAGTTGAATAATTGATCATGCAGTCGTGTCATGGAATGCGGCAAATATCCGTTCTGCTAAAGGCCGACTAATGCCAGCCACCTTGAGTAATTCGTCAAGACTAGCATGAGCCACGCCTTGAATACCACCAAAATAACGCAATAAATCACGCCTGCGTTTTGCGCCTATGCCGGGAATGCCTTCAAGGCGTGAGGTGTGTCGCGTTTTATCACGCCTCGCGCGGTGGCCGGCAATGGCAAAACGATGCGCTTCGTCGCGAATGTGTTGAATCAAATGCAGCGCCAAATCGTCAGAGGCTAAATGCATGGGCGCTTGCCCCAAACGATGCAAACTTTCAAACCCGGCTTTACGACCCGGCCCTTTAGAAACACCCACTAATAAACAATCCTGCAAACCCAAACTTTCCATCACTGCCGCAGCGGCATTCAATTGCGTTTGCCCGCCATCAATGAATAGAACATCGGGCAGCACCGCAGATTCTTTCACCAGGCGCTTAAATCGACGCGTGATGGCTGAGCGCATGGCGGCAACATCATCGCCAGGGGTAATGTCGGTGATGTTTAAACGGCGATATTCAGCCTTCACCGGCCCGTCTTTATCAAACACCACGCAAGAAGCCGTGGTGGCCTCGCCCATGGTGTGGCTGATGTCAAAACAAAACAAACGATGCGGTGTTTTTTTCAATTGCAAACGCTCGCACAGCGCTTTCATGCGCGCTTGCATGTTAGCTCGGCTCAATAAATGCGCGGCTAACGATTGCGTTGCGCTTTGCAAAGCCAACTCGCGCCACTTCACTTTTTCACCGCGCTTAGGCGTGTGCAACACCACGCTGTGTTTCGCAACCTCAGATAAAACCGCCGCCAATTCAGCGTCTTCTTCGGTTGCGATCGTGGTGATTATTTCGCGCGGAATGCTTTCTTGATGCGAAACATCAGAAAAATAATGTTGTTTAATAAACGCCGACATAATTTCTTCAGGGCTTGCATTGTGTGGAATGGCTGGAAAAAATGTGCGACTGGTGATCACCTGCCCTTCACGCACCGTGAGCAATTGCACACAACACACACCCGCATTCAAAGCCAATCCGATTAAATCGGCGTGCCCTGACGCCAGGTTGACCGCTTGTTTGTCTTGCATTTGACGAAGGCGCGCAATTTGATCGCGATGCAGTGCAGCGGATTCATAATCTAAGGTGATGGACGCTTGCTCCATGCGCGCCTGCAAACGATGAATGACATCGCTAGCCTTCCCCTCTAAAAAATCAACGGCGAGGGCCACTTGATCGGCATACGCTTCTTTAGAAACATAATCAACACAAGGAGCCGTGCAACGGCCAATTTGATAAAGCAAACACGGGCGTGAGCGTGATGCAAAATACGCATCCCGACAAGTGCGAATTTTAAAAATTTTTTGCAATAATTGCAGGGTTTCACGCACGGCCAAACCACTGGGAAAGGGGCCAAACGACAACAAGCCTTTGCGCCGCACACCACGATAACTTTCAATGCGCGGAAAAGGGTGAGCCGTGGTGAATGCAATGTAGGGGTAGCTTTTGTCGTCGCGCAATAACACATTATAACGTGGGCGATATTTTTTAATGAGGTTACATTCAAGAATGACCGCTTCATTTTCACTGTGCGCAACCGTGATGTTGATGCTATCCACGTGCTTTAGCATGGATTCGGTTTTTAAATCTTTGGCTTGCTTGGAGAAATAGCTGGATAAACGTTTTTTAAGGTTTTTTGCTTTACCGACGTAAATGACCTCGCCCTTCACATCTAGCATTTGGTAAACGCCAGGCAGGGCGGTGACATTCTCAAGAAAAGAGGCAAATTTATGCAGAGTCATCACTCCGTTTCGGGCAAGGTGCCTTCTATCATGCCAAGCCGCACAGCCATTAAGGTTAAATCAACGTCGCTCTTGATGGCTAATTTTTCGAAAATGCGGTAACGATAACTGTTAACGGTTTTAGGGCTTAAACACAGCTTTTTAGCGATGTCTTGCACTTTAACGCCTTGCGTGATCATGAGCATGATTTGCAATTCACGCTCAGAGAGGATGTCGAGCGGGGAATCTTCGCCTTTGGTGAAGCGCTTGATTGCAATTTGTTGGGCGATGGTTGGGCTGATGTAGCGTTGGCCTGAATGAATGGCGCGTATGGCTCTCACCATTTCTTCGGGGTCGCAACCTTTCGTGATGTAACCCGCTGCGCCTGCTTGTAAAAAACGCGAAGGGTAAGGTTCGTCTTCATAAACCGTTAGGGCAAGGATTTTAACATCGGGATTGTGCCTTAGCATTTTACGCGTGGCTTCTAAACCACCGATGCCGGGCATTTGGACGTCCATGACAATGACGTCGGGCATGAGTTCTTTAGCGAGCAAAACAGCATCTTCACCGCTGCTTGCCTCACCCACCACTTTAAAACCATGAACATCTTGCAAAAGGCGCTTAATTCCTAAGCGAACTAACTCATGGTCGTCGACTAACAGCACTTTAATCAAAAGGGTGTCCTCACTATTGCTGCGGCTATTGGCGGAGAGAGAGGGATTCGAACCCCCGGAGCCCAAAGGACTCAACGGTTTTCAAGACCGCCGCTTTAAACCGCTCAGCCATCTCTCCGATATCGCAGCTGTGAATATTAACGTGATTTTTCAGGGGAGTCTAGCTTTTCGCTATTTTTTCTAAATAAGCGGCGTGAGCAGCTAATTCAGCCTCGTTAGCGTAAATAATGGGCAAATCCAGGGCTTGCACGGTCGCCTCGACAACATTGGCCACCGGCGCATCCGATAAATTCACGGATTCAGCCACCTGATCAAAAAAACTTCCCTGCCCGCCTGTCATGGCTAAATAGACACGGGCCAGTAAATTGGCGTCCATCAAGGCGCCGTGAAGGTCGCGTTTGCTGTTATCAATGAAATAACGCTTACACAAGGCATCTAAGCTGTTGCGCTGGCCAACGTGCATTTGCCTTGCCAAGGGCAAGGTATCGGTGATGGTGCAATAGTCTGATAACGTTTTCCAGTGCTTGCGCGTTAAACTTAATTCATGATTAATGAAACCAACGTCGAAAGGCGCGTTGTGAATAATGAGCTCTGCGCCTTGAATAAAATCCATTAAGGTTGACGCCATGGCGCTAAACAAGGGTTTGTCGTGTAAAAATTCGTTAGTGATGCCGTGCACCGCCAACGCACCCGCTTCCACTTCACGCTCGGGGTTAAGGTAAAAATGCAGGTGATTGCCTGTGATGCGTCTATCTAGCAATTCCACACACCCCACCTCAATGATGCGATGCCCGTCTTCCGGACGCAAACCCGTGGTTTCAGTATCTAACACCACTTGTCGAATGGCCATTTTCTTCTCCTAACCCAAAGCATCAATGGCTTCATTCGCCAAATGGTCTGCTAATTCATTGTCACGATCGCCGTTATGGCCTTTCACCCAATGCCAGCGAATGGTGTGGCGCGCTTGTGCTTCATCCAAGGCCTGCCATAATTCTGCGTTTTTCACTGCGGATTTATCGGCTTTTTTCCAGTGATTTTTTTTCCAACCCGTGATCCATTCCGTGATGCCTTTTTTTACGTATTGTGAATCAGTGTAAAGATCGACCTGACAAGGTTCACGCAATAAATTCAAACCTTGAATGGCCGCAGTTAATTCCATGCGATTATTCGTGGTGTGATCTTCAGCGCCGGATAATAATTTTTCATGCGTGCCATAACGCAAGACAACGCCCCAACCACCCGGGCCCGGGTTGCCGCGGCAAGCGCCATCGGTGTAAATGATCACCTGTTTCATTTGCAAGCCTCGTTTTGCCTAGCAAGCGGCGTTGAGATGGGGGTTGGTAAACGCAAACCCGTCAATGGCTGCTTCCATTTCATGCGTATGGGTGAAAGCGGTATCACTTTTGCGCGCGCAATGGTTAAATGCACGCCGCCTAAAAATGGAAACAAGGTTAGCAAGGATTCTAAATAGCGTAAACGCGAAAACCAACGCGCTTCTTTCAACGGTGGGCGACAAAGCAAAGAAATGGGCTTTTCAACCTCAAAATCTGCTAATTTAAGCCAGTTTTCAATTTGTTTTGCGGTGATAAAATCAACATGAAAAGGCAATGCACGCGTTTTTTCAAATTTTTGCATCACGCCCAAGGCACTGTAAGGATTAAACCCTGCAATCACAATCAAACCTTCGGGTTTAATAATGCGGCACGCTTCGGCTAATAATTGACGCGGGTTTTCAACATATTGAAGCGTGTGTGGCAACAACACCAAATCCACGCTGCCTGATAAAAAAGGCAGCTCGTGCAAGCCTGATTCAACCAATTCACAGCTTAAGTGATGCGAAATCAAAGGGCTTAGCATGGTTTGACAAGGCAAGGCCGTGGCATCCAGCAAAGGCGCTTGATGCGGCACGCCAATTAACACGGCGTGCTTGCCGTAATGCGACTGCAAATGCGGCTGCATGGCTTCGGCTTCCATACGCAAGAGCGTTGGGCCGAGAAAATGGTGTGATAGCCAATGATTCCATTGTTGTAATGTTCGGTAACTGTGTGCCAAAGCTTTTCCATCTCCCGATTAATTTTGCTAATATAGCATATTCGAGGCGGCGGGCCATTGCTAGCGGCACGTGATCAACCGGCCCTCTTAAGTGAAACTTTATTTATTATCAACCAGTTAATAATGGCTCAGCACCAAGGTGAGGATATAGCGTGTTAAACACAAGGAATGCATGGCGGCACCGAGCTCTGGTCACAGCGATCACAATCATGGTTACGCTTTTATCCAGCCAGGCCTCCCTGGCCGCCCCCAGCATCGAGGGCATACAAACCTACCAACAAAATGTGCACCTCAACCCCGAACACCAACAAAATTTAGCCGACGACGTCACTCGCTACCAAAATGCCGACAACCTCTGGGATGTCTTGCGCGATGAATTCAGCCTTGATCATGCCGAGAACAACCCCGCTGTTCAAGAAAAAATTGAATGGTTCATGAACAACCAAGATTTTCTCATGCGCTCCATGACGCGCGCCGCCCCTTACCTTTACTACATTCTGCAACAAGTTCGCAAACGTCACCTGCCTGCTGAATTGGTGCTCTTGCCTATCATTGAAAGCGGTTACAACCCGTTTGCCACCTCC
>DASTZQ010000019.1:0-2831 GCA_035764205.1 Gammaproteobacteria bacterium
GGGGGTAGCGCCAATATTAAATCAAAACAGGGGCTTTTGCATGGTTCCGCATTCGCGAACTTTGCGAAAAGCACGCGAGCAAGTAAAGTCTATGGTAAATTCTGGGGTCTCTCTCCGCCGAATCAGAAACTACTTGCATCGTTTTGTGCAATGGTAGCAAAAAACATCGACTGAGTGGTCTTATCAAACCCTACTGCGTGACTTCGTGAGCACCTGCAAAATATCAGCAGCCGCTGGTATTGCTGCTGATTTATTCAGGCGCGCTACTTCAAGTGATGCGGTTTTGTTTCAGGGTTTGAGTTGCACGCTTGCATAAGTCGATCGCTGCATCGTTTTTTGCTTGACATAATTCTCGAAAAAGCGGCGCCGCTCCCGCCGCCCCCCCCCACCTGCCGCTTCCTGCCCGCCATAATATCCAACAAAAAAGTCAGCCCCCGGAACAGAATGACAACCCCGCCGAAAAGGGAAACCAGATGTTCCATCTGCTAAGTTACACCCAATGAGACGATTCTCTTGATTACCTAAACCCTGAACGTGGGGGCGGAAATAGCCAGTACCTAAACAGCCCGCCAGCCATTCCTCAACTCGAATGCACCAAAAGTCATATTTAGCCCACTGTTGCTTAAACTGATTATAGGCCTTGGTTTCGTACAGCGCTAAAGCAGCAAGGTAAAAGTTGGCATCAAATACTAAACCCGTTGTAACATCATTGCTGGGCTTTGCGTAAGCGTATAATGCATCAAGTGCCTCCCTCGTTTTCGCATTCATGACATCGAGGTTATTGGCATTAATACTGTCATCCTTGCTGAGGGCATCCAATACCGCTTGTAATAATTCTTTTGCCTTTTCTAAATCAAAATTATCTTTCTTGATCACGCCATCTGGAAACACTTCAAAAAACTGCCTTCTCCACTCATCCGGACCAAGTTGATCCTCAATAGGCTTAGCGGCTTCATACTCTTCGTTCATCCATAAAATTTGCAGGACGGTTTTTTCTGTGTATTTATAACGCCCCGGATTGCGGTGAAAGGGGATATCTTCAGGCTCTTGCCCTTCAACATAATGACGATTGGGATGAAAAACCGTTCCATAGCAAGTTAACAGATCAGGATGTTGACGCGAAATTATTTCAACATCCGCAAGCTCACCCAGCGCGGCATGGCTTAGCGCTTGGCGTAATAAATCACGCTTTTTTAAAAGTTCTTGATTGGCGGCGAATAGGCTATGATAGCGCTTACTGGTTTGCGTTAATCCCATTACCGATGAGGGCGATAACCCTCCTATTCTGCTTATAATACTATCATCAAGCGATAGGAATAGGTCACGATCGGCATCAGACACAGAAGTTGCTTGATTTAGATGTGGAGTTGATTGATCGTCAATTCTATTTTGGTTAAAAAAATCAGGCGATTCTGTTCGCGGCACCATCGCTAATTCTTGGGGTTCCGTGGCAGGTGATGGGCGGCTCGGGTTGCTGTTTTCGTCTGATGAATTTACATCGGCAGGTTGCACAGCCGCACTTGGGTTGGGTTGATCATTCTCCGCGACAGCATCCTGAACAATTCGATTAAAATCATCTTCAGTCAAAAGCCCATTATTTTGGGTGAAATGGTTTTTTAACATTTGAAATTTGCCATCACCAAATTTATCTTCGAGCGTTTTTGCTAAGACTTCACTTTTTGTGGGTTTCTGTTTCTGGTTGCGAAACAATCGCGTTGATTTCTCCCGCGTTAATAATATCAAGGCAAGCTTATATAATTCATTTTGATTAAGGACATCAGGGATCGCATCATCTGCACTATCTGAGGCTCTGGGGTTAAGAAACGCTTGTAATTTGGCAATGACATCAGCCGTTTTGTTGAAACCAAACGTATCTTTACTGTGTTGTGACAGTAGCTTCTGAATGTCACTTCTGTTGATGATTACCATCTGCCTCGCCCCCGTTTATCGTTAGATTTTTGTGCGGATAGTTTAGCAGAGCTTTCTTAAACCAACCTTAAGAACGATAAAAATATTTTTTAGATTAAATTCATAGGGTTGGAAGCTATCCGTGCTGAATAGTAACGGTTAACGCCAACCGGGCAGATCATGTGTTACCTACATTGCTTAAAGTGCTCCAATATACGGGTTATTGCAAAATATAACAAAATGTTGTATTATACAATAAAAGAGGACAAACCAATGGGCACTGCCATTAATTTAGACACCAATTTCGTTAACGATGCACGCACCCACGCCAAGGTCGAAAGTCGTTCCGCACCTAAACAAATTGAGCACTGGGCCATCATTGGGCGCATAGCCGAAGAAAACCCTGAGCTAAACTACGCTCAAATCAAAAACATACTGCTTGGGTTACAAGAAAGCAAAGATGGCAAAACTGAGGTCTATAAACGCGGGTCCTTATGATCATACACATCACCCACACCTTCAAAAATGCAGCCAAAAAATTACCTGCAAAACAAAAACTCATTGTCGAAGATGCCATTGAAAAAATAGCGAGCGACCCTGATATTGGCGAACAAAAGAAAGGTGATTTAGCTGGGGTTTTTGTTCATAAATTCAAAATACATCATCAACTTATGTTGCTCGCCTACACCTATCACAAAACAGGCAAGCAAGACATTTTAACGCTACTTTCACTAGGCACACATGAAAATTTTTATCGTGACTTGAAAAAGTAAGCATCAACACAGTATCCTACGCCCATGAAAAAGCACAAACACATAGTCGTTGGCGTCTCCGGCGGGGTGGATTCCTCGGTGGCAGCGGCACTTTTGAAAAAAGAAGGGCATCACATCACCGGTGTTTTCATGAAAAACTGGGAAGGTGAC
>DASTZQ010000020.1:0-7459 GCA_035764205.1 Gammaproteobacteria bacterium
GTAAGGGGTCGTTAAATAGCGTTGACAGTAACTTCCCTTTTGCCACAGAAAAGCGTTCTTGGGGCTATTAGGGTCATCGCCAAAGGCAGCATAATTTTCGTTGTAAGCGTGGAACCATCCTGCTATTAATTGCGCATTACAGTGCAAGCCTGTTTTAATAACGCCTTTTCCCAGATTTTCGTTGTCAATATGTTCTCGATAAATCTCTGCCGCAGCTTCCCAATCAGCTTGATTATTTGAGTTGGCAATCGCAGTAACAAAAGCATTCAGCGCTGCTTGATCTCTTGCTACCCGTGCTTGATGGTCTGCTTTCCAACCCTCTGGAAATTGCTCGGCAATTTGTTGCGCTATGATGCGCTTACCATCGGGTTGTTTTTTTAATTCACCCATAATCATTTCAACCATGGCGATTTCATGATCATGATATCTAATATCTTCCGCACCCAGTGCCAATTGCAAGGCGGTGCCTTGTATTTTTCGACCAGAATAATCAGTGACAGTCAGCGAAATGGTTAATAAGCCTGGATGGGCTTGAATCATTTTTTTAGCGCCGTCTAAATCAGCATGAATAATAAGCTGACCGAGTTGTTGAGTATCTAATGCTGGTTTAAATAACCCACGAAAACCTTTGCTAACTTGTGATAGGTTGCTTAGGTTTTGGTTTGATAAATAAGACGAAAGTGCATTACTTTTTTCTAGTTCAGCAATGGCTTTTTCTGATTCAGGAAGTAAACCATTATCTTTTAACCAAGCAGTAACATCTTCTTGGTTTTTTGGGAGCGCTTCCAGATTGTCTAGATTGCAAATGAAATTAAAAACATTTTGATCCAGTGTATTTAATGCGCCGCAGGCACGGAAGCAATCCATGCGGCGTGTTTCAAATTTTGCTTCAATAGTTTGAGCGAGCGCTTCACTTGATTTTGGTTCCCCAGTGCGCCAGTTCGTTCGTCTTTTACGATTTAATAGAAGGGTGATTAGGGTATACAATTCCTCGGGCGTCAGTTGATGATTGTCAGGTACTTGTTTTATAAAATTATCCAGAGCAACAATGATAGCGGGTAAGCGCCCAGTGAAGCTTCTAAAAGGCGATTTTTTCTTGTTTTCAGTAATGCGGGTTTGATAACCAGCTAATAGTACCTCAATCTCGTTTTTTGTGATGCTAATCATCTGCCTCGCCCCCGTTTGTCGTTTGATTTTTGTGCAAATAGTATACTCACTTTTACTTAAAGAAACCTTAACCGATGGAAAAACATTTTTTGTTTTATTTTCAATGAGTTAACAAGAGCTCATGGCGTGTTTGCACCCTACGCCACAAAAAACAGCGAAAAATCGAACGGACTTTCGTTATTGATTGAACCGGGTTAAAGATTTATGCCGCATCTTGGTATGCCTGGACCTGAAAAGGTTTATTTTGATTGAAAGCAAGCTTTCAGCTAGCCCGGTGATTTATGGGTTTATTTACGCAACAACGCCCTGGGTGATGGTTAACCCCCTTGATTAATAATCAAAAAGTCAAAGTACACCCACTGGGCAAAATCTGTTATACTTTTGCTCATTATTCACAGAACGAGTTTCGCCATGCGTAGCCAAGAGCGTTTGTTAGCAGTTCAAAACCGAACCGTCTTTATCTCGTGCATCGTGCCCGTTTACAACGAGGCGGCGGTGGTTGTGCCTTTCATTGAAGCTTTAAAGCAGCAGCTCGCTATGTTGAGCGAGCGTTTTGAAATCATTTTGGTTGACGATGGCAGCCGTGATCACACGGTTGAAAAAATCATGCAATTGCCCAAAGACAAGCACGTGAAGCTCTTGGCTTTATCCCGTAATTTTGGCAAAGAAATTGCACTGACGGCTGGCATTGAACACGCGAGCGGCGACGTGGTGGTCTTGCTCGATGCCGATTTTCAACACCCCGTTGAAATCTTAACCAGTTTTTTAGCGCACTGGGCTGAAGGCTATGACATGGTTTACGGTGCACGCATGGACCGTGAAACTGAATCGTGGGCTAAACGCCAATTTGCACGTTTGTTTTATTGGCTGATGCAAAAAATGTCTAGCATCGACGTGCCAAATAACGCCGGTGATTTTCGCTTGATGGATAAAAAAGTGATAGAAGCCTTAAAGCAATTTCCTGAGCGCACGCGTTTCATGAAAGGTTTGTATGCCTGGGTTGGGTTTAAAAAAATCGCGGTGCCTTATGAAGTGCAAGCTCGCGCCGCTGGTAAAAGTTCGTGGGGGTTTTCTCGCCTCACCGAGCTTGCCATCACGGGCATTACTTCCTTTTCAGACGTGCCTTTGCGTGTTTGGGGTTGGGTGGGTTTTATCATTTCTTTCATTTCCATGATTTACGCCATTTACATTATCACGGTGACCTTGCTTTACGGTGCTGATTTGCCTGGTTTTCCAACGGTGGTGGTGGCCATTATGTTTTTTGGTGGTGTGCAATTATTATCGGTCGGCATTTTGGGTGAATACATCGCGCGTATCTTCACTGAAGTGAAACAACGCCCCAAATATTTATTGCGCATGAAGGAAGGCTTCGATGAATAAAGCTTTATTATTTCAAATCATGCGCTTTGGTGTTGTGGGTGTGTTGGCCTCACTCGTGCATTTTTCTTGTGTGGTTTTCTTCGTGCAATTATTGCATTGGCGGCCTTTGCTCGCGAATGTGCTTGGGTTTTCCATTGGTGTGCAAGTGAGTTACTGGGGGCACCGCAGTTTTACCTTTCGTGGAACGGAAGCCACGCATGCCGTGGCTTATCCGCGTTTAGTTTTAATGCAAGCAGGTAACTTTCTTGCGAACGAGGGCTTGTTTTTCTTTTTCCTCTCCATGCACTTGCCTTATCCTATCGCACTCCTCATTGTTTTAGCCATCATGCCCATGTTTACCTTTGTCATTAGCAAAACATGGGTGTTTGCTTAGTGTTTTTGATGCAGGGTGAGTTTTTCAGCATCCACCCTTAATTGCCCCAGCTTGTGAATAAACGCTGTGTAATAAGATGTTTTGGTTGAATCACTGGCCGGGCCTTTTTTACACTTGGTTTCCACTTGTTTATAGTGCGTGAGCAACTGATCCACTTTATGGTTGTGTATGCGCACTAAAGCACCCAGTTCATGGGTTGATGCCACTTCGGTTAAAGCCAGTTTAATGTGGTTCCATTTTGCGAGCAAATCCGCATCCAGGGTTTCATTGTGCTTCATGGCGGCACCCGAGAGCGAGGTGGCGTGCGGACTGGTGGCGGTCTCCTCGTAAAATTTTGCAATTTTTTTAGCGTGTTCATCTTTGAATTTTGCTTTCACTTCTTTAGCGATAGTTTTTTCAGCAGGTTTGAAGGTTGCGCGTTGTTCCGCATGCCACTTCATGTCGGCTTCATGTTGTGCTTTTTTCGCTAGCATAATCTCGTGTGCGTGTTCGTCTTGTTCTGCGCGATGCGCAACATCTTCTAAATAATCATGCAGTGGGATCAGTTTATGTTGTATCCCGCGCACATCACACCCTTTGAGCTTGCTAATTTCCATCACCAAGCGTTTAAATGTTTCAATGGCTTCATCAATGGTTTTATGAATTAATTTAACTTCCTCGATTTCAGCGAGGCGGTTTTCTTTTGAGGTGAGCCGATCAGCGACATTAAACAGCGGTTTCATGTCGATTTTTGTTTTAAATTGACGAGCAATTTCTTGTTGTGCAGCTTCGGCTTTGTCGTGAATGCTAGTAACCACTTTATGTATGCTGACAGTCATGATGCACCTCATGTTGAGTTTGACATGACTTCAGTATAGTCGCTAAATAAACGTGCGTTAAAAAAATTAAATTGAGTTAAAACCGTTGGTTAACATGCGGGTGTTAAGAAATCAAGGGCTTAGCCATCGCGGTTGCTGACTAACACAATCGTGTGATATTGATCAATGAGATGAACGTCGCCCACCGTGGCTTCGAGTTGATTCAGGTATTTTGCATCTAAAAAGACAAATAAACGTTGAGGCCCGCGCCAGCGAGCGGCAAAGGTGTCATTGTTAATTAGGTTGTCTTCTTTTCTGTCTTTCATTTGCACCCATAACTCACGCACCCAGTTGTCTTTGTTCGCAATGGTGGGTGATTGCCAATCCGCCACTAAGGTGATGGTGCGGTTCAGGTAGAAGGGCAGGTCTTGATAAAAAGTGTAATAGTTAACAACCATATCATTGGGTTGTAATTGTGCTTCTAGCATGGGGAGTAAGGGCTTAGTCGTGCGGTCGTTTAAATGGCTAGCGCTTAAGACTAAGGTGAATAAAAAGAGCGTGCTCCAACTCAACATGTACGTAAATAAAATGGGTAAACGCAGGTGAGACAAGCACAGTGAAATCACACCGCCAAAAATGAGCAGCGCACCCAAGATGGTTAAGAAGGGTGTCATGGCGCTGTTTAAAGCCAGCCATTGAAAGTGATCATTTAATAACAACAAGGCGCCAAACAAACCAGAGATGACGGTGAAGAGCATGGTGGGCAAGGCGTGTCGATTGGCAGAATCAAAGATGCTGTCGAGGTAGTTGGCAATCAGCAACGCTAATGCAGGAAAAACAGGTAAAATATAGCTGACCGTTTTTGAATGCGGAATGGAAAAGAAAACAAAGATAATGCCAGCGGATAATAAAAGAAAGAGCGGTGCGGCTTGTGTGTGTTTCTGGTTGAAAATGGCGCGCACGTGTTTTGCTAAGGCTTGCGGTAAAAAGCACGCCCAAGGTAAAAGGCCAATCAACACAATGGGTAGGTAAAACCAAAATGGCGTTGGGTTGTTAAATTGGTGTTGGGATAAAAAGCGTGTGACTTGTTGTTCAACGAAAAAGTAATGAAGAAAATCGGGGTTGGCCGCTTGGGCTAATAAATACCAGGGCAAAATGATGGCGGCGCTTAAACTGAGCCCAGTGAACAGGCGCATGCGCATGATTAAAGACCACTGAGGCAATATGACTATCCATGCGCCAATGATCAGCGCAGGAAAGACCAGGCCTATCATGCCTTTGGTAAGAAAGGCGAGCCCAGCAAAGGCATAAGCTGCATAGAGTAAACGCGTGTTAGGTTGCGCTGGATTTTTAACGGCGCAAATAAAGGCGAGCAAGGTGGCATTGATGAGCACGGCCACTTCAAGGTCAAGGTTGGCGTAATGGGCTGAGGCAAAATAAAGTGGGCTGGTCGCGAGAATGGCGGCAGCCAGTAAGCCCGTTCGGCGATTAAACAAAAACCGCCCGGTCGCGTAAGTGATGAGGCAACCCGCAATGCCAAAACAAGCCGGGAAAAACCGCACGGCCCATTCTTTCATGCCAAACAGGGCAAGGGCGGCCGCTTGCAGCCAATAATAGAGGGCGGGTTTGTCGAGGAAGGGCACGCCGTTCACGCGGGGGGTAATGAAGTCGTGGTTGGCGAGCATTTCACGAGCCACTTCGGTGTAGCGGCCTTCATCGGGTGTGAAAAGGGGGTAGCTGCCTAAGTAAATGAAATAAAAGAGGGTTAACACGGCCGTTAGGCAGAGCATGTCGCGCCAAGCTTGTGGCAATGATAGTTTAAATCGGCTCGTTTTCACTTGTTGGTTCTCTAAAGTTATTTTATGCTCTTTAAATGACGAAACGCATTGTACTTGGTGCTGATGATTATGGGCAAGCAGAAGCTGTTTCCCGGGGCATCATCGACCTCATTTTAGCCGGGCGCCTCACGGCCACGAGCGCACTCACTAACGGCCCAGATTGGCCGACGCATGCCCGTTGGCTCTTGCCTTGCCGGGGCAAGGCTGCCTTTGGCCTGCATTTAAACTTAACGCAAGGCACACCCCTTTCCCCTGAATTTAAAGCCGCTTACGGCGACACCTTTCCAGGCTTGGGTGTTTTGTTGTTGCGAGCGTATGCCGGCCAGTTAAAGCCGGCGGCGGTTGAGGCCGAGCTTGCCGCTCAACTCGAGGCTTTTAAACAAGCCATGGGGTTTTACCCAGCTTATTTAGACGGGCATCAGCACGTGCATCATTTTCCCGTGGTGAGGGGTGCTTTAAAGCGCGTTTATGAAAACGCGCAATTGTCAGGTTTCCGGGTTCGCATTCGTTCGGTGCATCGCCCTGTTCGTTTGAGTGACCCTAAGGCATGCTTGATTGAATGGACAGGCGCTAAGCGCTTGCTGGATGACTGGCTCATTCCCGATGCCATTCCACACAACAGCAGTTTTGAAGGCATTTACAGCTTTAACGCGGCGCCGCAATGCCGCCAGTATTTCCAGCAATTTTTTGCAAATATTCAAGACGGCGGCATGATCATGTGCCACCCCGGGCGGGCATCCACCGACCCCACCGACCCCATTGCCTCGGCCCGTCATCATGAATATGCGTATTTGATGAGCGACGATTTTCGGTTCGATTGTGAGGTGGCTGGTGTTATCTTGGTTGGTTTTTAGGGTATACTCTGCACCCTTGTTCTCATAAGAAATCGATCGTATGCCTAAATTAGCCGAATTAGAAAAAAAATTATTGCATTACACCGGTAAGGCCATTGCCGATTATAACCTTATCCAACAAGGGGATAGGGTGATGGTTTGCCTCTCAGGCGGTAAAGATTCCTTCACCATGATGCACATTTTGCGCGAGCTGCAAAAGCGGGCCAAAGTGGAATTTGAGTTATTTGCCTTCACCCTCGACCAAGCGCAACCCGGCTGGGACGACAGCGGCTTGCGTGCGTGGTTGGAAGAGCGAAACATTAACTACACCGTGCATTCACAAGACACCTATTCCATTGTGAAAGACAAAATCCCTGAAGGAAAAACCTATTGTTCTTTATGTTCGCGTTTGCGTCGCGGCATTATTTATCGTTACGCCGAAGAGCACGGTTACACCAAAATTGCCCTCGGTCATCATCGCGATGATTTAATTCGCACTTTGTTAATGTCTATTTTTTATAATGGCGAAGTGCGTTCCATGCCGCCGAAATTATTAAGCGACAACAAAAAGAACATTGTGATACGTCCTTTGTCTTATTGCCAAGAAAAAGACATTGCCGCATTTGCAGAACTCATGGCCTACCCCATTATTCCCTGCAATTTATGCGGTTCTCAGCAAAATTTAATGCGGGTGAAGGTGCGCAAACTCATTGAGGCTTTGGCGGAAGAAAACCCCAAAGTGCCTAGCAATATTTTGCACGCGCTTTCAAGCATTAAGCCCAGCCAATTGATGGACCATCATCACTTTGATTTTAAAGGCCTAGAAAAAGTAAGGGATGCCGCGAGCGCTGAAGGCGCACCTGCTTTTTGTTGGGACGAGATGGAAGCGGCGTTTACTTAAGCGGATGCGCGCGAGTGCATGCTGGCGTGCTCGGCAATGAGGGCGTCGGCTTCGTTGGATAATTGGGTTAACAGCTTGGCCAGGTCGGCGGCTTGTTGGGTTTTTAGCACGGTTTCAAGGTGATAAATGCAGGCTTTGAGTCGGGGGGTGCCGGTGTAGCAGCAAGCGCC
>DASTZQ010000021.1:0-2724 GCA_035764205.1 Gammaproteobacteria bacterium
GGCTTCCGCTGGTGTTGAAAACAACCGCTGGGATCGCGCCAACGCTCGGTTTATCGTTTGCTGCACTCTATCTGCAGAGCCTTGATCACCGATCAAGGCATATATTTTTTTTGCATAAGGAAGATTTTTAACGCAAACACCGTTATACCCATCCTCATTCATCTCTGCGATAACACGCCCCGCATAACGATGTTGATGGCTTTCAAATAATTCTTGATACATCGAATAAAGCGCGGATGTCAATTGAACCATTTTACTTCTTGGAAAGATTATTGGGCAGATAACCTGTTTTACTGCAGGCGATACTTTTAAAATAGCTTTTAGCAAAGGCAACACCAATGCCGGATCACAACCAGTGAAATCAATCATAGTCAAATAAGGCAAGGAAATACCCTCTAGTACAGAAAAATCCGGATCCGCCGGTGAAGCAGGCAATATATTAATTTTTCCAAACTTTAACTGTATTATACGAGATGCCGCTCTTAACACCACTGCCAGTGCATGCCCTGAAATAGAAACGTCGGAAAAACGAAGTCCTTCCAAAAAAAAATTCCATGAATTCGGATTAAGCACTGCACCCCTCCGAACAAACGCTTCCACATGCTGAACCTTGCCTGATATAACACACAAATCAAAGGGCGTCCGACCACAGTCATCAACGCAATCAATGGGGCTACCAGCCTCCAAAAGCGCCTCAACAATCGCTGTATTTTCAAGGCAAACAGCGCTATGCAGCGGTGTGCAGCCGGGTGGATCAAGCGCTCTAACATTAGCTTTTAGCTTCAAAAGTCTTTCAACCATGGGTAGAGCACCATAAGAAACAGCCTGATGAAGCAAGGTGACAAAACCACGATCTACGCTATCTCTTTTACTGAGTGATACTTTAAAATTAATGTCTGCACCCGCATCAAGCAGCATATTAAAAATAGTCACCGTTGTGTGATTTTCGGTTACAGCTACCGCATAAAAAATTGGAGTTTCGCCTTCCGGTGAAACCGCATTAACATCTGCACCCACATCTAAAAGTGCTTTAACACCAAAACGATCCTCACGACAAACAGCGTAATGCAAGGGCGTTTCTTTGCCTTCAAAATATTCACCATTATAAATTGAAGTGCTTGTCTTCATATTAACATCCGCTCCAGCACGAACAAGCATCCCAATGACTTCATGATTAAATTGATGCTTACACGAAAAAACACGATGCAGCGGTGCCACCCCTAATTTGTTTTTTATATTAAAGTCAAACATGTTTTGGCTAATCATAAAATTAACAATCGCAGGCTCCCTTCCTTCTGCCGCATAATGCAAAATCGAACTCCCATCCTTTGTTATTTTTGATAGCAAAGCCCCAAGAAGTAATAACTTATTAAAAATATCAACACACCCATATTGAGCTGCTAAATGCAAAGGCGTTTGACCCAATTCATCAACCACATCAACCTGCATATCCTTTCTGTCTTTAAAAACAGCATTAACAATTTCAATATTTCGACCGCGAACCGCAGAATGAAGCAAAGTCGACAAGCCATCGTCTAAGATGGAAAAACTAACACCGGTTTTTGCAATGGCATTAAAAGTGCCATAATCTCCGCTTTGAGCTGCCAGATGAAGCAGACGCCCTAAATTTTCTTTGCTTGCACCAAAATCAAAAAGCGCCTCAACCGCATCAACACGCCCTGACTTAGCCGCAGCCTCAAGCGGTGTTCTGCCAGATTTCGACACGGAATTAATGTTAACACCACCATCAAAAACGAGCCGACGAATAACATCAACATGGCCATGTTGAGCCGCAAGATGCAATGGGGACGTTCGGTCATACACGTCAATCCAATGAATCAGCTCCGCAACAACCGAACCCATCTCACTAATAACCCCCCCTTGGTTAAAAGCAGCAGCAAGGCTTAATAAACGATATTGTGTTTTATTGTCCATACCAGGAACATTGTGTGGCATGACTAACCCTTGAAAAATATAATCCATCAAGGGTTGGTTTTGGGTGCTGGCTATCAGCTCCCATAAAAATCTATCCCGACCAACTTTCAAAAACAAATCGTCGTGAACTAAATTTAATTGCTTTAATGCTGCAACATCACCAAAGCACACCGATGAACATATTTTTACCGTTCGCGCGGGAAGGTCGCTGTAATGACGATCGTACAAGTGCTTAAACAACGAAAACCAATGCACATTTGGTTTGTTTTGAAATTTTTTATAGTCATCATGAAAATAACGCTCGACCTGACTTCTCCAATGATGATTTTCTGTTAATGCGACAGAGAGCCCTTGATTAACCAGCCTTAAGTTAACGATATCTTCTGCTTTAAGATGGGAAACTATATTTGCTAATGTGCTGGCGTTAAGTAATTGACTGAATTCAGGCTCCTGCTGAAGGGGTGGTCTGGATTGCACGGCGCTCGCCTCGCTTATTGTGTTTTTTATGAGCGAAGCAGTATATCAAGCTTATTCACTAAATGACTAGAAAAATCTTAAAAATAAAATTCTATTATTAAAAATACCTTATAAATCAAGACGCTTCCAACCCTGAGGGATAGACGAAAAATTTCGAGTAAACAACGCTGACCGAAAGCCAAAAACACTTCTGCCATAGGAAAACAACCCCACCCCTCTGCTTTAAACAGCGAAGGGGAGCATAATGAAAAACGCGCTATTTCTTCTGCCGCTTGGAGGGCGAATCACACCCATCCGATGGGCGTTTTTCTG
>DASTZQ010000022.1:0-9432 GCA_035764205.1 Gammaproteobacteria bacterium
ATTCGCAAGGTATTGATCAAGGCTTAATTCAGTTTCGCCGTTTGCTGGATTATGATGAAAATAATGCCCAAATAAAGCCGCTTTGTTTTCATAAACTAACTGATCTGATTTATTCAACCCTCTTAAAAACACGTAAAAAGCCATGCCTTTAAGATAGGCCATTTCATTCAGTGGGTGTGTTTTTGAAAAAAGCGGGGTTATTAAGGTTTCTGTATAAGTTTTATCTGGACTAAAGAAAAAATCCCTTGCATAGGTAAATGGCGTGGCCATTAAAGTCGTTGCGCTGTAAGCCACATCAACCACGGTATTAACCGCATTTTTTGCCATGTATAACGGTTGTAAATAAGCATCAAATTGATCAGAAAAATATTTTGCCGCTATTTGCATGGGGTCGTAAACCACCGCCATGACATAATCATAAGGTGATAGAAGCTTAACGCCGCCCTGCACTAAAGATTGCCGCTCCAGTGGTTGCAATGTTTTAAAAGCCTCTTCGGTACGAAGATATGCATCACGCAAACACAGGTAATGCTCCGCCAAACCCACCAAAGCTTCCATTTGCGCATCACTGATGCCCGGATTAATGGCTTCATAAACATCAGGTAAAAAGCTAATAATAAAGGCACGCTTGAGATTAGACTTATTTAATTTTGACTGCAATTTTTCTAAAAAAGATGTTTGCGCTTCATTAGGTTCTGCTTTGCGGACTTGAGCCTTGACTTCCCGGTTTTGCTTCATGGATTTCTTCAATGCATTCACTAAAATATTGCAAGATTCCACATAACGCTCATCGCCATTTTTTTCTTTGGTCAGCGCATCAACACACCCTTGAATTAATTTTTCAGTGTTACCTAATAATTCAAGGTAAGTATCATGTTGTTTTAAAGCTGATTGAATGGCATCACTGGAGCCATGATCTTTAATGACCCTGCCTGCCTTTCTCACTGCACGAATATTTGCGCTTAATACTTCACTCGCCACTTGTTGAACTACGTTAACTGAAGCAAGGTATTCTACTTCGGCTTCAACTAAGATTTGCCCTAAGGCAATAATGAGATTTTGTGTCTGCTCATCTTGAACAGAAGAAGCTAAACGATCTTGAGCAACCCACTCAGGGTTTGTGGCGGCATATTGCTTACGGGCTTTTTGATAAAGTGGGTGCTGCACCACCACCGAATGAAATAAAGCAGGAATGTGCTCTTTAATATGCTCACGTGAAATATTACGCTGATGCGCTAATAAGCTCGCATACTCTTGAATGAGTAATTTAAGATCGCGGTCAAGGTCTGGCATCATGGCTCTTGATACCAGAAGTGAATTATTCATTGCTCCTCGATTCCCCGTCATTGTTTTATGCTCTCATTATTGTTGTATGATCTTCATCATACAGGCCTATTCTTAAGAGAACCTTAAAGTGACAGACTATTTCATAAAAAATACCCCTTATTTCTTAACATAAACTTAAGGAAATGACCCATTTCAAATCAAAGCCTTAGCCAAATTTTGATCAATTTTAGAAAAACCGTGCTATAATCACCAATCTAGCAAAACAATAAGACAACAAGGAGCTCGTCATGGAAACACTTATTGACCCGATGAATTTAACCGACCAACACAAAACCCTGCTCAGCTACTTATTCAAACAAGATGAAAACCTCAGCATTTTTGAAGCGGGCGAGTGCTACCCCGTTACCCTTCCCCGCAGCAAGGGCGCCACGCAACCAGAAACCGTTAAAATCATATTAACAAACACCATTTATAAACGCCCTCGTGAAAAGCACCCCAAAGAATTTCGCTATGATATTCTCGACCCCGGACAAATTGAAGGGGGCCAACACAGCTCCATTCACCGAGCGCCAGGCACCCTAAAAATACAAGACCACCTTTTCAAAAAAAATACGCTTCAATTAAACACCGAAAAAAAACGCCGGCTCTCTAAGGTTGAAATCTTCTTTAAAACAAAGACCATAAACGTAATCAACCCAGAAACCAACGAAATCGAAGAAAAATATATCACCGAGGCAATCAGCGAGGCTTTCATTCATAAGGTTTACAGCCGAGTTTACAACGAAATGCAGCTTGCTAACAAAGCGGGCTCTGGCCACATGAAGCAGCCCGCCATCCTCATTGACTACCAAAATAACCTTATCAGAACCTACACCACCATGCGTGAACGCAAAGGAGAGTGCATGTTTGATGTGCTCATCAAATCACGAGAGCCCAAGACCTACACCACCCTTCAACGCCTTGACATTTGCTTAAGCTCCCTACTGGCCCTGCAAAAAATGCATGCGCTAGGTGTCATTCATCGCGACGTTAAAGCCGAAAATATGTTTTATGATGCGAAAAAAAATAAAACAAAATTCATTGATTTTGGCTATGCAAAATCAAAAGGCATGCCAGATAAAACCGGTCGAGGCACACAAAACTACATTGCACCTGAGTTATTCGACGGCGAACAATCGGATGAAAAATCTGATTTATATGCCCTGGGTATCATGATTAGCTTGCTTTGGGGGAATAAAGAACAAGACAAAGATGACCAAGGAAGGATACTTAATCATGATCGTGATGTTTATTACGATCGCGATTTTGCTAGCCTCTTCACAGGCATTAAAACCGATTTCACCCATCTGGAAAAAACCACCTTCGTGGCTTGGCTGAATAAGATTACTGAAAAGGATCATGGCGAACGCGCCTCAGTGCGTGAAGCCATCACTGACTTAAGTGATTTTATAGCCTTATATAAAAAAAATCACCCAAGCATTGAAAAAAAATCAGAGGCCAGCCAAAAATTTAATTTCTTTAACAAAAAACGCACCCCAGTGAATGATGCGAAAACAGCAGCGGCAAACGCACCACGCTTATCCGCCGGTGGCAGCCATTAAAAACATGAACCTGTTCGTGGGTGGCAAGCCGCTTACCCACGCAACAACTCAAGTAATTCGGTTTTAAACACCTCACTGCAAGCCGCGATGTTTTTCACTCGACAATTTGCCTGGTTAAACACATAAGGCGAGCCCTCGCACGTGCCCGCATAACCACCGGCTTCAGTCACCAACAACACACCGGCTGCAATGTCCCACTCGCTTTTCGGGCCCAAGCTAAACGTGGCATCCGCCTCACCGGCGGCCACTAATGCTAATTTATAAGCGATGGAACCTATCACTTTCACGGTTTGCGAAGCAAACGGCACCCATTCGCCGCGTTTAAATTCAGAGCGGCTCGCTAATAAAACATAAGGTGGCTCAGCGCTCGCGCGGCAATGCAGCCTGACCCCATTGCGATAAGCCCCCTCGCCTTTTACGGCATGAAAACAGGCTTTGGTTTCAGGGTGATAAACGCCGGCTAGCACGGGCACGCCATGCTGAACCAAGGCAACAGACACGGCATATTCAGGAATGCCTTCTATGAATTCACGCGTGCCATCAATGGGGTCGACTATCCAGACCCGTGATTTATTTAAACGCTCAGCATTGTCTTCCGTTTCTTCAGACAACCAACCGTCTTCTGGAAACGCACCCAATAAAGCGTTTTTTAAGATTTGATCGGCGGCTAAGTCTGCCTCGGTTAACACATCGGCATTGGCTTTTTCTTTCACGGTGAAACCACGCGAACGCACCGAAAGCACGGCTTCACCGGCGGCGGTTAAGGCCTGCAATAAAACAGCCAACTCAGCTTGCATGCATAAGCTCGCGCTCACGTGAACGTAAACGCCGCCTGAAACGACGCAATGCAAGCTCGCCTTTCACTAGCGGTGAAATCAATTTAAAAAACCACGACTTTTTAACCGCACGAAAATCTCGCTCTAGGTTTTTTTGCTGTTCATGCAATAAGGCAATGTAATCGGCGGTTGGCCGCATGGCCTGCCACTGCGCTTTCACTTCATTGAAATGCTCACGGTATTCCGGGGAATCAAAGCTCAATTGATTATTCGCAAGCATCAGCAAAAAATCATACCATTCTTTAATTTCTGGCATCATGCCAACATCGGGGTCGTCTTTCAGGTCGTCGTAAGTGTATTCATGGTGCCTTAGTTTTTTATCGATGAATTGATCGCAATAAGCGGATAAATCAGCCTCACTCATCACCCCTTCACGATTAAGGGCTCGCTGTAAACGCACCAACTCATGCCGAGGTTGATTCACCATGTTTTCATAGGAAACCACCACTCGGTTTTTACCTTCCGTTGCCTCTAAAGCCGTAAACATAAAACGCAGCCATAACAATAAACCACTCTTGACATCGGTGTGTGCAAAACGCGCCACGGAATGCGCTGCCGCCAATGGGTTACGAACCACAATGATGTAACTTTCATCCACACCCAAGGTGTTTAACACTGAACGCCAAAAAGGAAACACACTTAAGGTGCGCGGGTCTTTAAAGCCCCAAGCCGGCACACTAGCCAAACGCTCAGACAACACACCAACGGCGTAATGCTTGCAACGCTTTAAAGCTGCGTCTTTATCAATGAGCTGTGGGTCTAAGTTAAGCGGCATCCAGCGTTGATGCACCGCGGCCGACACCACGCGATTAATTTTATACAGCACTTCCGCGTCTTCAAAAAAACCTTTGGCATTGCGCACATCCGCCGGCAAAAGCGCATCACCCAAATTCACGCCCATGGCAGGCAAAGCGCGCGTAATGGCACTGGTTCCACTCCTTGGCATGCCGAGCACGACGTAAACTTTTTTCTTCATGTTAAGTATCCTAAGGTTTCAAGCGCTGTCATCAATTGATTAATTGCCGCGATCGGCGTTTGATTTTCGGTGTCTAAAATGACTTCTGGATGACTCGGTATTTCGTAAGGATCACTCACGCCGGTGAATTGTTTAATGTCACCCGCACGTGCTTTTTGATATAAACCTTTGCGGTCCCTGGCTTCACAGGTTTTCAGTGAGGTTGAAACAAACACTTCAATGTAACCACCCACTTCACCCACCATTTCACGCACCAAACAACGCGGGTGTTCGAAAGGTGCAACCAGTGCGCAAATAACAATGCCGCGATGCCGTGTAATTTCTTTGGCTACAAAACCAACGCGCGTGATATTTTCTTCTCGGTCTTCGCGACTAAACCCTAAGCCTTTTGATAAATGCGTGCGGATGACATCGCCATCCAGTAAAGTGACAGGCTTGTCAGTGCGTTCGCGTAATTTTAAAGCCAAACCATTCGCAATGGTGGATTTACCCGAGCTCGGTAAACCCGTTAAAAACACGGTAAAACCCTGGTCTTTTCGCATGGGGTGGGATTTTCGTAAGCAATCAATCACCCCCGGAAATGAAAACCACTCAGGAATGGGTTGGCCCGTGTATAATAATTCACGCAAGGCCGTGCCTGAAATGCTGGCCGGTGTTTCGTCTTTCGGAAACTCGGTGACTGAGAAATATTTTTTTTCATTGTGTGAATAAGCCATTTCTTGAAATGGCACAATGTTGATACCCAAATCCGCTTCATGCTTTAACGCCAATTGCTGTGCGGCGTAAGGGTCGTAAAAAGCTTGCCCTTGGCTGTTGTTGCCAGGACCCGCGTGATCACGCCCCACAATGAAATGCGTGCAACCGTGATTTTTGCGTATTAAAGCATGCCAAAGCGCCTCACGCGGGCCGCCCATGCGCATGGCGAGCGGCAACAAACTTAAGATTGCCTTGCCGGGTTCATACGTGGTGATCACTTGTTCGTAACAACGCACGCGCGTGTAATAGTCAATGTCGCCGGGTTTTGTCATACCAACCACCGGGTGCAATAATAAATTAGCGCCGGTTTTTTCCATGGCTAAACGCGTGAGCTCTTGGTGGGCACGGTGCATGGGGTTGCGCGTTTGAAACGCGACTATCTTATCCCAAGCATTCGCTGCAAATTTGGCTTTTAAATCCGCTGGCGTAAAACGCAGGTGGGTAAAATCATAGTGCATGGGGCTTGCAACCATGTTTAAACGACCCGTGATATAAAAATCTTTAGTGTGATGATTTAAAGCAAACACGCCAGGGTGTTTTTCATCAACGGTGCCAAACACGGCCAAGGCTTCTCGGTCGCGATCAACGGCAAAGCCTGATTCATAATCTAAAACCGCTAACAACAAACCTTCCGGGTCGCGCAAGGCGATGGGTTGGCCGGGCGTTAAGCTAAGATAAAAAGATTCGCTGACATCCAGCATGATAGGCATGGGCCAAAACGCGCCATTCGCCAAACGCATGTGATTCAAGACGGATTCATAATCGGCTTGATTTAAAAACGTGGTTAAGGGGGCAAAGCCACCATTCATGAGTAATTCGAGGTCGCAACATTGACGCTGGCTTAGCGTGTGTGTTGCCAATTGCGGTTCATTCACCAAACGCGTTACGACGGCATTCATATTTTTATTCCTTAGAGATGAATCATCCTTTCTGCGCCTTATTCAGGCGGGCTAACCTTAACACTTGATTATTCAGTTGTAAATGACGACCCGCACCCACACGTGGTTTTGGCATTGGGGTTGCGGATGATAAACTGCTCGCCCTCGATGCTTTCTTGGTAGTCAATTTCAGCGCCGGCCAAATATTGAAAACTGAGGGAGTCGACCAGCAATTGCACAGCGTGGCCGTGGGCGGTTTGCGTAACCACCGTGTCGTCTTCAGCGACGGCTTCATCAAAGGTGAAGCCATATTGCATGCCCGAGCAACCGCCGCCCGTGACATAAGCCCTTAATTTTAAATTTAAATTGCCTTCTTCTTCGATTAAAGACCAGACTTTAATCGCCGCATTTTCAGTGAAATTAATGTTTGCACTCATTGAACACCCCCCAGCAATGTTGCAAGAGTATACCAGCCGCCGGCGTTTCGGTATACTCCCGGCATCTTATCTGGAGACGACTTATGTTATGGATTAAAGCCTTACACATTATCTTTATGGTGACATGGTTCGCGGGCTTGTTTTACCTACCCCGCCTTTACGTCTATCACGCCATGGCCACCGATGAATTGAGCCAAGCCCGCTTTCTCATCATGGAACGCAAATTATTTTTCGGCATCATGACCCCAGGTGCTATTTTCACCATTTTCTTTGGCGCGTGGTTAATTTTATTAAACCCCTTAGCTTACATGCCCATGATTTGGCTGCACGCTAAATTAGGCTTAGTGGCTTTGCTAGTGCTTTATCATCTTTATTTGGGCAAATGTTATTTCGCGTTTAAAAAACGCGCCAACCAGCACTCGCATGTGTTTTACCGCATTTTAAATGAAGTGCCGGTGGTGTTTTTGGTCGCCATTGTGATTTTAGTGGTGGTTAAGCCATTTGGTTTAGTGAACTAAAACATTTTTCGGCTGCTTGCACGGTGCGCTGAATGTCAGTGTCACCGTGCGCAAGCGACATAAACCCCGCTTCAAACGCAGAAGGTGCCAAATAAACGCCTTCGGCCAACATCGCATGAAAAAATAGTTTAAATAAATCCGTGCGGCACAATTTCGCTTCCGACTCGCACGTGACTTTTTTATCCGTGAAAAAGAAACCAAACATGCCACCGACACTCACGGTGTTTAATGCAATGCCAGCATGATGCGCTGCGCGCTCAAAACCCTGCATTAATGCTTGTGATTTTGCATTTAAAGTTTCGTAACAACCGGGTTGATCTAGCGCATTTAACGTGGCTAAGCCTGCGGCCATCGCAACGGGATTACCAGAAAGCGTGCCCGCTTGATACACCGGGCCCAAAGGCGCAATGCATTCCATGATGGCTTTACGCCCACCAAATGCACCCACCGGGAAGCCACCGCCTATCACTTTCCCTAAGGTGGTGAGATCTGGTGTCACGCCATATAAAGCTTGCGCACCGCCGTGAGCCACGCGAAAGCCTGTCATCACTTCATCAAAAATTAACACGCTGCCGTGATCATCACAAAGCTTTCGCAAACCCTGTAAAAAACCAGGCTCAGGCAACACGCAATTCATATTGCCTGCAATGGGCTCGACAATGATGCAAGCGATGTCATCGCCGTATTGTTTAAATAAATCGTCGACTTGATCTAAGCGATTAAACTCGGCCACCAAGGTGTCTTTCGCAACCGCTTCAGAAACACCCGCAGAACTCGGAATGCCTAAGGTTAAAATGCCCGACCCTGCCGCCACCAATAAACTATCGGAATGGCCGTGATAGCAACCGGCAAATTTTAAAATTTTATTGCGTTTGGTGTAACCACGCGCCAAGCGAATGGCACTCATGGTGGCCTCAGTGCCCGAATTCACAAAACGCACCAACTCAATGGAAGGCATGAGACTGATCACTTTTTCAGCCAAGGTGACCTCAAGCTCGGTGGGCGCCCCAAAACCAAACCCGTTTTGCATGGTTTTCACCACCTCAGCCATCACGGTTGGGTGGGCGTGGCCTAAAATAAGGGGGCCCCAAGAGCCGATATAGTCAATGTATTCACGGCCATCGACATCCACCAAATACGCCCCATGCCCGCTTTTAATGAATAAAGGCTCGCCACCCACGCCTTTAAAGGCTCGAACGGGGGAATTCACGCCGCCGGGCGTGACGCGTTTGGCTCGTTGCATGAGTGATTCGGTGGCTTTCATGGGTTTTCCTTCTATTTGAGGGGCAACAATACAAAACTTAGACAAAAAAGACAACTCAGCTTATAATGCCCCAACATAAAAAAAGAGCTGACCCTATGAACTATAAAAAATACATGTGTTTACTGTGCGGTTTAATTTACGACGAAGAAAAAGGCTGGCCGGAAGACGGCATTCACCCCGGCACCCGCTGGGAAGACATCCCCCCTGCTTGGCAGTGCCCTGAATGCGGCGCGACCAAAGACGACTTTGAAATGGTGGAAGTGACGGCGTAACTTCATTACCTCGTCATTTCGGTAGTCAACACCTAAATTACGAGGTAAATTTAGTCTTTAAACTCCGGCGGAAACCCCTCATGGTGCAACCGTTGAGACAATTATTTTCTTTTGCCGTGGTGTAATGGGTATATAAGCCGCACTGCGCCCGCCAGCTTCCGTTTTTTTGAGTATGCCTCGATGCAACAAATCCGTGATGTCTCTTAACGCCGTGTCTTGAGAGCATTTCGTGATTTTCGCCCACTTACTAGAGGTTAAACTACCCGTAAACCCATCAAACAAAAGATTAAGCATTTTACGTTGCCGCTCGTTGAAAGGCTCGGATTCATGCTGCTTCCAAAATGCTGCTTTTGCAATCACCTGCTCCAACGTTTCTGTTGAAGCTAAAATAGCGCGATTTAAACATTGCAAATACCACACCAACCAAGCAGTGATGTCCAACGACCCCTTTTGACACGCTTCCAACACATCATAATAAGCACTGCGCTCGCGTTGAATTTGAGACGACATGCTATAAAACCGTTGCGGTGAATTTTCAGAACGCGCCAATAATAAATCGGCGAGTGCGCGCGCAATGCGACCATTACCATCATCGAATGGGTGTATC
>DASTZQ010000023.1:0-77907 GCA_035764205.1 Gammaproteobacteria bacterium
AAAAAAATATGATGAAAGCAAAAACGCTGGCAAAGACATTCCTTTTATTGCCATATTGCGTGTGAGTGAAAGCGGCAACAAGCCGGACCATGATACCAAAACATGGGTTTCTGTGATCAAGGGAATGCAATGGCTTCAACCATCGTCCAAATCCGAGGTAAGCAACACCGGATTTTTTAGCGACAAGAAAAGAGATGAGACCGGTCAACTATCCTATCCTTCTCTTGATAAACACAAACCGGGGAATAATGACCTATAACCTAAATTAGGTCAGCACTCTTCTCGCCCGGCCATGTTTTATAATTTGAGATTTTTTTAAAAGTTGGTGGATTACGAATCGCGAAAAACACGCGATTCTAATCCACCCTACACCACGCTAACCCTTTTAAATTTGAATAACCCATAATACTGCTCACTTTTTTACCTAAATTATTTTTCAAATGCTCAGTGTTATTAAAATAAGATTATATATTTTAAAGATTATTTTGTTTGTTATGCGACGTTTTTCTGTGGATTACTCTCAATTTGTTTTTACATTCATCAAGATACACGATTTTAAACCTGTGGAAAAGTTTGGTATGAAACGGCTTTTAACGGGGATAGAATGGGGGCATCGGTTCAGAGGCTTGTTTTAAGCCACTTATCCACAGGCTTTAATCGGGGTTACACATGAAGTTATCCACAATGCAAGATTGGCTGGCTTACATAGGCTCAGTTCATCAGCAAGAAATTGAGCTTGGTTTAGAGCGAGTTAAGGCAGTAGCAGAACGTCTGTCTATTTTAAAAACAAATGCCGCGGTGGTCGTGGTCGGTGGCACCAATGGCAAAGGGTCAACGGTTGCAGCTTTAAACGCTATTTACCGCGAAGCAGGTTACCAAGTGGGGGTGTTTACGACCCCGTTTTTGTTTAAACACAACGAAGAAGTGATGGTGAATGGCGTATTCGCAAGCGACGAGGATTTTTGTCAGGCCTTTGAAGCCATTGAAGCCGTGAGGGCGGAAATCACCCTGACCCCGTTTGAATACCACACCTTAGCCGCACTCTGTATTTTTAAAAAACACCCCTTAGCTATTTTATTATTGGAAGTCGGGATGGGCGGGCGTTTGGATGCTGTGAATATCATGGATGCCGACGTGGCGGTGATCACCAGCATTGCTTTAGACCATGAAGCTTGGTTGGGCAATACGCGTGAAGCCATTGCAACTGAGAAAGCCGGTATTATGCGAAAAGATCGGCCGGTGGTGATTGCCGAGCCTTCACCGCCCGCTAATCTACAGGCCTTAGTCACAACGCACGGGGCACTAGCGTTTTGGTTAGGGGTGGATTATCACGCCCAACCCATGAAAGGCATCAAACTGTATGAAAATAATTTAGCCACCGCTGCCATGGTCGTCAAATTATTACAAACGCGGCTGGCGGTGAGTGAGGCGGCTATTCAGGCGGGCTTGATGAAGGCGGATTTGACTGGGCGCCAACAAGTGATTAATGGCGAAGTCACCCATTACCTGGACGTGGCGCATAACCCACACGCCATTCGCCTGTTATACGACCGCCTAAGCGCGAAAGAAGGCCGTGGTAAGACGATAGCCGTTTTTAGCATGCTGGGTGACAAAGACATCGTGGCGAGCCTCCAGTGCATTGCTGGCGCGATTGATCATTGGTGTGTTGCCCCCTTAGAAAATAAACGGGGGGCGAGTGAGCAACAATTGGTTGCTGCTTTTAAAACGGCAGGGATCACCGGCGTGAGTTTTTCAAAAACGATAGCCGCGGCTTATCATGCCGCGAGAGCAAAAGCCCGCCCGGGGGATCGTATCGTTATTTTTGGGTCGTTTGTGACGGTCGCAGCCGTGATGGGCTTAGTGCAGCCGTGATGCGTAAGAACCTTGCGGTGGCATCGGCTTGATGCACGCGTAAAAAATCCACACCTTTGGCGGATAATAAAGGCGCCATCGCCGCGGTTTCTAAATCTCGTTGATTGGCGGGGTAAGGGCTTAGGGTGTTCATGAATGATTTACGAGAATGCCCAATGAGCAAACGCGTGCCCAGGGGTTTTAATAATTCAGCGTGTTGAATTAAAGCCAAAGACTGATGCGGGTGTTTACCAAAACCGATACCCGGGTCGAGGATAATGCGTTTTTTATCAATGCCGTGTTTTTCTAGAAAGCTAATTTTGGCTTCCGCCCATTCGTTTACCACGGCAACCGCATTTTCATGGGGTGGTAAAAGGTGTTCGGGGCTGGCGGGTAAACTGAGGTGGTGCATCACCACAATATCGTTTTGCGTTTTCGCCAATAAGCTAAGCATGGCTGGGTCGGCCAAGGCCGATTGATCATTCACCCAATCCACGCCTAATGCGAGCGCGCGTTCAGCCGTTCTCGCGTGTCTTGTATCAACACTGATTTTGGGTGCAAGAAACCACTGGTTTTTTTCTTCCATGAGGGCGCTTAACACCGGGGCCAAACGTTCCCATTCTTCAGCCTCATTCAACAGGCTGCGGCCAGGCGCCGTGGATTCGGCGCCAATATCAATCACTTCAGCACCCTCTAACACCAATTGCGCTGCTTGGTTAATGGCGCTATCGGCATTTAAAAATAAACCGCCGTCAGAAAAAGAATCGGGGGTGATGTTTAAAATGCCGACGATGGCCGGCGCGTCTATGCGCTGCGCCAGTTGGTAGGTGTGAAAAGGCGCGTTGGCTTCGTAACGCGAGCCAAAGGGGTGCACTAATTCAGCGGCGGTTTTACCTTGGTGAGCGCCTGGCAAGGGGCAAACCCAATCCGGCCACACATCGGCCAAGGGCCAAAGCGCAAACGGCCTTTCAAATAAACTGGCGTGGGGCACGGTGAGGGCGTCGGTGTGAATCACCTGATCATCAAACGCTAAAATGTCGATGTCCATCACACGCGGGCCCCAATGCCTCACTTCCGGTTTACGCCCGATGCTCCATTCAATTTTTTTTAATTCGGGTAAGAGGGCGTCGGGGGTGAGGGAAGTTTCAGCGCGAATGGCAAGGTTTAAATACGGGTGATTCCAATCCTCGGGGGCATTTTCAGGCAATAAAGCATCGGATTGGTAAACCGGCGACACTTGCAGCAAGGTGAGGTCAGGCAATTGCTTAAGTTTTTGTAAGGCTGTTCTTAGGTGGGCGAGCCTATCACCCACATTGGAGCCAAGGCCAAGCACGATCATCACGCTTGGTCTCCTAAAGCAAAGGTGACGCCGCCCGCCAGCCCTAAAATAGCCGGGTGTTTTAACACCGAAACGGTGACCAAGCTGCCTGAGGGCAACATGCTTTTTAAGATGTCATAAGCGTCTTGCGCCAGGTGTTCGATGAGATGGAAGGTTTTGCCTTCGAGGGGGGGGCGAAGTGCGTCGATTAAATCAGAATAACAAACCGTGTCTTGGAGTTGGTCGGTGGTGCAAGCCTTAGGGGGGGTGGGGTAGCTTAGGTCTACGTTCATTAAGATGGCCTGTTTATCCAGGCGTTCGTTTTCAGGCCAACCCAAAGAAACAAATAAATTCAATTGGTTGATGGATAAGCGGCTCATCAAAGGCTTCATGGTTGTCCTTGGGGTTCAGTCTTTTCGCGAGTATAACGTCAGTGCTAGGGCTTGTTCAATCAGCACGGGCATGGTACTGTATCGCCACTCAAAACGAGCGCCGATAACGATGTTACGCATAGGTAAATTAACTGATTATGCCATGATGATTTTATCAGGCTTGGCAAAAACCCCCGATGTCGTTCAAAGTGCCAGCACTTTGGCGGAAAGCCTTTTATTGCCAGCGACCACGGTCAGTAAAATTTTAAAGATGCTGGGTGATGCGGCCTTGGTTTCTTCGGTTCGTGGCGCAGAAGGCGGTTATCGTTTACAAAAACCAGCGTCTGCTATTAGCGTGGCTTCGGTCATTGCCATCATGGAAGGCGACATTGCCATGACAGAATGTTGTGAGAATATTGCTTTGTGTGGTTTGCAAACCAACTGCGGCATGAAAGACAACTGGATAAAAATTAATGGCGTGGTGCATGCTTTGTTAAGCAAAATTTCTTTGCAAGACATGATGCATCCCCTTTCTTTGCAGGAACGGCTTCATGATGAATAAACACATTAATCAGGTAGTGAACCAGCCTTATGCTTATGGCTTTTCAACCGACATCGCAACGGAAAGTTTGCCTCCGGGTTTAAATGAAGACGTGGTGCGTTTAATTTCCGCTAAAAAAAATGAACCTGAGTTTATGTTGCAATGGCGCTTGGCGGCTTACCGCCATTGGCTAACCTTAACACCACCTGAGTGGGCGCACTTGCATCACGATAAAATTGATTTTCAAGACATCATTTATTATTCCGTTCCAACATCCACAACGGACGGCCCTAAAAGTTTAGATGAAGTCGACCCCAAACTATTAGAAACGTATAACAAGCTTGGCATTCCTTTGCATGAGCAAGGTCGTTTAGCGGGGGTGGCGGTGGATGCGGTGTTTGACAGTGTTTCTGTCGCTACCACCTTCAAAGAAAAATTAGCTGAAGCGGGCGTGATTTTTTGTTCGTTTTCAGAAGCCGTGCAAGAACATCCAGCCTTGGTTGAAAAATATTTAGGAAGCGTGGTGTCGTATCGCGATAACTTTTATGCGGCATTAAATGCAGCGGTGTTTAGTGACGGCTCGTTTGTGTTTATCCCCAAAGGCGTTCGTTGCCCCATGGAATTATCCACGTATTTTCGAATTAACACCGCCAAGAGCGGTCAGTTTGAACGCACCTTAATTATTGCTGAAGAAGACAGCGTGGTGAGTTATTTAGAAGGCTGCACAGCCCCCATGCGCGATGAAAATCAATTGCATGCGGCGGTGGTGGAATTGGTCGCGCTAGAGCGTGCACAAATTAAATATTCCACCGTTCAAAATTGGTACCCGGGCGATGAAAATGGTAAAGGCGGTATTTATAATTTTGTGACTAAGCGCGGTAAATGCGCGGGTGCTTATTCAAAAATTTCCTGGACACAAATCGAAACCGGTTCAGCCATCACTTGGAAATACCCGAGCGTTATTTTGCAAGGGGATCATTCCGTGGGTGAATTTTATTCCGTGGCGCTCACGAATCATTATCAACAAGCGGATACCGGCACTAAGATGATACACATCGGCAAAAATACCAAGAGCACGATTATTTCAAAAGGCATTTCAGCCGGGCACGGGCAAAACACATATCGCGGTTTAGTGCGCATGTTGCCCACCGCCAAAAATGCACGTAATTACACGCAGTGTGATTCTTTATTATTGAGTGATGTGTGTGGCGCGCATACCTTTCCTTATATCGAAGTTAAAAATAAAACCGCGCACGTGGAACACGAAGCCTCAACCTCAAAAATTGGGGAAGACCAATTGTTTTATTGTCGTCAGCGTGGCTTGAATACCGAAGATGCCATTTCCATGATCGTGAATGGGTTTTGCAAGCAAGTGTTTAAAGAGCTCCCTATGGAATTTGCGGTGGAAGCGCAAAAATTATTAGAAGTCAGTTTAGAAGGCAGTGTGGGTTAATTTTTTGAGAGGCTGTGTCCATGTTAGTGATTAATAATTTATGTGCCAATATTCAAGATGAAAAGCAACAAACCAAAACCATCTTGCGCGGTGTGAACTTAACCATTAAACCCGGTGAAGTGCACGCCATCATGGGGCCGAATGGTTCGGGCAAGAGCACGCTTTCCAATGTGTTGGCCGGCCGTGAAGAATATCAAGTGACGGAAGGTTCTGTTACTTTTAATGGCGAAGATTTACTCGCCTTAAGCCCAGAAGAGCGCGCAGTGCGTGGTGTGTTTTTGGCGTTTCAATACCCCACCGAAATTCCTGGTGTGAACAACATGTATTTCTTGCGAACGGCACTCAATAGCCAACGTAAACAAAAAGGCTTGCCGCCCTTAGATGCCGCTGATTTCTTAATGCAAATTAAAGCGAAAATGAAAACCGTGGGTTTAGACGATGCGTTTTTACACCGTGCGGTGAATGAAGGGTTTTCGGGTGGTGAGAAAAAACGTAACGAAATTTTACAAATGATGATGCTCGAACCTTCGTTTGTTATTTTAGATGAAACCGATTCCGGTTTAGACATTGATGCTTTGCAAATGGTGGCACAGAGTGTGAATAGCATGCGTTCACCCGAGCGAAGCTTATTAGTGGTAACGCACTATCAACGCTTGCTGGATTACATTCAACCTGATGTGGTGCACGTGATGGCGAATGGCCGCATACAAAAAACCGGCGACAAACATTTGGCGCACGAACTCGAAGCAAAAGGCTATGGCTGGTTGGAAGGTGAAACAAAATGATATTTCAATCGTTGCCCACGCGTCAGCACGAGCGCTGGAAATATGCTAATTTGCAGTTTTTAAAAGACCAGGCCTTGGGTGCGCCAGGAGAAGCCAATGCTGCTTGGGTTCGTTCGCAAATAGAAAACATTAAACAAACACAAGGGCAGGGTGCTTTGGTCTTGGTTTTGTTAAATGGCGAGTGGGCACCCCATTATTCCGATGCGTTGCCTGCCGGGTGTGATGTGAGCTTGCTAGAAAAAATAAATTTAGTCATTGATGAAAAAGCCTTTCCAGTGGCGGCACTGCAACAACGCGAAGTAAGGCGTGGCTTAAAAATACAGCTGCAAGCGAAACAAAATATTACCTTGCACTTATTGTCCTTGGTGAGCAGTGCATCGCATGCCCTGGTGAACCCCATGTTGGTATTGCACTTAGACAATGATGCGCGTTTGCAGTTGATGGAGCACGTGGCTTCAGACAATCAAGCGTTTGTGATGATCAACCACCTCACACAAGTGACGGTGGGTGAGCGCGCTCATTTTGATTGGGTTAAAATTCAAACCCTGCCATTTCAAGCAACCCTGTTTGCGCATCATGATGTGAATCAGCAAAAAGACAGTTTGGTTAATTTTGTGAATATCAGCCATGGTGCGCGTTTTGCACGCGATGAAATGCAAGTTACCTTAGCGCAATCGGGTGCGGTGTGTAAAACCGCGGGGTTTTATCAAACAGAATGGGACGCCCAATTTGTGGATAACCACCTAGACATCATTCATGCGGCACCGCACACGGAAAGTGACATGCTGTATAAAGGCATACTCGATAAAAAATCGCAGGCGGTGTTTAATGGCCGTTTAAATGTTCAAGCTGGCGCACAAAAAATTTCTGCGCATCAGGCTAACCATCATTTGTTATTGTCGAATGATGCAGAAGCCTATTCAAAACCCGAGCTTGAAATTTACGCCGATGATGTGAAGTGTAAACACGGCGCAACCACGGGCCAATTGGATGAAGATGCTTTATTTTATTTGCAATCACGCGGCATTGAAAAATCCGCTGCGCAAGCGATGCTCATGGCTGGGTTTATGGACGAAGTGATAGCGCGTATTCCGAATGAAACACTGCGTGCTTACCTCAAGGCAAACAGGGTGTCAGCATGAATAACGCCAGAAACGATTTTCCTATTTTAAGCAGCACCAATCGCGGCAAGCCGTTGGTGTATCTGGACAGCGCTTCCTCGGCACAAAAACCGAAAGCCGTGGTTGAGGCCATGTCTTCGTTTTATTATAAAGATTACGCCAATATTCATCGCGGTATTTATGAATTAAGCGAACGCGCCACAAAACGTTTTGAAGAAACACGCGCCGTCGTTAAGCAATTCATTCATGCGCCTGATGTTAATAACATTGTGTTTGTGAAAGGCACGACCGAAGGCATGAATTTATTAGCGAGCACTTTATCGCAGTCTTGGGTCGCTGGCGACGAAGTGATTTTGAGCGAGATGGAACATCATTCTAATATTGTGCCTTGGGTGATGTTGAAAGAAAAACTGGGCATTGTTTTAAAAATTATTCCCGTGACGGATGAAGGCGCGCTGGATTTAACCTTATTTGAAAGCATGTTAACACCCAAAACCAAACTGGTTTCAATCACGCATGCTTCGAATGTGCTTGGCACCATCAACCCCATTAAACACATCACGGCCATTGCGCATCAACACGGTGTTCCTGTGATGATAGATGGCGCACAAGCCGCCCCCCATTTATCGGTTGACGTGCAAGATTTAGATTGTGATTTTTACGTGTTTTCTTCGCATAAGTGCTACGGCCCAACGGGCGTGGGTGTGTTATACGCAAAATCACCTTGGTTGAATGCCATGCCGCCGTATCAAGGCGGTGGCGACATGATAGAAACCGTTGCCTTTGATAAAGTAACGTACGCCAAAGCACCGCATAAATTTGAAGCAGGCACGCCTGACATTGCGGGTGTGATTGGCTTAAATGCAGCTTTGCAGTATTTAATGCAACACAACATGCAAACTATTTATGAACATGAACAACAATTATTAAGCTATGCCACGAATGCGTTAATGCAAATACCAGGTGTTCGCATCATAGGCACGGCCACTCCAAAATTAGGCGTGATTTCATTTGTGATGGACGGCGTTCACCCGCATGACATGGGCACGGTGTTAGATGCCGAAGGTGTGGCCGTGCGTGCATCCCACCACTGTGCCATGCCACTCATGACGCGCTTTGGTGTGCCAGCAACGGTTCGTGCTTCTTTCGGCATTTATAATAACACCGACGATGTGGATGCCCTCATTCGTGCCATTCATGAAATTAAGAGGTTATTTGGCTAATGTCTTTACGTGAACTTTATCAAGAAATGATTATCGATCACGGCCGTCACCCGCGTCATTTTGGTGTGCTGGCTGAAGCCAATCATCAAAAAAATGGGCATAATCCTTTGTGCGGCGATAAATTATTCGTCACGTTGATAGAAAAAGATAATGTGATTATCGATGTGAAATTTGAAGGCGTGGGGTGTGCCATTTCTGTTGCGTCGGCTTCGTTGATGTGTGAAGCCATCAAGGGCAAAACCCGTGATGAGGTTGCACACTTGTTTCACGATTTTCACACCTTGGTGACAACGGGCGCACAACCTGAAGCTGATTTGGGTAAATTAGCTGTGTTTGCTGGCGTGTTTGAATTTCCAGCAAGAGTCAAATGCGCGTCTTTGGCATGGCACACCTTGAGTGCAGCGCTGGATGATGTTACTGACGCGGTTTCAACGGAATAAAGGGGAAGTCAAATGACCATCACATTAACACCAAGCGCACGAGATTACATTGCCGCCGCCATGAGCAAACAACAAGGCGTTGGTTTTCGTTTGTCGATCAAAAAAACCGGTTGCTCGGGTTATGCTTATCAACCCTCAGTGGTGGATGCCGTGCCTGCATCGCACGAATGCGTCACCGTTGATGGCATTGCACTTTACATCGACCCTTTGTGGGCACACTTATTAACCGATATTAGCATTGATTTAGTCGAAGACATGAAATCGGGTTTAAAACAAAAACGATTGGTCATCGAAAATAAACAAGAAGCCGGCCGTTGTGGTTGCGGTGAAAGTTTTCATTTAGACAAGAAAGAGTGAGGTTGTTGTGTTTCGTGAATCAGCCATTGAAGTTAAGCGGGAAGTGGAAGCCACATTGATTCCCTCAGGCACGAAAGTGATGTTGCAGCCTGGCACCATGGTGTCGGTGACGCAAGCGCTTGGTAATGCTTACACACTTTACGTGAACGGTAATTTGGTGCGCGTGGCCGGCAGCGATGGCGACGCTTTGGGTTTGGTCATTCTCACCATCCCTGATATCAATGCGAGTGAAGGCAGTGTTGAAGACAAAGTGCAGCAGCAATTAAAAACTTGTTTCGACCCTGAAATTCCTGTGAATATTGTGGATTTGGGTTTAATTTATAATTGCCAGGTTTTGCCCTTAGGTAAAAATGATTACCAAGTCACGGTTGTGATGACCTTAACCGCGGTTGGTTGTGGCATGGGCCCGGTGCTTGTGAATGAAGTGCAAGAAAAAATACGTCAAATTAAAGAAGTGAGTGAAGCCAACGTGGATTTAGTCTTCGACCCACCTTGGAATCGCGACATGATGAGTGATGAAGCAAAATTGCAACTCGGTTTATTGTAAACATTAAAGAGGTGACTATGTCTATTCAAGAGCAACTGAAAGAACAAATTGAAAACAACAACATCGTTTTATTCATGAAAGGCAATGCAGAAATGCCCATGTGTGGGTTTTCAGCGCGCGCGGTGAACTTATTAAAATCGTGCAATGCCACTTTTTTAGCAGTTGATGTGTTGAAAAACGATGACCTTCGTCAAGGCATTAAAGTGTATTCGAATTGGCCGACCATTCCACAGCTTTATGTGAAAGGTGAATTCATCGGCGGCAGTGATATTATGGCTGAAATGTTTGAAGCCGGTGAATTACAAACCTTAATTGCTAGCGTTCAATAAATGAAAAAACGCGGTGTGGGGCGACACCGCGTTTTTTCTGCTCTCTGCCAAAGGTTAGGATGAGATTAGGCGAGGCCTAGTCGTGGGTAGCGACGGATGGCTCGGTTTTTCCAGTTTACTCCTAACATAGTGTTGGCACGAGAAACCACTACCTCTCGGCGGGGTGATACCTTCGGTAGTGGGGAACCGGAACGGAACAAGGTTGGTGATAGGGACTAATTTTCGACGTAAGTGAGCAATGCGGGCATTGATAATTGGCACTTGGCGCAAGTGATTATAATGATTAATATCGCAGAGAATGGTATTAATCGTTTCTTTAGAATTATTTTTTTCTTCATCAGACAAAGGCAGTAAGTTAAGTGCTCTTTCCATGGCATTCAATTGATGGATCCAACTGTTTTTATTCCCTGTCATGATTATTACTCCGTTATTATTGATGGGATACCACCAGCGTAATCCGCCAACCTTAAGGGAACCTTAAGAAAAATGAGGCTTGGCTTAAGAAAGGGGGTTAAGCATTTGATAGGCAAGGTGAATATTTATTAAAAAATATTTGCAAAAACGCGAGCGGGCTGAAGTGAACCGGTTCGCGTTAAGTGTTTGATTTTATAAATGATGATGAAGTAACTGTTTGTTATTTCGCAGAAATTTTCTTCCACCACGCGAGGCGCGGCATGTAGAGCAACAGGAAGATTAAGACGGCGGTTGAGGTCGACATGAAGTAATAACCAAAAGAAACCGCCAAGCCAACCGATGCCGTTGCCCACAAGGTGGCGGCGGTCGTGAGGCCGGTGACATAATCCCCTTGCCTGAAAATGATCCCGCCGCCTAAAAAGCCGATGCCGCTGACCACTTGGGCGGCAATGCGGGTGGGGTCGGCGTGATTTAAGGCCATGCTTAAAATGCCAAAGGCGCAAGACCCTAGCGAAATGGCGCCGTAGGTTCGTATGCCGGCTGACACAATGTTACGATGACGTTCGCGTTCCCAGCCGATGAGGCCGCCTAAGAGACAAGATAAAACGATGCGAAAGAAAATTTCGATGTCGGCGCTGATAGCGGGTGTGATCATGGTGTCTATGCTTCCTTACAAAGATCACACCATGGTATCAGATAAAATTAATTGCCGCATCAGGGTGCAGGTTTTTTGCATCACGTGAATATTATGGATGCTGGAAAGATGCGCGTAAGCCATCAAACCCGCTTTGTATAAGTAATGCAAGTAAGCGCGCGAAAAATGCTGGCAGGTGTAGCAATCGCAGCCTGGCATGATGGGCGTGTCATCCGTTGCATAACAACTTTTTTTAATGTGTATGCGCGCATTGGGCTCCTCGCCTTCAAAGGCGAGCCAGCCATCGCGTTCTATCCAATCACCGCAATAAAGGGTGCCGTGCCTTGCGTTTCGCGTCGGGGCAACGCAATCAAACACATCCACGCCTTTCGCGACGACAGCCAGTAAATCTTGCGGGTTTAAGCCAACCCCCATGGTGTAACGAATTTTATCTTGGGGCAACATGGGCCTGACCCAGTCTAAAATTTCCACGGTTTTTTGCATATCAAAGCCAATGACTTCACCGCCAATGGCAATGCCATCTAAGTTTTGTTTTAAGATAAATTCGGTGCTTTGTTCGCGTAAATCCCGGAAGCTGCCGCCTTGAATAATGCCGAAGAGGGCTTGTTTATGGCCATAAGCCGAGCACGGTTGTTTTTCATGTTCTTCGATGGAGAGCATGAGCCAGCGGTGCGTGCGATCGAGTGCAGCCAGTGCCGCTTCGCGCCCGCCGGTTTCAGGCGTGCATTGATCAAAGGCCATGATGATATCGGCGCCTATGATTTTTTGGGCCTGGATAGAGGTTTTAGAATTTAAGTGAATGATTTTGCCGGTGTTGGGGTGTTTGAAATGCGCACCGTCTTCATCGACTATGCAAATTTTACCATTTTTTGAAAGGCTTAAGACTTGAAAGCCGCCGCTATCGGTTAGCATGGCGTGGTGCCAGCCCATGAAAGGGTGCATGCCGCCAGCTTTTTCAATGATGTTCATGCCGGGATTGACCAGCATGTGGTAAGTGTTGCCGCCCAAAATGATTTGGCTGCCGTTTTGTTCGAGGTCGGTTGGGGTGAGGTAATTCAACATGGCACGCGTGCCAACGGGCATGAAATGCGGGGTTTCCACCTCGCCGTGAGGCGTTGCAAAACGCATGACCCTGGCATGGTTGTGCTTATGTGTTTTAATGCATTCAGACGTATAATTATTTTTCATAGGGCCGGATTATGGCATCAAAGGGTGCCAAGAGGCAATAAATCACGTATGATTCTCAGATTAAAAGACGCAGAAGGGTCGCATGGTGACGGTTAGGCATCACACGTTTCTCGATAAAATTTGTTTAGGCTTTGATCAAGCCCTGAAAGCCTTAACGCATGACATTCAAACCACGGGCTCTCCTTACCCGGCGGAAAGCGCGGGCGAGGCCGATTTGTCCGCCGCTGAGTCAGCTTTATCCGCTGGCTTGATGCGGGTGAACCACACGGGGGAAGTGTGCGCGCAGGCTTTGTATCACGGCCAGGCCTTAGTGACGCGTCATGCGCCCTTGCAAGCGCAATTGCAAGCGGCGGCCTTGGAAGAGGGCGATCACTTATATTGGTGCAAGCGTCGTTTGGATGAGCTGCAAAGTTACACGAGTTATTTAAACCCTTTGTGGTATGCGGGTTCGTTTTGCATAGGGGCTGTGGCTGGGGTGGTTGGCGATGATTGGAGTTTGGGGTTTGTGGTCGAAACCGAAAAGCAGGTCATTAACCATTTGGAAGGGCATTTAAAGCGGTTGCCGGTGAACGATGTGCGTAGCGCTGCCATTTTAAAACAAATGGAGCAAGACGAAGCGCATCATCGGGACGAAGCCAAAGCCGCAGGCGCTCGTGAATTACCCCCGCCGATTAAAGTGTTAATGCGGATGATGTCTAAGGTGATGGTGAAGACGGTTTATTATGTTTGATTGCATAATGATGGAGATGCGTAGGGTGGATTAGCGGCGTGTTTTTCGCCGCGTAATCCACCATCCTTTATACCATCACTGTCTTTGTCGCAATCGCCAACGCACCAGCCTGCACCAACCACACCACCCACATAATTTCCATAAAGCAAGGCAGCCAGTGTTTACGCACTATCCAATAAACTAACGCAGGCACCAACCCAGCCACCAGCGGAATGCTTAATAAAGCAATTAAGCTGCGGGCGATGTTACCGGCTTCGCCGCTTGAGAACACATTGGTGAGCAAATTGGCCACCCATTCATGGGCGGTGAGCAGGGCTTGAACCACCATTTCTGTTTGTGGCATGAATAACACCACGAGGGCACTTAAAACCAGAATGGCGATAATGTGTTTGAGCATGTGCATGAGGCGCTATCCTTTTCAATATAAACAGGGGGTTACTGAGGCAGAGTATAGCAAAACCCTGGCCAATCGAGCAAGGTTGCTAGGAGAAAACACCGCATTCATGGGGGTAATTTTTCCACTTAAGGCTTCCTTAAGATGTGTGTTAGTATCTGGCAAAATTTCATTTAATTCGGAGGATAAGATGGGTAATATTATCAGCAATCATAAAAATGATTACGGCGTTGAAGTCAGCGAAAAAACACGGTCTATTTTAAAGCTAGATGCAGAAGGTAGAATGAAAGCACTGCGAGCAGCAGTTATTGAATCCAAGGGTTCATTTCATGAGTATGACGAAGTTGAATTCAATATCGTCATACGGAACGATTATTTTATTATTGCTTTTTTTGAAAACATCATAACGTTTTCGCAGGCAAAAAAACTTAGACTAGCCGGTTCTCTTTTTGCGGCCAGCAATAAAAACGCCATCATTGGTATTCGCGAAAATTTATTTACCATGGATGATTTGGTTAATCTCAATAATCTATTTTATATTAGAGTGTTGTTAGAGAGTGATAATGGTTTGTATGCCCTCCGGAACAACCTCATCACGCTCGAAGGTATAAAATCCTTAAAAAATGATTTATATTTTAAATATCTCATGACAGATGCGGGTATTCAAGCTTTAGAAACAGGTGACATGACGGTTGATCGTGCTAATGCTTATGAGGATGCTGAAGTGCTGAAACAAGACCTTGAGGCGAATCATGGCCATGATGAAGATGATGCCGACACCGCGGTTGAATCAGTGACCACAAACCGCCCGCCTAATAATGACCCTGAGAAAAAAATAAAATTTAATACCATGTTGCGTTATTTAGAGACGCAATATAACCACGACGCTAAAAAAATAAAAAAAGAAATCAGTTTGTTAAAAACCGTGGGTCTTGATTCAGAAGATGACATTCTAAGATTTTACAAAATACATGATGGTATTTCTTTTTACGGCCTTGATGAGAGCTACGACCATTTGTTATTGTTGGATGTTGTATTAGAACAAAGAAAAAATATTCAAATCGCTTTCGAGGCTGAATATTCGCTCGGGAAATTAAAGATCATACAAAACGATATGGTGGTGATGATCGATAAAACGATTGCACAGTGGGTGCAAAGTGGATGTATTGCTCGAGAAGAGATTGAAAATAGAGGGGTGTATGCCACAGAAGAGCTGAATCGTTTATTAAGCCAAACCTATACACAGCCTCAGTTAGAGCAGCACACACTTGCCGCGTTGTCTCAAGATGAAATGCAAGATGCGCACGCAACGAGAGAAGCGGTGGTTGAAAGATTATTAGCTGATAAACACCCTTCACCGGAAGAACAGAAAAATGATTTATTGAAACTATTTTCATTAAGAAGATATTATCAGCCAACCGACACACTCAGGGAACGAATGAGCGCTTTAAGGCAAGAAACTTGGGCCTTCCTTGGGTCCATCACGCAAGCCCAAGGCTGGCAAAACCCTGACATTTTGGCAAAAACGCGCGGGTTGTTTATTCGTTCATTGTTAATAACGGAAGAAATTCTGGCGTCACTTGAAGTTGCGTTGGTATCAAACGACGTATTAAAAAACCCAAATGAAAAAATATCTTTTTATTTATTTTCACTATGGTTAGTCAATCAAAGCAGAACCTTTTGCCGAGATTTTATATATCATGGCATGATTGATATGTATCCCTTCATAAGAGCAGAGGGTTTTTTTATAGCGGAAAATCGCTATGAGCTGAACCAATCTTCAGCTTTTGACTCTGAATTTTTAAAAGAAGGTACTCCACAAGCTGCTTTGAGGGAAATGTATAATATTTTTATTCAAAAAGGGTTCATGGAATATTACGGAAATACAAGTGATAAAGGCAAAGGGTTTATTAATTTATTAGCTTACAGCGATTCTCGATTTGTCACATGGACGTCATTGGACCGAGTAAAGCCGTCAAAAGCAAGCATTAATCCAATGCGGTTCTTTAATGCGGAAGTGCAGCAACCACGCTTAACTTATAAATACCCTGCGACAACCACTCGTCCCACTTAATCGTTAAAAAACGTATCGGCAGCATTTTGCTGCCGATATTAAACTTTAACCCCCACCCCGTTTTTTAAACACCACCACGCCCAGAAAAATAAAGCAAAGAAGCAAACTAAAATCATGCTAAACCCAATGGCAATGTTTAAATCCGCAATGCCTAGCACCCCGAAACGAAAGGTATCCACAATGTTTAAAACCGGGTTAAATAAAGAAACGGATCGCCAAAACGGCGGCAGTTGATCTATTGAATAAAACACACCACCTAAATAAGTAAGGGGGGTTAGCACAAAGGTAGGCACAAATGAAATATCGTCAAAGCGTTTAGCATAAATGCCATTGATCAAACCACCCAATGAAAACACAGCGGAAGCAAGCACGCCCATGCTGATCACCACAAAAGGGTGAACCACTGGCAGGTGGGTGAAACCCAAGGCAACCACCAGCACAATCGCACCCACTATCAAACCACGAAATGCACCGGCCGTTAAAAACCCCAGCAAAATAATGAGGCTAGGCATGGGTGAGACCAGCATTTCTTCTATGCTTTTATTGAACTTACAAAAGAAAAATGAGGTCGAGGTGTTGGCGTAGGCACTCGTCATGAGTGACATCATCACTAAGCCCGGCACAATGTATTGCATGTAAGTGAAGCCGTGAATGTGCTGAATTTGCGAGCCTATGAATTTACCAAAGATAATAAAATACAAACCCATGGTAATGGCCGGTGGCAACAAGGTTTGCGACCAAATGCGCATGAAGCGTTTCATTTCTTTAATGAATAAGGTCCAAAAGGCAATGAGGGTGGGTCGTGCACCCAAGTAATCAATGTTCATGGGTGGGTATCCTGGTCTTGGTTTTGATTGGTTTTATGCATAAATAATTCTTCCAAGCGGTTGGTTTTATTTCTAAGGCCGGTGATTTTGATGCCCTGCATGGACAGTTGCGTGAATAAATCATTCATGGTTAAGCCGCGAGGCACTTTCACTTCCAGTGTGGTTTTATCAACCACGTTTGCGGTGAAACCATCGAGCATGAGGGGTTGCCAAACAGGCGATTCAAGATCAAGTAATAAAGTTTGAATGTTGAGCTGATTCAGCAAGGTTTTTGTGTTCGCATTTTCAATGATGTCACCTTGGTCGATGATAGCAATGTTTTTGCAGAGTTGTTCCGCTTCTTCCAAATAATGTGTGGTTAAAATAATGGTGGTGCCTGATTCATTTAAATTTTTTAAAAACTGCCAAAGCGTGTGCCTTAATTCAATATCAACGCCAGCGGTTGGTTCATCTAAAATTAAAAGACGAGGTTCATTCATTAAAGCACGTGCAATCATTAATCTTCGTTTCATCCCGCCAGAAAGCCGAATGGCGGGCCAGGTGCGCATCTCCCAAAGCCCCATTTCTTTTAAATATTTTTCTGCGCGTTGTTTTGCAATGCGGTGAGGGATGCCGTAATAACCGGCTTGATAAATCAACGTGTCGCTGAGGTTTTCAAATAAACCAAAATTCATTTCTTGCGGCACAATGCCGATGAATGATTTGGCGAGCGCACGCTGTTTATCCATGTCGTGACCAAACACGCTTATGCTTCCTTCGGTTTTATTCACCAAGGAAGAAATGATGCCAATGGTCGTGGATTTGCCAGCGCCGTTTTTACCGAGCAAGCCAAAGAAGTCGCCGGTTTCCACGTCGAGGTTAATGCCATTTAAAGCATGCACGCCATTGGCGTAGGTTTTTTTGAGGTTGCGAACAGATAAGGCCGTCATAATTTTTCCGATAAATGAGCCAGTAAAGTGTTAACGGCCATGCCGCGATGACTGAGTTCCCCTTTGCGAGTTTCGGTTAATTCAGCGGCGGTTTTATGTTCGCTGGGCACGAAAAAAACCGGGTCGTAACCAAAGCCTGCACTGCCTCGTGGTGCGCGTAAAATGCTGCCCTGCCAGAGGCCGTCGCTAATGAGGGGCGCGGGGTCTTCAGCGTGATTTAAAAATGCAAGCACACAATGAAAAGCGGCTTGGCGTTTTTCATCAGGCACGTTTTCCATGGCGGTCAGTAGTTTTTGAATGCAGGCATGCGAGCTTGCGCCTTTGCCGGCGTAGCGCGCCGAATAAATGCCGGGTGCGCCATTTAGCGCAGCAACCGCCAAACCCGAATCATCGGCGAGCGCGGGCAAGCCTGATAAGGCCGATGCGTGCCGCGCTTTTAAAATGGCATTTTCAATAAAGGTGAGGCCGGTTTCTTCAATATCAGGGATATTGAGCTCAGCTTGCGGAATCACGGTGAGATGAAACGGCGCTAATAAAGCGCCGAATTCCTTAATTTTGCCCGCATTGTTGCTGGCCAAGACAATTTTTTTCATGCGCCTTTAACCAAATGTTAAGCTTAAACCAAAACTCATCAGGGGTGTGATAAGCGTAATGAGCAGTAATTGTAGCAATATCATGGCTGGAATGGGGGAAATATCCATGCCGCCAATTAAAGGGATAATGCGTTGAAACGGGCGAATGAGCGGCGCGGTGATTTGATAAAGCACATTATTCATGGGTGAATTTGGTTGCACCCAGCTCATTAAGGCTTGCACTAAAATAGCGTAGAAAAAGGTTTGAATAAAAAGTTTAATCATGTCAGCCAGTGAAAGCACCATCAAGCCCATGATTTGCGGTGTGCCAACACTCAAAAAGGCAATGCTTGAAAATTTAACGAGCTCTAGCGCAAAAATGAGCGTTAAGGTGGCTATTTCAATTTGTTTGACGTTGGGTAAAATCCGACGCAGGGGTTTTACAATGAAGTCGCTCATGCGCACAATAAACTGAGTGATGGGGTCGAAATAATTGGCACCCGACCAAGCCAGAATGACGCGTATGACGAGGACGAATAAAAATAAATCAAATAAGGTGTTTATTAAAAATAACAATCCTTGAGTGAGTGCAGACATCAGTGTGTATCTCCTAATTCACGAGCCAGTGTTTGAGAACGGTGTTGGGCGGCCTGAAAGGCAGCTTTCAAAATGTCGCCAAGCTTAGCTTGTTCTAACACAGAAATGGCTTGCTCGGTAGTCCCACCTTTAGAAGTCACATTGTGTTGCAGGGTGGAGAGGGGGCTGTCGCTCTCCATGGCCATGGCAGCGGCGCCCAGTGCGGTTTGTAAGGTGAGGAGGCGGGCGGTGTCTTTGGGCAGGCCGGCGGCTTCCCCTGCGGCTTGTAGGGCGTCCATGATGAAGAAGAAATAAGCCGGGCCGCTGCCTGATAGCGCCGTTACGGCATCCATCAAGGTTTCATTTTCTAGCCAAACCGTAATGCCAACGGCCCTTAAAATGGATTCAGCGAGGGCGCGCTGGTGTTCATTGACGTGAGGGTTGGCGAATAATGCCGTTGCGCCGTGGCCGATGAGGGCTGGGGTGTTGGGCATGGTTCTCACGATAGCGAGCTCATCGCCGGCAAAATTGGCCAGTGTTGCGGTGGGCAGCCCAGCCGCCACGGAGATGAACAGGGGTTTTTTCGTGTTTAAGCGGGTTTTTAAGGGTGCCAAGACGTCGCGCGCCATCTGAGGCTTAACGGCGAGGATAACCACCTCGGCCGCTTCCACCGCTTCGGCATTGTCGGTGGTGGCGTGAATGTGAAAACGCTGGGTGAGGGCTTGGCATTTTTCATCTTGCGGGTCGGCGGCGATGATTTTTTCTGGCGGGTGTCCATTTTTCAACAAGCCGCCAATCAAGCTGGCACCCATGTGGCCTGCGCCGATGAATGCGATGAGGGGAGTGGTCATGGTGAGGTCCTTGGAATGGATGATGGGGGTATTATGGGCGTGTTTGGGAGGAATGGGAATCCTTATGATTTTAATGGGAAGCATTGCCCTCACCTTGAGGTGTAATGGGTATAAATCATAAAATAATATCAAAAAATCATTTTCGCAAAATCGAACAGACTAAGCTTATCATTTTTTCTTTATCTTTCGGTGAGCTCTCAGCGATTAACAGCGTTAATGCTGTTAAAGCCGGCGGTGACACTCTAGTAACATTGAGCAATTTCGCTTGCTGCAAAAACCAGATAAATGCATAAGCACCGCTTCGCTTATTTCCATCAACAAAGGGATGATTTTTTACTATAAAATAAAGCAAATGCGCCGCTTTTTCTTCTAAGGTTTAACCGCTTGATTTTGTAGGATTGTTTGTTCATTGCAACTGTTTCCAAAATGGAAACAGTTGCTTTTTCAGCCAACGCTTCTGAGTCATAAATGTTCTTCAAGTGCTTTGATACGGTTGATTTTTGAACACCAAATAAGGTAGCCATTTGCTCTTGTGTAACCTATATTGTTTCATGATTTTTGTTAGCCTTGAGTAATATGGCTCCTGTTTTTGATTGATAAACCATCGGATGTTGATTTAGGTATTACCAGATATAAAGCATTAATAAAATATCGTTAGGAGAATAAATAGGACAAACGAGATTAATTTTTTTATTGAAACAGTCGGCAAGGCAAAATCATCTCGAGTGAGATAAAAAAACCCCTCTTTCGAGGGGGTGTCCGGGAGAACACAAGGTTTTACGCTTTTTTATTATTAAGACTTCTTTTGTAGTATTGCGAACAAATTGTCGTACTGATTATGAGGGCTCCAGGCATACCATCCATCAATCTCAGCGTCATTCACCGCATCAATTTGATCTTTGATGTAATCAATTTTTTGCGCGCGGCTCATGCGGTAGTGGTAGTTGGATAATTCAATGTAAGCATAAATTTTCATGGGTGGCACACGATTAGCAAATTGGGCTTTTAAGCTATCCAATGAGGTGTCAATCGTGTCGTACGGATTATTATAATGCTTAGCAAATGGGGTGTAGTGTGAAGGGTAAACCATGGGGCAAATCGCATCCACCGTGTCAGAGAACAATTTAATGTTTTGACCAATGTAAGGTGATTCACCAAAAGAAGTTTCACCAAACACATCAATTTGCAGCGGAATGTTTTGTGCAGCCACTTTGGTTTTAAACCATTTAATAATTTCATGAATGCGTTTAGCATTTTCAGGGGAAGGCTTTTGTTTGGTGTCGTAACGAATGTAATCCAGTTGAATTTCATCTGCACCCCAATCAATGGCCTGCTTCACCAACGCATAACGTTTTTGCCACACGTCAGGGTTTTCAACCGCGGCTTTAGAGCCACCATTAGGAAACACCACAACCCGCGCAACATATTTAATGCCGCTTTGTTTAACGAGACCTAAATTGTCACGCAAGGCTTTGGAAGGTCTTTCCATGTCAATCACAAACGTATCAATGCCGGATTTTTTGGCATTCTCAATCATGTGATTAAGCAGTTTGTCGTTTTCGGCGGTGTATTGCGTGAGGTAGATGCCCTTCACGCCGCCTGCGCTAGCGACCGTGGTGAAGCACATTAATAAAAATGCACTCAGCGCCATCCTTATAAATTTTATTGTCATGTTGGCTGCCCCTACAAAAAATGAAGTCCTATGTAGATAGATATAGCGCATGCACAAAAAAATGGGGTGTGGTATAATCAGGCTGTTTTAAGGTGTTTTCTTCTCAGTAAAAACCCTCACTCCTCAAACTTATGTGTTTGAAAATTTGAATAATGCTCACGAAAAATATTTTTTTACGCGCGTGGTTTTTGAAACAATGCGGTGCCTAGCCTCACCATCGTGCTGCCAGCTTCGATGGCCAATTCATAATCAGCGGACATGCCCATGGATAAAGTATCCAGTGAAAACCCTAAGGTGTTTAGGGTGTCGTGGATGTTGCGTAAGGTTTGAAAAGCGTGATGTGGGTCGGTGTTTGCCTTAGGAATGGCCATTAAACCGCGTAAGCGCAGCTTAGGCAAGCTTAAACACACCTTGGCCAGGGGTAGCACGGCATCCAGTGCCACGCCTGATTTATTCGGCTCATTATCCACATTCACTTCCAGGCAAATATTGAGCGGTGGCAAGTTTGTGGGTCTTGCTTCATTCAAGCGCTTAGCAATTAATTCGCTGTCCACACTTTGCACCCACGCAAAATGCTCGGCAATTTTTTTGGTTTTATTGCGTTGAATGTGTCCGATGAAATGCCATTCAATGTTGAGGTGTTTGAGTGCTTCCATTTTAATTAATGCTTCTTGCAAATAATTTTCACCAAAGGCACGCTGACCTTGTTGATAAAGTTCAGTGATGGCTTCAATGGATTGTTGTTTGCTGACGGCGAGTAGGGCCACCGACGGTGGGAGGTTTTTTAAAATACGGCTCAGGTTAGGCTGCATTTTTTTGCGCCACTTCAGCGCGAATTTTTTTACCCATTTTTTTCTCTATGACTTTTAGGTCGTAACTGTTTTGGAGTTTTAGCCAAAATTCAGCGCTGGTATTAAAAAAAATGGAGAGTCGTAAAGCGGTGTCAGCGGTAATGCCGCGATGGCCGTTTAAAATTTCGGTGATTCGATTAGTGGGCACGTGAAGCTTAGCCGCAAATTTATTGGCAGATAATTTAAGTTCCAGTAGTTCGTCTTTTAAAATCTCACCGGGATGAACGGGGCGCATTTTATTCATGATGATCACTCCTAATGATAATCTGTAATTTCAACATGATGAGGCTCTTCGTCTAACCACTTAAAGCAAATTCGCCATTGTAGATTGATTCGAATGCTAAATTGACCTTTTCTGTTTCCTTCCAGGGCTTTGAAGTGATTGCTTGGTAGGTTTCTGAGGTCGTTGAGGTTGGTGGCCTCATCTAAGATTTGCAATCGTTTTTCAGCTTGCCTGTGAAAAGACTGCCAGGCTTTTACTGGTTTGCCGAGGTAGATGGCCTCGGTGTCTTTTGTTTTAAATGATCGTATCATGAGTAGTATACTCCATTATATGTTGTATGTAAAGCATAATAGCCCTGTGAGCAGGAGAGGGGTGAGTGATGTGGTTTGATGATGAAGGTTGTTCAATCATCGAGAGGGGGTAAAAAACCACCCCGTTTGGATGAAGCGGGGTGGGTAATGCTTTTTAAACCAAATGCGGGCCGGCGTTGCGGATGGCGTCGCTCACGTCGAAACGTTTGAAGTTTTCAATGAATTGCGACATCAATACGTGCGCATTTTTATCGTGAGCGGCAGTGTCTTGCCAAGTTTTGCGAGGGTTGAGTAAGTGGCTTTCAACGCCAGGCAAGCTGGTGGGGATGTCAAAACCAAACCCAGGTAAGGTTTCAAATGGCACTTTGCGTATGTCGCCACTCACAATGGCGCTAACCACCGCACGCGTGACAGGAATGGAAAAACGTTTGCCGCCTTCACCGTGCGCGCCACCCGACCAACCGGTGTTTACTAAATAAACTTCAGCGTCGTGATGGGCCAAGCGTTTCATGAGTAATTCAGCGTAAGCGCGTGGTGGGCGTGGGAAGAAAGGTGCGCCAAAACACGTGCTGAAGGTTGGCTTGATGCCGCTGCCTTGCCCAACTTCCGTGCTGCCCACCAAGGCCGTGTAACCGCTTAAGAAGTAATAAGCCGCTTGTGCATGCGTTAAACGTGCAACGGGTGGTAACACGCCGTATAAGTCGCAGGTTAAAAATAAAATGGCATTGGGTTGCTGGCCGCGGTTTTCGTCAACGCGTTCAGGAATGAATTCACGCGGGTAAGCGGCGCGCGTGTTTTGCGTGAGGCTGCTGTTGTTGTAATCAGGCACTTTGGTGTTTTCATCAATGACCACATTTTCAATGACGGCGCCGTGACGAATGGCATTCCAGATAATGGGTTCGCGTTCTTGGGATAAGTCGATGCATTTAGCGTAGCAGCCGCCTTCAAAGTTGAACACGCCATCTTCGCCCCAGCCGTGTTCATCATCACCAATTAAGAAGCGATCAGGGTCGGCGGAGAGGGTGGTTTTACCTGTGCCGGATAAACCAAAAAACAAGGCCGTGTTGCCGTCTTTGCCAACATTCGCCGCACAGTGCATGGGCAGAATATCGTGCTCGGGTAATAAGAAATTTAAAACCGAGAACATGGCTTTTTTCATTTCGCCGGCGTAATACGTGCCGCAAATGAGAATGCGTTTTTCGCTGAAATTTAAAATGACAGCGGCGTCAGAGTTAACGCCATCAGCGCTGCCAGCGAGTGCTAAGCTCGGCACACTTAAAATGGTCCATTGATTGGCAGATTCAGCAGGGGTTGCAGGGCGAATGAAAAGCACTTTTGCGAATAAATTGTGCCAGGCCAATTCAGTGATGACTTTCACCGATAAACCTAAAGATTCATGTGCACCGACTTTTAAGTGGGAAACAAAATGCGTGTCTTTGGCGTTTAAGTGGGTAAGGGCTTTTTGCCAGAGGGTGTTGAAGGTGTCAGGGCTTAAGGCTTGGTTGATGTGGTTCCAATCAACGGCGCTTTCGGTGAGCGCGTCTTTCACGATGAAGCGGTCTTTGGGGGAGCGGCCAGTGCGGGCACCGGTTTTCACGACCAGCGCACCATTGGCGGCGAGCTCGCCTTCACCGCGGCTAAGCGCGGCCTTGATCAGGTCGTCGACGGATAAATTCACTTGAGACTGATTTTGCATATTCAACACCTCATTCGCTGCTTGCGCCATGGTAAAACCCCAGTTCTCTATATAATTCAATAGATTAAGACTCGGTGAGTCGACGGAAAATTAAAAGCAGGCGTATTGTACCTAAAAGCGCTCAGGTTTTCATTGAAAAAAGCATTCTTATAGCAGGCAATTTCACCCATGTGGTTTGTGCTAACCCATGGATGCGATGCCTGCCAATGTTTTTATTGAGGCTGGTTAACGAGTTGTAATGTTTGCATGCAAGCCTCGACCTTGTGACGCGTTTTTGAAGCTGTTTTAAAGAAGCCAGGGGTATATTTTTGATGGTCGATCACAACATCCAGCAAAGTGTTTTTGTTTTTGATTCGATCCTGAAAAACCTGAGGGTGTTGTTCAATCGCAAACAGCAGTTGTTGTTTGCATGTTTTCTGACTTAAAAAATCTAAGGATGCTTTATCCAGTGCATGGTCTTGTTGTGATAAGCTTGCCAAAAGCACGGCCAGCAAGTCGGTGCTTAAAATGAAATTACCCAAGGTTTGTTGATGTTGGCCAAGGGCAATGCAGTTTTTCACGGCAGTCAATTTAGTTGCATCATCAGGTAGCGTTTCCAACAGCTTGTTCATTTGATCTTCAAAAGAAGCATCGTTTGTTGCTATTTTATAAAGTGTATCTTCGTTTTCTTGCGTCATTTGCTGAGTGGTCAAACCCAGCATGTGCAAGAGGGCTTTGCCGCTGTTGGTGGTCGGGGTTTCGTCATGGAATTTAGTGAGCTTGCTTGATGGCAGGTTGGCGCCTGATTTATTTAAAGACAAGACGAAAAACAAAGGAAATTTAAAGTGGTAGGTGTAGCCTTGTTTTTTCGGATCAAATACTGGGTTTAGCTTATGTTGCACCAGGGCTTGGAATTCCTTAGATTGGTTAATGGTATCTAATAACGCTTTTTTATGATTTTTTCCTAGCATGGAGAGCGTGTTGTTGTTTAGGTAATTGTTTGTTTTGTCTGAGAACTCGCCAATGATCAGGAGAATCACGATGAGCGGCCAAACATTCTTAGTATCCGTTAATTTTAGAAGGTTATTGATCTTGTTAGTGATCTCAAGTGAGTTACCGGCATAGGAAAAGAAATCGGTAATGGCGTTGTTGCTTGAATTTTCCCTATTTTCATAATCGCCCGAACCTTTGTATTTTTCTTCGAGTTTTTTCTTTGATTCATTGTATATTTCAGTGATTAGGTCAGCGTGTTCTTTTATTTTATTATTTAGAAGTTGATCATATTGAGTTTCGTCGATGGTTTTACGCATGTTTTCCTCCTCGGTTTTTATAAACAGTATTTTTGTGCGAATGAATTTTAGCATAAAATCACCTTCAAAGTGAGCGATTTTTAATCACACCAATGGTTTGATTTTAAGGTGATTTTTCAAGTTCACCTTCTAGCCAGCCGCTTGATGTGCCTTCGCGGCGGCAAGTGGCATTTTTTAAAAAATAATGTCATGCTATTCATAGGGTTAATAGTTGCGCAAAATCTACACACTACCAGATAAATCGTTTATACTTAAGGACGAGCGGATGAAAAGGGCAAACGGTATGCGGCCAGGGTGCAAGACGATGTTAGTATGGGTTTGCTTGGGTTTAGGGATGAATGCCGAGGCAGCCTCTGGTGTGTTGTCGCAAAACATGAGTTTAAGCGCACCCAATATGTCAGATGCGGTGATGGTTAGAAATGTTATTAATAACACCACCATTCCTGCGCAATTTCAGAAAATGACCACGCCGATTTCCGCTGGCGCGATGCTTACCCCCGCTGGGGTCAAGGGTGAAGTGGTTGGGCGTGTGGTTTGGGTAAAAGGAACCTTTACGGCTTCTTTGAAAATGCCTGAGGCCACCAACCCACCTCGGCCGCTTGAAAAATCGTCAGCCATTTACCTGCATGATACCCTAGAAACGGATAAGCAATCCGAAGCGCAAATTGTTTTCAGTGATAACACCCTCATGACATTTCGTCCGGCATCTAAATTTTACATTGATCAATATGAATATCATCCGGATGCCAAAACAAAATCCGTTGGTAAATACATTATGAATTTGTTGGAAGGTGGTTTTCGAACCATTACTGGCATCATTGCAAAAGCCAACCCTAACGATTATCAAGTCAATACACCGGTTGCAACCATTGGTGTTCGTGGCACAGACTACACGCTTGTTATTCAAGAGAAAGGTGTTTATCTCGCAAGAAATGAGGGCGAGCCTTGCGTTTCAAATGAAGCAAAAAATTTATGTTTGAATACAGAGCATAAGTATGCTGAGGTGACAAGCGCCACCGCAGCGCCAAGCTTTATTGTCGAGCCCCCGCCATTTTTAGTGCAACCTGTGTTGATTCAGCCGGCGGTTTACACAGACACCGCTGGCACCCCGCCGGTGGTCAATGGTGTTTCAGCGGGTGACACGAGTAGTGTCACCACAACCCCGGCCCCGGCTTCAGCGCCGGTTACACCTAGCAGTGGTTCAGGCGCTTCTGATTTTTGTATTCGATAATTATTTTTGTGTGTGAACGTAAACACCGTCCCATTGCAAAGAGGGTGGTTTGCTTTCATAGGTTTGTATGCGTTCAAGGTAAAGTGAATACAGTGTGCGACCGGGCGTTTTTTGTTGCAGGGCGGTGAATAATTTGCGTGCCCTTTCCCATTCTTGTTTAAAATACGCATTCAGCGCTTCATCGTATTGTTGAAGTTCGAGTTTGTCTGCTTCGCTTAATTCGCTGGTGTGGCCGACCACTTCATAAATAGACACCGCTGTTTTTTTACCTTTCACCCTTACTTTATCGCATAAGCGGAAAGCGAATTCAGTTTGATTGGCTTGTGTCGCTTCCGTCACTAAAATGTTAACGCCGTAATATTTGGTGAGGCTTTCAACGCGCGAAGCGAGGTTAACGGCATCGCCCAACACGGTGTAATTACGTCGATATTGTGAACCCATGTCACCCACGCTCATCAGGCCTGAGTTAATGCCTATGCCTATGTGTGTGTCTTCCCAGCCGTGTTCTTTTAAAACGGCTTGCATCTCAGTGACTTTCTTTTGCATGGCCAAGGCAGAGGTGATGGCGTGTGTTGCGTGGTCGGTGTCAGGCAAGGGCGCACCCCAAAATGCCATGATTAAATCACCAACGTATTTATCAATGGTGCCGTGATTATTAAAAATGATTTCTGTCATGGGCGTGAAAAACGTGTTTAACACATCGACCAATTTGGTTGCGCTCATGCCTTCAGAAAGCGTGGTGAAGTTGCGAATGTCAGCAAACAGAACCGACATTTCCCTGTCGTCACCGCGCAAACCAAATGATTTGTTGCTGGTTTTTAACATTTCATCAATGTGTTTGGAAGGCACGTATTGCCCGAACATATTTTTTAAATGCTCACGGCGACGTGATTCAAATAAATAACCGTAAAGCACATTCATGATAGCAATGACTAACACGAGCACGACAGGCACGAGGAAAGAAAGAATGTAACCGGTGTGCACCCATAACCAGTTATTGAAAAATAATAAACTGGTGGGCAGCACTAACACAATGCCCCCTAAGGTTTTAGGCCCAAAGTAAGGGAAGGTGAAGGTTGCTAATAAGCCAAGCAATAAAGCCAAGGTAAGGTTGGCCCCGTAGGTCCAGGCGGGTCGATAAGAAAATTCATCGTTTAAAATGCCGGAGGCAATTGCTGCTTGTATTTCAACGCCAGGAAAAGGGTTTTGAATGGCGGTGGCTTTCAAGTCGCCCAAGCCGGTGGCCGAGGTGCCGACAAATAAAATTTTACCGAGCAAGGTATCTTTAGGGAGTTTATTGTGTAAAACATCGGTGGCTGAGTAATACGTGAAGGTATAACTTTTGCCAATAAAGGGAATGAGGGTTTGGCCGGTCGCATCCGTGGGCACGATGGCGCCGCCGATGCGTATGCCTTCCAGCACGCGTTTATCAGCATAAAGCGGTGTGACCAATTCTGGTTGTGCGCCTAAGAAGGTCATGACGGCTTGTAAGGCGAGTGAGGGGTAAACGCCGTCGTGATATTCAATCAGCATGGGCACGTGTCGGATGATGCCGTCTTTATCAGGGAAAATATTGATAAAACCCGCTTGTTTTGCGGCCGTTTGCAGGGGTTCGTAATTGCTGATGTAACCCGGAGCGGAGGTAATATTTAAAGCGTGTTCACCGCTGGCTGGTAACGTAAGCATGGGCGCTGGCAGTGGGTTTTCAGTAACCTTGCGCGGTGAAAAACTAAGCGCTAACACGGCATGAGATTTTTCTAAGCTGGCTGCAAAAATGGCATCGTCGTCAAACAAGTTAGTGAGCGGGCTTAATTCGGTTTTTAGGGCTTCTGTGAGTTGCTGATGTTGGTCGAGTTTTTCAAATAATTGATCAACGACATTATTTTGTTTTTCAGCAAAGAGCATGTCGAAGGCGATGACAGCAGCGCCTTGTGCATTGAGTGCATCCACCAATTCAGCCATTTTGCTGCGTGGCCACGGCCATTGGCCTTCAGCGGCTAAACTTTTGTCGTCAATATCGATGATGGCAACATTGGGTGATGGTTTGGGTTGTTTGGTGACAATGTAAGTGATGAGCTGTAAATCGTAGCCCAGGTTGTCAAGGCGCTCCATCATGTTGCGAACGAAACGATTAGGCGTCATTAAAACCCATAAGGCCAGCACGGTCAGGAAAAGCCCGAGAAAAAGTGGAATGCGTTTGCTCATAATCTATCCTTGTGAAGCGCTATTTTTTTATTTTACGCTAGTTTTGATGGCGCGTGTGAGTTTGTTAGTAAAGCGACCAGGTGTTGTGAGACAGCTAATTAAAAAAACAATGGGTAGGTAGGTGCCTTAATGAGGCTAAGGGTAAACCCCAAAGGTTGTTTTAAGTATATATTGCTTCATTGGGTGGGTAAATGCTATTTTTTATAAATATGCCTATAAAAATAAGGGTAAGGACACCAATGAAGCGTATGCTGCCATTTAAGTTTGCGAGCGTGGTGGTAGCCGCTTGCTTGCTGGATGGGCGGGCCATCGCTGATGTTTTGCCCGGTGCGGCCATGCCAGAGCAAGTGGGCCGCTCATTAAGGCAACAGCAAATAGCAAGGCAACCCGCTGCAACCCCCGCCACACTTCAAAATCAAGATCAAGGCAGTGCTGCACCACTCAGCCCTGAAGTACAAAAGCTTAAATTTAAATTAATTAAAATTGAGCTGGAAGGCAACAAATTATTTACCACACCACAATTACAGCCGCTATATCAACCGAGCATCGGTAAAGAAATTACGGTGGCTGAATTATTTAAACTCGTTGAAAATATCACGAATTATTATCGCAACAATGGGTATGTAATTTCACGCGCCATTTTGCCACCGCAGCACGTGAAAGGTGGGATTGTGAAAGTGCAAATCATTGAAGGCTATTTAGACCAAGTGAGTGTGATAGGCACGCCGCGTGGTTCACGTTGCTTGATTCAAGATTACGGGAAGCAAATTGCAAAGCAACAACCCTTGGCCATTGAGCGCATGGAAAAATATTTGATGTTAGCCAACGAAGTGCCCGGCACTCAGGTGAAAGCTGTGTTAAGCCCTTCTAAAAAGAAATCGGGCGCAGCCGATTTAAATTTAGCAACGACGACTAAATTATTTAATGGCTATGTGTCTTATGATAACTACGGAACACGTTACATTGGGCCGCAGCAAATGACAGGTAGCATTGGTTTGAACTCAGCGATTAATTCAGGTGATAGCACGAACCTGACATTCACCAAAACAGCGAAAGGTGGTGAGCTTACTTACGTTGATTTAAATTACGGCGCAGCGTTTAATGATGAAGGGGTTCGTTATTTGGTGGGCGGCACGCGGGTGCACACTCACCCATTGTTCGTGTTAAGGTCTTCACAAATTGATGGCTTGAATGATAATTATTACAGCATGCTTGTGATTCCGGCCATACGTTCGCGTTCACGGTCGCTCAATTACACGGTTGGTTTTAACTACCTAGACAGTAACACCACCGCATTGGATCAACCCTTGTATCAAGATCACCTTCGTAATTTAGATTTGGGCATTTTATACAGCTTTGCAGATCGCTGGTATGGCTCAAACAGCATCGGTGGGAATTTCCGTCAAGGTTTGCCAATTTTAGGGTACTCCTCTGATTATAACCCAGACACCGCGACCACCTCACGCCCGGGTGGTCGTGGTGATTACACGAAAGCCAGTGTTCAATTGAGCCGTTTACAAGCCATTAAAGGCCCCGTGAGTTTATTGGGTGTGTTAAGAGGCCAGTGGGCATTTAATCCTTTATTATCCTCAGAGCAATTTAGTTTTGGTGGCAGTGTGATGGGCCGTGGTTATGACTCGGCTGAGTTGATAGGCGACCGTGGTTTGGCCGGCAGTTTAGAATTGCGTTATGATAAAGCGGTGTTTAGATTTTTCGTGCAAACGTTGCAGTTTTACACTTTCTACGACGTGGGTAAAATTTGGAATTTAAAAACATCGAGCAGCACGCCATTTGCTTTAAGTGCGGCCTCAACAGGTTTGGGTGTGCGCTTTACCATGACAAAAAGCATCAGTGGTAATTTAATGTGGACACAGCCAATCACAAAAGAAGTGGCCGCTGAAGAATTCATTAACCAAGGCAAACGACCCCGTGTGTTTTTTAGCGTGGTGGCTAACTTAGATTAATTCGTGGTTTTTGGTAGTTCTTTTACTGCATTTGATTTCATTAAATCCAAATAAATAATAATGGCTAATTGTTCGCGTTCGCTGAGCTTTTCAAAATACCCATTTTCAAAAACAAGGGTGGCATGGGCTTTAAGTAAATCGGTGCTGATAAATTGATTGATGTCATTTAGGTAATTTAACCAGCTAGCATTTTTTTCATAACGTGTGATGGTTTGTGTGATGGCTGTTTCGAGGGCGGCTTGTAAAAACAACACTAACCCTTTATCAGTGCTGGTCATGTCCACCACAAAATTTCGGCATTCATCCGGGTCGCCCCAGGTCAACCACGTTTTTAAAATGGTCATGAGTTTGGGGTGGGTGCTTAATCGGTTTGAGCTTGCCCAATGCTTAATTTGCAGAACGCAATCTTTTTGCAAATGATTTAATTGCTCATCGGTTAAATCACGAATATGAAATGGCATATTAATGGTGTTTTCTATCATGTGTTCGTGTGTTTCTGCGCTCACTTCATGAATCAAAATAGCTAAGCTTTTGTTCGCTTGTTTTATTGCTTTTTGTAGCATTGCCACCCGAATTTCTGAGTTGTCAAATTGATGCAACAGGGCTTGCACAATGCGATGAATGTGAGTGGTGGTGTCTAAGCTTAATAAACCACCAATGCCTGGTGGGAATAAATCACCATTATCCAATAAGGCATTGATAATGGCTTGGCTTTGTTCGAATGGAATTTTACGCAGGGTGGAATCATCGCATTGATTTAAAAATTGTAAAATGCGATTGTCTTGGTTCAAGCGAGCCAGGGCTTGATCAAAGGCTTCGGGGTTGCTAGCTAATTTTAAAATGGTTTCAAATTCAGTGTGTGGAATAAACCCAGAAGGCATGGATAAGCGAAAATACACATCAAATAAATCCGGGCTGCAAATGCGTTTTTGTTGGCGTGCCAGTGCTTCGGTGTGGTAATACGCTTGTTCGGGGTGATAAATTCGCAGCAAGCGTGGGAAGAGGTGTATTAACAATTCGCGCACGGGTTCACGTTCAATGCGATCAGAGCGCGCAATGATTTCATCGCAACGAATGCGTTCATTGCGGCAATCATCGGATGTTTGCAGGTAAACATGGTTCATTAAATCAGTAAATAAATCTTTATTGTTTCTCACCCCTTGATAAACTTGAGGTGCAAACACTTCCAGTGCGGTGAGTGCAAAAAAATCAACCGGGTTGACCACGTCTTTTAAACGGGTGTAACCAAAATTGAGCGCATTCACATAGCGTGAAATATCACGACAATGATTAAAGAAAAACTTAAGTGAGCTGTAATAAAGCGAAGCCCAAGCCTCCGGTTGCCACGCGTCTTCAGGCACCAACGTTAAAATGGGCTTGAGCCGGTCTGAAAAAATACCTTCTAAATCTTGTGGTGCGATGCTAGGCACCTCAAACGGCAGTTGAACCACTTTTTCAATGAGTGCTTCGCCGCCTTCACCATCCACGTGGTTAATGGCGTTAATCACTTGTGTTTTGTCGAAAGCGAGTAAATAAGTGGTGTTGCTGTAATCACCCATGGATTTCACAATTTGAAAGATGTGTTTGATTTCTTCCGGTGTGATGCGGGATATGTTATCAATGATAATAATGATTTTTCGTTTTTGATTTTTTAATAATTCATTGAGTTCCGCTTTCACTAAGGTTAAATCACGGCCTGATTCCCAACCATAATGATCATGATGACGGGGCAGCCATTTTTTCCACCAATGTTCGCGCTCACGATAAACCTTGGGGATGGGTTTTTGCGTAAAGAAAGAAACGTATAATTCTAATAAGTGCACAATGCGTTCTTTGTTTTCAAGGTTAGTTTCGTTACGCAGTGTGGCTGAGAGTCGTCTGAAAAAACTATAAACCAAGGGTTGTTGGCCTGAATAACTCCAGGGGCTGAAGTTCAGCAAGATGGGTTTTTCTTCGTCGGGTAAATTGGTGCTGGCGAATTTTAATTCTTCCACCATCATGTTAATGATAGAGGTTTTCCCAACGCCCCAGCCACCGTATAAGCCCACGACTAAACTTTCAGGGTTGTTGTGGTCGAGCAGGCAACGTGCCAAATACCGAGCAAATTCGCTACGGTTTAGTTTGTCTTGCGTGATGGATGTGATGGGGCGGTCAGCATCAAACACGGCCTTCTCCTTGTTTATTTTTATGCTTTTATTCAGTATAGCCCGAGATTTTAAATTTGCTAAGGTGATTAAAATCAAGATGTTCGGTGACGGCATTCGAACAATCAAGTGGTTACACCGCCATGATTTTTTCTTAAGTTTTCAAGGTGAAAGCGCGATATACTGTAAGAACAACAAGGAAAACGCAGGAGTGGTTGGCATGGTCGTGTTATGGAAATGGACATTAATTTTTTGTGTGTTTGCTTTATCGTTTCAGGCAGGTCACTCTTACGCATACACTTTTTCATCCCTCGGGCAAGTGAATGGCCCGGCCATACACACCACGTATTTATTCACCACCAATAACGCAGAAGCTTTAGTGCGTGCAAAGGCTTATGTGGGGCAGTGGGCCAATGGTGTGTGTTTATATGCCAACCAATACGACATGGGCGTGACGCGTTTAAAAACGGGGAATCAACTTTATTTAGATGCCAGTAAACTGCAATCTATCATTGGTAATGGTTACACCTGCATGACGGTTTCTTATTTTTACCAACAACCCGTTTTAGACACCTATCAACTCCTCTGGAGCGGCACCGCCTACACAGGCACGCTGCCGGCTACGAGTAATGTCACGGCTTTGTGATGGCTCGTTAATCATTATAAAACCATGCTCAGTTGTTTTGCACGAGATCGCTTATGTAGGTGCCTTGCCAGCTAATTTTTTCATACCATGATGTTTTGTTAGCGATTTTAGTTGGATAATGGCAATTTCATTTAGTTTGTTCAGCCGTACATTTTGCGGTAATCCCATGCGAATAAATTCAGCATTCATGGATTACATATTAGCTAATACTAAAAGTTGCTCTATGGTGGCATAATCTCGAATATTGCCTTCTTGCTTAGGGTTGGCATCACGCCACGCTTTTGCTGTTTGACCAAACAAGGCAACATTTAATACATCTGCTTCATTTGCATAAACATAATTAGCTTGTTCCTGACTAATTAAAGTAGGCACAATATGTGATTTAATGGCATCAGTTTGGATGCGGTAATTGAGTTTAGAGAGGGTACGATTAAGATTCCAACCTAATGATAGTCGTCGATTTTCATCTTCTTTCAGTCGTTGAAATTCTTTGATGAGGTAGAGTTTAAACTCTGGGCTTAGCCAAGAGCCAAATTCAAAGGCGATGTCTTTGTGGGCATAAGTGCCGCCATATCGGCCTGCACTGGCTATTAAACCACGCGCTTGAGTCGTTTCTATCCATTTTTTAGCAGACAGGAAAAAAGCGTTACTTCCTGCTTGGTTTTTAATTCCCTCGAATTCGAGGGGGTTAAAAGCAGGGTTGTTAATTTGCTCCCACACCCCAAGAAAGACGACTGTGTCTTTGTTTTTTAGCTATTGTTCAATAAGTGCGCTGCCGCCCTCAAAATTTCTGGCCATGTCTGTGAGTGAAATATAGTCATGATTGTGTTTAGATAGAATGGCAACCGCTGTGCCTTGCACATGGATACTGGTTTTCTTTTCTTTCGTCATTATTAAATCCTTATCTCTTTTTTTGAGGAATATGGTTAAGCAGTAAAAAATCATGATGTGATTTTTTACTGGTGTTTAGTTAATTAGGGATATTTTTATTTTTGAGAAACAACAACTAATTGATGCAATAAGAGCCGACTAGATAGCCGGCTTGACATATACCCATTAAGCCGTTTGAAACTGCGCGATTAAATCATCTAACTCTGTTAAATTGCGGTAGTGAATAACCAGCTTGCCTCGGCCCTTAGCATTGCACTGAATGGCCACTTTCATTTTAAGTTGCTTCGCTAAGTTAGCTTGCAAGTTGGCAATGTCGGGGTCGACCACTTTCGGGGCTTTGGGCACAGGTTCCGTTTGCAGTTGGCGAACCAGGTGTTCGGTTTCACGCACCGACAACCCGCGCGCAACGATTAAATTAGCAGCTTCCAGTTGAACGGATGCCGGCAAGGTGATGAGGGTGCGAGCATGGCCCATTTCAATGCGGCCGCGTTCTAATAAGTCGCGCACTTCATCAGGCAAGGTGAGCAAGCGCAGCAAATTGGTGATGCCGGCGCGGGATTTGCCGAGCGTATCGGCGATTTGTTGGTGGGTCATTTCAAATTCATCGATGAGGCGCTGCACGGCAATGGCTTCTTCGATGGGGTTTAAGTTTTCACGTTGAATGTTTTCAATGAGGGCAATGGCAATGGCGGCTTCATCGGGGATGTCGCGGACAATGACAGGCACTTCAGTGAGGCCGGCTAATTGTGCGGCGCGCCAGCGTCTTTCACCGGCAATGATTTCATACTGGTTGCCATCGGGGCGCACAATGAGGGGTTGAATGATGCCTTGGGTGCGTATGGAGTTGGCGAGTTCTTCCAGGGCAGCGGTGTCCATGTCGCGACGTGGTTGGTATTTGCCCCGGTGGATGTCGTGAACAGACATTTGCACGAGTGCATCGCCGGCGGGTGTGTTGCTCACTTCCGTGAGGTGCGTTGCTTTAGTGTCTGTGCCTGTGTATGCGAGCAGCGCATCGAGCGATCTACCTAGCCCACGTTTCTTTGCCATGTTGCAATCCTGTTTAATAGTCCGTACCATCTTAATCAAACATGGAGAAAAATGGAATGACGTTGCCTCCAGTTATTCGCGTTTTTTTTGCCATCGACTTACCCAGTGCAGCCAAAGCGGTTCTGGCTGACTACCTCACCCAGCTGAAAAAGCAATCCAAATCCCACGCCATTCGCTGGAGCCGCCCCGAAAACCTCCACATCACCCTGCAATTTTTAGCCGAGGTACCGCCCGACGCCATTCAAGCCATGGTGGCCAAGGTGACCCTCGCTTTGCAAGCCTCGCTGGGCGAGCAGCGCTTCACTTTGGGGCGTTTACGCGTCTTCCCCGACCCTTACCGCCCCCGAGTCATAGTGATGGACGTGGCCCCGCAGGTGGGCTTGGCCGAGGTGTCGCGCTTGATTGGCGAGGGAATCGTTGAAGCCGGCCTGCCCATCGAAGACCGCCCGTTTCGCGCCCACCTCACGCTTGGGCGCATTAAGCAGCCTCAGGGCTTGAGCTTGGGGTTCTTATCTCAGGCCGCTTTGCCAGCCTTGGCGGAGCAGTGCATCAGCGAGGTGGTGCTGTTTCAAAGCGAGCCTCACCCGGAAGGCTCGCACTATACCCCCCTGGCCCGCCTCCCTTTGGGCAATAAATAGCCATTTTGCGAATCTAATGATGGCTGGCTTGTCTTAACTCCTGTTATAATTCCGGCTTTGTTTGATGCATGAATTCAGAGGCAGTGATGAGCGCAACCCCGTTCCACGTGATCAAAGACCCGGTGCACGGTACCATGCAATTTACATCCATCGAAGACGCGTGGGTGAAGCCTTTCATCGACAGCCCGCATTTTCAGCGTTTGCGCCACATCAAACAATTGGGCTTGGGCGATCTGATTTTCCCGGGCGCCATGCACAGCCGGTTTAATCACAGCTTGGGGTGTTGTTACGTGGGCAGCCAAATTGCGCATAAAATTGGCTTGGCCGATGAAGAGCGCCAATTGGTCATGATTGCGTGTTTGCTGCACGATGTGGGGCACGGCCCATTTTCTCACGCCTTTGAAGGCATTTTCCAAGACAAAAGCATACGTCACGAACGGTGGACACCGTATTTTTTAAAAGATTACGGCACGAGCGAATTTTTTCATGCGTATAATAAAACCAACCCTCGCTATCATTTAACCGAAGAAAAATTTCAACTCATTGCTGACATGATCATGCATAAACCCGTGGCCAAGCGTGTGCTCGCTGACATTGTTTCTTCACAGCTGGATGCTGACCGCCTCGATTACTTATTAAGAGACAGTCATTTTTGCGGTGTGCAATACGGCGAATTTGATTTTCGTTGGATGCTGCATTGTTTAGCGATTGTGAATGCAAACGATGGTGAGCGCTTAGGCATTACGCACAAAGGCATAGGCGTGGTTGAACATTATTTAATGGCCAGGCGTTTAATGACGCGCAACATTTATCATTCGTTAAAAAAATTAGCGATAGAACAATATTTAGTGGAATTACTCGCCAATTTATCAGAAAGTTTAGCGCAGGATGAAGCGTTTAAAAAAATCAAACACACGCGCTTGGGTGAGTTTTTATTAGCAGCCAGTGATTATAATGGCGCGGTGCAAGCTTCCCCTGATAAGCGTGCCAACTTGCGTAATGCATTTTTAGAAACACATTACCCCACTTATAAAGAACTCTGCGATTACGATGTGTTTTCAGTGATTAAGCAATTGTCTGAAATGTGTCACGAACACCCCTCGGTGCAAATCGCGACGCGTGTGCAGCGGCGTATCATGCCAAAAATGCTGGCCTTTGATTACACCAACCTTAAAACGGTTTCTGATGAATTACACAGTTTTAAAGTTAAACATCATCAACACTACCAAGATTGGCAATTGCGTTTAATTGAAACGCCGCATCAAGCATACAGTGGGGAGGCCGACCCTATTTTGGTCGTGGGAAATCAAGCAGATATTCGCCCCATCAGTGATTATTCCATCATGATAGATGCCCTCTCCGACCGATTAGAGCACGTGGCTTTTTTAGCGATTGATAAGCCAATTGCAGAAGATAAAGCCATTGGTCAATTAATTACCCATTTGCAAAAATTAGCGATTAGTTAAAAGGAACACGAATGAAAACTGAGGTCATTATTCTCGCCGCAGGGCAAGGCAAGCGCATGCAATCCACCTTGCCTAAGGTGTTACACACCTTAGCCGGGAAAAGTTTATTAGCGCATGTGGTGCATACCGTTAACCAATTAGCCGGCCACCCCAAACCCAAAGTGGTTTACGGGCATGAGGGCGATCAACTTTTAAAAGCCTCATCGCACCTTCAAGCGGATTGGGTATTGCAAGAAAAACAAGCAGGAACGGGGCATGCCGTCATGCAAGCCTTGCCGCACATTCAAGACGATGCCGGCGTTTTAATTTTATGCGGTGACGTGCCTTTAATCAGTAAAATCACTTTAGAAAAATTAATTCAATCTACGGCACAAGGCGGTTTGGGCTTATTAACCGCCAATTTACCGCAGCCTTTTGGTTATGGCCGCATTAAGCGTGATGCGAAAGGGCAGGTGATTGCCATTGTGGAAGAACGTGATGCGAGCGACGTTGAGCGTGCCATTCATGAAATTAACACCGGTGTTTATTACGTGCCGGCAGCGTGTTTAAAAAAATGGTTGCCCTTGTTAAAAAATAATAATCATCAAGGGGAATTGTATTTAACAGACATTATTGGTTTTGCAGTGAAAGAAAACATGGCGATACACACCGTGCAACCGGGGGCTTTACATGAAATTCGTGGAGTGAATGATCGTATGCAATTAGCCGAACTCGAGCGTGATTATCAGCGGGAACAAGCGAAAAAAATGATGCAAGCTGGTGTGACCTTACTAGACCCAGCGCGGTTTGATGTGCGTGGTGAAGTCTCGGTTGGTAAAGACACCATCATTGACATTAATGTCATTTTAGAAGGCAATACCCATATCGGTGAGCGTTGCTTGATAGGGCCGAATTGCGTCATTCGTGATTGTGTCATCGCCGACGATGTGCACATTAAAGCAAACAGTGTGTTGGAAGGCGCAAGCATTGCATCGCAAGCGGTGGTTGGCCCTTTTGCGCGTTTACGCCCTGAAACTGTTTTGGCGGAAAAAGTGCACGTCGGTAATTTTGTGGAAGTGAAAAAATCCACGGTTGGCGCGGGCACGAAAATCAATCACTTAAGCTACGTTGGCGATGCCGTGGTGGGCGCCGCTGTGAACATTGGTGCAGGCACCATCACTTGCAATTATGATGGCGTTCACAAGCATCAAACCCACATTGGTGATGAAGCCTTCATTGGTTCGTGCACGCAATTGGTGGCGCCGGTCACGGTTGGTGAGGGGGCAACGATAGGCGCGGGCTCCACGATTACGCAAGACGCGCCAGCGCATCAACTCACCCTAAGCCGCGCACCGCAAAAAAGTGTTGCCGGGTGGGTGAGAAAGCTAAAAAAATCATAGCAATCAAACGATAAGCAAAATGGCGCTGGTCGTTATATACTGAGGGTATTATGACAGTTAACTTGAGGGATTTTTTATGCAAGAAGCTTCCGGCCAAGCCTTAAGCACAGCCATTGATTTTGAGCGGGAATTAAAAAACCCGCAGTCCCCGCTTTTCAAGCAATATGTCGCATTGCTTGAAAAAGCCGCTGATGAGCAGGCTTGTTTAATTCAATTATTCGAATATTGGGCGAGCCAAGCCGCGCAGGATGAAATCAACAAAAGCCATCAAGCCTGGCTAGAAGAAGGGCGAGAAGAAGCAAAACTCGCCATGGCGCAGCAACCAGTGATTGATTCCATGCTTCCGAAAGATTCCATGCCGGATGACATCAATGAACTGGATACATTGCTAGATTCGCTCATGGAAAAGCAGCATTATTGGGAAAGCCGAATCGAGGATTTAAGCAGGGAGGTGAAAGTTTGCGATCGTAAATTGGGTGAACTGGATAAGCAATGGAATAACGCGCAAACCGAAAAAACAGATCATCTCGTCACAGATTTGAAAACGCAATTTGAAGCCGGCAACTTACGCGACCCGCAAGGCATTCCAATGCCACCACCCCTGCCTGATTTTCTAAATAAATTAAGCGATGCCATGCACGTTGCCACCCCTCAAAAACAATGCGAAGTGAACCCATCGTTATTAGACCAAGACGCGCGTCAAGCGGTCAGGGGCGGCAATGTGATGGCGCAATTGCGCATGGTGGCTGCGATGGTTGAACAGTCAGCCAAAGACAATATTCATTTCTTTGCAGAGGCAGGTTTGGCCTTTATTCGAAACAATAAAACGATGCCTAAGCCAGTGGAAACAGATAAAGAGGTGAGTGCGTTTGAAGGCACGCAATCCGCCATGAAGCAACGCGAGACAGCCAAGGAAGCCAAAGGCGTGGCAGAAAAAAACTTAGCCGTCGTTAATCAAGACATTGAGAAGGTTAATGAGGCCAAGGCCGAGCTTGGTTATAGTCGACCAAGGCCCAATCCGCCGTGTTGAGCTTAGCCTAAAGAGCTGCTTCCATGCATGTGCAAGAGACGCTATAATCGCCCGTTAAGACTTGGGTTTTGAGGGCGAATTATGTGCGGTATTGTTGGGGCGGTGGCCAGACGGCCAGTAGCGAACTTATTGATTAATGGCTTAAAAAAGCTTGAATACCGCGGTTATGATTCGGCTGGAGTTGCGTTAGTGAACGACGCTGGTGAATTAATGCGTCTTCGTGTGGTTGGCAAGGTTAACGCCCTGGAAGTGGCCATGCAAGCTCACCCACTGGTTGCCAACACGGGCATTGCCCACACGCGCTGGGCAACGCACGGTGTCCCCAGTGAAAAAAACGCCCACCCTGTGGTTTCTCACGACGAATTCGCCTTGGTTCATAATGGCATCATTGAAAACCATGCCAGTTTACGCGAATCTTTAGCAAAAAATGGCTATGCCTTTACTTCTGATACTGACACCGAAGTGATTGTTCACCTCATTCATCAACATTTCCAAAAAACCCAAGATGTTCTCGCTTCTGTCCGTGAAGCGGTGAGCCAATTGAAAGGCGCTTATGCCTTGGCCATTGTTTCTAAACACGCGCCTAATCGCGTCATTGCCATTCGTCAAGGCAGCCCTTTGGTTTTGGGGGTGGGCCAGGGAGAGTTTTTTGTCGCCTCTGATCCGCTCGCTTTATTATCCATCACGCAATCCTTTATTTACCTTGAAGACCACGACTTGGCTGATGTCACCTTGGCAGGCATTACCATTTACAATCAGCAACACGAAAAAGTAACACGTCAAGCCAACACCATTAATATTCAACAAGACGCGGTTGAGCGTGGTGAATATCGCCATTACATGAAAAAAGAAATCATGGAACAACCCGATGCGGTTGCCAATTGTTTAGAAGGCCGCATTGTGAATGGGCGTGTGTTGCCAGCCATTTTTGGGCCTAAAGCAGAAAGCGTGTTTGCGAAAGTGAAACACGTGCAATTGGTGGCCTGCGGCACCAGTTATCATGCCGCCATGGTCGCCAAATACTGGATAGAATCGTTAGCTAAAATTCCATGCTCGGTTGAAATTGCAAGTGAATACCGTTACCGCGAATTGGCGCCAACCCCCGATAGTTTATTCGTCACCCTGTCACAATCCGGTGAAACGGCTGACACCCTCGCTGCCTTGCGTTTAGCAAAAACATTAGGCTATGTGAGCACGCTCGCCATTGTGAATGCACCCGGCAGCACCATGCTGCGTGAAGCGGATTTGCAGTTTTTAACCCGTGCCGGTGTTGAAATTGGTGTTGCTTCCACGAAAGCGTTTGTCACGCAACTCACTTCATTGTTTATGTTAGCTTTGGTGTTAAAGCGCGGGCACGATCAAAGCTTAGCGCAAGCCTTAGAAGATTTACCCGAATTAATTAATCAAGTCTTGCAGCAAGATAACGCCATTAAAACCGTCGCCAAATTATTCCTCGATAAACACCACGCTTTATTTTTAGGTCGTGGCATGATGTACCCCATTGCCTTGGAAGGCGCATTGAAGCTCAAGGAAATTTCTTATATTCATGCAGAAGGTTACCCGGCCGGTGAATTAAAACACGGGCCATTGGCTTTGGTCGATAAAACCATGCCGGTGGTGGTCACGGTGCCTAGTGGTGATTTATTCGAAAAAACCATGTCTAATTTGCAAGAAGTGCGCGCGCGTGGTGGTGAGCTCACCATTTTCACTGATCAACCCGCGGCTTTTAAAGAAGCGGTTTTTGCGGATGCTGAAATCATTGCTGTGCCAAGCATTAATCCTTTGCTCGCTCCCATCTTATATGCCATTCCCATGCAACTCTTGGCCTACCACGTTGCCGTGTTAAAAGGCACAGACGTCGACCAACCTCGTAATTTGGCAAAATCGGTGACGGTGGAGTAGGTTGTTGATAGTTTGATGGCTGACAATACACAAAAGTAGATATATACTATTGTGTATGTTGGCTATTTATGAAAAGAAATCTCTCTTAAAATCGCTTAAGGCGATTCCGCTCAATATAAGAAAGCAATATGAAATCTGGAAAAGAATCATCGAGCTTGAAGGCGTTCAGGGGTTAAAAAATATTAAAGGATATCACGATGAGGCTTTAAAAGGGGGCTGGAAAGGGTTTCGCTCATCGAGGCTCTCGTTACAATGGCGAGTAATTTATAAAATAGAAAAAGAAGAATTAGAAGTTTACATTATTGACATCAATACCCATCAATCCTAGGAGGCAAAAATGAAAATCAATAAAAAAAATTTTGTCCAAGCAAAAGTTCATGCGCATATTACGCCAGGTGAGGCCTTAAAAATGCTTCGTGAACAGCAAGGGTTGTCACAGGCTGCATTGGCAAAAATGACTGGTATTAATCAATCTAATATTTCATCGCTTGAAAATAACACCAGGCAAATGGGTCGAGAAAGGGCCATTACTTTCGCCAAAGCGCTTAAAGTCCATCCAGCCGTTTTGCTTTTTCCTGACTTTGATATTGCTAAGGTAGCCTAATCTTTAGTGTGATGAGCTAGCCTTGACCAATAGTATTAATCAATGCCAATCGTTTTTTAAAAACATAAGATAATATACCCATTACACCTCAAGATGCGATTGATGTAAAGTTTTTAAACCAGATAAAGCCACCTGATGCGCGACTTCAGGTGGTAAATTTAGCAATAGCTTTTGAAAAAAATGAGATTATCATGGGTTATTTCGGCGTCAAAAAGCCAGCGATTAATATTTTTGTACCAACACTTTTAAAGCGCACTTTCAGTTTCATTTCTTCACCTTCGCCTTCGCAATCTAAAATGGTGCCATCACCAAAAATGCGGTGTGTGACCTCGCGTCCCACACGAAAGACGCCTTCAATGGCTTCATCCGGTTCAAACGAAGAAACACTTTGCCTCGCAGAAGGCGGTGCAACGCGCGAGACTTTCGCACGAAAACGCACTTCGTCAATCAGTTCCGCCGGAATTTCATTTAAAAAACGCGAAGGTCGATGGTAGGATTCTTTGCCGTGCATGCGGCGCACTTCCGCATAGGTCATGAATAATTTTTTCATGGCGCGCGTGATGCCGACGTAACACAAGCGGCGTTCTTCTTCTAAGCCTTTGGGGTCTTGCATGGCCATGTAGTGCGGGAATAATTCTTCTTCGCACCCGCCTAAAAACACAATGGGGAATTCTAAGCCTTTGGCGGAATGCAGGGTCATGAGTTGCACGGAATCTTCATAGGCTTCGGCTTGTTCGCTGCCAGATTCAAGCGCGGCATAGCCTAAAAACCCAGCTAAAGGCGGCAAATCATCGGCCACCGCTTCTTGCATGAATTGCCCGGCAGCGTTGACCAATTCTTCCAAGTTTTCAACGCGAGTAATGCCTTTTTCGCCTTTTTCTTTTCGGTAATGATCGAGCAAACCACTGGCAGAAATAGCATGATCCACTTGTTTATCGAGGGGTAAATCGGCAATGCGTGCTTGAGTGCTTTCAATGAGGTTGATAAAACTTTGCAGCGCTGTTTGTGTGCGCGTGGTAAATAAACCGGGTTGAGCAATCAAATGAATCAGCGCCTCCCACAAAGTGATTTGATTCGCGCGTGCGTGTTCGCGTATGTGTGTAACGGTTTTATCGCCAATGCCGCGCGTGGGTGTGTTGATAATGCGCTCGAAAGCTGGGTCGTCGTTGGTGTTGGTTAATAAGCGTAAATAAGCGAGCGCGTCTTTAATTTCAGCGCGATCAAAATAACGCAAGCCGCCGTAAACGCGATAAGGAATGCCAAACTGCATTAAGGCTTCTTCTATCACCCGCGATTGTGCGTTAGAACGGTATAAAATAGCCATGTTTTTCAAGGGCTCGTGATTGGCTTTAAACTCACGAATGCGATTCACAATATAAAATGCTTCATCGGTTTCATTGAAGCCCGCATAAACGGAAATGCGTTCGCCATCTTGACCGTCGGTCCATAAATTTTTACCTAAACGACCGTCATTGTTTTCAATGAGGGCATTCGCGGCTTTTAAAATGGTGCCGGTGGAGCGGTAGTTTTGTTCAAGGCGGATGGTGGTCGCCGTTGGAAAATCCCGCGAAAAACGATGAATGTTTTCAATTTTTGCACCGCGCCAACCGTAAATGGATTGATCGTCATCGCCAACAATCATTACTGAATTTTGATCACCCGCAAAAATTTTAAGCCAAGCGTATTGCAAGCTGTTGGTGTCTTGAAACTCATCGACCAAAATGCAGCGGAAGCGGTCTTGGTAATGCTTGCGTAAGTCTTCATTATTTAAAAGTAATTGATAGGATTTTAATAATAAGTCAGTGAAGTCGATCACGCCCGCACGCTGGCAGGCTTCTTGGTAAGCTTCGTAAATGCGTATTAAGGTTTGGCCTTTAAAATCACGTGGCTCGACTTGTTGCGGCAAGCGCGCTTCTTCTTTTTGTGCGTTGATAAACCATTGCGATTCTTTAGGCGGGTAGCGGTCTTCGTCTAAGTTTAAGGATTGAATCACGCGTTTAATCATGCGCTGCTGGTCGTCGGAATCTAAAATTTGGAAGGTTTGTGGCAGGCCAGCGGCTTGGTAATGTTGCCTTAGCAAACGATGGGATAAGCCGTGGAAGGTGCCTATCCACAGCGTGTGGGCGGAAAGGCCCAAGAGTTTCTCAATGCGTGACCGCATTTCATGCGCCGCCTTGTTGGTGAAGGTCACCGCCAAGATCTGGTTGGGCGAAATATGCTCAACTTCAATCAGCCAGGCAATGCGGTGGATGAGCACCCGGGTTTTGCCGCTGCCGGCGCCGGCTAAAATAAGTTGGTGCCCAAGGGGGGCTTTCACAGCTTCTTGCTGGGCATTGTTCAAGGAATTCAGTATCATCACAGGTTCCATAGCCAAAGGCGGTTTCATTGATGTCATCACATTACCAAAAAGCGTATTTTCTGCTAAGTGCAGCGGAAGTCAAACAATTACCACCGGATTACGGCGTTGAAATTGCCATGGTCGGGCGGTCCAATGCCGGCAAATCCAGCGTGCTCAATCGTATCACACGTCAGGGCCAGTTGGCGCGGGTCAGTAAAACGCCCGGGCGCACCCAATTAATCAACGTGTTCGTCATTGATGAAAACCGCCGTCTGATTGATTTGCCGGGCTACGGCTTCGCCAAGGCGCCACTGGCCGCGAAGCGCAAGTGGGAAGAGGCCATTGATGCCTATATTCGGGGGCGTGAGTCCTTGAAGGGGGTGGTTTTAATCATGGACATCCGCCACCCGCTCAAAGACTTGGATGTGAACATGCTGGATTACTGCGAATCTGCTGACTTGAAAGTTCATGTTTTACTCAACAAGGCGGATAAATTGAGTAAGGGTGCGGGTAAAGACACGTTGTTAGCGGTGCAGGCGGCACTGGCGCCTTATGGCGAGCGGGTGAGCGTTCAATTATTTTCAGCCCTCACGAGTGTGGGGTTAGAGGAATTATATAAAGTGTTAGGGTGTTGGTACGGTTATGTAAAGGTGTAAGGTGGCTATTAATCAAATAATGTAAAGTAGACTTTGCAAAAATCAGACTATTTTGCCAAGTCTACTTTACAAAATGAATGCTTGGGGGTTGGTGTTGTTTTAACAAGATTTCTGACTATTTTATCGCTAGACGCTAAAATAGTCAGAAAACACCCCTTTTGGGCTGTGTGTTATTTGCCATCTTTCTAAACCAGGAGCTGTAAAAAACTAGCGGCGCTCATGACGGTAATGGTGTAATTGTCATATTCATGTGTTTTGTAGACATTTGGCTTCATCACTACTTGAATACCAAATTCACAATGAAGCTGAGGCATAAATTTAGACCAGGATGTGCTGGGTTGTTCATCGCTTAGTTTTACTTCAACGGGTAAATAAATTTTTTTATCGCGCAATATTAAAAAATCAATTTCAAGTTTTTCTTTGTTTTTAAGATGGCGCAGTTCAAAATGGCCAACGCCTGTGTCTGTCATATAATCACAATATTTCAGAAGATGGGAGGCAATGAGGTTTTCAAATCGAGCGCCTTCATTTTCAATTTCACTCCAATCCCATAAATAAATTTTATTCTCTTTTTTTAATGCGCGTGCTAGTGATTTAGAATAAGGTTTAATCGTGTAGAAATAATATAATTCACTGAGGTAATTTAACCAGCGTTTGATAGTGGTGTAGGCAACTTCCAGGTCTTCACTCAGTGATTTAATGCTTAACGGTTGTGAAGCCCGCTCAGGCAATAAGCTGGTTAACATTTCTACTTGGCTAAGCTCAGGTAGACGGCTTAAGTCTCGTAAATCTTCACGAATGATTTTTTCAATGCGATTTCGGCGCCACAGGTTCAGTGTTTTTGGGTTTTCGGCAAATAAAGGTTCGGGAAATGGCCCGTAATGGTATAAGCGTTGTAAAGCGTGTTCTGCTTTGGTGGGTAATTTTGGTTTAGACTTTAATGCAGCGATTAAGTCTTCTGGCATGCTTGGGTTGTGTTTTAATAGTTCAGCCACAGAAAATGGGTGTAATCTAAAATGATAATATCGTCCTAATAAACTATCGCTGCCCTTTCGGTAAACATTTAAACGTGCGCTACCGGTAACAATGATGTCGCATTGGCTGTCTTGCGTGTCGTATAAGCCTTTGAGTGTTCGTTTCCAGAGTTTTGCTTTGTGGAGCTCATCGAGGATGATCAGCGGTTTGGTGTGGTTGATGGTTTTCGGGATGAGCAGGTGAGGGTCTTTGATCCATTGACGCCTGAAAGTGATTTCATCCCAATTGAAATAAGCGCCATCGCCACGGTTTTTTAACAAAAGCTTTGCCATGGTGGTTTTGCCGCACTGGCGTGGGCCAGATACAAACGCCATTTTTTCTGCTTTAAAGCAGATGTCGACAAGGCTGGATTCTAAATAACGAGGGTATTTCATCTGACTATTTTAGCGTTAGACGCTAAAATAGTCAAGAATGGGGTTGGTGGGCATCCTGACTATTTTATCGCTAGACGCTAAAATAGTCAGGATTGGGTCTTGGTCACCCCTTTACTGGCTCCACCGCCAAAGCCACCACACTGCGGCACCCACGCGGTAATTTGTTGCCACGACGAGCACGTTCACCCAAGAAGTGTTCCCAATCCGCCGGTTTTAAGGTGAAAGGCTTACCATCACCCACAATCAATAAGTTTTGATCGCGATTGATCACGGCCACATCCACGACTAATTCCGCTTGATCACCGGCTTTTGCCGTTGGCAAACTCATGAGTTTATTGCCCTTGCCCTTGGTCATTTGCGGTAAATCAGTCAGGGGGAAAATCAGCAAGTGGCCCATGTTAGAAACCACGGCTAAATAATGTTTATCGATGGCGGCAACGCGTTTCGCGCGCAAGGCTTTTTGGCTTTCTTTGATGGTTAACACAATTTTACCCGCGCGATTTTTGCCGAGTAATTCTTCGTAAGGCACAATGAAACCATAACCCGCATCCGAAGCCATGACGTATTGATCAGTGGGTTCTCCAAACAACACATCCGTGAATTCAACACCTGATGGCGGGTTCAAGCGACCCGTGAGCGGTTCACCCTGGCCACGCGCCGATGGCAGCGTGTGTGCAGGCAAGGAATAAGCGCGACCGCTGGTGTCTAAAAACACTGCGGGTTGATTTGAGCGGCCCATGGCTGCCGATTGGAATTGATCGCCGGCTTTATAGCTTAAGGTGTTAGGATCAATTTCGTGGCCTTTCGCAGAACGCACCCACCCTTTGTTAGAAATCACAACGGTAATGGCTTCTGTCGGTAAAATGTCAGATTCTTTCATGGCCGTGGCTTCTTTGCGCACCACAATGGGTGATTGGCGCTTGTCGCCGTATTTATCAGAAAGCGTTGTAATTTCCGTGCGTATGAGTTTTTTCAAACGTGCGCTGGAACCCAAGGTTTTTTCGAGATCGTCTTTTTCATCGAGCAGTTGCTTTTGCTCTTTGCGAATTTGCATTTCTTCCAGTTTGGCCAAATGGCGTAACTTGGTGTCGAGAATGGCATCGGCTTGTTCTTCAGTGAGCTTAAAGCGTTTCATTAAAACGGGTTTGGGCTCATCTTCTTTGCGTATGATTTTGATCACCTCATCCAAGTTGAGGTAAACGATCATTAAGCCTTCTAATAAATGTAAGCGATGATTAATGACATCTAAGCGGCATTGCAAACGGCGTTTTACTGTATCGGTTCTGAATTCCAACCATTCGGTTAAAATGTGCAGCAAGTTTTTGACTTGTGGGCGGCCGTCTAAGCCTATCATGTTTAAATTCACACGATAGCTGCGCTCAAGGTCGGTGGTTGCAAATAAGTGATCCATCAAGGCTTGCACATCCACGCGGTTAGAGCGCGGAATAATGACTAAACGCGTTGGGTTTTCGTGATCAGATTCATCGCGTAAATCAGAGACCAGCGGCAGTTTTTTGTCTTGCATTTGTTGCGCGATTTGCTCTAACACTTTGCCGCCCGACACTTGATGTGGGAGCGCGGTAATGATGATTTCATCATTTTCCATGGTGTAGATGGCGCGCATGCGCACACTGCCATTGCCGGTGCGATACATATCACGCAATGCTTCTTTGGGCGTGATAATTTCTGCTTGTGTTGGAAAATCCGGTGCGGGGATAATGTCGCAGATATCGCTTAAGGTGGCCTTGGGGTTATCAAGAATATGCGTGAGTGCATTCGCTATTTCACGTAAATTATGCGGCGGAATGTCGGTGGCCATGCCAACGGCAATGCCGGTTGTGCCGTTTAATAACACATTGGGCAAGCGCGCAGGCAGCAAAGCCGGTTCGCGCAAGGTGCCATCGAAGTTAGGCACCCATTCCACCGTGCCCGATTCAATTTCCGCTAATAACACTTCAGCGTAACCCGATAAACGCGATTCCGTGTAGCGCATGGCCGCAAACGATTTGGGGTCGTCAGGCGAACCAAAATTCCCCTGGCCTTCAATTAAAGGGTAGCGGTAAGAGAAAGGCTGAGCCATTAACACCAAGGCTTCATAACACGCCATGTCGCCGTGCGGGTGAAATTTACCGAGCACGTCACCGACAGTACGCGCCGATTTTTTAAATTTAGAAACGGATTTTAAGCCAAGCTCAGACATGGCATAAATAATGCGACGTTGCACGGGTTTTAAGCCGTCGCCGATGTGTGGCAGGGCGCGGTCTAAAATGACGTACATGGAATAATCGAGATACGCCTTTTCAGCATATTCATGCAAAGGAATGGGTTCAATGTTAGTGATCGTTGACATAATAAATTCCTGAATTAAACAATGGCAACCAAATTGCCTTTCTTTTCTAGCCAAATTTTGCGATCAGACGCGCGTTTTTTGCCAAGCAGCATGTCTAGCATGTCATCCGCTTGTTTGTGCGATGGAATGGTCAGCTGCATTAATCGGCGGGTGTCTGGGTCCATGGTGGTTTCACGCAATTGCAAAGGGTTCATTTCACCCAAGCCTTTAAAGCGGATGACATTGACCTTGCCTTTTTTCTCGGCGCTGATGCGGTCGAGGATGCCTTGTTTTTCAGCTTCATCGAGGGCGTAGTAAACATCTTTGCCTTGATCAATGCGGAACAAGGGTGGCATGGCAATGTAGATGTGGCCAGCCACAATCAAAGGCCTGAAGTGTTTCACAAACAAGGCGCACAATAAAGTGGCGATGTGGTTGCCGTCGGAATCGGCGTCCGCCAAGATGCAGATTTTACCGTAGCGTAAACCTTCAATGTTATCAGAGGCGGGGTCGACACCAATTGCAACCGCAATGTCGTGAATTTCTTGCGAGGATAAAATTTCGCTCGAATCCACTTCCCAGGTATTTAAAATTTTACCGCGCAAAGGCATGATGGCTTGAAATTCGCGATTACGTGCTTGTTTGGCTGAGCCACCGGCAGAATCCCCTTCCACCAAAAATAATTCGCTGCGTTTTAAATCTTGTTGCGTGCAATCGACTAACTTGCCAGGCAAAGCTGGGCCCGAGGTGACTTTTTTACGCGTGACCGCTTGTGATGCACGTAAGCGTTTTTGTGCGTTGTTAATGGCGAGGTTAGCAATTTGTTCGCCTTGGGTGACGTGTTGATTTAACCATAAACTAAACGCATCTTTCACAACGCCTGACACAAACGTGGCACATTCGCGAGAAGATAAGCGTTCTTTGGTTTGGCCGGCAAATTGTGGGTCTTTTAATTTGACAGAAATAATGTGCGCGCATTGTTCCCACACATCTTCAGGGGATAATTTAATGCCGCGTGGCAGTAAGTTTCTGAATTCACAAAAGTCACGCAAAGCGTCGGATAAACCTTGACGAAAACCACTGACGTGCGTGCCGCCTTGAATGGTCGGAATTAAGTTTACATAGCTTTCGCCAATGACCGTGCCGCCATTTGGCAACCAGCAACACGCCCAATCCACCATTTCATGTTCGCTGGCAAAGGCGCCTAAGAAAGGCAGGTCAGGGATGCGCTCCGTGTTGCCTAAGGCTTCTTCTAAGTAGTTGCTTAAGCCATTTTCATAAAACCATTCGTCGGTGTGATTGGTGGCGGCATCGGTGAAAGTGACGTGTAAGCCTGGGCAAAGCACGGCTTTTGCGCGTAGGGTGTGTTTTAGTTTATTGATGGCAAGTTTGGGGCTATCAAAATATTTTTCTTCTGGCCAAAAACGCACACTGGTGCCAGTGTCGCCTTTATCGGTTTTCCCCGTGGTTTTTAAGGGCGTGGTTTTATCGCCGTGGGCAAAACTCATTTCATAAATGGAGCCGCCGCGACGAATCACCACATCCAATTTTTTAGAGAGGGCGTTAACGACAGAAATACCAACACCGTGCAAACCACCGGAAAATTTATATTGTTTGCTTGAGAATTTCGCGCCTGAATGCAAACGCGTGAAAATGAGCTCGACGCCGGTGACTTTTTCTTCCGGGTGCATGTCGACAGGCATGCCGCGGCCGTTATCGATCACTTCCAGCGAGTGGTCTTTGTGTAAAATGACTTGAATGCGGTTAGCAAAGCCTTCCAGTGCTTCGTCAACGCAGTTATCAATGACTTCATGCGCCAAGTGATTGGGGTTGGTGGTGTCGGTATACATCCCGGGCCGTTGTTTCACGGGTTGTAAGCCTTTTAAGACTTCAATGGCCTGTGCGTCGTAGGCCGGTTTTGCTTTCGTGGGTTTGCTCATTGTGTTGTTTGCCATAGTTGTTTTAACCGTTCGCGATGTTGTTGTAGCCATAATAATGAAATGATGGCGGGTGAGGTTTTGATGTGTCCGTCTTGTAAATAAGCGAAGGCTTCATCCGAGCTCAGGGTGAAGGCGCGTATGTCTTCGTGTTCTTCTAGCAAGCCGTGCACACCGCCAGCGTTACTGGCGTCAATGCGCCCACAAAACAGATGTAAATATTCATTGCTGCCACCCGGGCTTACAAAGTACTCACAAATGGGTTCCAGGTCTAGGATTTTCGAGCCGGCTTCTTCTAAAGCTTCACGTTCAGCGACCTCGGCGGGGGCTTCGTTGCTGTCATAGACGCCAGCGACAACTTCCAGCAACCACGGGCAGGGTTCGCGGCCGAGTGCCCCGGCTCGAAATTGTTCAATTAAAATCACTTTATCCAGGGTGGGGTCGTATAATAAAACACCAACAGCGGATTTGCGTTCTAGCAGCTCGCGAGTGAAGGTGTTGCTCCATTCCCCATTGAACTTGCGGTGTTTGATGTGGTGCCTAACCAGCGTGAAGATGCCCCGATACAATTGATCGGTGTGCAAAAGTTCGACATCCTGTTCGTTGAAAGGGGTCAGTAAGGGTTTCATGTGTCTCACTTTGATTTGCGTTTGGATTTTAAAACAGATTCAAGTTCGTTCAATTGTTTTTCAAGGGCATCCAGTTTTTGGCGGGTGCGGAGCAAGACTTTGCTTTGGGTGTCAAAGGCTTCACGCGTTACCAGGTTGAATTTTGCAAATGTTTTGTCCAAAATTTGATGGCATTGCTTTTCAAAGTCTTTTTTTAACACGCCCACCTGCGGCGGTAAGGCCTTGGCGAGTTTTGCTGCGAGGTCTTTTAGGAGTTCAGATTTCATGCCTGGCCCGTCCGTTGTGTCATGCCTATACAGTAGGATATTTCATGCCTGGTGGCAACCCATCTTTGTTTCATCTATGATACCTCCATCCGATGAGAAGATGAGCACCAGACATGACCAAGCGTCATTTAGTCATTGCAACCCGTGAAAGCCCACTGGCCATGGTGCAGGCACAATTTGTTCAATCGGCTTTAGAAACCCTGCACCCGGGCTTGCGTGTCAGTTTGCTTCCCCTCACCACCCAAGGCGACAGGCGCCAAGAAGTTGCTTTGCGTCAAATCGGCGGCAAGGGTTTATTTGTGAAAGAATTGGAAGAAGCCTTGCTCGACGGCCGCGCGGATTTGGCCGTGCACTCCATGAAAGACATGCCCATGGTTTTGCCTCCGGGCTTGGCTTTGCCGGTGATGTGTCAGCGGGAAGAAGTGCGTGATGTGTTGGTGTCTAATGCTTATCCATCCTTAATGAGTTTGCCACCCGCGGCTAAGGTGGGCACCGCCAGTTTGCGTCGTCAAACCCAATTGTTAGCCTTGCGTTCCGATTTAATCATGCAGGATTTACGCGGCAATGTTCAAACCCGTTTACGTCGTTTGGATGAAGGCGATTTTGACGCCATTATTTTGGCCGGTGCCGGTTTAATTCGCATGGGTTTACAATCACGCATTACTGCTTATTTATCCACTGACGATTCTTTGCCCGCCGCGGGTCAAGGGGCGCTTGGTTTAGAATGTCGCGCGGATGACAAGGCAACGCTTGCCTTAATTCAGCCTTTAAATCACGAGCGCACCTTTCAAGCCGTGAGTGCTGAACGTGCTGTGTGCGCGGTGTTGCAAGGCGGGTGCCAGGTGCCGATTGCGGCTTATGCCACGGTGCATCGCGACCGTTTGCATTGTGAAGCACGCGTGATGAATGCGAAAGGCACACGCATTTTAAAAGCGGCATTAGCCGGTGGCGCTCATGAAGCGGTTAGCATTGGTGAGCGTGTGGGTCAGGTGTTATTACAACAAGGTGCGGCTGATATTTTAAAGGCATTCACGCATGAATAGGTTAGACGGCCTCACCGTTTTGGTGACGCGCAGCGATGAAGCGGGTGCGATGCTTTGTCAAAAAATTGAAGCAGAAGGCGGTGGTGCTTTGCATTACCCCACCTTGGCGTTTGCGCCGCCGCCCAGCATGGCCGCTTATCAAGCAGCGATGGCGCAATTGCACCAACAAGCCTGGTTAATTTTTATTAGCCCGCAAGCGGTCACAGCCACTTTGCCTGAATTACTTGAACGCTGGCCTCACCTTGCTTCACGCGTGAAAGTGGCGTGCGTCGGCGGTGCAACCGCGCGAGCCTTGCAAGCGGTAGGCATTGAACAGGTGCTTTGCCCTGATCGTGAATGGAGCAGCGAAGGTTTATTAAACATGGAAGTGTTTCAATGGGTGCAAGGGGTTAACATTGCCATTATTCGCGGCGAAGGCGGGCGTGAGAAAATTGATCGCATTTTAAATGATCGTGGTGCAAACGTGTTGCCGGTCATTGCATATCAACGCGTTATCCCGAATTTACCCCCTGAAAAACAAGCACAAGTGATGGCATCCATGGCTGAAAAAAACATTGATATTGTCATTGCCACGTCATTTTCATCCGTTGAAAATTTAAAAAAAATGGTGGATCAAGCTGTGTGGCCTATTTTACAAACCACACCGATTTGTGTGATGAGTGAACGTGTGCAATCCTTGGCGCAGGAAGCGGGGTTTCAAAATGTGTGGGTTAACCCAAGTGTCAGCGATGAGGCCATTATTTCTTTATTGGTGAGAGAGAGGAACCGATTATGTCAGATGAAACAACAACGATAACCCCCGAAAAACAGCGATCATTCCGAGGGCTGATCATTAGCGGTGTGTTCATCGCCATGGCTGCCGCATTGAGCTATCAATTTGTTCAATATCATGCATTGCATCTTGAATTATCAACCTTGGCCGCAACACAAAACCTTCAAGATCAAAATCATGCTGAAAAAGTTGCAAGCTTGGAGCAGGGCTTACAAAAATTAAGTGAGGGGGTGTCGGTTGCTTCACAAAGCTTGAATCAAGCGCCTTCCATCGCGGGTGATGCGAATCACTTAACCGTGGCAGAGGCTGCTTATTTAGTGAATTTAGCCAACGATCAATTGCAATACACGCATAATCAAACCTTGGCTTTGAATTTATTGCAGCGGGCATCGCAAATATTGGCTAACCTGGAAGACCCCAATTTAAATGCGTTAAAGCAATCCCTGGCTGATAATGTGGCCACGCTCACCGCGGCTCCCACCGCAGATTTAACCGGGCTTTACATGCAGCTTAGCACCTTAAACGCCGACCTGAATCGTTTGCCTTTGCCGGCAACCCCTTTAAGCACCGATGAAAACACCGACGATAAATTGAATGTAAGTGGCTTGCCTTGGTGGAAGGCGCAATGGCGTCGCACGATGCACACCTTAGGTAAGGTGGTGATTGTTCGTTATAACGGCGGGGGTGTGCCGCCTTTGGTGTTGCCTGAAGAGCGTGTGTTTATTTATCAAAACTTACACGCACAAATGGAAAATGTGTTTTGGGCTTTATTAAATCGAGATGCCGGTGTTTATCAAGCGGCGCTGATGCGCATGCACTTATGGATAGCGCAATATTTTGATGTCACTTCACCCATCACGCAATCCGTTTTGCAGCAATTACAAGCCCTTTCAACGCAACCCATTGCAGGGGCAACGGTGAATTTGGGTGGCACGCTTGAACAATTCACGCAGTATTTACATCAGCCCAAGGCATAGGGGGTTAACATGCGTCGTTTGCTTATTTTATTATTATTTTTAGTGGTCTCCGTTTGGTTGGGCTTGCACGTGTTGCAGCACCCGGGGTTTGTGTTTGTGGTGTATCAACCTTGGATGGTGCAAATGCCTTTGTGGGTTGTTATTTTGGCAGGCATTATTGTGTTTGGTGTGCTTTATGCGTTTATTGACAGCATTGATCGCATACAATTTGCTTGGTATCGTTTTAAAAATTGGTTGCAATGGCGGCGTGAACATAAAGCCTATAGCAAAACGCAGCATGGATTAGCCTTATTAATAGAAGGCCGTTGGGCGAAGGCCGAGCGTTTATTGTTAGCCGGTGTCAAAAACACCATTGACCCACTCATGAATTATTTGGGCGCGGCGAAAGCGGCTCAGGCTTTGCAATGGTTAGATAAACGCGATCAATACTTGCGTGAAGCACATCGTGTTGCACCCGACGCTGAGCTTGCCGTTGGTTTAACCAAGGCGGAATTGCAATTAGAACAACACCAGTTGGAACAAGCGGCTGCCACCTTGAGCCGTTTGTTGGTTTTGTCGCCGCGTCATCCGCGTGTTTTAATACTGGCTGAAAAAGTGTATGTGCGTTTGGGCGATTGGAAAGCCTTGCAAGCGTTATTGCCTAAATTGCGAAAATCACGCGTGTTAAGTTCAACGCAGGTGTCAATGTTTGAAAAAAACATTGCGTGCACCTTATTAAATCAACCCTTGTCTGTGAGTTTGGCTGACATTAATCAGTGTTACGACAACTTCTCACGCGCGCTTAAAAAAAACCCGGAAGTGTTGTTAGCTTATGCCGAAGCCTTATCTGCGCGTGGTGAAACAAACAAAGTGTTGGAAATTACGCGTCGTGTTTTAAAATCCACCTACGAACCGCGTTTGGTTGAGCTTTACATGAAAGCCCCTTTTGACGACGTGAATCGTGAGCTGGTCATGGCGGGTGCCTGGTTAAAAACCCATGGCCCAAAACCCGAGCTTTTGTTATTGCTTGGTAAGTTATGCGTGCAAGCGCAATTATGGGGCAAGGCCAAAGACTATTTTAATAAATGCTTGAGCATGGGCCCGAATAAAGCGGCCTCCCTGGCTTATGGCAAATTATTGGAACAATTGGGCGATGCCGCAGCGGCAACGGCCGTTTATCGAAACGCGCTCGCTTAGGTGGGTGCGTTTTAATCAATTGATTATTAATAAAAATTAATTTTTTTTCGCTATTAAGGTTTTCTTAAGCTTAATGCATTAGACTAGCAGACAATAAAATAATGAGGGGTGGTGTTATGCGATCAGGTCAATCTCGTTTAGGCGAGCTCAATAAATTACAATCTCAATATTTAGAATCCATCATGGCGAATGAAGTTGATGATGAGACATTTTTTCAGGCGTTGAATGATCCTAGCGCTTTAACGAAAAGTCAAAATCTCAATACAGCCAACATGAGTGAAGATGCTAAATCAGCGGTCGTTACTCGATTGATGCGCCTGTTTCAAGAGAAAAAAGATTTCTCTGAAAAAAAGAAGATCGCTTTATTTTTAGTGCGTTACATGCATCGTTTGAATCGCATGGGTTGGCGGGATATTTACGGCGATAAAGACCAATATTTATCCATGATTGAATTCTTACTTAATAATCGCCATGTCCGTGTTTCACCGTTAAGTCATGATGATTTAGATTTGGTTTTAAAAGAAGGCATGCGCCTTGGGAATGATGCTGCTTATACGACTTATCTTAATTTAACCTTGTCGCGTGACATTCACGAAGGGTTTGAAAATCAAGACCGTGAAGGTCGGCTTGCAGCGGCACGTTATGCAAAACTCAATAAAGATAATTTTCTAGAGAAAATTAAAGGTGTTAAGTTTTTCGATGATGGTTTAGATGAGCGCAGAAAAAAGAACAAAGCGTATTTGGCTGTGCTTTCAGGGCTTTGCAAAAAAGATTACTTTTATTCATTTGGCCAACCAAGCCAGGAATCAGTCGACTATTTGGCTATGGTTTTGAATGAAGGGCGTTTAACCAGCGATGAAGTGTTTCAGATGGCCCTTGATCTTGATTACCGTAAAATTGTTTTAATGCTGGGTCAGTATCATGCAAAAAAAGCATTCGATTTTTCTGAGTTAGGTAAACCACAGGAAACTAAAACACATATCGATTTTGCTGAAAAATATTTTGATCATTTACGCAACTTACCCATGTTGACTGATAAAGTTAAAGCATTTACTCAAGGCGAAAATTACGGAAAAGTTTTGAAATATCTTGGAGAATCTCGTGTTCTTGAGGCCGATGTGGCGCGTCAAGACCAAACCAGAGAGAGTAAGCCAGGGTTGCCTTATATTTTGTTGGGTGCTAATTACGACCATCAAGACTGTGTGGCGATGTTGTTAAATTTGATTAATCGTAATGATTCGGATGAGGACTTTGAGAAATACATCGATCAATACATGGCAAGGCTCCCTGTCTCGAAATCCATGAGCATTTTGAAAGAGTTTTGTCAGTATAAAGAAAACGTTTTAAGCGAGGCTCGTAGGCAGATTGTTGCTAAGAAACTTGCAGTGCAGCAACAAGGGATCGCGTCCTTAGAAGCTTTGCCATCTAGTTTGCAATACGAGAAAATTATTGAGGGTGGCATAGCACTTAAACTTCAGCATAAAAATGATGTGCTGGAAGTGCATTCCGGCGGTTCCAGTGTTTATATGGTGGTGACCAAGGTTAATAAAGACCTGGATCCTGAATGTAGCGACAAGCCGCAGAATGATGAATATAAATTGTATGTTGCTTTTGATCCTTATCGACCTGAAAACTACATTAACTGTTGGTGTGCTTTGTTAAACGATGTTTTGGGTGAAGATAATGTTTACGGCGTGAAAATGATGAATCCGAAAGATGCAGAATTGGATTATGATTTTCTTACGAAAGAACAAAGAATTTTAAAAGAAAGCGCGCAGCCCGGAAAAATGGCCGTGATTTATTTTAAAAAGTATGACACCCTGAAAGAAAATCGTGGTGAAAGTTATACCCGAGATCAGTTTTATCTGGAAAATTTAGCATTAATAGGAAAGTTTGAGCAGGCATTGAAAGCAGCGGGTGTAACCAATGATGATGCAACGGTTGTGCCTGATCACAGTTTGCCAGCTCAAATCAAAAGAGAAGGCGCTCCTTTGGTGTTTATCAGTGGCTGTGAAACAGATGCGAACGGTAAATATGTTCCTTCAAAAGATCGCCCTAAAAACACGCTTGCATCCAACCCTTATACCAATAAAGCCATTTTGAGTAAATTTTATAGAGAGGAATCGGTGGCGTCTGAATCAAGTGATCCAGTTGAATCGGCGTTATCACGCCGGAGTTCAGCTGAAGACCATTCTTTTCAGGATGCCCTTGATCTTGATCAAGTTTTAACGGCAGACCCAGCGGGTGCTGCATTAGATCATCAACCTTCGCCTGCTCATTCTGCTGAATCAACGGATGATTCGTTGAAATTGGAAGGCGCGCCTCAGCGTCAAGATGGCGCCGCTTCGTCTGAAGAAACTGATCAAGCGAAGCTGTCACCTGCTTTATCGGCAGAAAACACAACCAGCTCAAATGAAGACAGCCCTTCCGCTTCCTTAATTTCAAAAGCGAAGAAGCCGTCGTTTTTCAGCCGCGCCTTGAATTATTACAAAACCAACCCATGGAAGGCTGGTTTATTAACAGCCGGTGCGGTGTTGAGTGTGGGTTTGGTGGCGGTGCTCTCGGTGGCAACGGCGGGTGCGTTTGCTTTTGTGGCTGGCGGCATTGCAGCGGCAGCAACGGCAATGCACGTGACGGTGTTGGGTGCTAGCATTGGTGCTTTGACGGTAGGGGGCATTTCAACGCTTGGGTTTAGTAGCACCTTAGGCGCTATGCTTTTTAGAACTGCAAAAAAACCGCAGTTGTTAGCACCACAACCACAGCCACAGCAAAAAACAGGCTCAACACGAGCTGTATTTAAAGCGATAGATGCGGGTAATAATAGTTATCAGCCTGATTTATCCGAGTCTTCTGTTGGCAAACCAGAGGCGGGTGGTGTAGTGAAAGAAGCGGAAACGCGCTCTGTATTGTCTCGAGGCGATGGGCTTAGAGACATTCATGAAGAAACTGACGCTAAAGCAGAAAAGCGTCAAGGTCATGGCCGTAAACCCTCAATTTATTAACTGACGTTAGCGGTGTCATAACAGCGTTTTATCACCATGCGTTTGCTTAGGTAGGCGCGTGGTTTTTTAACTTTTCTGTGTGATGAGTTGGCTTAGTTTTTCGAGTTTGCTCATGAAAAATGCATCACTCCATAGCGCTAATGTTTTTCTATGTTGACGATTAAGGAAGGTTTCCACATCATTGGCTGCGAATTTCCAGTCGATAGATTGAATTTTTTCACTCATTGCACGATAAAACCATTCAGGCGTTATTTGAATTGATTGGTTTTTCCAAGGCCCTTGTTGGTCGATAGCCGCTTGTAAAAAAATAAAATTGGGTGTAATTTTGTTTGAAACATACCAACTAAAATCATACCAATCTCTGCCTTTAATATGCCCTCGGCATAACAGTGCGTGGCATTTTCCAGCAAAACTACTGGTAAGATCATGAGCTACAAGCGAAAAATCAAGTGGGAATTCTAAGAATTTAATTTCAGAAATTGAGCCTGATGGTGGGTTCGCATCAATTTCAAATCTTATCAGATGTTTTTTTCCAGGATGATGTTTGAATGATAGTTTGATAAGTTTCCCAATAGAATCATCTTTTAAAAACATTTTTTTGACGGCCGCATCCACACGACTTTTATCTGTGATTTCAGGTTGAATACCAAACTGCTCAAATGTTTCCGTTAAGACATTTAGGTAAGGCTCCCAGTTAAAATTAACGTCTGGTTCTTTGAGCATGAAATCTAAGTCTTCTGAGAAACGAGGTAGCTCGTGAAGTATGCGTAATGCTGTGCCATCATGAAAAATAGCTTTTTCAAAAAAACCAGCTTCAGAAAGTGCGTAAATAGCGATTTCCTGTAGAATTTCTTTGAGTGCATGCTGTTCATCTTCAGGCGTCTCAGTTTTATATGATTTGAGTCTTTTTTCAATAATGTCGATAGTCATTATACTTGTAATTCCAGTTTTAGGTTGATGAGAAAATTTTTAACTCGTTGATTACGATAAACCGAGTCTATGCTTTTGAAGTCATCGCTGGTGAGTGAGCGTAGATCATTTAATTCGATTCGTAATCCTTCCGTTAAAAATGCTAAACTCTCCCAGACAAGACCATTCAAATAAACATAATCCATGAGGGCTCGCAGTGGTGTTGCCATCAGGCATGCTTGCTTTTCGGTTATTTCAATTCTGGTGACCCCCGTTAAGAACTCATATTTATTCGTTGGAAGTGTGTAGAAATGAAAATCACCCAGCGGGGTTGAAAATGCTTTAGTGTGTCTTCCTGGATAGATGCAGGTAACGACCTTTACCTGCTCTGGTATCCATCCATGAAATGATAGAGCGGTTTGGAGTGAAATATAACAACAACGTTCAAGTTGGCAGGCAAGCGCATATCGACTAATGGGTTCATTTCTATCACTGGATGGCAGTACATAATATCCGCGTTTAATGCGAATGAGCTCACCTGCTTTTAAGGCTTTATTGACGATAGAATGGCGAGCCGAGGCGCTTTTGTTTAATAGCAAGTCTAGGTTGCTATCAGTCAAGAGGTGTTCGCCGGCATTCGCTGATTTAATGATGTCTTTTAGTCGACTCATAGATTTATTTTGCCGAGATACTTGCCAAATTAGCAAGTATCTCGGTAAAAATTTTGTTTTGATAAAAACCCGCACATGCCTTAAAATAGGGCATAGCTTAGTGCCTGAATTTAAAAAACTTTATATTAATGAGCGACTTATAATGGCTGTGCTTGAAATTTTACAATACCCCAACCCCCGTTTGCGGATCAAAGCCGCCCCGGTCACGGTCGTGGACGATGCTTTGCGTGCACAAGTGAAAGACATGGTCGAAACCATGTATGCCGCCAAAGGCGTGGGTTTGGCAGCCACCCAGGTCGACATTCACAAGCAAGTATTCGTGATGGACGTCTCAGAGACGGGTGACCAACATCAATGTATTTTGAATCCTGAAATTATCCACCGCGAAGGCACGCAGTATGAATCTGAAGGTTGTCTTTCGGTTGATGGCGCTTATGATAAAGTTGAGCGCGCCTTGAAAGTGACCTTGCGTGGTGTTGACCTTAACATGCAACCCCTCGAAATTCAGGCCGAAGGTTTAATGGCCGTTTGTTTTCAGCACGAGCTCGATCACTTAAACGGTGTGTTGTTCATTGATCACTTATCTCGTTTAAAACAAGATCGCATTCGCAAAAAAATCAGCAAAGCAAATCGGGAGTAGCGTGAGTCAAGCGGGGTTACGAGTGGTGTTTGCAGGCACACCGGCGTTTGCCGCGGCGGCACTGCAGGCCTTACTTCACTCTAATCATGAAGTCATTGCCGTTTATACGCAACCCGATCGCCCAGCCGGCCGCGGGCAAAAAATCACAGAAAGCCCCGTTAAATTATTAGCGCGCGAAGCCAAGCTTCCCATTTATCAACCCAGCACCTTGAAAGATGCAGCGGTGCAAGCTGAATTTGCTGCGTTAAAACCGGATGTGTTGGTCGTTGCCGCTTACGGTTTAATTTTGCCTGATGCCATTTTGAGTGTGCCTAAGCACGGTGGCATTAATATTCATCCATCATTATTACCGCGTTGGCGAGGGGCGGCTCCCATACAACGCACCATTTTTTCGGGTGACACAGACACAGGCGTTACCATCATGCAAATGGACGCCGGTTTAGATACTGGGCCCATTTTATATCAAACCCATTATCGCATGCAGCCCAATGAAACCACGGCCAGTTTGCACGATCAACTTGCAAAAGACGGTGCTGCGGCTTTGATACAGGTGTTAAATCAAGAAGCAATTTCTGCTTTACCGCGTTTACCACAAGAGAATGAAAAAGCGACTTACGCCGCTAAAATCAGCAAAGAAGAAGCGAGCATCGACTGGGCAAAACCCGCAAGCACTTTATCTTGTTTAATTCGCGCATTTAATCCTTGGCCGGTGGCTTACACGCAAATTCACGGTGAAACCGTGAGGGTGTGGCAAGCAGAAGTATTGAATATAAAAACAAAACAAGCACCTGGCACCATTGTGGCGGTGAGTAAAGCAGGTTTAGATGTTGCAGCCGGTGAAGGCAGTGTGTTGCGTTTGCTGAGCTTACAATGGCCGGGCGGCAAGCCACATGGCATCGTCGATGTTTTGAATGCACATCAACATGAATTTAATCAAGGCGCCCCACTCTCATGAATTTACGATTAATTGCAGCGGAAGTGATAGATGAAGTCACCGACGGCCGTTCGCTTGACCAGGTGTTACCTCATTACCTTGAACCCATCAAAGACGCGCGTGATCGCGCTTTTGTGCAGGCCCTGTGTTACGGCGTTTGCCGTTCTTATACTAAGCTGGATGTGATGCTCAGTTCCTTTCTTGAAAAACCCATGAAAGCGAAAGACAGCGATGTTCACGCACTCATGATGGTGGGTTTGTATCAACTTGCTGAAATGCGTGTGCCTGCGCACGCGGCTGTCTCTGAAACGGTGGAAGCGGCAAAAAGCTTAAAGAAACAGTGGGCGCGTGGTTTAGTGAATGCCGTATTGCGTGCGTATTTGCGCCAGCCTAATTTAGATTTTAGTGATGATTTAGAAGCGCTTTATGCTCACCCTTATTGGTGGATAGATGCTTACCGTAAAGCTTGGCCGCAAGATTATGAAGTGATTTTAGAAGCGAATAACATGCACCCGCCCATGGTGTTGCGTGCACGTGATCGTGAAAAATCATTAGCGGCCTTAAATGCCGCGGGGATTGTTGCTAACGCCTTAGATCAAACACAGAGCGGCATTGTTTTGGCTGAGCCAAGCTCGGTTGAGGCGTTGCCCGGGTTTGCTGAAGGTGAACTCAGCGTGCAAGATGGGGCAGCGCAATTGGCAGCGGGTTTGCTGCCTTTAAAACCTGGCATGCACGTGTTAGATGCGTGTGCGGCGCCGGGTGGCAAGCTTACCCATTTATTAGAAGCTGAGCCAACACTCACGGTTGTTGCTGTTGAAAAAGATCGCGCGCGCGCAATCTTAATTAATGATAATTTAAAACGCCATCAGCAAACGGCAACGGTCATCACGGCCGATGTGAAAGCCACGCAACAATGGTGGGATCAAAAACCCTTTGATTGCATTTTATTAGATGCGCCATGCTCAGCGAGTGGTGTCATTCGCCGTCACCCTGACATCAAATTACTGCGTCAACCTGAAGATATTAAAATGTTGGCACGCGAACAAACCGCCATTTTAAAAGCCCTCTGGCCAACCTTAGCTAAAGGCGGCACGTTATTGTATGTAACGTGTTCTGTTTTTCCCGAAGAAAATGATGCTGTGATTGCCTCATTTTTAACAACGCACCCTGATGCGCAGCAAGAAAATTTGGCAGTGCATTGGGGTGTGGCCACGAAACACGGAAGGCAAGTGTTAACCGGCCAGCACGATATGGATGGATTTTATTACGCACGCTTACGCAAACTGGAGACACCACCATGCGCATAGAAAATGACATTAAACTCGATTTTAAAGATGTGTTAATTCGCCCCAAACGCAGTGTTTTAAAAAGCCGTTCGGAGGTTTCGCTTGAGCGTGAATTTAAATTCAGGCACTCTGATAAAGTGTGGCACGGCATTCCCATCATTGCGGCCAACATGGATCACACGGGCACGTTAAGCATGGCCAAAGCTTTGGCTGAGCATGGTTTAATGACGGCACTCGATAAATTTTTGCCGGTTGCGAATTTGAAAAAATTTGCTGAAGAAAATAAAGCCTTATTGGCGTCGACGTTTTTCTCTTTAGGCACCTCTGATGCGGATTTTGATCGTTTGCGAGAACTCAGTGCCTTTGTTGAAATTCCTTATATTTGCTTGGATGTGGCCAATGGTTACACCGAGCGTTTTGTTTCTTTCTTAGAGCATTTGCGTGAAACCTACCCCAAGGCGGTTATCATGGCTGGGAATGTGGTCACGGGTGAAATGGTGGAAGAGCTTATTTTATCAGGTGCTGATATTGTTAAAATCGGCATAGGCCCAGGTTCAGTTTGCACCACACGTGAAAAAACCGGCGTGGGTTACCCGCAATTATCTGCCATCATTGAGTGTGCCGATGCAGCGCATGGTTTGGGTGGGGTGGTGTGTGCAGATGGTGGTTGCACAACGCCGGGTGATGTTGCAAAAGCGTTTGCAGCGGGTGCTGATTTTGTGATGTTGGGCGGCATGTTAGCAGGCCACGATGAATGTTTAGGTGATGTGGTTGAAGAAGACGGTCATAAATTCAAGCGTTTTTACGGCATGAGTTCAACGGAAGCGATGGAAGTGCATCACGGTGCGGTGGCGGATTATCGTTCCAGTGAAGGTCGTTCGGTCAATGTGCCTTATCGTGGCCCGGTGAAAAACACGGTGCTTGATATTTTAGGCGGTATTCGTTCCACGTGCACTTACGTGGGTGCGCATCGTTTGAAGGAATTATCCAAGCGAACGACTTTCATTCGTGTAGCTAGGCAATTGAATGAAGTGTTTGTGTCTTATGATGTGACGAAGAAATAACGTGCGTGGTGGATTCGTTTCGCGTTTTTTGCGAAACGAATCCACCAATTCTTAAAAATCTCTACTTAAGCCCTCCCTTGCTTTCTGATAAAAATCGGACATATAATAGGACATAATCACGCAGAAAATTGCCGTTATTTTTTATTAAAATGAGTAAAATCAACAAGATGAAAAATAAAAAACCAGACAAAAAGCCGGACATTTCACCGGGCATGGATAGGGGGGAATCCCTGACATTGATGGAGCCAATGCGTCTTAGTGACAGTAGCCCTGAAAAAATAAGCTTGTCTGATTTAGCTTTAACCTTGGTTGCCAAATCCGCCGGGTTTAAGCACAGCCTTCCAGCAGCTATGCAATCATCGCTTGCTGATGCGGTGAGAGCAATGAATTGCTATTACAGTAATTTAATCGAAGGGCACGACACACATCCCATTGATATTGAGCGTGCATTGCAGGGTGATTACAGTAACGATCATAAAAAACGTGAACTACAACTAGAAGCAAAATCACATATTGCGGTTCAAGCATGGATAGACGCGGGTGGTTTGCGTGGGCGTGTTTATACGCGTGATGCTTTATGTGAAATTCATCAACGTTTTTACGAAAACCTTTCTGCTAATTTATTAATAACGACAGACCCACTGACTCAAGAATCAATAAAAATTGTTCCAGGTAAATTGAGGCATCGTGATGTTAAAGTGGGGCAGCATGTGGCGGTGAGCGCGGGTGCCGTTCCTCGATTTTTAACGCGATTTGAAACAGCATATGGCGAGTGTGGGCAGCTCGAGTCATTGCTCGCACTGGCGGCCAGCCATCATCGTTTACTGTGGATACATCCATTTTTAGACGGCAATGGTCGTGTTGCGCGTTTATTAACACATGCCATTTTGAGTGAAAAATTAGACACCGGTGGCTTATGGTCTTTGTCACGAGGATTCGCAAGGCAAGTTCAATTATATAAGCAACATCTAGCCGCTTGCGATATGACAAAACGAAACGATCTTGATGGTCGTGGTCATTTAAGTCAAGAGGCTTTAATTGATTTTACACGTTGGACGTTAGAAACAGCCATTGATCAAGTTGATTTTATGCAAAAGCTCATGGAGCCAAGCCGCTTACGTGCGCGTATTTTATTGTGGGCAAAAGAAGAAATCGCAATGAATCATTTGCCACCGCAAACCATCACCGTGCTTGAAGCGCTTTTATATCGTGGTGAAGTTGGGCGAGGGGAGATGGCTGCTTTATTGAATGTCAGTGATAGGCATGCAAGGCGTTTGCTTTCGCCTTTAGCCAAGCTTGGTATATTGGTGTCGGATGAGCCAAAATCCGCATTGAAGCTTGGTTTCCCGGCGGCACTGGCGAGCCGTTGGATGCCGGGTTTATTTCCGATGTCGTAATATCAAGATGCGATGTTGCTCCGGCTTTTATCACCTGCGTGCAATAAACGTTAACTTAATGGCAGTGCTGCTTTTTGGGGCAGCCCTTGGCGATTCAGGCGGTGAGCTTAGATCAGTTTTTGCTCGATTCGGTTTTGTTTTGAACACCATTTACAGGATTGCGGTGTATTGCTACACTCCATGTTTTCTTCATAACATGAAATGAGGTTTTTCAATGAGATTTAAATCGTTGTTCCTGGTCGCAGCAATGAGCTTAAGCGCTTCTGCTTTTGCTAGCCCATCCTATTGTAATTATGTTGATCACTTGCATGTTTCAAGTAATTCAATGGCTCACCCTCATATTGTGGGTGCAATCACAGCCACCGCTGGTATTATGGGTGTTAAAACCGACGATTCTAGCTTCAACATTGTTGATAAACAACAGCAACCATCTGTTTGTAATTTGAGCAATGATGGCACGGTGACGGTGACGTTTGCAACCAGTGCGAGTGATTATTGCACTTTCCATATTAACGATGGGCCAGAATACGATAACCCCGATGATAGAAATTATCAGTGTGTTGGGCATTTGAGTTATTTGGGCTTAGCTTATGATGGTTTTGGTTCTTATAGTTATTCAATGATTTTTAGAACCATTTAGCTTTTACGAGCAAGTTAAACTAGCCAGCAATTCATCTACGTGAATGGCTGGCTTTTTAATGAGGACTAGTTTTTTTGCTTTGCTCAGTGATTTAATGCGTTTTTCTAAGCGCATGGCTTCGGATTTATCTTCACCCACCTGAAACACTCGCGCAATTTTTACGGGTTTAAACGCGCGTGTGTATTTGCTGGCTTTGCCGCTTAAATGCAATTGGTAGCGCTTTTCCAGGTTATCGGTGTAACCGGTGTAGTAAGCGCCATTGTTACACAGCAATAAATAAACACAATAAGACTTCATGTTGGGTTAACCTTGTTGAACTTAAGCTTATCTTACACTAATATTCGCCTTCACCCTAGCAAGGAGCAGCAGGGTTCAATCAAACGGATTTCCAATGCTTAGTCATTCATGAAGGAGTTTGGAATATGTTTAAAAAATCATTGCTAGCCACCTTAGCTTTAAGTGCAGCACCGCTTGCATTTGCCATGCAAAGCACAACCCCTTATCTTGGCGCCAGCATGGGCGTGAATGTGAATTCATCCACCAATGTGAATGGCAATGCCGGGGTGTATCGCGGCGTGCCTTTAAAAGTGTTTGCGGGGTATGGTGGGCTTATTAATTCAAGTTTTTATTTAGCCGGCGAGTTAAGCGGTGTGCCTGGCAGTGCGCAAATGTCGAATAAAAATAACATGCGCACCAGTTATGGTTACAGCCTGAGCTTATTGCCTGGGTTAATGTTATCCGATCAAACCTTCGCTTTCATGCGTGCTGGGTTTGTTCGCACGGAATTTTCTAATGTGAATAACATGGCGACGGGTGGTCAGCTGGGTGTGGGCATGCAAACTTTCTTGACGCAAAACGTTGATTTGCGTGGTGAATATGATTACACCGCTTATCGCACCGTGAGCGGCATACACGCTCCGAGCGCGGATAGCTACGACCTTGGTTTGGTGTATAAATTTAATTAAATAGTCACCCCTCCTCGGGCCTGAAAATGGGCGTAGGGTGGATTAGAATCGCGTGCTTTTCGCGATTCGTAATCCACCAACCTTAAAAATAAAACTTAGTTATTTGAAGGTTTTTGCTATAATCCCCACTTTCACCCAGCAAAGTGCCAGCCATGCCTTACATTATTCTAGACCGCGACGGTGTCATTAATCACGACTCTGTCGATTACATCAAATCCCCTGAGGAATGGGTGGCCATTCCTGGCAGCTTGGAAGCCATTGCCCATTTAAATCGTGCGGGTTTTCATGTGTTAATTGCAACCAATCAATCCGGTGTTGGTCGTGGTTATTACGACCTTGCAACCCTTGATGAAATCCACGAAAAATTAACGCATGAATTGGCAACTGTCGGCGGTTGCATTGACGGCATTTTCTTTTGCCCGCATCAGCCCGATGAAGGTTGTGATTGTCGCAAACCGAAACCCGGCATGTTGTTTCAAATGCAAGCAAAATTCGGCTTAGATTTAAGGCAAACTTATTTTATTGGCGATTCACACGTTGACATGCAAGCCGCTTTAACCGCAGGCTGTAAACCATTATTAGTGATGACAGGCAACGGTGAGCGCACACTCACACGCCACCCTGAATTTTCAAGCATTCCTCGATTTGACACCTTGATGCAAGCTGCCGAATATGTAATTCATGAGGGTAATAACCATGAAAAAAACTAAACATCACAATACATTCATTTTATTTATCCGTTCCTTATTGTTTTCAATTTACTCCATTACTTCGATTGTCCTTTACAGTTTTTTGTGCGCCATTTCATTTCTCTTGTCATTAAAAACACGACACATGTTAATACGTGTGTTTTTACGTGCTTATATTGGCGCACTTCGTTTTATTTGCTGCATTGATTATCGGGTAGAAGGCTTGCATCACTTGCCAAAAAAAGGCAGCGGCATTGTTTTTAGCAAACACCAGTCCACGTGGGAAACGATGTTTTTACCCCTTATTTTCCAAGACGCCGCTTTTATTGCTAAACGAGAATTACTCTGGATTCCATTTTTTGGTTGGGGCTTGGCGGCGAGTGACCCCATTGCGATTAATCGCAGTGATAAATCATCGGCCATGCAGCAAATCATTAAAAAAGGCAAGGCTGCTTTGTCAACAGGCCGTTGGGTGGTGTTTTTTCCGGAAGGCACGCGCACGGCGGTGGGGCAAGTTGGGCATTATCGTTTGGGCGGCGCGCGTTTGGCGGCAGCCACGGGCGCACCGGTTTACCCCGTCGCGCACAATGCAGGCATTTGTTGGCCGCGTCGACAATTTTTGAAAATCCCGGGCACCATCACGGTCGTGATAGGCCCTGCGATTGAAACGCAAGGCCGAGCACCGGATGACATTATGTCTGAGGCAAAAACCTGGATAGAGGCCAAGATGCAATTGATTGCTTAATTATAAATTCACTTGATTCCATTCAATCGCTAATTTTTCATCTAACCAGTGTAAACATTGGCTACGATTATCATAAAAAAATTTAATGGTTTGCTCGGTGAGTGGTTTTTTATCTAAATGATGAATATTTAAAACGGCCGCGTTTTCACGATGTTCGGGGTCGCGCACAGAAGGGTAATAAATAAAATCATGGTGAGGGTGGTTTAAAATAAAATCTTGTGAATAAGTGTAATCATTAGGGTTTAACAGTTGAGAAGCCTCGGGAAGGTGGTTGATGCGGGTTGCTTTTTTGTCATGTGTTTTTACAGTAAATAAGGTTCTTAACCCTGTTTCAGTTTCAATGGCTAAATGCTTTCGTTGCTTCATGAAATGGTAGGCATGTTCATACAGTGCGGTTTCGTGGTGCGTGGTTCCATAAAAAACATTGCGACCATAAGGCGGTCGAAAACGAGCTTGTGGGTGGGGCGGTGAATAACGAAAAGGTGTTGCAATGAGTGGGTGCCATTCAAAAAAGCGATTTTTTGGTTTCGTTTGTTCAATTAACAGTTCGAGTTGCACGGCCTCATCTTCATTTTGCGTCGCTTTATAACTGGATAAAGCGGCTTGATTTTCAACAATACGATTTAATAAAGGCATTAAGCACCACGCCCTCGAATGTAGTCGAGATATTGCCTGACTTGAATTAAGCCTTCGAGTGAGCTGATCATCAGTGCTTGTGGAATGGCGTTTAATTCAGGGTGATGTGTGTTTAGCCATAATTGTTGATGTTCGGTGTTATCAAACATGGCTTCTAGGCTGCGATGGACAGCCAGCAGGTGCGTGATGGCTTGAACATCAGGTGAAAGGGTGTGGCCGCTGATGGGGATGGCCCCGTTTTTTAACCAAGTGTTGAATGTGTTGGAGGGTAGGTGAAGTAGTTTTGCAATGTGATTACCCGACCAACCCAACCTTTCTTTGAGGTAAATAAGCCCTTTGGCGAGTGCAATGCCGGCAATGTGAGGGTCGAATGATGATGTGTTGGCGGCAAGCCCGGCTTTTGGTGTGGCTATTCGATGTTGTTTGTGTGGTTCGCTCATGTTTTTAGTATAGTCGAAATGGATCAAAAATCAAATAAAATGGGGTATATTAATTTAAAGTTGTTAATTTTCAATTAGTTAAATATAACCCATTTTGATTAGTTTATGATTTTAATTTAAAAAACCACCTGTTAGTAAATGATTTTTTAAACAGGATTTGCGGTGATTTAAGCACTCAGCCAGCACAGAATCGGGCGCTAGCATGGGTTGCAATAAAGCATAAGGCACCACCACGCTTTGGGTGCCGTAGTAAGAAGGCGCAACGGTGGCGCTATCAAACGTGAAACGCATGCCCGTGGGCTCTAAATTCCATAATTTAAAGTGATCGGGTGTCGGGGTTAAGCCGTCTTCCAGTAAGGCATCGGCAGGGATTTTTTTGGCGAGCACACCGGTGGTGTAGTTGGATAACCAAAATAAATAATTGGAATTCGGTTTAAAAAGCTCATCTAGCGATAAAGTGGTGTCGTCGTCTAAGCTCATGTTTAAGACTTGGTGATATTGATAGGGGTGAGCCATGCGAGGAATGTAGCCTTCAATCACAAAACGAATGCTGAAAATAGGTGTTTTTGTAATATTGAGGGTGGAAGAATCAAAGTCGATGTTGAGGTGGCTGCTGGTTTTTTGTTTGGGTGCATTGAGTTGAAGCTCGTTCACTTTATCTTTAAAGGTTTGCAGCTCGGTGTCTAATAAATCTTTCACGGCATCATTAAAGTTTTCAACTTCATCGGCTTCATTTTCACTCGTGAGTTTTGGGTAAACCATTTTGGCGATGATTTTGGGTTTGTCGTAAACAATTTTATCGGTGGAGACCAAATCCATGTCGCCGTTCAGGTGATAAGCGTGGGGGTTGTCGATGCCGTCGTCTTCGTCGTCAGCCAAAGCCGGTGTGTGGGCAAAAACAGCAAGAAGGCAGCTGAGCGCCAATAAGCGTTTCATGGTTAGCCTCCGTTTGCTTGCGTGACAGTGGCGCTGTTAGGGTTGCCCATGCGGCTCATGAAGCCAGGGCCGCCGTAACAAGCAACGCCTTGCACTTGGGTGTCGATGATTTGGCCTTTGGGGTTCGCGAGGAAAACAGCAGAACACGTGATGTTCATGCTGCCGCGATCAGCCGCATTCATGACAGCCGGGTTTGTATTTGTGATGACGGGGGCGCCCTGGCCTGTATAATGGACGCCAACGTTAGGCCCTCGGTTGGGGGCGGCGCGATAGCTTTGGGTGTTGTAAACATAAGCGGTGTTGCCTTTGGGGCCTGTAACTTGGCTCGCGGGCGAGCCCCAGCGCGACATTAAGGCGCTAACATTTCCGCCGCGCCAACTGGACACGGTTTGTGTATAATTGCTGCTTCCTGAGCTAACGCAGCCTGAAAGTAAGGCAATGAGGCTTAAGGTGATGGCGTGGCGCATGGGGTTTCCTTAATGTGATTTTGGGCAACTATATCATGAAATCATTTCGTTAAGTAAAGGGGTTAGTGTGATATTTGAGCTAGATTCAAGCATCGCATCGTTTTTTCCGGGCAAGGCGGAAGGCTTTGATGCCGTCATGCGCCTTGAAGGTGAGCGTTACCGCCACCTGGATGGCCGAACGACGGCACGCGTTATGATTGGTGGCCTCGCTTATTTTATTAAACAGCATCGCGGTGTTGGTTGGCGTGAAATTTTTAAAAACCTGGTGCAAGGGCGTTTACCCATTTTAGGTGCGCGCGATGAAGTGCTCGCTTTAAAGCGGTTGGCAACCTTGGGCGTGCCAGCGCCGCGTGTCTTGGGTTATGGTGAGCGTGGTTTTAACCCTGCAACGCGTGAATCATTCATTATTATGGAAGCGCTGGATAACACCATTAGCCTTGAAACCTTATGCGCCGATTGGGTGAACAACCCGCCTCGTTTTGAATTTAAACAAGCAGTCATTGCTGCCGTTGCGCAAGTGGCGCGTTTATTACACACCCATGGCATGAATCATCGTGACTTTTATTTGTGTCATTTTTTATTAGAAAAAACCTGCGTTGATCAACGGCCTCTGTGTTTATTTCTGATTGATTTGCATCGCGCAGCCATACGCAAAACCACGCCCTCGCGTTGGGTAAATAAAGATTTAGCAGGGTTATATTTTTCAAGCAAAGGAATAGGGTTAACGTCTCGTGATTATTATCGTTTCATGAAGGTTTATCGTCTTCAATCATTGCGCGAGATGTTAACATCAGAACGTCAGCATTGGGAACACATTAAAAGCCTTGGAGAAAAGTTATATCGTGAGCATTTCTAGCCTAACACCTGTTGTAAAGCAAGGATTAAGCCTCGCTGATTGTTTAAGCGCCAGTTATGGGTTTGATCGCCCTTTTGATTGTGTGATTGAAAACAATGAGGTCTTTTCAGCCACCAATGTGGTGCGTGTGTTGCCGCGTAAACGCATGGTGGCTTTTGGGGTGTGGCAAGGAAAGCCAGCCGTTATCAAGCTGTTCTTCGATAGAAAAAATGCGCTGCGTCATTGCAAAGCGGATGTCAATGGCATGAAAGCATTGGCGGTTAACAATATTCCCGCACCAGCTTTGCTTTATGAAGGGCGAGCGAAAGAAAAACGTATTCATGTGTTAATTTATGAGCGCATACAACAAGCAGTGAGTTTGTACGACGTGTGGCGAGACTCACCCGATGTGAATCAACTGGAGTTTTTATTGCAAACGGTGGTCTTAGAAATTGCCACGCAACACGTCTTAGGTGTGTTGCAAAATGATTTGCACTTGAATAACTTTTTAATGACAGAAAAACAAGTCATCACGTTAGATGGTGCGCAAATCACAACAACCGACAGCATGATTCAAAAATCAGAAAGCATGGATAATTTAGCTTTATTTTTTTCGCAATTGGGGGCAGGCACGCAAGCCTTGTGTCAGCGTTTGTTTCAGTTTTATGCCAAAGCGCGTGGTTGGTTAATCAAGAAAGATGATTTTGTTGACATGGCTTTACTCATCAAAAAACATCAAGAACAGCGGTGGGTGCAGTACGAGAAAAAATTATCGCGCTCAAGCTCGGCTCACCTTAAAATAAAAACCCTCACCATGCAAGGCATGGTCGACAGGCGTTTACAAACACCGGAATTTTTAGCCTTCATGAAGGCGCCTGATGCCGTTTTTTCAAACCCAGCAGCAGTGATGTTAAAAAATGGTCGTTCCTCGACGGTGATACGCATCACCCTGGATGGCCAGCCCTTGGTGATTAAACGCTACAACCTAAAGGATGCTTGGCACCGTGTTAGGCGAATGTTTCGGGTCACGCGTGCGAAGGCGTGTTGGGTCTTGGCCCATAAACTCGACCTCTTTCACGTGGAAACCGCGAAGCCGCTTGCTTACCTTGAGCGCCGGGTTTTGGGCCTCAGGGGGCGCTCTTATTACGTCACAGCCTTTGTTTCGGGGGTGAGCCTGGGTGATTACTGCCAGGGCAAAAGTGCGCTGGATGAGCCTGTGAAAGCGGTTGCGCCACGGGTTGTTCACTTGTTGAATAAAATCAAAGAACTAAACTTAACTCACGGCGACCTCAAAAAAACCAATCTCTTGATTGATGCGCAAGGGGTGCCTTCATTGATTGATTTAGATGGCATGAAATCGCATGCCACGCAGGCGGGGCTGTCGCTTGCATGGCGGGGTGAGGTGAAGCGTTTTCTCGCTAATTTTGAAGCACAACCGACGATTAAAGCCTTATTTCAGGGCTTGTTGGGTTAGGTTTGTAAGCATTTGCTTATGTGGCGCGGTGCGAAAGGCTGATTGTTCATTAACGCGACTCCGTTTAGTATGAATTCATAGTCAAGGATGGCTATGGTTACTGAAAGGATTCTGCAACCACTCCTCGTTTTGTGTTTTTACATGGATGTTGGTATGTATACGGATATAGTGCAGGGCAGCCCAAAAACTGCCCTTTTTTTTGTTTAGATTTTTAAGGGTTGGTGGATTACGGAAAACGTAAAGGGCACGTTTTCCTAATCCACCCTACACGTCAATTGATGAATTTAAATCTCAAATTTAATCCCTTGCGCCAACGTTATATTTTTCCCCCAATGAATGGTATTCGTCTGTCTTCGCATGTAATGTTTCCATGCATCGGACCCTGCCTCGCGCCCGCCACCGGTGTCTTTCTCACCACCAAACGCGCCGCCAATTTCGGCGCCTGAGGTGCCAATATTGACATTCGCAATGCCGCAATCACTGCCGCGCACGGATAAAAATTGTTCGGAGTGGTTTAAATTTTGCGTAAATAACGCAGACGACAATCCAAACGCAGAAGCATTTTGCAAAGCAATCGCTTCATCGAAGGTTTCATAACGCATTAAATATAAAATGGGCCCAAAGGTTTCTTGCTGCACAATGTCCCATTCATTCTTAGCTTCTATTAAAGTGGGTTGCACAAAAAACCCCGCTTGTTTTAACGCGCTCCCACCAAACAATACCTTACCACCGGCTTTTTTCGCTTCTGCAATGCATTTGATGTAAGCATCAACCGCTGCTTGATCAATCAAAGGCCCCATTAAGTTTTTTTGATCCAGCGGGTCACCTATTTTAATTTTTTCATAAGCCTTCACCAAGGCCGTTTTTACTTGATCGTATAAAGAAGCATGCACAAACAAGCGTCTCGTCGTTGTGCAACGCTGACCCGCCGTGCCCACGGCCCCAAACACAATCGAGGGAATCGCAATATTTAAATCAGCGGATTCATCGAGAATAATTGCATTATTCCCGCTTAATTCTAATAAACAGCGCCCCAAACGGCGTGCCACCACCGCGTTAATGTCACGACCCACGGCCGTTGAGCCCGTGAAAGACACTAAAGGCATGCGTTGATCATTCGCCATGTGTTTCACAATGTCGTGGCTGCTAGATACCAAAACAGAAAATAAACCACGGTAACCAAAGCGCTCAGTCACCGCATTACAAATTTTTTGAACCGCAATCGCACACAAAGGCGTTTTGGGCGAAGGCTTCCACACCACGGTATTGCCGCAAATAATCGCTAAAAATGCATTCCACGCCCACACCGCCACAGGGAAATTAAACGCGCTAATTACGCCCACCACGCCCAAGGGGTGCCACTGTTCCATCATGCGGTGTTCAGGGCGTTCTGAGTGCATGGTTTGGCCGTAAAGCATGCGGGATTGACCCACGGCCAAATCAGCCATGTCTATCATTTCTTGCACTTCACCATCGCCTTCTTGTTTAGATTTTCCCATCTCGAGTGACACCAAGCTGCCTAAGGCGTCTTTGTTTTCTCTGAGGGCTTCACCTATCGCACGTATTAATTCACCCCGCTTAGGGGCGGGCACGGTGCGCCATTCTAAAAAAGCGTGTTCTGCACTTTGCATAACATGCTCGTAATCTTGCAGTGATGCATTATAAACGTGTGCGATGGTTTCACCATTTGTCGGGTTGATAGAAGCAATGTGCCCGGCATTTTTTTCAGACGACCACCAATCAAAGCCGGTGCTCGCGCCTGAATTGTGTTCAGCGAGATGTAATGGGGTTAAAGACATGGAAAAATGACTCCTTAGGCGTAATAACTTCCGAAACGACTGTTGATAAAGTCGTCGAGACTGAATTGTTCTTGGGCGATAAAACCACGATAACGTTCAGGGTGGCTCAAGACGATATCAACCACGCTGCAAAGGCTAGAAGCCGTGGTGAGCTGTATGGCCGACCAGCGGTGGTGATTGAGCTTTTTAGGGTAAAACTTTTTCACGTAATTTTCTTCTATCCATTGGTTGTCTTGCATGCCGGTGACAGAAATGTAAACCAACACCACATCTTGATAGGTTTTAGGCAAGGCATTTTCCAAAATGCGCTTTAAGGTATCGCGATCGTGATTTAATTTCAAATCATTCATTAAAAATTTCATTTTTGCGCAATGGCCGGGGTAGCGTATGGTTTTATAACTTAAGTGCTTTACTTTATGCACGTAACTTTTGGCTAAGCTACCCACGCCACCGGAGGTGTTGAAGGCTTCATACGTGAGGCCGTCAATTTTGATTTCATCCAAGCCTTCCAGTGGTGTTGAAGAAACAATGTTGCCATCTTCAACCCCCACGCAAGGGTTGCCGTATTCATTAATTAAACCATCGGTCGACCACGTGAGGGAATATTGCAGTGCATTGCTGATGTTGGTTGGCAGCGCGCCCACGCGCATTTTAACGGTTTGCAGCGTGGTGAAGGGTTGCATTAAGTGGTGAGCAATGATGCTCACAAACCCAGGCGCTAAACCGCACTGCGGCACAAACGCAGTTTTTGCGTTTTTCGCGAGTGATAAAACGGTTTCAGTGGTTTCCACGTCTTCGGTAAGATCAAAATAATTCAGCTCGAGTGTCGCAGCAATGCGTGCAATGCCTGCATTGTGATAATAAGGCAAGGAAGACACAATGGTGCTAATTTGTTTTTCTTGATTGAGGTAAGCAATGATGTTGTCTGGTTTGGTTGCATCGAGTTGCACGTATTTGCAATTGGCGAGGGTGTTCAGGCGAGCCGCTTCTGGATTGGTTTCGTAAATGTCGGCTAAATGCACGGTGTAATCGTCGGTATTGGCAAACAAAGAGGTGATCAGTGTGCCAATTTTCCCTGCGCCTATCACAAGAATGTGGTGCATGCTTAGGTGCCTTTTATGGGGGAAGGGCGTGGTGAGCTGTAGAGCGCACTGTTCATATCAACCCCTTCTTCAAGGTCGGCTAGTCTCGCTATGTTTTCTAAACCGACAGGGTCGACTTTACCTGCATTGTAAGTAATAAGGTCAACCATTTCAGCGCAAGAGTTAGCGTCGGGGCTGCATTGGTTAGTAAAGCCAAAGGCATTGCCGATGATGGGCCCAAGCACAGGGAATTCAATTTCACCATTCACGGTTGGGTTGTTGCCACCGTAAAGATTACGCAGGGTTTCATCCAGTCGTTTCGCCAGTTCATTTTCAGGCTCGGGTTCGGCTTTTTCATTTTTAGGTTTTGGTTTAAGTAATTCCATCATCATTTCAAACGGTGTTTTTTTGTTTTCATTTTTTTTATTGGGCTCTTCTTTGTTTTTCAGTGCCGAGATAATAAGCGTGAACATGGCTTTTAATTTTAAATCCAGGCTTTTATCGAGGTCATCTTTTTTGTTGGATTGCAAAACATTGAGGGTGGCGTCGAATCCTTTTTGGTCCCCCATGAGTTTGGCGCTGATGCAGGATAATAATTTTTTCTGAACGTTAATGTCTTTGACATCGTCTTTTGAAAGTTTATCATCCAAGGCATTGGTGAGTTGGAAGGTGATTTCCTTTTTCTTTTCACTGCTAAGTGCAATGCCCACTTTTTCCATGAATTTGAATAATTCGTTGATGACTTTTTCCAGGTCATTTTTATTTAAGTTGCTCATTGCCCCATTCCTCTTTTCTATGTTGCCATTAACCTCTATTATATCGGGTATTACCTCACCTGGCACACGGAATCATGACTGACGCACGCATTTTACGCCTAGCCCTCCCCACGCCACTGCGTCGGCTGTTCGATTATTTGCCACCTGAAGGGTTTGATTGTTCAGCGCTTTCGCCCGGCATCAGGGTGCAGGTGCCCTTTCAATCCCGCACCTTGATAGGCGTGTTGGTTAGCCTTGAAAAAAAGTCTGAGCT
>DASTZQ010000024.1:0-11053 GCA_035764205.1 Gammaproteobacteria bacterium
ATAGACGCAAAATTTCAAGCAAGCAACGTTGGCTGAAAGCCAACAACCCTTTAGCCCAGGGTTACGTCCAGTGCGTAGCACTGGCGTTACCCTGGGTAAATCCATTCCCTCTCTGCTTTAAGCGCCGAAGGCGCGTAACAAAAGCTCAGCATTTTTTATTACGCGCCTTCGGCGCTTAAAGCAGAGGGGTGGGGGTTGTTTTCCTAGGGCGCCAGTGTTCGCTACGCGAACACTTCTGCCCTAGGCTAAAGGGTTGTTGGCTTTCAGCCAACGTTGCTTGCTTGAAATTTTGCGTCTATCCTTCAGGGGGAGGGGTTCTTTTAAAAGAACATTGCACATAAGTGGTGAAAACCGTAGTGAGCGGAGGTTTCTTGTATGACGCGATTTTTAATTAGATAGAGCAGCGGGGCAACATTTTAAGCCTCACCCCTGCCCTCTCCTTCCTCGCAAAAAACGCTCGGTGGAGAGGGAGTGTTTAAAGGTTACAACGTAAAAAACACTTCGCCAGTCGCCTCATGGCCCACATCAAAATTAGCGCTATATCTTTTAAGGTCGGGTTTAAAGAACATAATATGCGTTGGTAAGTGAAATCGATTTTCTTCTTTTTCTACAACCTCCACCATGGGTTTTGATAATTCCTTAACTAAATCTTTAAATTTTTGCGTATTAATAACTTTACGGTCTTCTTCACTGGTTCTGATGATTTCTATAAACGCGCAATTTTTCTTAGGAAGACGATTTTTCAAGGTTAAATATAATGAAGGGTCCGCGCTCACGGCCACTAAACGATCGCGTAATTGATTATGCTCTTCTTGACTCAATAAACGCAACGCATCATTCAAGGCTTTTTTATCTGCCGGAGACATCGCATCCGAAAGCAAATATTGACAACACACTCGAATAAAATTCGCTTTATCTTGCTCAAAATCACAAACCAACGCTAAATACATCACCAAATCACGATACGATGGATGCTGGCCCTGAACCCGTTTTGTTAACTCAGCCTTTGCCTCAACAGACAACCCAACCCCCTGCATGAGTTTACAAATTTCAAGATACGTATCCGTGTCTTTCAACTGATCCATGTGGCTATTTGTTCTAATGACATTTAAAAATAGCGTTGATGACCCCAGCGCCAAACTATCGCGTATCGCAACATGCGTGTCTTTCCATTTAGGATGGTTAATCGTATTTTTTATTTTATAAAAATAAACTTTTTTAATCCCTTTTAAAATATCCAATTCACTAATGGGTTTATTCGAATCAGTCGGATTTACCAGCGAATGATGCTTACCCATTGCCCCTTTATTTTTTTCAGCCAGCTTAACCCAACCATAGGCCTCTCTCTCAACGGAATCTTTTTTAAATAAATAATTTTCTTTTAAAGCAATACCAGCTTCGCTTAAAATTTGACGAAATGTTAATTCACCAGAAAAAACTTGGTTAACAACACTATCTTTAAAGCGACATGATTTGACAAAAAAAGTTGATCGATAAAGAAATTGTTTGATATTTTCTGGCGTCGTATCTAATTGAAGATGACAATAAATATAAGTATAAAGCTCAAAGGGGGTATGCTTAGCCTCTCTTGCAGCCTCCAGCATGTCATGAACCAGCGCATCATCCAAGCGTATTGGCCTGCCGCTGTAAATTTTTTCTAACTGCTGGATCATTTGCGCTTCATCTTTAAAAAGCTCATCCCAATGCATGGGTTGAGCTTTAATAAATAGATTAAAGGTTTTTTTGAAAAAATCAAGAACCCACTGAAGCTCATTAAAAATGTAGTTGACATAGTTTTCTTCAAAAGATAGATATCTCCTTACAAATTCCCCAAACGATAAAAAAGGCTTTACTTGTGCCGTGGAAAATTCAGGATAAAGCAAAGCAATTAACCAATCCATTTTTTCAAAAAATGAAAGGTATCGTCTTGTTAGCGTTTGTGGAAACCCATTTTTTTGATAATGTATCGTTCCTTGACCTTCCGCTTCCAAAACCACATAAACGACATTATCCGCCACTAATAATCCCGCTGCTTTTAGTGAATCATAATCCGATTGTTTTAAAATAATCACCGGAAATTCACCCATGGCTAACTGACACTGGCAAGTAATTTCAGCACCCGCAACCGCAAAATTTCCGTAGGCCTGTTTTGTTATATTTTGTAAATCTTCTAACAAAGGTTGTTTATTCTGGCTGGGCTGCTCAGGGCGAGCCCCGGCAGCTAATAAAAATGAAACAAACCCAGGAAAAACAACCTGAGCTCTGTGACTAAAATTACTTTGAATGCTGCGCATTTCTTCAATGGCGTGATTATACAAAGGCGTCACGCCATCCGAATCTGGAATATTAGGTGATGCACCATTCAATACCAATATTTTTACCAACTGAAAATATCGCTTTTCCATGGCTAAATGCAGCAAACTGATCTCTTGTGTCGGAGTGACAGGCTCGACACACTGTGCCTTTGCATGATAAACATCAATGCAGCCAGCCTCATGATAATTACAAGCAATCATGGCTTGTAAAATAGCGCATTGAGAAATACGCTGATAAAATAAAGGAACCATAAGGGAAATGGAACCTGATTGAATGGCCAACTCGAGCGTATTAAAACCTGAACCATTGCGTTGATGAAGCGAAGCGCCCCTCTTTAAAAGCAGTTCAGCCGCCCATGTTTTTCGCTGAACCACCGCTTCATGAAGTAAAGAACGCATGAGCCGATTACGACGGTGAAGCAATTCGGGCTCTACTTCCAGCGCTTGATGCAAAGCATCCGCATTGTCTTTTCTAATGTGATCGACTAAGTTTTCAACACGATCATCATTCAAAGTATATAAATTAAGATCGAGCTTTGTTTTCACTATTTCAAGAACATTCGCTTCAGGGTCAGCCTCTGGCGGTAACAACTGAATCAGCGGAGATGATGAAGGAAGATTTTTAACACGTGGGGTGCGTTTCCAGATCATTTCCATTAAATACCATTCAATCGAATGACGAACGAGCACCTCATGGGTTTCATCAATGCTATCGAAACCAGCTACTTTCGCCACCTGATAAAGTTTATTCTCGAAATCACTTAACATATCCCACCCCAATTTTTTATTTTCAAGCGATTATACCCATTTAAACTTAAGGAAACCTTAAGGTTGCATTCTCCCACAAACCGGCTAGAATAACCCCCCTTAATAATGATCAGCGGAATCAAGGCTCATGGCACTCACACCCAAAGGCAGGCAAGTCTTAAAAGCACGCGCACATGCCTTAAAACCCATTGTTTTAATTGGAAATAATGGCCTGACCGACGCTGTTTTGAAAGAAATTGACCGCGCCCTGCACGACCACGAGCTCATTAAAGTGCGCATTGCCGGCAACGACCGCAATGCCCGCCTGGAAGCCTTCGCCGCCATTTGCGAACAAACCAAAGCTGAAATCGTTCAAAACATTGGCAATATTGGCGTGCTCTACCGCCCCACCAAAGACTAAAGTCGCTTCACTTCCAGCACCAGCGGGTGCTGGCGCAACACCTTCATGGCTTGCTTTAGCTCAGCAATGCCCGCAATTAAGACCACCAACTTAATTTCCGTTTCACCCGAACTTAAACCATGGCTGGTTAAACCCACAATGTGAATCTTTTCAACGGTTAACACACTGGTTAATTCTTTCAATAAATGCGTTCCGCTTTTTGCTAATACCAACACATCCACCGCGTAATTGCCGCCTTGATGCGAGCCCCAATTCACTTCCAATAAACGCTCGCGATGCTGGTCAGATAAATATTTTAAATTCGCGCAATCCAAGCGGTGTATGCTAATGCCTTGGCTTTGCGTGATATAACCCATCACCGCATCGCCTGGCAAAGGCTTGCAACAACGCCCCACTTTTGTTAATAAACTATCAACCCCTGTGATTTGCCTCGCGACTTGCGAGGCCTTATTTTTAATGGCCGTGAAAATGTCAAAACGCGAACGCGGCGCAACCACCGGTTTTGCACTGGTTTTTTCTTGCGTTTCACGATCTTTTAATAAACCCTGCACACGAAACCAATGTTGAATCACGGAACGGGCGCGATGCGTTTTTACATAACCCAATTGCGGGTTCATCCAATCCAAACTGGGTTGTGCCACTTTCGCGGTGATAATTTCAACACGCTGCCCGGTTTGCAATGGCGTGGTGAGTGAAATCATTTTGTGATTCACTTTCGCACCCCGACAACGATGCCCCACTTCACTATGAATGTGATAAGCAAAATCAATGGCCGTTGCGCCTTGTGGCAAATCGATTAAATCGCCCTGCGGCGTAAAAACGTAAATGCGGTCTGCAAATAAATCGGTGGATGAAGGCGTGCTGCCAACATCCAGGGCCACTTCTTTTTGCCACGCCATGATTTGACGCAACAAAGCAATTTTGTGCTCATCCGGTGAGGGCGCGCTCACGCCTTCTTTATAACGCCAATGCGAGGCAGCGCCCAATTCCGCTTCTTGGTGCATTTGCCGAGTGCGAATTTGTATTTCGATGAGTTGATTAAACTCGTCTTTCACTATCATGTGAATGGAACGGTAGCCATTGGGTTTTGGCTGCGCAATGTAGTCTTCAAATTCGTCGTTTAAATTAAAATAAGCAGCTTGTAAAACGCTAAGGGTGGTATAACAAGCCTCAATGTCATCGACTAAAATTCGCAATGCGCTGTAATCGTAAATGTTGTCTAAAGACGTGTTTTTACGTTTTGTTTTTTGATAAACACTGTAAAGGTGTTTCACACGCCCCATCACTTCCGCATGGTGAATATTATTTTTAACTAACAAGTTAGTCACATCGGTAATAATGCGCCGCATGGCCGTTTCACGATCACTGCGTTTTGTGGCCAACCAACGTGAAATGTCAAGATAAGCGGCGGGCTCCAGGTAACGAAAACACCAATCTTCCATTTCCCATTTGATTTCCCACACCCCAATGCGGTTCGCTAAAGGCGCGTGTAAATTAAGCGTTTCTTTGGCTAATTGTTTTTGTGAAGCCACATCAGCCGTTTTGGCTTCGCGCAACACCACCAAACGTTCTGCCAAGACCAGCAACACCGTGCGTATGTCGGTGACCATGCCAATCAGCATTTTACGAATATTTTCTTGTTGATGCGAAGAAAAGCCACTTAATTGCTGCAAACGACTTAAGGATTGCAATTGCACGGTGTCATGAATTAATTGGCTGACGCCTAAGCCAAATTGCATGCTCACGGCTTCTAAAGCGAGCCCGTCTAATTTAACCACGGGGTAAAGCAAAGCGGCCACGACGGTTTCCGTGTCGAGGTTTAATTTTAATAACGCATCGGCAATCATGATGGCGTGCGTGCTTAATTCAGCAGAAACACTATCGATGCATTGCACGGCCTCGGTAAGCGTTTGTATATCATCCGCCGAGCGCAATGATTGCACATTCAGAAGCCAAGCGGCGGCGGATTGTGTAAACGCAGGCAAACTAACCATTTACCTCACCTTTAAAACCGGCACAGATTCGGGCGGTGACCTGACATAACTCACTTGACAAGGGTTTTTGCCGTCAGATTGAATAATGATTTCATCGCGATCGTTTGCAACCGTGATGGGCTTGTTGTAATACGTTGCCATGCCCTCTTTAAAACTATTTAAACTGGCTTCATCGGTTGGAATCGCAGGTAATAAATGCGTTAACACCAATTGCTTCACTTGAGACGCTTCTGCCATTTCTGCAAGCGCCCAAGAATCGGCGTGATAATTAAAAATTTGGTTTGCAAACGCAATGGTCGCCTCATTTGCTTTTTCAGCTTTCAATTGATTTTCAACGCTTTCATACAGTGGGTGACTCACGGCTTCACTAATTAATACATCCGCATTTTTACTGTTGTTCGCCAATGATGCATCCACTTTCGTGTCACCACTCACCACAATTTTACAATTTTTATATTCAATGATGTAACCAAAGGCCGGAAAAACCGGCTGATGGTCGACCTTAAACACCGACACCGTGAGATTTTTGCCTTGATACACGCGCTTTGCTTCATTGGTCGCTGAAATTTCAACGGGGTTTCCTAAGGCCAGTGATGGCTGTAACACCCCATTGCCGCCAATGGAACGATATAAAATATCGGCTTGATAAGCCGCACGCCAACCGTCCATCATGGCGGCGGTGCCATAGGGGCCGTAAACCGTGATGGGGTTGGTTCGCCCCGAATGCCAGCTGCCATTCATGATTTCACCCAAACCACTCATGTGATCAGAATGCAGGTGGGTTAAAAAAACTCGTTGTATTTGATGAAAAGGCAAACTCATTTCGCCTAAGGTTTGCACGGCGCCATCGCCGGCATCAAACAACATGAATTGCTCATCCGCAATGGCGGCTAAGCAAGCAGGTTTACGCACGGCTTGCATGGTGACTTGCGGCACACCGGTGCCACACAAATAAAGATGAAGCTTACCATCGCTTAACACACTATTGTTTAAACCCGGTTTACCACTGAACGATTCATGATACATGGAAGAAATATCGGCCATGGCCGCTAAGGAAAACATGCTTAAACTGATTGCTAAGACGACACGCATCGCCCACCCCTTCTTGACTATCAACCTACCCCATTATGAAGGGAGGTCAGCCCATAAATCAATGAATAGTGACAAGGGGAAAACAATCCATTACCATGCAATATGCGGTTAATATCAAGGAGTTGATATGCGCCAACCCGACTCAACTGGACGAGCCACCCATGAAACTTGCCACGCGCTTTAACCACACCCGAGATGGCGAGCTGCTCATTGTGAGCCGCGACCTAACGCAAGTGAGTTCCGCCACCCACATTGCCCCCACCCTGCAATACGCCCTCGACCACTGGGCCGTTTGCCAACCCCGTTTGCAAGCCGCCTATCAGGCACTGAATGCGGGTCAACTGGCGACCGCTGAACCTTATTTACCTCACACCCTCTTATCCCCCCTGCCCCGCGCTTATCAATGGGCGGATGGCAGTGCTTACGTCAACCACGTTGAATTGGTGCAAAAAGCGAGAGGTGCGAGCTTACCCGAGCATTTTTGGCATGACCCGCTCATTTATCAAGGCGGTGGTGATAGCTTTCTCGCCCCGCATGAAAACATTCCTTTAATTAACGCTCAGGTCGACCTTGATTTTGAAGCAGAAATTGCGGTCATCACCAACGACGTTCCCTTAGGCGCAAGCCCCCAACAAGCCGGAAGACGCATTTGTTTAATTTTATTGGTCAATGACCTTTCTTTAAGGCGCCTCACGCCTAACGAATACACGAAAGGGTTTGGTTTTTTTCAAAGCAAACCCTCTAGCGCATTTTCGCCCGTGGCCATTACCCCTGATGAATTAGGCAATGCCTGGGATGGCAGAAAACTGCACCTTCCCATTCGTTCCTACCTCAATGGGGAATTGTTTGGCGAGCCCAACGCCGGCATCGACATGGCCTTTGATTTTCCAACCCTCATTGCCCATGCCGCCAAAACCCGAAAATTAGGCGCGGGCACCATCATTGGGTCGGGCACGGTCTCTAATATAGACCCATCGCGAGGCTTTTCTTGCATTGCAGAGAAGCGCATGTTAGAAACTTTATCCCTCGGTCAAGCAAAAACGCCGTATCTCAAGGCCGGGGATCATTTACGCATTGAAATGCAAAATAGCGTCGGCGACAGCATTTTTGGTGCTATCGATCAAACCGTGGTCAGCATGATGGAGCCAGCAAAAGCATGTTAAAACTCTATGACTTCTACCGATCAAGCGCCTGTTTTCGCGTCAGAATTGCCTTGGCGCTTAAAAAACTCCCGTATGAAACCACGACCATTCACTTAGTCAATCAAGAACAACGCAGCCCCGGCTATTTAAACCTGAACCCACAAGGCTTGGTGCCCACGCTCGAAGCCGGCGATCACCACCTCACGCAATCCATGGCCATCATCGAATACCTGGAAGAAATGCACCCAACGCCTGCGCTTTTACCGAAACACCCTTATGAACGCGCACTCGCACGCGCCTTTGCATTCACCATCACAACCGACATCCACCCCTTGGTGACTAGCCGTGCTGTGAATCACTTAAAAAAAGATTTTCATTTTGACGATAACCAAGCGCTCGAATGGATGAACCACTGGATACACTTAGGCTTAGCCGCCTTAGAAAAACAAATTCGCATGCAAGCTTTATCGGGTGATTTTTGTTACGGTAATCAACCGACGCTTGCCGATCTTTGCCTTATTCCGCAACTTTATCATGCGAGACGTTTCGCTTGTGATTTAAGCGATTACCCACAACTCACGCGCATCGAAGCCAATTGTCAAAAACACCCGGCATTTATGCATGCGTGGCCATTGGAAAGTGTTACCTAATCAAAATGAAAATAAACATTACTGCTTTAGCGAACCCCGCTATTTTAAATTTATCTGCTTACCAACCCGGCAAAGCCGCGTGCGAATTAGCGCAGGAACTTGGCCTTCAATCCATTATTAAATTAGCGAGCAATGAAAACCCCTTGGGTGCGAGCCAGCAAGTGATAACAGCCGTGCAAAACACCCTCACCGCATTACACATTTACCCCAATGACAACATTCATGCATTAAAAGCAGCTTTAGCAAAACACCATGGTGTGTTACCCCAACAAATTACCTTAGGTAATGGCTCGGATAACAACTTAGAATTAATCATGAAAGTCTTTTTAAACGATGGTGACACGGCCATTGTTAGCCAATATGCATTCGTGACCATTCCTAATTTGATACAAGCTTGTGGTGCCAAGGCGATCATGGTTCCGCATCTTAACTACGGTCACGATTATCAAGGCATGTTAGCCGCCGTGCAAAAAAACACGCGCCTTTTGTTTCTTGTTAACCCGAATAACCCAACCGGAACCTATTTAAACGCCAATGCCTTTCATGCACTCATGCAAGCTTTACCTAAACACATCATGGTGGTTGTTGATGAAGCTTATGTGGAATTTGTTGATGTCGATGATTACCCTGATAGCATTCAAGCACTTAAACATTACCCAAACTTAATGGTTGTCAGAACATTTTCTAAAGCCTACGGGTTAGCGGCGCTGCGATTAGGTTATACCATTTCATCCATCGAGATTGCTGATTTATTAAATCGGGTTAAATTACCCTTTAATGTCAGCAGCCTGGCCGCGAGCGCAGGGCTTGCTGCCATTCAAGATCAAACCCATTTACAAAACACCATTGCCTTAAATAAAAAAGGCAAAGCCATGATGATGGAAAAATTACGTGAATTAAAGCTTAATTTTATTCCGTCGGTTGGAAATTTTATTACCGTGGATGTTGGTGATGCTAAAAAAGTGTATGAGACCATGCTGGGTTTGGGTGTGATTGTTCGCCCATTAGCCGTATACGGCCTAGACGCCCATTTACGCATTTCCATCGGGACCGAAGCACAAAATCAACGTTGCTTGCAGGCTTTACAAGCAGCGCTATCACCGCATCAGCCGCACAGGTAAATCTGGTAAAAAGACTGCACGGCCCCTATAATCCACCCTCTAAATAATAACCCAGGAGCCAACCATGATTACATTAGAAACAAACCACGGAACCATTAAAATTAAACTAGACCATGAAAATACGCCCGTGACAGCTAAAAACTTTGAATCCTATGTTGAATCCGGTTTTTACAATGGCACTATTTTTCATCGCGTTATGAACGGCTTCATGATCCAAGGCGGCGGCTTCACGGAAGCCATGGACCAAAAACCCACCCAAGGCAAAATTGAAAATGAAGCTAAAAAGGGCGGCAAAAACAAGCGTGGCAGCATCGCCATGGCCCGCACCAGCGACCCACACTCGGCCACCGCGCAATTTTTTATCAACGTGGTTGATAACGATTTCTTGAACTTCACCGGCGAAACGCCTAGCGGTTGGGGCTATTGCGTGTTTGGTGAAGTGGTGGAAGGCATGGACATTGTCGACAACATTAAAAAAGTCGCCACCACCACAAAAAATGGGCATCAAAACGTGCCGGTGGAATCGGTGATTATTCAGAATGTTTCGATAGAAAAATAAAAAAAACCCCGGTGTTTTTGCACCGGGGCTCTTTAAAACCCACGCTTAAATTTTTTGCAACAACTCGTAAGTCACGGGGTTGTCAGGGCAAGCACTGAACCCACACTCTAAAGTCACTGAAATAATATTTAAGGTAATAATAAACAAAGCCAGTGTAAAAAGCGTGTTCACCCAACGCTTAGAAAATAGGCTTTCTTTTGCTTCTTTCACGTATTGCTTGTCGATGGCCATTAAAATAATAGTGGACAGTGCAATAACAATTGCTGCAATAAACGACCAGGTATATAAATGCAAGCCTAAAAATGCGCTGCCGTAAGCACCCGTTCCCGGGATCACGTGCAAGGCAATTTGTCGCATGGCAACAAAGGCGGTGAACACGCTGCTTAAAAGCACAATGGCGTAATGGCTAGGGTGATACCCAAAACGAAAATTTAATAAGAAGCCAAAAATAATCCCCATCATGCCAACGCGTTGCAACAAACACAGCGGGCAAGGCAACTCGTGCAAAACCAATTGAAAATAAAAGGTCATGAATAAAATAAGCAACACAGCCGTGTATTCGACTAAATTGCCTAATTTAGCCAGCTTGAAACCAAAGGATGCTTTCACAGATGATTTGCTCATAGCGATAACCCCACTGCGCTTGTCATGTGGTGAATGAAAAACCCGATGCCAAATACCAAGGTGATTGCAAAAATGGTGATGGCACTGCGGCGATGGTGTAACCACGCTAAAACGACGGCCGCGAATTGTAAAATAAAGAGTATCAATACGCCCATAAATTAGCCCCTTTAGAAACAAGCTTTAGTATAACTATTTTCCACCCACCCTGCTAGCGGGGGCTTCCCCGCACTGCCATTAAGTTAAGGCTTGGCAAAGGAAAGCCTGCGCGTTAAGTCATGTGCAAAAAAGCCTACGCACCGGCTCGGCACTGTTTTTTCCTCGCGACTTCGCGGCGCAAAAGGCGCGCTACCCTCGCGATGAATTTTTTTTGCCGTCGCTCAAACGCGCT
>DASTZQ010000025.1:0-12340 GCA_035764205.1 Gammaproteobacteria bacterium
CTGAGGGATAGACGCAAAATTACAACGTTGGCTGAAAGCCAACAACCCTTTAGCCTGGGGCAAAGGGGTTTGCGCAGCAAACACCGGCGCCCCAGGTTAACCCCCACCCCTCCGCTTTAAGCGCCGAAGGCGCGTAATAAAAAATGCTGAGCTTTTGTTACGCGCCTTCGGCGCTTAAAGCAGAGAGGGAATGGATTTACCCAGGGTAACGCCAGTGCTACGCACTGGGCGTAACCCTGGGCTAAAGGGTTGTTGGCTTTCAGCCAACGTTGCTTGCTTGAAATTTTGCGTCTATCCCTCAGGGGGGGCTTCTAAGTTTGCGCCTACAAAAACCAATGACTTCACTCCGTGAGCTTTTAAGCTTTTAAGCTTTTATGCACACGAGTGGTAAAAACCGTAGCAAGTGAGCGCGGAGGTTTTTTTTGTACGGTTTTTACAGTTTTTTGCATTTAAAAAATCACACTCAACTCAGCTAACCTTGTCATCATTTGAATTTTCTCAACCAACACCCCCGCATCTTCAAACGACTTAAAATAATATTTCGCTAATTTGCGCGATTGCAGCACCGCTAATTTTTCATCTTGCAAATCAGCCAACCGCTGAACATGCTCTAAAAACACATTCACAATCATTGCACGCGATGGCGGAACAAAAACATCACCCATCACCCCCGCGCGAATTTGCTCAAATAACCACGGGTTGCCAGCACCCGCTCGCGCAATCATGATGCCATCACAACCCGTTGCTGCCATCACTTGCTCAGCCATCTCAGCGGAATTCACATCGCCGTTTGCAAACACCGGCATAGACACGCGCTGCTTAATGCGCGCAATGGGTTCAAAGCGCGCCGAAACATCGTAACGCTCAGTCCAATGCCGCCCGTGCACAATCAGAAAATCAGCACCCGCTGCTTGCACTGCATCCGCCACCGCTAAATCATCGCTGTCAAACAAAGGCTCACCGATGCGAATTTTACAAGACACCGCTGCATTGGTGTTTTGCTTAATCGTTTTCACTAATTCATAAATGCGCTCGGGTGTTGCCAATAATTTAGAACCACACGCTTTGCTGCGAATTTTATTCACCGGACAACCGCAATTTAAATCGATGAGATCAGCACCGGCCTCATTCACCCGCGAAACCGCACGCGCTAAAAATTCCGGTGATTGCCCCGACAACTGATAACACACTAAATTTTCTTCTGGATCACGCCATAAATAACGGTTTTTCGTTTTAGGATTATGCGCTAAATCATGGGCTGAGATCATTTCAGTCGCTGCAAAGCCCGCGCGACCATAACGCGCCGTCATCACCCGAAACGGTGCGCAACTGTAACCGGCCAACGGCCCTTGCACCAAACGATTGGGCAAGGTCACCGAGCCTAACACTAAGGGTGTAAATAATTTTTTAGCGTGCGGAAACATAAACTGGATACTGTCGACATAAGGATTTAACCGCCTCTCGCACGCGTGCTTGCGTTTCAAGGTTGGTGATGTCGTCCATGATGTCGGCCATCCAGTTAGCCACTTGCTCGCATTCTTTCACTTTAAAACCACGCGTGGTGACTGCCGGCGTGCCTATGCGAACACCACTCGTGATAAATGGTGATTGCGGGTCATTGGGCACACTGTTTTTATTCGTCGTGATAAAGGCATTGCTTAAGGCCGCTTCCGTGTCTTTGCCGGTGATGCCTTTTTTAATAAGGTCAATCAACATTAAATGATCGTCCGTGCCGCCGCTCACGATGTCGTAACCGCGCGACATTAACACCTTCGCCATCGCACGCGCGTTATCTAACACTTGCTGTTGATACACTTTAAATGAAGGATCTAAGGCTTCTTTAAATGCAACGGCTTTTGCTGCAATCACGTGCATTAAAGGCCCGCCCTGACCACCCGGAAACACAGCTGAATTTAATTTCTTTTCAAGCTCAGGGTTGGCTTTTGCCAAAATCATGCCGCCTCTTGGGCCGCGCAAGGTTTTATGCGTGGTGGTGGTCGTGACATCGGCAATGTTCACTGGCGATGGGTATAAACCAACAGCGACCAACCCCGCAATGTGAGCAATATCCGCCATTAAATAAGCACCCACTTGATCGGCGATGTCACGGAAACGCTGCCAATCCACAATACGTGAATATGCAGAAAAACCCGTCACAATTAATTTAGGGCGATGTTGCAAGGCTAATTTTTCAGCTTCGTCGTAATCGATTTCGCCTTGTTCATTTAACCCATACGAATAAAAATGATAAAGCTTGCCCGAAAAATTCACAGGCGACCCATGCGTTAAATGCCCGCCGTGCGCCAAACTCATGCCAAGCACCACATCACCGGGGCTTAACATGGCAGCATAAGCCGCTGCATTGGCTTGCGAACCCGAATGCGGTTGCACATTCGCATAAGCAGCACCAAATAATTGTTTGGCGCGCGCTATCGCTAACATTTCAGCCACATCCACAAATTCACACCCGCCGTAATAACGTTTACCGGCATAACCTTCCGCGTATTTATTGGTTAACACGGAACCCTGCACTTCCAAGACTTGCGGGCTCACGTAATTTTCAGAGGCGATAAGCTCAATGTGCTCTTCTTGACGCTGCTCTTCCGATTGGATGGCTTGATAAATATCAGGATCAAGGTTTTTTAATGGCTGGGTATTAAACATGGGCTTATCCTTTCAGGGTGGTCGCTCTAGGGTGTCATTATAACGACTACCATGAAATAAATCAGTGGGAATTCCAACAAAAAAAGGCATATGATAACCTCTCTTGCTTTTACCAGGGACGAGTTAATGCGCACACGCGTACCAACCAACATCATTTTATTATTTATATTCATAGTCTTAACGACTAGTTTTGCCTGGCCCATTAATAAAGTGGGCGTTGAATACCTCTCGCCGCTTTGGTACACCGCCATCCGCATGATCATAGGCACGGTGACCATGACGGTGCTTGTTATCTTAATGGATGAATTCACCCTCCCCAGCAAACAAGATTTCCCCCTCATTGCCATCATTGGCCTGTTACAGATCAGCCTCTTCATCATGCTAGCCAACCTCGGGCTCACTTATTTACCAGCCGGGCGCGCCTCCTTATTCGCCTACACCACCCCCCTTTGGATCATGCCCGCAGCCACCTTGTTCTTTGGTGAAATTAACAGCCCACTCAAATGGCTAGGGTTTAGCTTGGGCGTCAGCGGGCTGTTTATTTTACTAAGCCCCTGGGAAATGAATTGGAACGATAAAAACGTTATTTTCGGCACGGCCATGTTATTACTGGCCTCTTTGTCTTGGGCCATTTCCATGTTGTGCGCGCGTTACATGCAATGGACAAAATCCGCCTTGCAACTCATGCCTTGGCAATTATTCTTAGGCACCATCCCCGTCATTATTTTAGCGTGGCTCAAAGAGCCATTAATCAACGTGCACTTTAACACGCCTTTGGTTTTATCTTTATTTTACACCGGCGTGTTAGTCACCGGGCTTTCTTATTGGAGCAGCTTAGTCTTAAACCGCGCCCTGCCCACCACGCTGTTATCCTTAGGCTTTTTGCTGGTGCCTGTGTTCAGTTTGTTAATTTCATCGGTGTATTTACACGAGAGCATCAGCCTTGCAACAGGCACGGCCATGGGCATGATTTTAGTGGGTTTGGGTTGCGTTGCGTTATAACGTTATTTTTGTCTTGGGTAATAATGCAGCGGCGCCACGGGAGTAAACACGCCTTTTTTAATGTAATCGTGCATGGATTGAAAAATGGGGTCGCTCATTTCTGAAGACGCTAACTGAGGCAGCACGGCCATCACGTTACCGGCTTTGTTTGCTAAGGCAGCGATGTCATTCGTCGATACACCCGCTTCATCACAATAATGAAAAATGTTTAAGCCTTGTTCTTCTATTTCTTGTAATAACACCGCACTCATGACAAAACGCGTTTTAATGTTGGCAACCGGCAAATGCAACACGGTGTTTGCGCTTAGGTGACGTGTAAAAGCATTGCGCTGATAAAGCTGAGATAAACGCAAATGCACCCAGGTTTCTTGGGCCTGCGCAGGTTCAGTTAAGGTGATGGCCGGTTTATTATTTTCAAGGCCGGGAATGAGGCCGGTTTCAAGCAAAAAAGCCACCCCTGCGCCCATGCCTAAAATGGGCTTGCCCTCAGCTGCTGCTTCAATGATGCGCTGTTGATCAGTGGGGGCTGCCGTGAGGATGTAGCCGTCCGCCTCACCCTCGGCCGCCATCATGCCGGTGCGCTGAAGCGCCGAAACCACGTCGGGGTTGTGAGAAGCTTGAATGATGGCAATACGCATCCTGGCATTGTCACAGATTAAGCCCAAATGTCAACCCAAGCACCCCCCTCTAAAAAAATAGACAATTGAGTTTTTAAACCCCATAATCTTGCCCCTTCTGTGCTATGATTTTTCTGTAGATAGGAGGTGATGCATTGTCCAACAACGTTGTCGAATTACGCGGCATTAAAAAGTCCATACACGACCACCATATCTTGCACGATATCAACCTCGAAGTCCGTGAAGGCGAATTCCTCACCTTGCTCGGGCCCTCAGGCTGTGGCAAAACCACCCTCCTCAGGCTCATCTCTGGCTTTGAAGAACCCACCAGCGGCGAAATTTTCATCGACGGCAAGAATGTCTCGGGCTTGCCCCCGCACCAGCGCCACGTCCACACGGTGTTTCAAAGCTATGCCCTGTTTCCACACATGACCGTTTTCGAAAACATTGCCTTTGGCCTGCGCTGCCAAAAAGTGGCCGAAGCCGACATTAAAAAACGCGTGGCCGATGTGCTCGCCATGGTCAAGCTTGAAACTTACGCCAACCGTAAGCCCAGCCAATTAAGCGGCGGGCAACAACAACGCATTGCCATTGCTCGGGCTGCCGTAAACCGCCCCCGGGTCTTATTATTAGACGAACCCTTAAGCTCCCTCGATTACCGCCTTCGCAAAACCATGCAAATCGAGCTCAAGCAATTGCAGCGCCAGCTAGACATCACCTTCATTTTTGTCACCCACGACCAAGAAGAAGCGCTTTCCATGTCCGACCGCGTGGTCGTGATGCAAGAAGGCTACATTGAACAAATTGGCACACCTCGCGAGGTGTATGAAGAACCCAAAACCTTAAAAGTGGCGCAGTTCATCGGTGAAGTGAATATTTTCGATGGCAAAGTGCTAGCCTTGGGCGATCAAAATCAAGCCACCATTCAAGTCATGGACAAACCCCGCCAAGTGAAAACCAACCGCTCCTTGCAAGTGGGTGAGCACGTAAATGTGCTAGTTCGCCCAGAAGACGTTCGCGTTTGGGGCCAAACTGAGGTTGCACAAAAAGAAACCGAAGGCATGCTGCCTGGGGTCGTGGAAGATGTCACCTATAAAGGCACCACCGTCGATTTAATGGTCAGGCTACAAAACCACCACGTGATTGCCGCCACCGAATTCTTCGACGAAGACGACGACCGCCTCGAATATAAATTAAACGAGCCCGTTTGGGTTAATTGGCATCCGGGGTGGGAGGTCATCTTACCTCATGAAAATTAATCACACGTTTCGTGGCTGGTCGCTCAGCCTCATGTTTCTTTGGCTTTTGTTTTTTGCCGTGCTGCCTTTCACTTTAGTGTTGGTTGCAAGCTTTCTAAGCCACAACGACGTGAGCATCCTCGCCCGCCCCTTCACGCTTCAAAATTACAGCAATTTAAACCACTCCGTTTATTGGCGTATTTTTGAAAATTCTTTTTTGATTGCCGGCACCGCAACGCTTTGTTGCTTAATCTTAGGCTACCCTTTTGCTTACATCATCGCGCGTATTGAAAGCCGCTTTAAAAACACCTTAATGTTATTAGTCATTATTCCCTTTTGGACCAGCTCGCTCATTCGAAGCTATGCCTTGATTGCCATCATCAAAGCCAAAGGTGTATTAAACACCCTGTTATTAAGCTTAGGCATTATCCACCAACCTTTATCCATTTTATTTACTAACACGGCCGTGATTATTGGCTTGGTTTATAATTTACTGCCTTTCATGGTGTTACCGCTCATGACCAACATTGAACGGCTTGATACACGCTTAATCGACGCCGCCTACGACTTAGGCGCCAACCGCTTCACCACCTTCAGGCGCGTCATCATTCCACTCACCATGCCAGGCATCATTGCTGGCAGCATTTTGGTGTTTTTGCCCGCCATGACCTTGTTTTACATCCCTGACATTTTAGGCGGCGCCAAATCCATTTTAATTGGCAACCTCATTCAAAACCAATTCATCGTCGCTGAAAACTGGCCCATGGGTTCCATGTTTAGCGTGATGCTCACCCTTATTCTTGCCACCCTTATCCTCATTTACGTTCGTGTTTCTCGCGGCGACCAAAAGCAGGAGTGGCTGTAATGAGAAAATTCACCAACGCCAGTTATTTAAGCTTTATTTATCTTTTCTTTTACGCGCCCATTTTAATGTTGATGGTTTATTCATTCAACAACACCCAATATTCATTGGTGTGGCACGGGTTCACTTGGCAATGGTATCAAGAGCTGTTTAACGACAGCGACCTCTGGATAGCCACGTGGCATTCTTTCTTTTTAGGCATCACCGCCGCGACCACCGCAACCGTTGTTGGCATGCTCGCCTCCGTTTGCCTTTATCGCTATCAATTTATCGGGCGCAACCTCGTTCAAAGTTTAATTTTCATTTTAATTTTAACACCTGAAATTGTCACCGGCGCCTCACTGCTTATTTTGTTCACGCTCATGCAACTCCCCATGGGTTTCACCACACTGCTGCTCTCACACATTAGTTTTTGCATTCCCTTTGTCATTGTCACTTGCTACAGCCGCTTATTAAGCTTTGACAAAAACATTTTTGAAGCCGCGAAAGATTTAGGCGCCACCGATGTGACCATTTTACGCCGCATCATTGTGCCCTTGCTGTGGCCTGCTTTATTAGCTGGGTGGTTATTAAGCTTCACGCTCTCACTCGATGATGTGATCATCAGTTATTTTGTGGCCGGCCCTGAATATGAAATTCTACCATTACGCATTTATTCCATGGTGCGCTCAGGCGTCAAACCTGAAATCAATGCGCTTTGTTCCGTGCTGTTTTGCGTAACCTTATTGCTGGTGGTGCTTTCGCAACTCTCCTTGAACAAGAAAAATTAAGGAACCATCATGACCCGTTTAGTTGCTGTGTTGCTCGCTTGCTTACTTCCCCTCACGGCCTTAGCCGATTCAAACATAGTGAATGTTTACGCCTGGACAGGTGAAATCCCTGACTTCATTGTCAACCAATTTGAAAAAGAAACCGGCATTAAAGTTAATTTTTCAACCTATGAAAACAATGAAATCATGTATACCAAACTGAAAGCCTCCAAATACGCCGGTTACGACGTGGTGATGCCTTCCAGTTATTTTGTCGACCGCATGCGTAAACAAAACATGTTATTAAAGCTCGATAAAACCAAACTGCCGAATTATAAAAACCTAAACCCAACATTTTTGAACCCCACTTACGACCCAGGCACACAATACAGCGTTCCTTACATCTGGGGCGTCACAGGCATTTTCGCCAATAAAAATTACGTCGACCCCAAAACCGTCACTCGCTGGTCTGATTTTTTTGAGCCACGTTTTGCTAATCAATTAATGTTATTAGATGATTCGCGCGAAGTATTTTCCATGGGTTTATTAATGCTCGGTTATTCAGCGAATGACACCAACCCCGATCATATCAAGGCCGCTTATTTAAAATTAAAACAACTCATGACGAACGTAAAAGTGTTTTCAACAGAAACCGTCATCTCCATCATCATTGATGAAGACGCTTACGTTGGCATGGCGTGGAATGGCGATGTGTATAAAGCCATGCAAGACAACCCCAGTGTGCGCTTTATTTTTCCTAGCGACGGCTTTGTGATTTGGGTTGATAATTACGCCATCCCTGTGAATGCCCCGCACAAAGATGCCGCTTATGCTTTCATTAATTTCATGAGCCGACCCGATGTTGCCAAATCCGCAGCGCTCATCACTAACTTTGCCACTGCGAATTTAAGCGCCGAAAAATTACTGCCGGCTTCGGTGCGAACCAACCCGAGCATTTATCCTTCTCAAACTGTGTTAAAACGCGGGCAATTCCAAACGGATTTGGGCGATGACACCTTAGCCCTCTATGAAAAATATTGGGAAGCCTTAAAAATTGGTGGTTAATTAAATGGTGGTCACTTTCATCATGATGTAAGGATTATAAGATTCCGTCTTAAATTCAAATTTTTGATATAAGCCGTGCGCGTCTTCGGTCATTAAGAACCAACGGAAAATACCACGCAAATCAGGGTGATTGAAAATATAACTTAATAAAGCTTTCGCAAGGCCACGCCCGCGATAAGGTTCATCCACAAACACATCCCACAGCGATGCAAATTCGGTTTTATCCGTAATCACCCGAGAAAAACCCACTTGTTCGCCATTTAAGTAAATGCCAAAACACAAAGAATTTTCAATAACGATGGGAAAACGCTCAGGCGGTAAACCCGTGGAATAGCGAGAAGGCACGCATAAGAGTTGATAGAGGTAATCGAGGTTCAGGCGCGACTTATCATGACTGAACACAAATTCACCGAAAGTTTCATCAGGGTAAGGCACTCTTAATGTCATGGTTTGGGCTCGCTTAAGTCATTGGCATCATACAACCTAGAGGTATAGAATACCTCACTGAGGCAAAAGAATCATCATTGAGGTGCACCGTGGCCAAGACCAAACAAATTTTCTGTTGCCAAACCTGCGGCACCACCTACCCCAAATGGACAGGCCAATGCACGGGCTGCAACGAATGGAATTCCATCGTTGAAGAAACCAACACCGCAACCGCCCCCAACCCTCGCCAAACGGGTTATGCAGGCACGGCGCCGCTCATCACCCGCATGGCCGATGTCACCCTCAACGAACAAACGCGCCTCACCAGCGGCTCGCCTGAGCTCGACCGCGTGCTGGGTGGCGGCATCATCATGGGTTCAGCCATTTTAATCGGCGGCAACCCAGGCATAGGCAAATCCACCATTTTGCTACAAACAATTGCGCATTTAAGCCAACATCAAAACGTGCTTTACGTCACCGGCGAAGAATCCCCCGAGCAAGTTACCCTGCGTGCTCGCCGCTTAGGCTTACCACAAGAAAAAGTGTGGCTACTGGCTGACACTCACATTGAATCCATCATCAATCATTTGCTGAAAGAAAAACCGCGCATACTTGTCATTGATTCCATACAAACCATGCACACCAGTTTATTAAACTCGGCGCCCGGTTCAGTTGGGCAGGTGCGTGAAAGCGCCATGCAATTGGTAAGCTATGCCAAACAAACCGGCACCGCTTTATTTTTAGTTGGGCATGTGACCAAAGAAGGGAATTTAGCTGGCCCACGCGTGCTTGAACACATGGTTGACACGGTTTTATATTTTGAAGGCGAACAAGATTCACGCTATCGCATGATACGCGCCACCAAAAACCGTTTTGGCGCGGTGAATGAACTTGGCATTTTTGCCATGACCGAAAAAGGCTTGAAAGAAGTGAGTCACCCTTCCGCCATTTTTTTATCGCGTTACGGCGAGCCGGCCGCCGGCAGCATTATCACCGCCACCAAAGAAGGCTCGCGCCCTTTGTTGGTGGAAGTGCAAGCCTTGGTCGACACCACGCAAGCTGCTAACCCTCGTCGCTTATCCGTGGGTTTAGAGCCTCAACGTTTATCCATGCTGCTCGCCATTTTAAGTCGACACAGCGGCATTTCAACGCACAGCTTGGATGTTTTTTTAAATGTTGTCGGTGGGTTGCAAATCATGGAACCGGCCGCTGATTTACCGATTTTATTCGCCATTTTATCCAGCTTACGCAACCGCCCCTTGCCCTCAGAATTACTCGTGTTTGGTGAGCTTGGGTTATCTGGTGAAATTCGGCCGGTGCCCGGCGGGCAAGAGCGCTTAAAAGAAGCGGCCAAACACGGGTTTAAACGTGCCATCGTGCCCAAAGCCAATGCCGGTAAAGAAACGATTGAAGGCCTGCACATTCAACCGGTGCAAACACTAAAAGAAGCCATTGATTGTTTTGAAACCCTATAAGCTCGTCACGATTTTTGGTCGAGTCGTGATGCGCGTTAACAATTCATAAGGCGAGGTCATGGCCTGATTGGCCACCCACTCGACTGGCAAACCTTGGCCCCATAAAATAACCGGGTCTCCGAGTGTTGCCTTGGGCGATTCTTTTAAATCGACAGCCAACATATCCATAGACACACGCCCGACCAATGGGCAAACCTGCCCATTCACAAGCACCGGCGTGCCATTTTTCGCTTGTTGAGGATAGCCGTCGCCGTAACCCGCTGCCACAATACCTATGCGTGTAGCTTCGTGGGCTGTCCACGTGCCGCCGTAACCCACCTTTTCGCCGCGCTTAACCGCATGCACGGCCATTAATTTAGACGAAAATGTCATGACCGGTTTTAAGCCACGCTCTAAACCCGTTTCTTTCGTAAAAGGCGAAGCGCCGTATAACATTAAACCCGGGCGCACCCAATCGGCTTGCACTGACGGCCACGCTAAAATGCCTGCGGAATTGCTTAAACTGAGGGGCGCTTGCACACCTTCAATGACGGCATTAAAACAATCAACTTGACGCGCCGTCACCTCGCTCTTGGGGTTGTCTGCTTCTGCAAAATGCGTCATGACCCCTATGGGTTGAGCGACATTCTGGCACGTTAATAATTTTCCATAACACGCATTAAAATCAGCGGGCGCAATACCTAAACGATTCATGCCTGTGTTTACTTTCAACCACACTTGCAAGGGTTTTTGCAAACGCACAGATTGCAGCATGGTGATTTGATCTGCATGATGCACAATTAAGGTGAAATGATGCAAAGCAGCCAGTGTGAGTTCATCAACATTAAACAACCCTTCCATCAAAAAAATGGGTTGCTTGATGCCAGCCTCACGAAGTGCAATGCCTTCTTCCAGTGAAGCCACACCCAAACCATCTGCGTGATTTAAGGCTTTAGCAATGCCAATTAAGCCATGCCCGTAAGCATTGGCTTTAACCATGGCAAGCACTTTTGATTTGGGAGCTAACTTGCGCACTTGCGCCAAATTATGGCGCAGTGCATCGAGGTGAATGGTGATTAACGCTGGTCTGCTCACACCGCATCCTTACTTAATATTGGCCCGCCCTGGTGAAATTTTCAAACCGCGTGTATTGACCCAAGAAAGTCACACGCACTTTACCAATGGGCCCGTTACGTTGTTTTGCGATAATGACTTCGGCTGTGCCTTTATCCGGGCTGTTATCATTGTAAACCTCATCACGATAAATGAAGACAATGACGTCTGCGTCTTGCTCGATAGCACCCGAGTTATGTGTCACAATGCCATCTGCTAACCAATTTGCATGGCCTGGCACGGTTAAATCATAAACGTCTTCATCGCCGATCGGCTCAACGTTAACGACTCTATCCCAGAATAAATCGTTTTCACTTAATGTTTTTAATTGATCATCACCCAAAAGGTGAGCGTATTCACTCACTGTTGCGCGTGAAGGTGAGAAATTAAAATGCGCACTGCCTCCATAGGCCGTGCCACGCAAATTAGCCATGGCCCGATGTGAAACACCATTGGCTTGCATCGTTTCTTTAATTTGATCAAACACCGCATTAGGCAATGTATCAACATTGGTGTTGCCATCCATGCCAGCGATTGCTGCTGCTAATTTCTCTGCTTGTTCAGCTCGTGGGCCAAAACCACCGACCACATCAAGAAAACGCTGCATACCATCAACACCGGTCACTTTAACGTGATACGTTGGCAAGTATTTTCCTTGCGCATACGATTGAACGCGAGCAACAATGCCTAAACGCAACAATAAAGCAGAAACGTCTTCCGCCAACTTAGGACTGTTTGTTGCATATTGAATCACATGACTGCCTTTTTTTCCTAGTGGCCTTGTATAAATGGTTCCATCGGTTGCCCACAAATGCCTTAATAACAAGGCAATTTGACGATTACTCAATTGAAATGCTTCTTGAGGAATGCGCTTTTCATGGGAACGCTGATTAAATATGTTTAATTCTTTAAACCATTTATTAACACCACGAGGCATCCAACGATTGCCGTTACCACTAATCACTAATTGATGCCAATTATCACGAGAATATTTTTTCACATCGCAGTTGAATGCGATTTTCAAAGCATTGGCAACCACCTCAAGATTCTCTGGTGTTTGATTGGTAAAACGCATAGGCTGGCCTTTTAAGTAACTGCCATCACCAATCATCTGACCTAAAACAATCACTTGTTCGTCCATCCAAACAAC